>CANRKK010000012.1 GCA_947631195.1 uncultured Clostridia bacterium
TAATGCCAACGCAAATTAAGGTTTGTCATTTCGCGCGAGCGTTAGCGACGCTCTGCCGAGGGCTCCCTTTGGGAAACGGCAGAACGAGTGAGAGTTCTCACACGGCGTAAGGAGAACGCCGTGTTCGGGCACCGCTCGCGCCTTTCTCTATGCGCGCACTCATCTCGCTCGGCACGCACAGCGCACTGTGCTGTTTTGAAAATTCCGCGCTCGTCCCCTTGTGGCTGCTCTTGGCCGTTTGGAACGGCACCTTAAATAACCTCGACCAATCCACGGGGGGATTATTTCGCTTACCGCTTCGCTCACGCTCAAAATGACACGTTTCATCGGAAATTGTACATATTTTAAAATTGCGTTATTATATCCCATTTTTTAACATTATTGGGGGGGTGGGCGGGACAAAATATAAAAGCAACGTAACGTTGCATCCGGGTTTCTTTATTGCGTTGGCGGTAGACTAACAATGGCGCACGTCAAACTTTAATGACAATCCCCTCAGGCTGCGTTGCAGCCAGCTCCCCTTACTAAAGGGAGCCAAGGGGGAGAAGCGGATGACAGCTCCCGCTTACTGAGGGGAGGCAAGATAATTTGCGTTGCAATTATTTAAAATTGCGGCAGACGTCCCCCTGTCATTCTGCGCGGGTGGACTCTCTCCCCCCCTGTCATTCTAAGGAGGGCGCAGCCCGACGAAGAATCTGTCGCGTAGCGACTTTCAAATAATGCCAACGCAAATTAAGGTTTGTCATTTCGCGCGAGCGTTAGCGACGCTCTGCCGAGGGCTCCCTTTGGGAAACCTTCGGCAGAGTAGCGGCCGCAAGCGGCCTCACGCGGCACGCACAGCGCACTGTGCTGTTTTGAAAATTCCGCGCTCGTCCCCTTGTGGCCGCTCTTGGCCGTTTGGAACGGCACCTTAAATAACCTCGACCAGCCCACGGGGGGATTATTTCGCTTACCGCTTCGCTCACGCTCAAAATGACACGTTTCATCGGAATTGTACATATTTTAAAATTGCGTTATTATATCCCATTTTTTAACAATATTGGGGGGGTGGGCGGGACAAAAAAAGAAAAGAAAAATAGAAAAACGATACGCGTTGGTTATTGCGCTATTCCACGGTTACGCTTTTGGCGAGGTTGCGGGGCTTGTCGGGGTCGCGCCCCAGGACGACGGCCACACGGTAGGCCAAAAGCTGCAACGCGGCGGCGGATACGAGCGGGGACAGGTACTTGTTGCACTCCGGCAGCGATATCACCTCGGCGCGCCTTGCGAACTGCCTCTGCACTTCGGGCAGCGTGGTCAATACGGCCGCCATTCCGCCGCGGGAGAGCGTTTGCTCGACGGCGTCCATGCTCTTTGCCGCCAGCTCGCCGTCGCAGATTATGAACACGGACAGCGTAGTGCCGTCGATGAGCGCGAGTGTGCCGTGTTTGAGTTCGCCCGACGGATAGCCTCCGCCCGCGATATAGCTCACCTCTTTGAGTTTGAGGCTGCCCTCCAGCGCGACGGCATAGTCTATGCCCCTGCCCATGAAATACACGCCGCGCGCACGGGCGCACATCTCTGCAAGTGCGTATATGTCGATATCCTGAAGCGTTTGGGAAATGAGCGCGGGGGCGCAGTCCGTATCGATTTGCCTTTTACCGCCGCTGACGGAGAGCGCCATTGCGGCAAGCGCGGCTATCTGCGCGGAATAGCTCTTTGTGGCGGCGACGCAGATTTCGGGACCCGCGCAGACGGGCACGGTGAGCGTGGCTATCCTCGCTATGGCCGAGTGCGGGCAGTTGGTTACGGCAAGCACCGCCGCCCCCGAATTTTTGTAAAGGCGGGCGGCTTCTACAGTGTCCGCCGTTTCCCCGCTCTGCGTGACGGCGACCAATACGGTCTTTTTGCCGCCCTGTATGCCGTTATACCGTAGTTCGCCCGCATATTCGGCCTCGGCTGGGATACCGGCGAGTTCGCAAAAATATCGTTTGCCGAGCAGCGCCGCGTGATAGGCGGTGCCGCAACCCGTAAATATCACTCTGTCCGCGCCCGCAAACGCCGCGCGCGCTTCCGCCTCTACGCCCGCAAACGCCGACAGCGTGTTTTTTACCGCGGCGGGGGCCTCCCAAAGCTCCTTTATCATATAGTGGGGATAGCCGCAGAGGGCGAGGGACTGTTCCCCCGCGGAATTTATTACGGGCGCGCGGTTTACGGGCCGCATATTTTCGTCAAAGATTTTAACGGACGACTTGGTTATTACGGCAAAGTCGCCGTCCTCTAAAATATACAGCGTGGGGCATTTGCCGGCAAGGGCGGGTTCGTCGCTTGAACAATAGGCGCAGTTTTCGCCCTGACCGACTATAACGGGGGAGCGGAATTTTGCGGCGACGATTTCCTCGCAGCCGTCGCACATTGCCAAAAACGCATATGAGCCGTTGAGCATCTTTGCACATTTGATTGCGGCCTCCAACAAATTCCCGCCGTAAAACCTGTTTATAAGGCAGGGGATGACCTCGCTGTCCGTTTCGGAGAGGAATCTCTCGCCCGAGGCGGCAAGCTGTTTTTTCAGTTCAGCGTAGTTTTCTATCTCGCCGTTGTGCACGACGGTTATTCTGCCCGACCTGTGGGGATGGGCGTTTTTGTCGTCCGGCTTGCCGTGAGTTGCCCAGCGGGTGTGGCCTATGCCCACGTTTCCGCCGAGCAATTGTGCGGACGTGTTGAGTTTTTCCACCCTGCCCGCACTTTTTACAATCTCAGTTTTGCCGTTTGAAAGCACCGCTATCCCCGCCGAATCATAGCCGCGATACTCCAACCTCAAAAGTCCGTCGTAGATAATTTCACCCGCGTTGCCGCTGCCCGCATAGCCGATTATGCCGCACAAAAGACGTCACCTCCCAAAATTAATACTCTTTGCAATTATCCGTCACCCTGTCGCTTAAAATTTTTACGGCCCTTTCGCAGTCTGCGGGGTTTTCGCCCTCGGCCATAAGCCTTATCATCGGCTCCGTGCCAGAGGGGCGGACCACGATGCGCACGCCGTACTCCTTTTCAAGCCCGCCCGCAAGCTCTGCAACGCCGCGCATGGCGCGCAGTTTATCCGTGCAGGGTATGCTGCAATTTATTTGTCCGAGCGGCCTGTAACCCTTCAAAAGTTGATACAGGTTGCAGTTTTGGGCTATCACGGCCTCCATCAGCATTATCGCCGTCAGCAGTCCGTCGCCCGTCGTTTCGTATTTGGAAAAGACTATGTGCCCGCTGCGTTCCCCGCCGAGCACCGCGCCCGTCTCGCGCATGGCCGCGCAGACGTTGCCGTCGCCCACGCCGCAGATTTCGGCGTCTATTCCCATATTTTTAAGGCTGCTTATAAGCCCGCCGTTGCTCATCACCGTGCACACCGTTTTGTTGTCGATAAGTTCGCCGCGGTTTTTTAAAAAAACTGCACATATATAGAGTATTTCGTCGCCCGTGACAACTTCCCCGCGGGAATCAACGGCTATGCAGCGGTCCGCATCGCCGTCGAAGGCAAACCCCAAGTCGAGGGAATTTTCGATGACGAGTTTGCGGAGCGCGCCGATATGGGTGGAGCCGACGCCGCCGTTTATGTTGGTGCCGTCGGGCTCGCCGCCGATTATATAGGTCTTTGCGCCGAGAGCGTCGAACACCGACCGCGCAATGTTGAAAGCGCTGCCGTTGGCGCAGTCTAACCCGATTTTATAGCCCTTGTAGGAGCAGGTGGACAGGGAAATGAGGTGCCCCGTATATCTGTTTCTGCCCGAGATATAGTCCACCGTTCTGCCCACGTCCTTGCCCGCCGCCAAAGGGATATCCCCGCCGAAGGGCTGCAGATCGCCGTCGAGATAGCGCTCTATGAGAGAGATGACCCCGCCAGACAGCTTTTCGCCCTGACTGTTGAACAGCTTGATGCCGTTGTCGCGGTAGCCGTTGTGGCTGGCGGATATCATCACGCCGCAGTCGAAGCCGTCGCAGCGGGCGATGTAGGACACCGACGGGGTGGTAGTCACGTGCAGGATATATGCATCCCCGCCCGAACAGGTGACGCCCGCGGCCAGCGCGTATTCCAGCGTGTAGGAGGAGAGGCGGGTGTCCTTGCCTATCACGGCGCGGCATTTTTTGCCCATGTTGGCGCCGAAGTACCAGCCGAGCACGCGGCCGCACTTGAACGCCTGCACTGCGGTGATTGTTACGCCGGCTTCGCCGCGGAAGCCGTCAGTTCCGAAATATTTTGACGTTTTATACCTCCCGAAAAACGCACGGCAACGCATATGGGTTAAAATACATATGTCTTTGCCGCGGTATGCGGCCCGAAGCACATATTGTCCTTGGCGGCGCGGCATAAAAAATATATGCGCGGGATACGGGCCGCTTCGGGGCGATAATAAAGCATATGCCGCAAAACGCATAAATGGTGCCAAAAACATATGCTTTTGCAAATAACTTCCGACGCGGGCGTTGCCCGCTTGACAAGAATTTAAAAGGGTGGTAAAATCAAACCTGTATTTTATGAAAGGCAAACGTAAAAAAATATCCACGTGGCAGCTTCTCGCCCTCGGATATCTGATAGTAATATTAATAGGCAGCGGGCTGCTCATCCTCCCCTTTGCCACGGTAAAGGGGGAAAGCACAACCTACATAGGCGCGCTGTTCACCGCGACGAGCGCCACCTGCGTTACGGGCCTCACCCCCTACACCACGGGCGAACACTGGACGCTGTACGGGCAAATAGTCATCTTGTGCCTTATACAGTTGGGCGGACTTGGCTTTATGACCTTTGTTTCGAGCATCATACTGCTGTTCCGCCGCGGCATGGGCATAGGCAGCCGCAAGGCGCTGATGACGAGCGCGGGCGGCGAAAAACTTTCGGACATACGCAGCCTTGTAAAGAGGATAATAATCGGCTCGGCCCTGTTCGAATTTTTGGGTTCCGCCATACTGTGCGCCCGCTTTGTGCCCGACTACGGCTGGGCGCGGGGCATATACTACGGCGTGTTCCACTCCGTTTCCGCCTTTTGCAACGCGGGATTTGACCTGCTCGGCTCCGCATCCCTCGTAAAGTACGCCACCGACCCGTTGGTGAGCCTCACCGTATGCTTTTTGATCATTATCGGCGGTTTGGGCTTTTGCGTTTGGGGGGACGTGCTTGCCTGCCGTCTTAGGTTTAAAAAATTCCAGCTGAACACAAAGGTAATAATCATAACGAGCGGCATCTTGCTGGTTGTGCCCACCTTTATGTTTTTGGGATTCGAATGGAACAACCCCTCCTACTCTGGCTATAATTTCTGGCAAAAGCTGCTTTTGTCCTTCTTTAACGCGACGTCGCCCAGAACGGCGGGCTTTTACACCACCGACCCCACCACCCTTTCGGACAGCGGATATCTGTTGGCCGTGATACTTATGTTTATCGGCGGGAGTTCGGGCTCGACGGCGGGCGGCCTTAAAGTGGGGACGTTTGCCGTGATTATAATGGGTATGGTCGGCGTTTTCAGGGGCGTGCGCGACATAAACATAGGCAAAAAGAGGATAGAATATTCCCTGCTTTCGCAGGCGCTTGCCATATTGGCCGCCTGCCTTATGTTCGTTTTGGTGGCGACGATTGCGATCTGCGCCATAGAGCACGGCGACGCGGCAAGTTTTAAGGCCGTTTTGTATGAATGTGTGTCGGCAATGGGCACCGTCGGGCTTTCGATGAACCTGACGCCCGTCCTGTCGGTTGCCTCGCTGATAATCATAATACTTCTGATGTATGCGGGCAGGGTGGGTATTCTGACCCTTGCTCTCGCCCTTGCCAAAAAGCGCAAGGACCCCGATATGCGCTATCCCGCAGACACCCTTTTGATAGGCTGAAAATTATAAAAAACTCAACACGTTTTGACTTTTTAGGAGATAAAAATGAAATCGGTACTGCTTATTGGTCTTGGAAAATTCGGCCAGCTGTTGGGCGAAAACCTGCTCGATATGAGCGACGAGGTTATGATAGTCGACCGCGACGAGGACGTTATAAACATGCTTGCCCCCAAGTACACCGAAGCGCTTATAGGCAACTGCATGAACATAGACACCTTAAAGGCGCTGGACGTCCCCTCGTTTGACGTGTGCGTGGTGGCCATAGGCGAGGACTTCCAGTCGTCGCTGGAAATAACCTCCAACCTCAAAGATTTGGGGGCCAAATACGTGGTTTCGCGCGCGGACACGGACATACAGCGCAAATTCCTTTTGAGGGTGGGCGCCGACGAAGTGGTTTATCCCAACCGCGATATCGCAGAAAAACTTGCAGTAAAACTCAACGCCGAAAAGGTCTACGACTACTTCGAGCTCGATTCGGAGTATTCCATATTCGAGATAGCCGTGCCCACCAAGTGGTTCCAGAAAACCATATTGGCGGTAAACCCGCGCGCGCACGGGCTGAACGTGCTTACGATAAAGCGGGGGTCGACGGTTATCCCCTCACCCGGCGCGGACTACCTGTTTGAGGACGGCGACCACATGGTGGTATTCGGAAATACCGAAGAAATAATAAAATTTGCCAACAAGACAAAATAACTGCTATTTAAGGCGGGGTTAAATATGAAAATTTTACAGAACAGGGCGGCAAGTTTTGCCGTGGCGGCCTTTATATACGCGCTTGCGGCGGCCGTCGGGATAGTGTGCTATATCTATATCCCCATACAGGAGATGTGGCTTAAACTACTCGTTGCGGACGTGATTGCCACGGTCGTAACGTTCGCTTTCAGCGTGATTTTGGGCAACGCTTCGGTCTACGACCCGTATTGGAGCGTCCAGCCGATAGTCATAACAATCGCGTTTGCCGTTGCGGAGGGCATAAAAAACAGCCGCCTCATCGAGGCGGGCGCGGCGATACAGCCCTTGGGCGCGACGCAGGTGATAATGCTTGCGGTGATATTCGTTTGGGGCGTGCGGCTTACGGCTAACTGGGCGTACACCTTCAAGGGGCTGACCTTCCAGGATTGGCGGTACACGATGCTCAAGGAACGGACAGGCAAGCTGTATCCGTTTGTAAACTTTGCGGGCATACACCTTGTGCCCACGCTGATAGTTTACGCATGTACGCTGCCCGCCGTTTACGTGATTACCGAGGCTCCGCCCTTCAACGTTGGGAGCGTGATATTCTGCTTTGTTTCGCTTGCGGCCGTGATTTTGCAGGGCACGGCGGACTACCAGATGCACAAATTCCAAAAGTCGGGCGCGGGCGGATTTATAAGGTCCGGCCTCTGGAAACACTCCCGCCACCCCAACTACCTCGGCGAGATTTTAATGTGGTGGGGGATTGCGTTTGCAACCGTATGCACCCTGCCGCAGATGTGGTATCTGATTGCGGGCGCAGTTGCCAACACGCTCTTATTCCTGTTTGTCAGCATCCCCCTTGCGGACGGGCACCAGGCGCGCAAAGAGGGCTTTGAGGAATACAAGGCCAAAACCCGCATGCTGTTGCCTATAAAACGTTTTAAATAATTATATAGCTATAAAGCGGCGCCCCCGCCGCGCGAATTCGCGCGGCGGGGGCACTTTTTTATTTGTTTTTTACTTTCATCAGTCTGACTATCGAGGCGCGCTCGTTTTCGTCCAACTTGTCGCGGATATACTTTATCGTCTCCTGCAGCTGGGGAATCATGATATATTCGAGGGCGTTGACCCGCCGCTTGTTGCGCTCTATCTCGTCTGCCAAAAGGCGGACGGTCTTTTCTATTTGGGCAAGTTCCGCAAGTTTGGGCAAAAGCGCGGAAATCCTGCCCACCGAATAGTCGGCCTCGCTGGTTATCTCCGAAAAGGCATAGGGCAAACCGCCCGCGCGCTCCTCGGCAACTACTTTAACTTCGGGGACGTCCACCCCCATTACGCTCGTCATGCCGCACTCGGCCGTGACCGCGACCGTGGGCATGGAAAAGGCCGCCTCCGCGCTGTATGCGGGAGTCACCGACCGCGCAACCGAAAACTGCCGCAAAATTTCGGCAAGTTCCTCCTCCACCTCGTCCCGCAGCCGCTTGTTTTGGCGGATTATCACGGTGAAGCGGCGGATCATCTCGTCCGATTTGTCCTTTAACAGCTTGTGTCCGCGCACGGCCGTCGCAAGCCGCGCCTTAAGTTTTTTAAGCTCCATCCTCGTGGGATTTACGTTGAGCCTTGCCATCTTTTATTCCTCTCTGTTGAGGTATTTGTCTATATATTCCTGCCGTATGCGCTTCAGTTCGCCGACGGGCAAAATTTTTAAAAGTTTCCAGCCCAAATCGAGGGTCTCCTCTATGGTCCTGTCCCTGTCGAAGCCCTGGTTTACGTACTCCTTTTCAAACTCCTCGGCAAACTTTGCATAGAGTTTATCCACGTCCGAGAGAGCGGCCTCGCCCAATATCGCCGAAAGTTCCTTGCACTCCTTGCCGCGCGCGTACGCCGCAAAGAGCTGGTTCATCGTGTCGGCGTGGTCCTCCCGCGTTTTGCCCCTGCCTATGCCCTTGTCCTTCAACCTCGAAAGGGAGGGTAAGACGTCTATCGGGGGATTTAAACCCTTTTTGTAGAGATCGCGCGAGAGCATGATCTGCCCCTCGGTGATGTAGCCCGTGAGGTCGGGAATGGGGTGCGTTTTGTCGTCCTCGGGCATGGTCAAAATGGGTATCTGCGTTATCGAGCCCTCGCAGCCGCGGATTCTGCCCGCGCGCTCATAGAGGGAGGCGAGGTCGGTGTAGAGATAGCCGGGATAGCCGCGCCTGCCCGGGATTTCGCGGCGGGCGGCGGATACTTCGCGCAGGGCCTCGGCATAGTTGGTGATGTCCGTCATTATGACAAGCACGTGCATGCCGCAGGTGAAAGCCAAATATTCGGCGCAGGTCAACGCTATGCGGGGGGTGGCTATGCGCTCCACCGCGGGGTCGTTTGCAAGGTTTGTGAACAGCACCGTGCGCTCTATCGCGCCCGTGCGCTTGAAGTCGTCCACAAAGTACTGCGCCTCCTCGAAAGTTATGCCTATGGCGGCGAATACGACGGCGAATTTGGAGTCGGAGCCGCGCACCTTTGCCTGCCGCGCGATCTGCGCCGCGAGCTCGGCGTGGGGAAGTCCGCTCATCGAAAATACGGGGAGCTTCTGCCCCCTTACAAGGGTGTTCAGCCCGTCTATCGCCGAGATGCCCGTCTGGATGAATTCGTTGGGGTAGTCGCGGGCGGCGGGGTTGATGGGTTCGCCGTTTATGTCGAGTTTTTTATCGGGGATTATTGCCGCGCCGCCGTCGCGGGGGTTGCCCATGCCGTCGAATACTCTGCCGAGCATATCGCGCGACACCGCAAGCTCCTGGCTGTGCCCCAAAAATCGGGCCTTGGCCGTGGCTATCTGCAGCCCTTGGGAACGCTCGAAGAGCTGCACCACCGCCCTGTCGCCGTTTACTTCAAGCACTTTGCCGCGGCGGATTTCGCCGTCGGAGCAGACCACGTCTGCAAGTTCGTTGTATTTTACGCCCTCTACGCCCTCGACGAGCATCAGCGGGCCGACAACTTCCTTTATAGTCTTATATTCCCTATACATCTTCTTCCCCTCCCTGCGCGAGCGCCTTTATCTCCGCGCTCATTTCGGCAAATATGCCGTCGAATTCGTCGAGGTTTTCCTCCGGGATATACTTTGCGCGCCCTATCTTGTCCTTGAACGGGCAGGCAAGTATGTCGTTTAACGAGACGAAGCTCTTTACCGCCTCCTCGGAGAGAGTGTAGAAGTCGTGGATAAGTTTGAGCATTAAAAGCTGCTTTTTCATGGAGGTGTAGGTGTCCACCTCGTGAAAGGCGTTCTGGTGCAGATAGTCCTCGCGGATAATCTTTGCCGTCTCCATTATCAGCCTGTCGCGCGAGGAGAGGGCGTCCATGCCCACAAGGCGCACTATCTCGTCGAGGGCGGCCTCCTCCTGCAGTTTCGTCATTATAAACTGTCTGTATTCCAAAAATCTCTTGCCGGCGTTGGCTGTGTACCAATCCTTCATCTTGTCGGCATAGAGAGAGTAGCTCACGAGCCAATCGATTGCGGGGAAGTGCCGCTTGTAGGCGAGCGACGCCGAAAGCCCCCAGAACACCTTTACTATTCTGAGAGTGCCCTGCGAAACGGGCTCGGAGAGGTCGCCGCCCGGAGGGGAAACGGCGCCTATCGCGGAGACGGAACCTATCCTGTCCTCCTGTCCCAAAAGCCGCACGATGCCCGCGCGCTCGTAAAATTCGGCAAGACGGCTGGCAAGATATGCGGGATAGCCCTCGTCGCCCGGCATCTCTTCGAGGCGCCCGCTCATCTCGCGCAGGGCCTCCGCCCAACGGGAGGTGGAATCGGCCATTATCGCCACGTTGTAGCCCATGTCGCGGAAATATTCGGCTATTGTTATGCCCGTGTATATGGACGCCTCGCGCGCGGCAACGGGCATATCAGAAGTGTTGGCTATAAGCACCGTTCTCTTCATCAGCGGTTCGCCCGTCTTGGGGTCCTTGAGTTCGGGGAATTCGTTTAAGACGTCGGTCATTTCATTGCCGCGCTCCCCGCAGCCGACGTACACAATGATGTCGGCGTCCGCCCACTTTGCAAGCTGGTGCTGAACGACCGTTTTGCCGCTGCCGAAGGGCCCGGGAACGGCCGCAACGCCGCCCTTTGCTATGGGGAACAGCGTGTCGATGACCCGCTGGCCCGTGACCAAAGGCTCGGACGGGGTCAACTTTTCCTTATACGGTCTGCCGCGGCGCACGGGCCACTTCGTGAGCATGGATATCTCCCTGTCGCCATTTTCTCCCGTGATTACGGCAACCGTCTGCTCTATCGTGAAGTCGCCCTCCTTTATCTCCGTGACGGTGCCCCCGACGCCGACGGGCACCATTATGCGGTGCTCGACTATCTCCGTCTCCTGCACTACGCCCAAAACGTCGCCCGCCTGCACCTTTTGCCCCTCCTGTACCTTGGGGGTGAAATGCCAAACCTTTTCCCTGTCGAGTTTGTTTACCGAAACCCCGCGGGAAATGCGGCTGCCGTAGTTGAAAAACAGGGTGGTGAGGGGGCGCTGTATGCCGTCGAATATGCCCGTGATAAGCCCCGGGCCGAGCTCCGCCGAGAGAGGTTCGCCCGTGGAGACCACGTCCTCGCCAACTCCCAAACCCGACGTTTCCTCATAGACCTGTATGGACGCCCTGTCGCCGCGAAGCTCGATTATTTCGCCTATCAGCCCCATGTCGGAGACCTTTACGACGTCGTACATCTTTGAGTCAGCCATGTTTTCCGCCACGATGAGGGGACCGGAAATTTTAACCGTTTTGCCTGTCATAATCTATATACCTTGAAATTATTATTTTTCGTTATTGAAAAGTATGTCCACGCCGAGGGCGCGCTCCATCGCGCTCTTCAAAAACTCCTCGCCGTAGCCCGCGCCGCCCCTGTTGGAGGGGATAACCAGCACAACGGGATAGGGTTCCTCGTCAAAGCGCTTTAAAAAGTCGCCCAAGGGCGCGGCAAGCTCCTCCGTGAGGAAAATTATTTTGTATTCGGAAGCTATTTTGCGCAAAATTTCGCGCGCCTTTTTTTCTTCGGTCGCGGGGAACGTTTCTACGCCCGCCGCCTTGAATACCATTATGCTGTCGCCGTCGCCGACGATTGCCATTTTGCCCGTCATACCTACTCCTTTAAACCGCTCTGAGGCGGGCGGCTATCTTGCGGGACGGAAGCCCCGCGTTGAGACACACAAGTATTATGCGCACGTTCTGTATTTCCGCGCGGCGGCGGAAAACGTAGTACAAAAAGGGCTCCCTGCCCTCGAGTTCGTATTTTTTTGCCGCGAAGTACTCCGCCTCGAAGGATTCGAGCGCGCGCTCGCCCTCGGTGAAGGGCTGCCCGCCCGCCTTGGCCGCGAGGCACAGCCGTATAAACGGCAAATAAGGGGACTTTTTGAAGGACTTCTCTATCTGTTCCTCTCCGCCGAACAGCGGGGCGAGCTGCTCTTTTTTGAGCTTGCCGCCGCCCACGTACAACTTTTCGGCCAACTCCCTTTCGCCCGCGCGGAAAGCCGTCAGAATATTGAGCCTGTCGGCCCTGCCCGCCGCCAACTTTTTGAGCGTGGGGTTGAACTTGCAGCTTGCCGCAAGATGGCCGTACAGCGCGCCGTCGAAAATCGCGCCTATCTCCGCGCCCGTTATGTCCTCGCGCGAGAATACTTCCCGCACGGGGCCGCAAAGATATACGGGCAGAGCGTCGAAGTCCCCTCCCCCGATCGCCCGCGAAAGCTCCGCCACGGGCACGAGGCCCTCGGGCGCAAGCATTTTGTCGGCGTCCGTATGCAAAACGGCCGCCTTGCACAGCGCCTTTGCGTTGTGAAAATCGCGCGGGGACAAAAGATAGCTAAGCTCCGTTTTGGAGGGGGCGTACTCGCGTATAAAGTTGTCGAGCGCGCTCTCCTCCGCCCCGCAGAGCGCCTCGCCCGAGCGCTCCTCCGCGCCGCTGCCGAAACCGCTCTCCGCAAGGGCGCGCAAAACGTCCTGCTGCGACATTTCGGTGAAGCGCAGGATTTTTTCGCCGAGAAGGCTACGCTCTTTTACGGCTATAACGCCGTTTGTATATACGGAATTTAACATATATCGATAGTTGTGTTGCGTTTTTTTAGTTCGGGCGGGCGGAAAGGTAGCGCAAGCGGAATGTATGGCTCACCTCCGCGCGGGGCGATACGCCCGTGCCGCCCAAAATAAAAATATAATTTACTCTTTGGGGGGGTCGGCGGCAAAGAGTTTGGCGGCCAGCGCGGCCTGCCGCTCCTCCATGTCCGCCTTTAAAAGCGCGGAAAAGGAAAGGTCCTTGTCGCTCTTTTTGCCGCGCAACAGGCACCCGCCCGATATTTTTGCGCGCCCGTCGGACAGCGTGAGTTTTTTTGCCGACACGACGGGGAGCCGCATCAGCTGCGGCACGAATTTGAACCCTTCGGCGGGGACGATTTCGTCGCCCTCCTCGGCGTTTTCCTGCAAGAGGCGGGCCATCAGCGCAACCGTCTCCCTTTCGCCGAGCGCCAACAGTTTTTTAAGGGCGCGGGCGTAGATTTCGTCTATCACCCGCCGCTTTTCGGCAAGCAAAATTTTGGCCGAGTCCAGCCGCGCCGCCGCGGCCCTGCCGTCCGAATAGCGTTTTGCGCGCTCCTCCACCTCGGCTTCGGCCTCGTTCCGCTCCAAAAAGGCATGCTTTTCGGCGGCGGCAATTATTTCTTCGGCCCGCGAGGAGGCAGACTTTAAAATATCCGCAGCCTCGGATTCCGCGTCGGATATTATGCGGTTTACTATGTCTTCCTTGCTCATTTTAATTCCTTATACAGACGCTACAAGCATTATGGAAATTATGAGGCCGAGGATCGCGTAGAACTCTATCATTGCGGGATAGACGACGAGCTTGCCGCCCAACGACTCCTGCTTGCCCACGGCATAGATGCAGTTGACCGCGGACTGGCCCTGGAAGATGCCCGTGATGAGGCCCGAAAGCATCATGGGGAGAACGGCTCCCACAAAGGCCCAGCCCTGAGCCGTTTCCATGGCGGCGTTTAAAGAGCCGGCGGCGATGATGCCAATTATAAAGCCGTAGATGCCCTGCGTTGCGGGAAGAAGCACCAAGACCATGAGCTTGCCGAACTTTTTGGGGTCCTCGCTCAAAACGCCCGCCGCAGCGCGGCCCGTTTTGAAAAGGCCGATGCACGAGCCGACTCCGCATAAAAGCACGCAGAGAGCCACTCCCGCCATTGCAATGACGTAACCTGTTGTGTACATAATATTTTAACCTCCGAAATTATAGCTTATCGATTCCGCATATGCGGCATAAAACCTTGAAAAACTTAACACGTATGCACGTTTATTGCATGACGTACACGTGTTTGTGCTGCGAGCCGAGGGGGGTGAACAGCTCCCCTTCGCCCGTGTAGAACCTGCCGTAGAACTCCACGTACTGCAGCCTTGCGTCGTGTATATACGCGCCCAAAAGGCCTATGGCAAGGTTGAATGCGTGCCCCACCAACATAAGAACCACGCCGAGTATTATGAGCGCAAAGTTGCCGCCCGTTATAAACTGTATGGAATACTTTGAAATTATCTGCGCTATTATCGCGCCCGAGAGCATCAGGCCGTAGAGACGGGCGTAGCTTAAAATATCCGAAACGTAGCTTATCACTCCGTACACCGCGCCGAAGCCCTTGGTGAACTTGCCGACGAGCTTTTCCTTTCTGCCCGCGGTGAGGGCGGCGCAAACAAGACTTACGCCCGCCATTATCCCGCCGACCGCAGGGAACGCGGAGGGCAGGCGGAACTCCTCTACAAGCCCCGACACGGCAATTATCACGCCCGCGGAGAATACCGCCCATATCAGGCCGTCGAAAATGCCGTCGAGAATGTTGCCGTTGCGCCACTCGCCGTAGGCGCGGCAGAGATATCCCACCAAAAGCTGGCTTATGCCGAGCATCATTGCGATAACGAGCACGGCGGGTATCTGCATGCCAATAAAGGTGTAGTTATCGAACGTGTTGGTCGTCATATCGAACGCCGAGGGCATTACAGTGCGGGGCAAAACAGGTATGCCGAACAGCGAATTGAACAAAAAGCCCCATACTATCGTGAATATTCCGCCCACCGCGAACACGCCCGAAAGGCTCTTCAAGCCGCTGCCCTTGCGGCTTTTATACCACAGCAGACCGCCGCCCAAAGCCATAATAAGCCCGTAGCCGATATCGCCCATGATAAAGCCCAAAAACAGGCTGTAGAAAAACGCCATCACCGTGTTGGGGTCGAATTCCCGCGCGTTGGGCGGGGAATACATGTTCGTTATCGCCTCGAAATTGGTGACGACGGGGTTGTTTTTAAGCAGGGTGGGGATTTCCTCGTCCTCTGCGGGGTCGGAAAATTCATACCAAACGGCGCAGCCGCAGTTGTCCAGCGCGTCCTTTACCGCGTTCTGGCTTTCGGCGGGCACAAAGGCCTCCAGAAAGAAGGTGCGCTCCATGCCGCGCAGTTTTTGCGAGACGGCCTCCTTTTCCACCAAAAACCCGACATAGTCGCAGTATATCCTTAAATCGCGCAGAGAACCCGCCAGCGCCGCCAGCTCCCGCGCGGCTATTTCACGCTCCTCCCGCTTGGCCGCAAGCTGCGCCCCGAGAAGGTCGTATTGGTCTTGCCCCGTGGAGCCCGAATTGTAGGGGCATAGGGCAAAGCCCGCCTCCGCCAGCAGGTTTTCCACCGCGGCAAACACCGTCTTGTGGGCGGTTACGCATAAAACCACGCCCTCGTCCGTCCTCTCCGCCGAGTAGGCCGCAAGGGGGATATCGTCCAAAGACTTCTGAAGGCCGCTCCATGCGGGCGCGGACACCAATCCCAACCGCGTTTTTGTGTGCGCCGTGTCTGCGTACGAGTTAAACGGCCTTGTTATTACCGAATAGGGCTTTGCGGCCGAGAGAGCGCGCAAAAGGCCCGCCTCCTCCGAGGACGCGGTATTCTTTTGGTCGGTCAAGCTGTTTATGCGCTCCACGAGGGCGTCCATCTCCGCCTTTTTTTCGCCCGCGGAGGCAAATTCTTCATACGTTACGGCAAAACCGTCCTTTACGGGCGGCTCGCTCCCCTTTTTTTCGCGCGCGGCGCTTTCCGCGGCAGGGGCGAGAATGTCCAGCGCGGCCTCGAGAGAGGTAAGATAGCTTGCAAGCTCCCCGCCGCACGTTTCGAGCGGAGACGTGCCGTCAGCGGCGGCGTGCTCCTTTATTTCCACCGCGTTGGTCTTTTGCAGAACGTTCAAAAGGGCGTCCCTGTCGTACAAAAGCGCGGCCATGTTGAGTTTTTTGATTTGGACGATCACTTGAGGAGCCTCCCCACGATATCCGAAACGTCGCCGTCCGAACGGGCGATTATGCCGTCGGCATACTCCTTTGCGGCAGCCTTGCCCGACATTATAGCGGCATTGTATGCGTTTTCGGCTTCGGCCTTGGCTTCGGCAAACTTTTCAACGCGGTATTGCGCGCAAAAAACTTCGGACTCCTTTACGATGCCCGCAGCCCTTTTTTCGGCAGCGGCTATTATTTCAGCCGCCTCCGCCTGCGCCTTTTCCTTTATTTCCGTAGCCTGCGCCTCCGCCTGCGCTATTAAACCGATTACGTCCTCTTCCATACTCCGAGAGCCCCCGCCGTTTATATTGGAATGTTAAAAATGTACTGTATTATATTTTATTAAATCATATGGATTTTGTCAAGTAATCGGGCTCGGTTGACCCGCCCAAAAAAATTTAGTTGGGGCAAACGGCCGTGCGGCGGAAGACTTTCGCCTCCCGCCGCCTGTTTGGTTTATTTTTTTGCAACTTTAAGCCGCAGGCGTAAGCGTTGCGTAGTAGAGCCAGATTTCTTTATCTCCTCTTGTAATATGGTGCTCGCCCGCCTTCAACTTTACGGTTACAACATATTTGTCTTCGCCGTCAGCCGCCGTTGTGTATAACGTTCCGTCAATTTTAATATTTTGGCACTGACCGACATTGAAATACAGCTTTAATTCCATATCTACGGTCAAGGTAAGTTTCAAATCGGTTGTACTCTCGAATTTAGCGCCCGAAGCAAATTCTTGGTTCGCCGCATGGACAAAGAATTTCTCGCCCTTTGCGTTCTTCTTTTCACCTACATGCTCGAATATTTCGTTAGACGGTTTACCTTCCAAGAAGCTGACGGCAATGCTTTGACTCATCAAATCGGTATAGGCCTGAATTATTGCGTTGTATTTTTGGGTTTGTTCGGAAGTCAAAGCCTGTTGCTGTTCGGGGGTGAGAGCCTCGTATGCCGTTTTGAGTTCGGCAACCTTGGAGGAGTCTGCCGCAGTGACGGTTGTGCTGTCAAAGGCGTCCAAAGCGTCCTCAAAAGCGAATACATGTTGATATTTTGCGAGAATGTCCATGCCTTCGGTCAAATCTGCGTAGTTGGTTATGTCCGGCCGTCTGTCGGAGCCGTCCTCGCCGAATCCGTCGTACCGCGCCTGCAGGTTTTGGCCCGCCGCAACCAGCGATTCAACGTTTTCCCTGTCGGTGCCGTCCTCTTCGCCCACCTGCGCGCGCCACTTGTCTATGTCGTCGATAAGGCTTTGGACGGCAAACTTTTCAAAGTCCGCGACCGCCTTGTCGAGAGTAGCTTTTTCTTCGGTGAGCTGAGCCTGCTGCGTGGCGTTGAGCGAGTTGTATGCGTTCTGCGCCGCCTCTATCTCGGGATAGGATTCGGCAGTCACTTCGCCTATCGCCCCGATCAATTCTTTGACTCTTTCGACCTGAAGTTTGGAGAGCTGAGCCTCGCATGCCTCGAGTTTTTCCAAAAGTTTTTCGTCGAAGGTCTTCTTTTCCGCCGCGGTGAGGGAATTGTATGCCGTGCGCGCCGCCTTTATGTCAGCGGCATTGGAAAGAGCAACTTCTGCCGCTTCGGGCAGTTTTTCTATTGCCGCTTTTGCCGCCTCCACTCTTGCCGCAGACGAGGCCTCGGTGTTTTCGAACGTCATTGCGGTGACGACCGCCTCCTTGTCCTTTTGGCCCGAGGCAACTATATACGTGCCCGCGGGAAGAACTATTTGCAGCGTGTCCTCAAACTTGTGGGCGTACATTCTGCCGTCCGAAGAAATGAGTTCGGGCGCGGGTTCGCCCGTGGTGGTTGTGGTTATCGTCAAGGCGGCCTCCGCGGCGAGGGTGAAAGTTATGCCCTGCCCCTTGAATTTGCCTTTGGAAACGCCGTTGAACGCTATGCCCTGTTGGTCTGTTCCGATGGTTACGGTAAGATTGCCGCCGTCGGGAATTTGAAGCGCGCCGTCGGGCGTGTACTGATTCATCGCCGTGTTTATGCCTTTGCCGTGCCCGTTTGCGCCCGCAAACATAATTGCCTTTTGCCTTGCGGTAACCGCGTCGTCGAGCAGGCAGCGGCTCACGTTGTTGACTTTGTCGTAGTAGAACAGATTTTCGTCCGTGTCGAACTTGCTGTAATCGGTTGTCAGATATTTGCAGCCGTTGGGGACTGTTTCGCTTCGGTCGGATACCACTGTCATCTCGTTATCGCCCTCGTTGGCATATACGACGTTATTTAAGCCCTTTACCGCGCCCGCCTTTAACTGCGTTACATTTTTGCAACCGTCAAAATAGTTGGCTTCGGCAAAGATATAGGCGTTTGCGCGTATGCTCATTACGTAGCTCAACTCCGCCCGCGAATCGTTCCGGTCTGCCGAAACGTAGTTGTTGTAGTAGTGGATATTTGCCTGTCTGGCGAGAGGCACGCGCGAGCCGCAGTTGTTCCACCAGTTATGGTGCATCGTTATATTGAACTGATATGCGTCGTCCGACGAACCGATAAGGTTTGTCTTGTGGCAATATTCAAAGTAGTTGTAGGAAAGGGTGTAGTACATGCCGCGCTTGAAGTCGCAGCTGCCGTCGCCCTCCTTCTTGTCGCTCTCCTTGCCCGCATATTGATATGCGTAGCCGGGCAGGAAGGTGTTGTTGTGTATCCAGCACCTTTCAACGGGAGCGGTCAATCCTGAGGATTCCTGTTCGCCCTCCATTCCCACGGCGTCCTCGGGGTTGTGTTCAAAAGTAATATTCCTTACTTCAAAACTCGTGCCCATGCGCGCGGTTTTACCGGAATATACGCTGGATATGAAGTGAATACCCCAGCCGTAAATGCTTGCGTCGTCGCCTATGCCCTCTATCGTGAGGTCGTGCGCGTTGACCATTCTCGCCATTCTGCCGTTGTCGCCCTCGGAACCGCCGTTTTCGGTGGAATCCCACGTAGTCAAGCCGTCTATGCCCGAAACCATGGAATTTTCAAGTTCGGCGGAAACCTTGCCGACTATGCGGATGGCCACGGATCCGTAAACTTCGCACAGCTTGGCGATACCAACGTTCATGCGGTCGGCGCCCGAATAGCGGCGGTTATTTAACAGCGCGCCTATGCCCGTCTGCTGCCCTGCCGTAACGCCGCCCGCGGTCTGCGTAGCTACCATATATCCCGATATATCTACCTTTTGTCCGTTGACGTATGCGTAGTCAAGAATATCGTTCTTGTTTTCATCGGTTACATAAATTACAAGCGTGCCTTCCTTTAAGGTGCCGTCGTCGTTATATGCGCCGATACCGTCGTGATAGTTGAAGTGCGCGTAGCCCGAACGGTCGTAAGCCGCAACGGCAATCGCGCCGGGCAACTCTATTGCCGAAACCCCGCCCGACGGGGTTACTCTCACGTTATAATTGCCTGCTTTCAGCCCGACAATATCCGCGCGGGCGTTGGAGCCGTATGCACGGATAAGGGGTGCGTCGACCTCCGTCCAATCGCTTGCGCCTTGGAGCTTATACTCCACCTTTGCGCCTGCGGGGTTTGCGTCCTGCCAAATTACGTACAGGCTCTCGTTATACGCGCCCGTTTCAACTATCTTTGCGTCGAGATTTTCAAACTTGGCCGTGAGGGTCAAGTTGTCGGTTATGAACGAATCGAAGTCGAACGGCGTTTGGTCGGCTTTGTACCAACCGACGAATTGGGCTCCGTCCTTTTTGGGATCGGCGGGCCTTGTCGCCCTTTGGCCGTTTTCAACCTTTTGCACGTAGTGCACGGAGCCGTCAACCGTAAACGTCACGGTGTAGAGCTCGGTTGCGTCGGTATTTACATTTGGATCTTTCTCCCAATGCGCGTAGAGAGTTATGCTTTCGGTCACTTGATCCCTATCGAAAACCCATTCATTGCCGCCCTCGGGCTCGGTAAACCAGCCGTTGAATTTAAAGCCGAAACGCGAAGGGGCGGGATCGGGTTCGTCTATCGTTGCGGGGAGTTTATCCTTTTGGAGCACGACGGGCGATATCTGCGTGCCGCCCGCGCTCTCAAAGGTTACCGTAACGGTTGTAAGCTCCTGTCCGCCGCCCTGTTCGCCGCCGGGGTTGCCCGACTGGTCGAGCGGGACGAGCTCGCGTATGGTAAACGTATCTATACGCACCGAGTTGGTGGAATAGATATAGTACGTGCCCCCTTTGAGGTCTTGTACGGTTACGCTCAATTCCGCCTTGCTGCCCACGGGTTCGGAAGAGGCCAACGTTTCCGCCGTTTCGCCGTCGCCGTCTTTGATTATTATCTGCGACTGCTTGTCGGAGGAGGCGCCCACGCCGTGGATATATATCCCGTACACGCCGCCATCCGCCAACGTCACCGTTATGGGCGACTTGCCCTGCGTGTTGATGTTGCCCGTTTCGGGCTTCATTCCCACAGGGAAAGTTATGTGGTCGTTATATTTATATTCCGTTGTAAGTTTTCCGTCAGACCCGATCGAGCTTTGGGCGGAAGTTACTATGTTGCCGACCGCCACGCTCTCCTTGTCCGCCCAATGCTTCCAGAGGGCGTAAATTGTGATATTCTCGTTGACGGGCTTGTTGAAGTCGTATTCCTGCGTGCAAGCCTCATCGGAGTACCAGCCGCAGAATACGTTTTCACCATAGGTTGGGTCGGTTTCGGGCTTTATGGCCTTGCCGCCCGCCTTAAAGGTTTGGGAATTGACCGAGCTGCCGCCGTTGGTCCGGAAGGTGACGGTCACGTCTTCCGCCGCGCCGCCCTTCGCCGTCCAGTGCGCGTAGAGCGTAGTGCTTTCGGTCACTTGGTCCCTATCAAAAACCCATTCATTGCCGCCCTCGGGCGCAGTAAACCAGCCGCCGAAGTCATGGTCCGTGCGCCCGGGATTTTCCGCGGGCGCGGCGACCTTGCCGTTTACCGTTTGGGCCGTTTGATACGTCCCCTTACTATCGTAGTTATAGTCGAACGTAACGGTGTATTCCTGCGGAGTTGCGGGCGGAGCCGACGGCTTGAAGAACACGAGCGCGACTATGACTATTGCCGCAATCAGCACGACCGCAACGGTTGCGGTTATCGCTATAATCTTTTTCATTTTAACCCCCGAATTTTATGTTTTGCCGCAGCGTTGTCCCGCGCGGCTACGCTAACATTATATTATATAATTTTGCCAAATTCAATACGGAGAAGTAAATTTATTCCCGCCGATTTTTTGTTTTTGGGGTGCGGAAAAGTAGCGCAAGCGGAATGTATGGCTCACGCGGGAGGGGGAAGTTGCGCCCGTTTCGCCCAAAAATAAAAAAAATATAAATATTTGCCCGCCCGACCCCGAAAAAACCGAAAAAATTGCAAAAAAAATATGTACAAACGGCGAGTTTTAATTTATAATGTTGTTAAAATAATGATTTTTTAGGAGATAAAATGAAGCCCAAGGTTTATTTTTCGAGGACGATTATACCCGAAAAAGTTTTGGAACTGTACAGGCTGTGCGGCAAGGAGCTTAAGGGCAACGTGGCGATTAAGCTGCACTCGGGCGAAGTAGGCAACCAAAACTTTTTGAAACCCGATTTCTGGAAGCCCGTGATAGATTTTGTGGGCGGCTCGGTCACGGAGTGCAACACCGCGTACGAGGGAGAGCGCAACACGACCGCAAAGCACCTTAAGACCCTTAAAAAACACGGCTGGAGCCAATATTTTAAGGTGGACCTTATGGACGCCGAGGGGCCCGACCTCGTGCTGGATATCCCCGACGGCAAGATGATAAAAAAGAACTACGTGGGCAAAAATCTTGCCAACTATAACTCCCTTTTGGTGCTGTCCCACTTCAAGGGGCACCCGATGGGAGGCTACGGCGGGGCGTTGAAGCAACTTTCGATAGGCATCGCCTCCTCCTACGGCAAGGCGTATATCCACGGCGCGGGCGTGCCCGACGACTTCTGGACGAGCGACCACGATTCGTTTTTGGAGGCTATGGCGGACGCCGCCTCCTCCGTGGTTAAGTTTTTCAACGGCAACGCGGTGTACGTGAACGTCATGAAAAATATGTCGGTGGACTGCGACTGCTGCGCCGTTGCCGAGGATCCCTGCATGAAGGATATCGGCATTTTGGTTTCCCTCGATCCCGTGGCTATAGACCAGGCCTGCCTTGACCTTGTTTACGCCGCAAAGGACGACCCCGGACAGGCGCATCTTCTGGAGCGCATAGAGAGCCGCAACGGCGTGCATACCATCGAGGCGGCGGCCGCGCTCGGCATAGGTTCGAGAGAGTACGACCTTGCGGAAATAAAATAAAAGCCCTAAAAAGAGCGGCGGCGCATATGCGCCGCCGCAAATATTTTATTTTGTACATATGCTGCCGCCGTATGCGCGGCGGCGCAACTATTCCTCCTTGGGGAGGGACTTCAAATATTTGTCCATTGCCTCTACGACCCGCTTGGAGGTCTCGGCGGCCTCCACCACCGTCTTTGCGCCGCGCACGACGTCGCCCGAGGCGAACAGGCCGGGACGGGAAGTTTCGCCGTTTTCGCTTATCTTTGCCAGCCCGCGCTCGTTTACTTCCAGCCCGTAGGTGTCGGACAAAATCAGCTTTGAGGGGCGCTGGGAGATGCAGATCATCACCGTGTCGCACTTCATAAGTTCGGTTTTGTCGGTGAAAATCAGCTTGCCGTTTTCGTCGGTGTAGGTGTCGGCAAATATCACGCCCTCGTCGGTTATCTCCACGGGGGCCTTGTTGTATATAAACTGCGCGCCCTCTATCTCGGCGTATTCGGCCTCCTCCTTGCTTGCGGAGTACTGTTCGGAGCGGACGGTGATTTTTACGTCCCTGACGCCCTGCCTGAGCGCCGTGCGCGCCACGTCCATAGCCACGTTGCCCGCGCCGATTACCACCACGCTGTCGCCGAGCTTGTAACTTTCGGGCGACTCGAGATAGTGGATGCCGTAGTGGACGTGCCCCAAAGTTTCGCCCTTTATATTGAGCGCGATGGGCCACGTTACGCCCGTGCCTATGGCTATGGCCTTGAAGCCGTCGCGGAAGAGCTCCTCCACGCCGAACGCCTTGCCTATGGTTATGTTGGGCTTTATCTTTATGCCGAGCTTGCGCATTATAACTTCATACTTGTCCACGATGGACTTGGGCAGGCGGAATTCGGGAATACCGAAACGCAGCACGCCGCCTATCTTGGACTTTGACTCGAACACCGTCACGTCGTAGCCCAAAAGGGCCATCTTTATGGAAATGGTTATGCCCGCGGGGCCCGCGCCGACTACCGCCACCTTTATGCCGTTGGAGGGCGCCTTGTCCAGCTCCAGCGTGTCGAGATAGCGCGAGGACACGAAATTTTCTATGGTGGAAATTTCAACGGGTTCCCCCTTTATTCCACGCACGCAGTGCCCCTGACACTGGTTGCCGTGGTTGCAAACTATGGAGCAGACAACGGACAGCGGGTTGTTTTCGAACACCATTTTGCCCGCTTCCTTTATCTCCCCGTTCAAAAACATCTGTATCATCTGCGGAATGGGCGTGTTTATGGGACAGCCCGTTCTGCACATGGGTTTTTTACAATTTAAACATCTTTTGGCTTCGGCTATAACATTATGTGCCATCTCAAATTTTTCTCCTTAAATAGTTTCACAAAAAGCTCGGCAGGCCGTGCCTGCGCTTTTTCGTGATTTTGAGGGCTGCTCGCCCTCTGCCTGCGATTTTTTAAGAGCCCACGATTATATAATCGCAGGCATTCACCCCGCTCAGGCGCAGGTATGCGCAAATTGGGTCTTGCTGCGCAAAAGCGTGGTTTTGCTTGCAACGTTTATTATTTTAGTTCACAAAAAGCTCGGCAGGCCGTGCCTGCGCTTTTTCGTGGCAACGTTATGTTGCATCCAAGTTTCTTTATTGCAAAAGTGACAATCCCCTCAAACTAAAGGGAGCCACGGGTGGGTGCCCTTACGCAGTTAGCGGTGGGTAGAAGCGAGTTATACACGCCGCCCATAATATGCAACGGGTCAGAAACGAGCAAGACAAGGAGCGTGCGCAAGCGACGACGGGAGCGTACATAGAAGTACGTGACCGAGGAGTGCGCAAACGCGACACAGTATTGCGAAGTTTATCACCCGTTGGCGGCAGCCTACAGGGCCGATTTGATGGCCTCGATCATCTCCGCATACTCCCCCTCGGTAAGATACACCTTGCCGGGGTTCATCTGGAATACGCCGCCCCACTCTTCGCCGTCCTTATACTTGGGGCAGAGGTGCACGTGCAGGTGGCAGCCCGTGTCGCCATAGGCTCCGTAGTTGAGTTTGTCGGGCTTGAACACCTTGTGTATTGCCTTTGCCGCGCGGTTTACGTCGGCGAAAAAGGCGTTGCGCTCCTCGTCGGAGATGTTTACTATCTCGGAAACGTGGTCCTTGTAGGCCACTATGCAGCGGCCGCGGTGGGACTGTTCCTTGAACAAAATCAGCGTGCTGACGGACAAATCGCAGATATATATGCCGAATTTATCCAAAAGTTCGCCGCGCATGCAGTAGCCGCAGTTACAATCTTTCATATATTTTCCCCCTTTGATATCTTGTACCGTATAAAATTATATCACCGCGGTTTTTAATTTGCAATACCCTTTTTTATAAAAAACCCTTGGGTTTGCCGCCCTTTTCGTCGTCGTCATCTTTATTTTTGGAAAGGAACATTTTTATAAAAGTAATCACGGGCATAACCACGAAAATTATGCCTATCACCAAAAAAATAAAAAAATTCTGCGTCTGGCCCGTAACGTAATAATATACGGAGATGCCGATGAGCACCAATCCGCTTACAAGCTGAAATATCGCCGTGATAAGTTTGTATTTATCGAGATTTTTCATTTTTTCACCTTTTGTAATTGTAGCACGCGCGGGCCCGTTTGTCAACGGCGTTGCGCTTTAAATAAGTTGACTTGCGCGGCGATTTATTATACAATGAAATGAATATTAATTTGCAAGGGGAGTTTTATGGAACTTACGGGCGCCGATATACTTATAAACTGCCTTTTGGAGCAGGGCGTCGATACGATTTTCGGATATCCCGGCGGAACGGTGCTGGATATTTACGACGCTCTGTACAGGAACGGCAAAATAGACCACGTGCTTACCGCCCACGAACAGGGCGCGGCGCACGCGGCGGACGGCTATGCGCGGGTTACGGGCAAGACGGGCGTGTGCTTTGCAACTTCGGGACCGGGCGCAACCAACCTTGTTACGGGCATTGCCACCGCCTTTATGGACAGCGTGCCGCTCGTCGCCATAACGGGCAACGTAGGGATAAACTTTTTGGGCAGGGATTCCTTTCAGGAAATAGACATAACGGGAATAACCATACCAATAACAAAACATAACTTTATCGTAAAGGACGTGCGCGAGCTGGCGGACACCGTGCGCAGGGCCTTTGAAATTGCGGGCAGCGGCAGAAAAGGGCCCGTGCTGGTGGATATTTTAAAGGACGTGCAGGTGGCAAAATGCAACTACGTCCCCTCCGTTCCCAAACAAAACGCGCCCTCGCCCGTCCCGCCCGAAAAACTCGAGCGGATAGCCGAAGCCGTAAACGCGAGCAAAAAACCCGTTATCATTGCGGGCGGCGGAGTTATCGCCGCGGACGCCTCCCCCCTTTTAAAACAGCTGTGTAAAAAGTTGGGGAGTCCCGTCGCGTACACCCTTATGGGCAAGGGCTGCATGCCCGAAAACGACCCGCTGTGCCTCGGCATGATAGGCATGCACGGCACCGTGGCGGCGGCAAAGGCGCTGACCGAGGCGGACGTCGTGATTGCGCTGGGCACCCGCTTTTCGGACCGCGTTGCGCTGAACCGCGACAAGTTCGCAGAAAACAAGACGGTTATACACGTCGACATAGACGACGCGGAAATAGATAAAAACGTAAAGAGCACCCTGCACATTATGGCGGACGTGGGCGAAACGTTAAAGACCCTTTTGCCAATGCTGGAAGAGCGGCAGAGACAGGACTGGCGGGTGAAGATAGAGGCCTTCAAAAAGGAAAACGCGGCAAAAAAGGACACCTCCATACGGGCATACAAGATTTTGCAGGCGGCCTCCGACCTCGCGCCCGAAGGCAGTCCCCTCGTGACCGACGTGGGACAGCACCAGATGTGGGCGGCGCAGCACTTTGCCGTGAACAGCCCCCGACTGTTTTGCTCCTCGGGCGGGCTGGGCACCATGGGCTACGGCCTCGGCGCGGCAATAGGCGCGGCTACGGGCACGGGCAAGGCGCCCGTCCTGGTCACGGGCGACGGGTGCTTCGGAATGAACTTAAACGAGATGATAACGGCGGTGAACCGCTCAATCCCTATGGTGATATTGCTTATGCACAACGGCGTTTTGGGCATGGTGCGGCAGTGGCAAAAGATATTTTACTCCCGCCGCTTTTCGCAGACGACTTTAAACCGCAGGATAGACTACGTAAAATTTGCCGAGAGCATGGGCGCGCGCGGGCTGAAGCTGGATACGGACGGCGACATACGGCAAACTCTGGCCGAAGCCTTCGATACGGCGCAAAGGGAGAGCCTGCCCGTGCTGGTGGACTGCATAATCTCCCCCGACGAAAACGTGCTGCCCATGATTAAGCCGGGGCAGACGTACGATAAACAGATAGACGTTTTGGAGGACAACCCCACATGAACGAAGAAAAAAAGTACACCATAGGCGCGCTTGCATACAATAAAAGCGGCGTTCTGACGCGCATAACGGGCCTTTTTACGCGGCGGGGCTACAACATAGAGAGCATAAGCGCGTGCACCACCGAGGACCCCGAAGTTTCGCGCATGACGATTATTTTGAAGGGCGACGAGTACATCCTGTACCAACTCATCAAGCAGATGGACAAGTTAGAGGACATAATCAAGGTGGGCTGCGCCAACGAGCTGGACTGCGTTTACAGGGAGCTGTTGCTCGTTAAAGTGCACGCCGCGCCCGAAATGAGGAGCCAGATAATCCAGATAAACGAAATATATAAGGCCAAAACGGTGGATCTTTCGCCCGAAACGATGATACTCGAAATAACGGGCGACCCCGACAAGTTAGACGCCTTTTTGAAGGTTATCGAGCCCTACGGCATACTCGAAATGCAGAGAACGGGCGTCACGGCCCTTGCGAGAGGCTCCCACACGCTAAAAGACAGGGACGGCGGCGAGTACAAAATTTTATACAAAAACGCGGACTGACTATAAAAAACTCAACATATATTCACTTTTTTGAGGCAAAAACCATGAAAAACCAATTTGCGGACGGCGCGGACATGAGCCCGCAACGCTCCCTTTTGAGGGCGCTCGGCTGGACGGACAAGGAAATCGAAAAACCCATCGTGGGCATAATCTGCGCGCAGAGCGAAATTATACCCGGACACATGCACCTCGACATGATTGCAAGGGCGGCGGCCGAGGGAGTTATAGCGGCGGGCGGCAAGCCCGTTATAGTGCCCTCGATAGGCGTTTGCGACGGCATAGCCATGGGCCACGCGGGAATGAGATACTCCCTCCCCTCCCGCGAAATAATTGCAGACGGTGCGGAAATTTTGATACGCGCCCACGCTTTTCAGGCGGCCGTATTTATAGGCAACTGCGACAAAATCATTCCCGGCATGCTGATGGCGGCGGCAAGGGTCAACGTGCCCTCGATATTTATCTCCGGCGGGCCGATGCTGGCGGGGAAAGCGCGGGGCAAAAAGACCTCCCTTTCGACCATGTTCGAGGAAGTGGGCGCATACAACGCGGGCATTATCGGCGCGGACGAGCTGAAGGATTTTGAGTGCAACGCCTGCCCCACCTGCGGGTCCTGTTCGGGAATGTTCACGGCAAACAGCTTAAACTGCCTGTGCGAGGCGCTCGGCATGGCCCTGCCCGGCAACGGCACCCTGCCGATGGTGTATTCGCAGCGGCTCGCGCTGGCCAAAGAGGCGGGCGAAGCGGTGATGAATTTGCTGAAAAACTCGATACGTCCCCGCGATATCCTCACAAAACAGGCCTTTAAAAACGCCGAAACGGTGGATATGGCGATAGGCGCCTCCACCAACACGGTGCTGCACCTTTTGGCCGTTGCGGCCGAGGCGGGCGTAGGGGACGTCAACATAGACATAATGAACGAAATCTCGGAAAAGACCCCCAACCTCTGCCGCCTTGCGCCCGCGGGAGAACACTATATAGAGGAACTGCACGAGGCGGGCGGAATTTCCGCCGTTATGAAAGAGCTGTACGACGCAAACCTTATAGACGGCGACGTTATGACGGTGTGCGGCAAGCCCCTTAAAGAGGTGATAAAAAACGCGAAAAATTATGACGAAAACGTAATACGTCCCCTCTCAAACCCCTATTCGGCGCAGGGCGGACTGGCCATTTTAAAGGGCAACCTCGCGCCCGCGGGTTCGGTGGTAAAAAAATCGGCGGTGGACGAAAAAATGCTTAAACACTGCGGTCCCGCGCGGTGCTTTGACAGCGAAGAGGAGGCCATGCAGGCCATTTCCTCGGGCAAAATTCAAAAGGGCGACGTAGTGGTTATCCGCTACGAAGGGCCGATGGGCGGCCCCGGCATGCGCGAAATGCTTACCCCCACCTCCGCCATCGTCGGCGCGGGGCTGGGCGCGGACGTCGCGCTGGTCACGGACGGCAGATTTTCGGGCGCAACCCGCGGAGCGGCCATAGGCCACGTCTGCCCCGAGGCGGCCGCGGGCGGGCCGATAGGCATAGTTAAAGACGGCGACATTATAGAGATAGATATCCCCGCAGGCAGGCTGAACGTCAGGCTCCCGGACGAGGAAATCTCAACACGTATCGGGAATTTCACTCCCAAAACAAAGCCCGCGGACGGCTATCTTGCAAGATACAGGGCAAGCGTCACCTCCGCCTCCGAGGGCGCGGTTCTGAAAAAATAAGGAGCAAAAAAGATGGCAATGATAGGTGAAAACGTTAAAAACTTTTTGCGGACCGTCCCCCAAACTAACCCGTTCGGGGAAAAAATAACCGTCGTCGCGGCGGTAAAAACGCAGTCCCCCGAGGCCATAAACGAGGCGATCGCCGCGGGAATAACGCACATAGGCGACAACCACGTGCAGGAATTCCGCGATAAATACGGCGAGATTTGCGGCAACCCGCAGCGGCACTTTATCGGGCACCTGCAGACCAATAAAATAAAATATCTTGTGGGCAGGTGCGATTTGTACCAGTCGGTGGACAGGCTGCCGCTCGCACAGGAGCTTTCCAAACGGAGCGCGGCCGCGGGCGTTGTTTCAAACATACTGCTGCAGATAAACGCCGGAAACGAACAGACAAAGGGCGGGTTTTCCTTCGGCGAGGCCGAGCAAATGTACTCCGAAATAAAAAAATTGCCCGCGCTGAACACGGTGGGGCTGATGGCAATGCTGCCGCAGTCGGACGACGGCGCGCTGCTGCACGGTTTGGCGGCGCAGATGCGCGAACTGTATGACAGGCTGGCCGCGCAGGACGGGAATTTTAAGTACCTTTCCATGGGCATGAGCGGAGACTGGCAGCTGTGCGTGGAGTGCGGAAGCAATATGATCCGTATCGGCACCGCCCTCTTCGGGCAGCGCGCCGCTACTTAAAACATGTCGCGGTTTGATGAAACGTGTCATTCCGCGCGAGGGCTTTGCCCGCTGCCCTGCCGAGGGGTCCCGCTTTTGCGGGAAACGGCAGAGCGCGAAGCGCGAGGTCTCTCACGGTGGGCAGGTCGAGGTTAGTTAAGGTTACTATTCCAAACAGCCAAGAGCAGCCACCGCGCTCCCCCTACTACGGGGAGCCAAGGTAAAGGAGCGGTGCCACTCCCGCTTATTAAGGGGCCAAGGGGGCCTACTCCTTGCCCTCTTCCGTCGCCGACGGGGGAGGGTGTCACGAAGTGACGGGTGGGAGAGTCGTTTTTTTTGGGCGAACCGAGCGTTACGGCCTCAACCTACGTTAGCCATTCATTCCGCTGAACGCTACAAGCACGTTTCAACTTACAGGCGGCGGGCGCATTTTGCGCCCGCCGCTTAAAATATGTACTGCGTATGTTAAAAAATATGCGCGCGGCCGAACGGCCGCGCGCTTTCAAATATGTGCTACGCTTGATGAAACGTGTCATTCCGCGCGTGAGCGAAGCGGTAAGCGAGGTAATCCCCTCGTGGGCCGGTCGAGGTTTGTTAAGGCGTCCTATCCAGCTCCGAGCAACCCACCGTGGGATTCTCTCACTCAATCGCCCGCTTTCAGCGGGTCTCATATCGTTCGAAATGACACTATGTAAGTTGCTTGGTTAAATATATGCGCGCGGCCATTCGGCCGCGCGCATATTCTAATTTTTACCGCATTTTTAAATATGTACTACGCTTGATGAAACGTGGTGCGCGACATTGCCGACAAATTAATTGGCGGTTGGAGACGGGTCGGGGTCAAGGATATTCCTTCTTAGTATAGGGTGTAAGGTTATCACTATATTCTATTCTAATCTCTGTTTGAGCGGTGCCTGTTTGTGTAAACATAAAGTAGCAGATGGTGTTTTGATCATTCAGATTGACTTGGAGTCTAGTTTTTCCATTACATGTAATATCTATATACACCCTTGCGCCAGGCTTAAAGTATAACTCTTGAGGGAAGTTATCGTTAAAATAATCTCCACCCTCGTTATTATAATGCATCGTACTGCCATCGTCCTTAGGGATTAGATTATAATCATTCTGATTCTGATCGGACCCGAAAAGATATTGGTCTATTTTTTCCTCCTTATTGTCTTTACCCTGATATGCATAAATAAATCTCGGATTCCTTTGTAATGTTGTTATTTCGCCGGTTTTTTCATCTTTGAAATTCTTATATCCTACTATAATTTGTAATTTATATTTTTGGGCAAACTTGGCATACAGAGTTATTTCACCGTAAGGCTTTTCGGCAAGTTTTTCCGGTGAATAGGGCTCCTCTTCACATTCCTTATCAAAATACCAACCGTCAAAGTAGTATTGTTTCGCCGTATCGTAATCATATTTGGTCACAACGCCAACGATATCGGGATCGTTAAAATCGATATTGCCTATCGTTTCTTTGGTTACGTTGAACGTTTTGCTAATTTGCATAGGAGTTTCTTCGTAAGTTGCACTGAAAGAAATTGTATATTGATTTTCAGTCTGCTCAAAGAATCCGTACACCTTAACGTGCCCCGTATTTTTGCTGCCGTCAATCGTGAACGACGGACTTAAATTTGAACCGTTTTCGTCAAAACTCCAGCCGATAAATATATATCCGCCGCATTGGGGCGGTTTATCCAACGTGTACGTTTCCGCCAAGCGGTAGGTTTTAGCGTTTTCATTTATAACTTCTGTTTCAATGTCTGTAATCGTATCTCCTGTTTTAAGTTTGAATACATAGTCAATTGCAAAGGGCACCCAAACACCGTTTTGGGAAACATAACTTCCCGCTTGCATATATTCGGCAAAATCCGGACTTGTTTCCGTTTTGCCATTTAGCGTTTGATAGTATATTTCCCAATCGACGGCAGAACTGCTTGTAACTCCCTCCTTGTACTTGACTTCGCCCGTATGCGATTGATTTGATTCGGTTACATTTAAAATCGCTCCGTCCAAAACGCTTTTAACGCAGCCGCCGAAAGCGTTTACGTTTAGCATGCCGTTTACGATAAGCTGACCGCCTTCCTTAAACGTCTCGTATTTTGGCAAGGATGAGGGGCACGGAAAATCCTCATAATCGCCGTCCGCAACAAACATTTCGGGCGCGTTGAGCGTTACGCCCCTGTCCACCGTCACTTGGCCGCCCGGTAAGATTTTGAATTTTTGGACGGAGGACGTTACAGAAGCGGAATCAATGCCGGGAAGCGTATGGAAATTTACGTTTAGCATCCACGAAACGGGGAACATTGTACATGTAGTATGAATTTCAAAACCCTTCATAAGGGTTAAAGAAAGATCATTTAGTGTTGTGTCGCCGTATATGTCCAACTTCATTTTGTTTGAAGTTCTATCGAATTTTGCAGTGACGTAACCATCTATGTTTAGCATTGAATCGACATTGCCAATCAAATTAATTGTAGCAGTATTATCCTTATTATTTGCATACAAATTTGCATATCCGAGCAACGATGCGAAGCGTTTTATAGTGAGCAAAGGTTCAACGTTTTCCAAAAAGAAACGGTTGAACGGCGAACCCTCCATCCACCCAGTTTCTCGATCAGAAGCCGTCAACATACTCAAGAAAATAGTGCCGCCCCTGTGTTCCACAACAACAAAAGGCATTTTTAAAGACCCGCCATTAAGAATCACTTGCGAATTGTTATTCTGCGTTTCCTCTTCAATGAAACCGTAGGCCTCGATAACGCCGTTTGATTTAATTACCGCGTTTTGGCCAAGCACAAGTTTTGCATACCCCGAACATGTACGGCCGGCATTAGCATTGCCGCCGTTGCCGCCCGTTGTTATTCCGCCTATTTTAAGCGAACCGTCAACCGTTATTTTTGTGTCTGCCGCAACGGTTACGGTAAGGTCACAGTTGCCGGGGTCTTCGCGGGCGGACGCTTCGCTTCCGTATTTGTTTACTGTAGCGTTAACCCCCGCCTCATATTCTTTTGTGCCGGATTCCCCTACCTTCCTTTCGGTATTTTTGGAAGTATCGTAGGGCAACGTCAACGTTGCGCCGCTTTTTACAGTGTAGTTGCCGTCAGATTGTGTGTAGCCGACTTGGTCGGCAATGTTTTTGCCCGCAAATGAAGTGTCGGCTTTGACGGTTGCGTTGCCGCCCGTTGCTAATGCGTCCTCTATGGTGTAGAGCGTGCCGCCGACGTCCACGGTTTTGTATTTTAAAATTAAATTTGTGAATGTGCACCGATCGTCGGACCGATAACAATAGTCATTGCCGATACCGTCGTACCCAAAGCCTTCGGTTATAAAATTATCCCCCGATTTGTAGTATGTGCCGACGATATTATATTGCGTATCTATCTTCACGGTTATGCCGTTTACGCTGTAAGTACTGCCGACGGTTACGGCTTTTCCGTCTGTTTTCAGGTTCGTTCCGTTGGTAACCGTCATGCCGCTACTGTAAGTAATTTCATTGCCGACAGAGACCGGGGCTATCTCCTCTTTTTTGCGCGCGTCATAGAGCGTAAATTTGCTTACCGCGCTACCGTCTTTTTCTTCCCGCCAGCTTTGATTGGCAGTTAAATCTATACCGCCGCTTTCATAGTCGGCCCCGACAATGCGGTTTATGTACACATTTATGCCTTTAAAATCGGGCGTATAGGTCTGCACGGGGGAGATTATAATCCACGCGGCAAAGGCGGCGCACACCGTCAAAACCATAAACAACGCCGTAAGCATGGCTATGGTGAATTTGGAAGTCCTCATGCGGCGCCTCCCGTTATAGTTGCGTTGAACTTAAAACCGATCTTTTGCGTTTTGTCCGTATAGGGCTGCAAAATATACTGTTTAAATAAATCGGCTTTATTCGTTCCGTCGCCGAAGTCTATGGTGTATTCGATTTTTAAATTATAATCTTCCTCGGGCAAATCTTTGCTGCTAACGGTGACGCTAAAGGTTGTATTATCGGTACTTTTGTCCCTTTCTTTAGGCTCATTGTTTACCTTAGCGCTTATGTACTCTGTGGACAAAATATTGTTTTTGATAGTGGCAGGCTCCGTGAGGCTCAGCGCAACAGTAATAGAGTAATTTTGGGTTTGCAGGGCTATATTTGCGGGGTGAACGCGGTATGTAACGGTCATGGCGCTTTTGTATTGCCCGCCCGTAAAGCCGTCGGGGCCGTAATCGAGGCCGGTTACGCCGACAAATTCTATGTAATACACGTCCTCGGCGGAGATATTGCCCGTTACCGTGGAACTCGGCGTGCCCATGCTCCAGTTTGCAAAACCTATGCAAAACATGCATATACATGAGCAAACCGCAGCTATTGCAAGCACTGTTTTGTGCCGTATTTTCATACTTCCTCCCCGTCCGTAAAAGTATACATTTTCGTACTTCAAAAACTTGCTTATTCGGGAGGCAATATGATATAATTTTAGGCGTAAAAATATAAAAATTCGACTTTTTACAGTCTGTCCGTAAAACTATACTTTTACGGACTTTTTTCATAATAGGTGTTAGTGATATAATTTTTCTGCCATTTTTATAAAACAGGAGGAAAATTTTTATGAATTATGGGTATGCAAGAGTATCCACCAAAGGTCAAAATCTTGACAGACAGCTTGTTGAGCTTGTGCACTTCGGAGTGGAGGAAAAGAATATTTTTAAAGATAAGGAAAGCGGAAAAGATTTTAACCGCAAAAATTATCTTAAACTGCGCAGCAAACTTAAGGCGGGCGACCTGCTGGTGGTTAAGTCCATAGACAGACTTGGCCGCAACTACGACATGATAATCAAGGAGTGGTATTATATTACCAAAACGGCGGCCTGCGACATTAAAGTGCTGGACATGGACCTTTTGGACACGCGCGCGGACAACAACCTTTTGGGGCGGTTTATCTCCGACGTGGTGCTGCAAATTTTATCGTTTGTGGCCGAAAACGAAAGGACGTACCTGCATAAACGGCAGGAGGAAGGCATTAAAATAGCCAAGCAAAAGGGGATTAAATTCGGCAGGCCCGCGTTTACTCTGGACCGAAAAATACAAAATCTTTTCGCATGCTACGACGCGGATAAGATTTCGCTTGAAGAGATGCTGGCGCGGCTGCACATAAGCCGTTCCACGTTTTATAAATATTACCAGGTTTACAAGGGGTTATCCGCGCATTATTTTTAAAAAAGTGATACATGTATGCGTTTCTCCCACCCACCACTTCGTGACACCCTCCCCCGTCGGCGACGGAAGAGGGCACGACAGGCTGATTTTACGTAGTTGGCAACGGGTCAGAAACGAGCAAGACAAGGAGCGTGCGCAAGCGACGACAGGAGCGTACACAGACGTACGTAACCGAGGAGTGCGCAAACGCACGCGAGGGCTTTGCCCGACGCTTTGGGTTGAAAGTTTTAGCTCGCCTAAAACTTTCAACCCAAACACAGCCAAGCGAAGTTTATCACCCGTTGGCGGGAGCAGCAAAAAACCGCAGGCAAAAGCCTGCGGTTTTTACACTTTAAATTGTTAGTCGGCCTTGAAGGGAAGAAGCGCAGCAATGCGCGCGCGCTTGATTGCCTTTGACAGCTCGCGCTGGTGCTTTGCGCACGTGCCGCTCATTCTGCGGGGGAGCATTTTGCCGCTTTCGGTTACAAACTTCTTTAAGCGGTTTACGTCCTTATAGTCTATAACTTCCACTTTTTCCTGGCAGAAAACGCATACCTTTCTGCGGGGAACCCTTTTATAGCCCTTTTTGCCTGCCGCTGCAGGCGCTGCCTGCGCTGCGGGAGCCGCTTCCTGTGTTACAGTTTTATTTTCTTCCATAAATTATCTCCTTAAAAATCAGAAGGGAATATCTCCGTCGTCGTCAAACGCCTGCAAAGAGGGCTTTTTGGCCGCTCCGGGTGCGTTTTGTGCGGGGGCGGCGTCATACGGAACGTCGTCCGTGTTCTGTGAACGGGGCGTTAAAAATTCCACGTCGGTGGCCACGATATCCACGCCCGTGCGCTTTACGCCCTGGCTGTCCTCGTAGTTTCTCAGCTCGATAGAGCCGCACACCGCCACTTTGTTGCCCTTTTTTGCAAAGCGCGCCACCGTTTCGCCCAGTCCGCGCCAAGCCACGCAGTTGAAAAAGTCGGTCTTTCTCTCGCCGTCGGCGCCCGCATAGTTGCGGTTTACCGCTATGCCGAAGCGGCAAATCTTTATCCCGCCCGATGTTTCCGTAAGTTCGGGGTCACGGGTTAAATTCCCTATTAAAAATACTTTGTTCATTTTTTATACCCTTTGTGTTTTACGCTTTTACGGTTATCATTCTTCTCAATACTTCCAAAGTGAGGCCCGCGACACGGTCGAGTTCCTTGACTGCTGAGCCCTCAACTTCGAAAGTGAACACTACGTAGTATCCGTCGGTTTTGTCGCTGATGGGATATGCGAGTTTTTTTACTCCCGCCTTATCCACAGCCACAACGGAACCGCCTGCGGACGTTATAACGTCCTCAAACTTCTTTTGGATATTTTCCTTAACCTCGTCGGCTACGGCGCTATCCAAAACGTAGAGCATTTCGTAAGTTTTCATAATTTCACCTCCCGGACTTAATCGGCATACCACCTGCGGTATGCAAGGTATCGCGCAAAATATTTGCGCTTTATAAATACTACATTATTTTTATTTGATTGTCAACCGTTTTTGGGATTAATTTTTCAGTGACCCAACCCCCCTACATAACTACTATATCTATTATAGAATTCAACCATAGTTATAAGTTCGGAAAGGGCCTCATCGAGCGTGAACTCGCCGAGTGCTTTTCCGTTTACTTCTGTTTTGAGCGCATCGTCGGTAAAATCAAGTATTCCCGCTTTGTCGAGATCATTCAAAGTGGAACTTTTTAAGCGGTTAGCCACGCCCGTAATTACGCTACCTATGTTGTTGAGCTTTAACGGTGTTTCAGCGCCGCTCTCGTCCGTAAGCAGAAGAGTCCACATTCCCTGCACGGCGCCGTAGGTATAGTATTCGCCGCTTGAGGGAAGACTATCGAGTTTGCCGAGATCCTTACCTTCCATTTGCACGAGATGGTATGAGCCGTTCTCGTCCTTTGTGTAGTAGAGATAATTTGCGTTGAATTTAATTTCTTTGTCGGCGTCAGAGGGTTCGCCGACGACTGCCTTGCGCAACTCCGCGTCGATATATGTCATATCGCCGTCTTTTTCTTTGTCGTATTGACCGTTGCTGTCCCTGTCATCGTAACTCGAAACTTTGTAAATTTCGCTGGCATACAGTTCGTTTAAGGTGAGGTTATCTATAGTATCGCCGATACCGTTTATGGTCGAATCCTTAATGGCGTTTAAAATTGTGTTATCTTCGGGCACTTCGATTAGCTCGCCTATGGTAAGGGTGTCCATAAGCCCGCTTATTTTACTGCTCAAGTCGCTGATTTTGGTGCCGTCAACGGGTGCGCCGTCTTTGGTAACTTCCGTTATATTGCCGCCCACTATCGTAAGATTTACAGTTTCGCCGCCCTGTTTTGCGGTATTGGTTTCGGCGTTCACCTCGTTTATGCCGTAGGCGAGATAGACGATTATCGCGCTGTTTGCGGGGATATCTATCACGTCGGGCAGGGTGAGATTTTTTATCGCAGTGCCGACATTATTTACGGTGTACTCCCCTATCTTTGCCATCAGCTTATTGTCGTCTTCTATGTCGACAATATCCTTTATTTTGAGCGTCTTTGTCAGCTCGTTTACCTTGCCGCCGACTGCCTCTATCTTCGTGCCGGGAACGGGTTCGCCGCCCTTTGTAACTTCCGTTATATTATCCCCGACTATCGTGAGGGTTACCGCTTCGCCGTTGAGCTTTGCGCTTGTGCCGTCTATTTCGGTTATGCCGTAGGCGAGGAACGCCATTATTGCGTTGTCCGCGGGAATATCCATTACGTCGGGCAGGGTGAGTTCGTTTACAACGTTGCCCACGTCTGCAATGGTGCAATCCCCTATCTTATCCATCAGCTTGCCGCTCTGCGTGGAAGTGTCGATAAGATCTTTGATTTTTAGCGTTTTCGTCAACTCGTCTACCTTGCCGCCGACTTCGTTTATGCCCGTGCCTTCAACGGGTTCGCCGTTTTTGGTAACTCCCGTTATATAGCCGTCCTGTATCGTAAGCACGACGTCTTCGCCGTTATGTTTTGCATTTGTGCCGTCGATTTCGGTTATGCCGTAGGCGAGATATGCCATTATTTTGTTGTCTGCGGAGATATCCATTACGTCTGGCAAAGTGAGGCCGGTTACCAACGTGCCCACGCCTGAAATAGTGGAATCCTTTATCTTCTGCATCAGCTTGCCGCTGCCTTCAATCTCGATTATATCCCCTATTTTCAGCGTTTCGGTCAGCTCGGTGACCCTATCTCCTACTTCGTTTATGCCCGTGCCTTCAACGGGTTCGCCGCCCTCCGTAACTTTGGTGATATTCTTGCCGTCGGTTTCTATTTGAACGGTAGTCGTAGTATAGGTTCCGTCGGGCAACTTTTTGTGCAATACCGCCGTATTGTTCTCTGTGTTTATGTCGGTTATGCTGTATGCAAGGAAAGCCATTATTGCGTTGTCCGAAGGGATAGCCATCACGTCGGGCAGAGTGATCGTTTCTACGACGCTGCCCACTTCGCTTATCTTGCAGTCGCCGATCTTGACCATCAAGGGATTATCGGGGTTGATTTCGATTATATCCTTTATATATAGAGTTTCGGTTATATCTCCGATCCTGTCGTTTATGCCGTTTATCGTTGTGCCGGGAACGGGTTCGCCGTTTTTGGTAACTCCCGTTATATTTCCGTTATCGAGTATCAGGTCTACCGTTTCGCCGTCGAGCTTTGCGGTCGCGCCGTCTATTTCGGTTATGCCGTAGGCGAGATATGCAAGGATCTTATTGTCTGCGGGGATATCTATCAGCCCGCCGATTTCAAGCGTATTCATTGCCGAGGAAAGCTCGTTTATCTTATAAGTCGCCAGCTGTTCAAGAATCTTGTTGCCGTCGGGGTCGATTATGTCGCCTATGGTGAGGTTATCCATAACGCCGTTCACCCTGCCGCTCAGCTCGTCTATGCCTGCGGCGGGAACGGGGTTGCCCTCGCTGTCGGTAACGGAGATTATCTTATTCCCCGACACCTGCACGGTGCAGTCCTCGCCGTCTAATTTCGCCGTCCACAGTCCGTCAACTTCTTTAAGACCCGTTATGCCGTATGCGAGGTAGGGCAAAATGCCGTTATCCGTGGTGACGTCCACAAATATGCTTATCTCTATATTGTCTATAGTGTTGTTTATGGAGCCGACCGTCGTGCCGGCGAGCGCGTTGCCCTCCTCATCGGTAACGGAGGTTATTTTGCCGCCCTCCACCGTGACGTATGCGGGGATGTCTTCGTCGCCGAGTTTATACGTAGCCGTATATCTGCCCTGCCCGTCGGGCGTTGACGACAAATTGGTCAGGCCGTAAACAAAGTACAGAAGCATTGCGTCGTCGCTTTCCACCGCGAGGAAGGCGCCCAGCTCTATCTCGTTCACCTTGTCCTGGAAGTTTACGTTGCCGTTGATGAGGTCGCCTATCGAGATGTCGCCGAGGAGAGCGCCTATCAGCTCGTCGTCGGCAAGCTCGCCCGAAAGCAGTTCGGTTACGCGCATCTTTTCAAGCGCGCCCAGGCCGTTGCCGTCCATAAGCGAGCCTATGGTAACGGGCTCGAGAACGGTCTTTTCGCCCGCCGCGTTTATGTAGTAGTTGCCCGTGTTTTCGGCATACTCCTCTATGTATATGCTATACAGGTGCCCGTCGTCCGCAGTAAATTTAAACTTTTGGATATCGTTGGCGTCACGCTCGGTTATGTAATAGTGGCCGTTATATTCAAAGAAAAATATGTCGTACAGGTCGTTGTCCGCCGACTGTTTTATGATATACTGCGAATTTGACAGCACTGCGCCGTCCTCCACTCGCTTGTACGCGCCGTCGACGTATTTAAAATTATCCACCATTATGGGATATTTTTCGCCCGTGGCGGGATCGGTCACGCAGTTGGACTCCAACCCGTAGAGCAACTTTTCCAAAACGATGTTGGCCGAGCCCTCCAGATTGAGGTTATCCAAAAACGCGGCGGGCTGGATATTCATAACCACGCCCTCGAGATAAGCGCCGAATTCGGAGAATTTTATTGCGCTGAGTTCGTCGTAGTCCACCGTGACGTACTGCTCTATGGCGGCGGACAGCTGGTCCACAAGCCCGCGCGTGGCGGGAACGAGGGCGTCTATCTGGCCGAGAGTGAGGTTTTGGGTGTCCTGCGCCATGGCGGTGATCTTGCTTATAAGGTCGAGCACGCTGGTAACGCCGCCGTTATCGGGGTCGGTGTTTACGACCTTGTTTTTGCCCGTCTCCTCGTCCTTGCTGTTGTCCACGCCGAACATGGACAGCACGCCGTCCAGATCGGAATTGAGCACGTACAGCGCACCGCCCGCGACGGCGCCCACGACTATGGCAATGCCGAGAATTATTCCCACGATAAAGAAAATTACCGTTTTAAAGCCGCCGCCCTTTTTTTGTACCTGATTTCCTCGCATAAGGACCTCCGAATATTATGACAACTGGATAATTTAGTATTAAGTAAGCGATATTATATCATATTATGCGCGCGTATGCAAACAAATGAGAGTACTTTTATTTGCCGCCGCCCAAATAAACTTTTACGGCGCGGGCCGAAAGCGCCTCTTTGTCGTTGGCCGCCGCCCCCGTTGCGCAGTCGTCCAAAAGTTTTTGCAGGGTTTTGCCCACGTCCGCGGGCGCAAAGCCGAGGGAAAGCAGAACCCCGCCCCTTATTTTTAAGTCCCCGAGGGTGAAAGGCGCGCCCTCGTCCCGCATCTTTTTGTAAACCGCCCTGAATTTTGCAACGGACGGGGCCTCGCTCATATCGTCGCGGCAGGCCGAATAATCCGCCTGCTTCAAGGAGAGAATTTTATCGAATATGTCGTAGTTTGCAACTATGAACCTGCGCACCTTACATTCGCGCGCGTCCCCGCGCAGGTCGTACATATGCGTTTCAATGAGCCGCACGGCCTCGGCGGCAAGTTTTTTGGGGGCGCGCAGCCTTGCAAGCACGTCCGCGGCGATCTCCGCGCCCACCTTTTCGTGATTGTGAAAGTTTCCGTAATTTTTATAGCAGTACGGCTTGCCTATATCGTGCAGAAGGGCGGCCAGACGCACCCCCCCGTCCGCATACATGGCGCACCGCAGGGAATGTTCCAAAACGTCGTATTTATGGAAGTCGGCGCGCTGGGCCATGTTTTCGCCCGCGGCGAGCTCGGGGAGAATTTCATTTAAAACTCCCGTCTCTTTAAGTATCGTCAGCCCCCTGTAATGCGCGTACGGTATGCCGTATTTTTCGTCTGCGTGCAGTATGAGGTTGAGCTCGGCATATACGCGCTCGGCGGACACGTCGCCGATAAGTTTTCTGTGGGCCGCAGCGGCGGCAAGGCACTCCGCCGACGGTTCAAAGCCCGTTTGGGCGGCGATCCTTGCAAGGCGCATAAGTCTGAGTCCGTCCTCGCCGAACACCTTGGAGGGGTCGGCAACGGTAGTTATCCGCCTGCCCTTTATATCCTCCGCGCCGCCGAGCGGATCGGCGAATTCGCGGGAACGTATGTCGTAATACACGGCGTTGCACTTGAAATCGCGGCGGCGGGCGTCGAGGGAAATATCCTTAGTAAAGCAAACGTTAGAGGGGACGTGTTCCCCGCGCACGTACTTGTCCGAACGGAAACAGGTGAACTCATAGCTCTCCCCGTCCCTCTCTATCTTTGCGGTGCCCGTGTTTTTGTAGACGGCCGTAACCAAAAAGCCGCAACCGCGGGCGCGGGCGGCAAAATCTTCGGCGGGGGCGGGCGCGCAGATATCGGTGTCCGTCTCCGCGGAGGAAAGGCCCGCCAAAAAATCCCGTACCCTGCCGCCGACAACGTACAGCGGATAGGGACAGGTTTCAGCCAAAGCGGTTAAGTTTTTGGAAAAGGTTTTATACAAGGCCGCACCTACCGTAATTCAAAACAATTATAACAGGAATTTATTTTATTTGCAATTTATTTGAATATGATATATAATTGTTATATAATAGCAAAAAAACCATATTCCGCAAAGGCTGTCACATTATGCTCTACATAATCGTTAACGAACTCCATTTAAAAGGCAAGCACGAAAAAAAGCTGGGCGAGGCTGCGGCCGTTTTCCAAAAGGCGGGCATACCTTTCGAAGTTTTGAAAACGACGCACGCGGGGCACGCCACGGAATACGTGAGGGAAATAACCGCATCACGCGGCAACACGATAGTCGCAATGGGCGGAGACGGCACCCTGCACGAAATTCTGAACGGATACCAAAACTTTGAGGACAACCCGTTGGGCCTTATCCCCTTCGGCACGGGCAACGATTTTGCCGCGGCGGCGGGAATACCGCACGGCGTAAAGGAGGCCGCGGAAATAATCGCCTTCCGTGCCCCCGCGGCGGTGGATTTTATACAGTTCTCCTCGGGGCTGCGCTCCTTAAACGCCGTGGGCATGGGGCTGGACGTGGAAGTTTTGCAGCGCACGTATTCGGGGAAACACCACGGAAAGGGCAAATATTTCCGCTCGCTTTTGGCCACGCTGTTTAAATTTAAGGGCATACGCTTCACGGCGGAGTACGACGGCGGCGCACCCGAAGAGCACTTCGGCATGATAGCCGCGCTGGGCAACGGGACGAGCATCGGCGGGGGGATAAAGCTGTTCCCCGAAGCGGCGATAGGCGACGGATATCTCGATTTGATAATTGTGGACTACATCTCCCGCATAAAGCTGTTCGGCGCGCTTTTAAAACTTATGCGGGGCAAGGTAAACAGCGTTAAAGGGGCAACCGTGGCAAAGGTTAAAAATGCCAAATTCACGGTCGCCGAACCGGGATTTTATATACAGGCGGAGGGCGAACTCTACAAAGACGTAGCCATCGACGCGCAGATTGTGAGCGGAAAACTCAAAATGTATTTGTAATTTATGACTGAAAAATACCTGAGGCGGATGCTCGACGGCGTTAAAGTAGCCGTTGTCGCCGCAGACCAAAACTTAAAAGTGAGCTTTGCAAACAGCGCGTTCCGCACCCTGTTCCCGACGGACGGAGTGCGCGGAAGTCTGGGCAGGCTGACGGGCTGCGCCGAGTGCGACAGGGGCTGCATGGAGTCGGCGGGGTGCCGCGGGTGCGCCCTTTCGGCGGCGTTTGAGGACGCATTTTTGTCCAACCGCGAGATCTCGCGCAGGATTTACCAGCGCGTGCGGCGGGGGGACGGCGTGCACGAAGTGACCTACACCTTGACCGTAACCCCCATCGGCGGCGGGCTGTGCATGGGCGCGGTGGACGACGCGCTGGAGCTGGAGATTGCAAGGGAGCTGCAGACGGCAAAGTCCATACAGCAGCGGCTTCTCCCCGCGGGCAAATGGGCGGGCGGCAAAAAATATTCCTATATGTATATCCCCTGCCGCGAGATAGGCGGGGATCTGCCCGACGTGTACACCGTGGGCGGAGACGCCTGCGGAATGATTGCAGACGTATCGGGCAAGGGCGTTGCGGCGGGCATGCTTTCGGCCTTCGTAAAGGCGGCTTACGACAAGTCCACCCTCTCCCCAGCGCAGGCGATAACAAATTTAAGCAACAAGTTCCGCGAACTCAACCTCGACGAGAGGAACTACGTCACCGTGGCCGCAGTGAGGATAGGCGCGGACAGGATAACCTATTCAATGGCGGGGCATAACGTGCCCATTCTGCTTAAAACGGGCGGGGGCGTCACGCGGATTATGCTCAATTCGCCGCCCGTATCAAATTGGTTTGACCGCACCAACTACTTCGACGACTCCATCGGCTACGAAAAGGGGGACATACTCGTACTTTTGACGGACGGGGTGACCGAACGGCGGGGCAGCCACGGGGAAATGTTCGGCGTGGACGGCGCGATAAAGACCTTGAGTTACTCCAAGACGGCGGACGACTTTATTAAAAACCTCGAGGAAAACCTGAGAAATTTCAGCCCCTCTCCCTTAAACGACGACATAACGGCCGTTGCGTTCGACCTGTAAACGGTAAATATAATAAGCCCGCGGGCGCGAATTTTCGCGCCCGCGGGCTTATTATTCATTCGTTCATTATATTCTTTATTCGGTAACTTTACGGGCGGCGATCTCCGCTCCTATTTTTTCGGCGGTAAAACCGTATCTTCGGAACAGCTCGCCGAGTTCGCCGTGCATTACGAAGCCGTTTACCGCATGCGTAAGCACCTGTTTGCCCCCGTCCTTAAAGTGCGCCGCGAGTTTTTGGGCCATGCCGCCCTCGTATATGCCCTCCTCCAAAAGATAGACAAGCTCCGCGCCCGCGGTGAGTTCGTCCAGCGCGGCGAAGCCGAACGGAAAGGCCTTTACAAGGCGGACTATGCCGATATTATCGTTTACGAGGGGCAGCGCGGTTGCCGCAATCCTGCCGTAGGTGACTATTATATTTTTGCATGAGGGCGCGCCCCGCGTGTAGGCGACGGCGCCGTCGGGGGTGTATTCCCACTCCCCGCCTATCTCCCCGCCCTTGGGGTAGCGGACTATCTGCAGACCCTGCCCGTCTACGGCCTTTTGCAGGGACGTGTTGAGTTCTTTGAAGGTTGCGGGGGAATATATCGTGACGTTCGGCAACGTCGTAAACAGCGCGTAGTCGAACAGCCCCTGATGGGTTATGCCGTCCCCCTCCACAAATCCGCACCTGTCCAAAGCCAGCACAAAATGGTGGTTCGCTATGGAGACGTCCTGAAAAAGTTGGTCGTAGGCGCGCTGCGAAAAGGTGGAATATATCGCGCAGACGGGCAATTTTCCCGCCGCGGCAAGCCCCGCGCCGAAAGTTACGGCGTGCTCCTCGGCTATGCCCACGTCAAAAAAGCGGTCGGGATAGTTTTTTTCAAACAGGGACAGCCCCGTTCCGTCGCCCATCGCCGCGGTTATGGCGCACACCCTGCCGTCGCGCGCGGCAAGCCCGTTTACAAATTCGCCGAACACGGACGAAAAGGTCGCCTGTGCGCTGTCTTTAAGCCCCTCGGCGGGGTCGAAGGGGGGCACGGCGTGATATTTTGCAGGCTCCTCCTCGGCGGGCTTGTAGCCCTTGCCCTTTTGGGTGTAGATGTGGACCACGCAGCACGTGCAGCGGCGTTTCGCCTCGGCCAGAACCGAACAGGTGCGCTTTATGTCGTTGCCGTCCACGGGGCCGATATACGACAGCCCGAGATTTTCAAACAAATTCTTTTTTAAAACTATGTTCTTTATAAAATTTTTGACCTTTCTGCCCAGCCATATGGTCGCCCTGCCCAAGAGGGGAATCTTGCGCAACACCTTCTGCAGGCCGTGTTTGAGGCGGAAATAGCCCGCGCTCGAACGCATCCGCCTGAAACTCTTGTTCAGACCGCCTATATTCTTTGAAATGGACATCTCGTTGTCGTTCAAAAGAATTATCAGCCGCAGGTCCTTGTCGGCGCAGTTGTTTAACGCCTCGTATATCATTCCGTTGGTAAAGGCTCCGTCGCCCACCACCGCCACGGTGTAGTTGTCCCTGCCCTCCGACGCGTCGGCCTCGGCAAAGGCAAGCGCCTCTGAAATACTCGTGCCGCAGTGCCCCTCAAAGCAGGGGTCGCAGGGGCTCTCGGCGGGGTTGGAAAAGCCCGAAACTCCCCCCTCCCTGCGCAGGGAAGAAAAGCCGCCGTACCTGCCCGTGAGTAGTTTGTGCGCGTAGCTCTGGTGGCTGACGTCGAAAATTATTCTGTCGCGCGGGCAATCGAAAACCTTGTGGAGGGCTATCGTGGCCTCCACCATTCCGAGATTGGACGACAAATGCCCGCCGTTTTGCGAAACGGTGGAAAGAATCGTCCGGCGGAGCTCGCCCGCAAGACCGGCGAGTTCCTGCCATTTGAGCGCCTTGATGTCGGCAGGTGATTTTAACGTTTCAAGTAGGGGCATAATTCCTTATAATTATATCATATTAACGCAAGTTGTCAATTCATTACGCGCCCGCTGAAAACACGTGGGTTAAACCTTTTTGATTTTGCCCCGCAAAACCTCTTCGAAGCACGCTCCGTAAAAGTGGCTGCCGTCGGTGCGCCTTATGCAGTCGGCTACAAAATCCCCCGCCGAGGCGCAGCTGCCCGCAAGACCCACACCGCTCCAGCGTTCGGCCGCAAACACCGCGGCAAAGATGTCCCCCGTGCCGTGCAGGCGGGCGGGCAGAAGTTCGGAGAGCACGTATTGGATCTTTCCGCCAGTATATATGGCCTCGCCTATCAATCCGTCAAGCTCCACGCCCGTTATTATTATCGTGCCGCGGGTATATTTGGCCATTTCGGCAACCGCCCTGTCCACATAGTCCCTGTCGTACTTTTCCCTGTATTCGAGGCCCGTCATAAAGCACACTTCGGTCATGTTGGGCAAAATTATGTCCGCCCGCCTGATAAGATGGCGCATTGCCTCCACGTAGGCCCCGTCGAACCCGCCGTACAGCTTGCCGTTGTCGCCGAAAGCGGGGTCTATAATTATCTCCGCCCCCTCCTCCGAAAAGTTGTCGAAGCACTCCTCCGCCAAATCCATAAGCTCCTTTTTGCCGAGATATCCCAGCAAAAACCCGCCGAATTTGAAGTTGTTTTCCCGCCAAAACTTATATATGTTTTGTATTTCGGGGGTAAGGTCGAGGTAGCTCCAGCCCTTGAACATGGTGTGGTTGGAGAGCACCGCCGTGGGAAGAACGGCCGCCTCCACCCCGTAGGCCGAAAGCAACGGCAACGCAACCGTGAGCGAACACTGCCCCACGCAGGACAGATCCTGCATGGTTAAAATTCTCTTTGACATAAAAAATCCTCACATTTGAAAGTGAGGATATTATACAACACGCTTGGTATTAATTATATTACCAAATTGATTTTTTTTGATATAACCAGATTATATCAAATTTCTTATTTTTGCGGCGGCGGCAGCCCTGCCCTCCACGCCGAGCTTCAAATAGATTGCGCTTATATAGTTGCGGGCCGTGCCGTCGGTGAGTTTGAGCGCGGAAGCTATCTGGCGGTTGGTGAAGCCGTCGGCCATCATCATGGCTATCTCCACCTCCCTGTCGGAGAGGTTGTAATTCTTTTTGAGCTTCACCTGCCTGTTGTCGGCAACCATAGTGGCGGCGTCGGCAATTTTGCGGGCTATCGTCGCGGGCAGAATGGTGTCGCCCGCGTAGGCGTTGCGCACGGCGTCGATAAGGGCGGTGGAGCCTATGTCCTTTAAAAGATAGCCGCTCGCGCCGTTGTTCATTGCGCTTAAAATATAGTCGCTGTCGTCAAAGGTAGTCAAAACGATTATCTTTATATTGCTGTCGTATTCCTTAATTTTTTTGGTTGCCACCACGCCGTTCATGTTGGGCATGCGGATATCCATCAGCACCACGTCTGGCTCCACTTTTTTGCACAGTTCCAGCGCGGCCGCGCCGTCCCGCGCGATGCCCACAACCGTTATGTCCTCCGCCGTTTGAAGCACGGCGCGTATGCCTTCGGCCAAGATCATCTGGTCGTCGACGAGCATTACTTTAATCATTTTTCACCTCGTTTTGTGCGGACGTGTTTAGTTTTTGCCCCTCCGCCGCGGGCAGATCTATTGTAACTTCAAAGCCCTCGTCCTTAACGCTTGTAAACCTGCAACTGCCGCCGAGAGACTTTGCTCCTTCCATAATGTTTGACAGCCCGAAGCCTGCGCTCACCGTGCCGTCCACGCCCGACCCGTTGTCCGAGATATAGAGCTTTAAGCCGTCGGGCCCGCCTTTGAATTCAACGTAAAACGCCGTCGCCCTGCCGTGCCGTATGCCGTTTGCGAGGCACTCCTTCAAGGCGTTGCAAAGATAGCGCACCTCGTTTTCCCCCGCCGCAGCGTCGGAGATGTCGCACCTGACCTTTATGTCGGTGCCGTCTATGGTTTGGGCTATTATGCCCTCCAGCTCCTCCCTTAAGGTGAGGGTCCTCTGCCTGCCCGCCAGAAGGTGCACGCACTCGCGCATCTGTTCGAGGGCGTTGCGGGCCTGCATGTTTGCGGAAATTATCCTGTTTTTGGCCTCCTCGGGGTCCTTGTCTATCAACAGCTTGGCCGCCTCGGTCTGCATTATTACGGTCGTGAGCGAGTGCCCCGCGTTGTCGTGTATGTCCTTTGCTATGCGGTTGCGCTCCTCGTACACCGCCGTTTCGGAGAGCTGCTTTGAGGCTTCCTTGAGCGCCGCGCGGGATTCGTCCGCCGCCTTGAGCGCCGCGGAAAGCTCCTTGTTCTTCTGGTAGAAGCTGAGCAAAAACTGCACTATGATGAAGTCCAGCGCAATGGCGAGCAGGCCGAACAGCACGCCGCTGGATATCTCCACCGCCGAGTTGAGTATGCTCGCCCCCACGTTAGTCAGCACCCAGCCCGCTATAAAGGAGATTGTGTAGAGCACGCCGCTGACTATCACGAGTATGAACTTGTCGCGGAAACGCTCGATATTCATATATATCTGCGTGAGCACCACGCAATAGAGCGTGGACAGCAGCGAGTTGCCCGTAAAGATGCAAATCGCCAGCAAAAGCGCGGCGTCTATGCCGTAGAAAACCATCTTTAGGGGGAAGTCCTTTATAACGAAGCTGTCAATGGTTTCGGCCACGGCAAGCAAAACGCAGCAGACCGCCGCAACGGTGAGGTTTATGATGAGCGCCGCGCCCGAATTGTGGATGGCAACCTGCGCGCACACCACGATTTCGGTGATCACGAGTATGGCGATGAGCACCAATTTTACGTACTTTATAAACTTTTCGGAATAGATATTTACCGTAGGTTCCATAATTTTTTTGCGCAAGCGCGATTTTTATGTTTAATTCATTTTACCATAAAATAAAAAAAGTGTATAATGTTTTTGACTATTTTTTACGGAACAGTGGCTTATGAAAGAAATTTTTGGGGATATTTTAAGGGATATTTCGGGAATTATCAAAATAAACAGCGAGGAATCGGCCCCCGAGGCGGGCGCGCCGTTCGGAAAAGGCCCTAAACTTGCGCTGGATTACTTTTTGGACCTTGCAAAAAAATTCGGGTTTGAAACGCGCGACATAGACGGATATGCGGGCGAAGTCGTGTGGGGCGACGGAGAGGAGTTTGCCATCCTCGTCCACCTCGACGTCGTGCCCGCGGGCAGCGGCTGGACAAAGGACCCGTTCGGCGGGGAAACAGACTACGGCGCGCGCAGAATCTGGGGCAGGGGCGCGATGGACGACAAGGGCCCCGCGATAATCGCGCTGTACGCTTTAAAATCGCTTAAGGACGACGGCTTCGTGCCCAAAAGAAAGATAAAACTGATCGCGGGCTGCAACGAGGAGAGCGGCTGGCGGTGCATAGATTATTACAGGGCGCACGCGCACATGCCCGACGAGGGAATTTCGCCCGACGCCGACTTCCCGGTAATTTACGCCGAAAAGGGCATACTGCAGTTGGAGCTTGCGTTTGATACGGACGGCGGGTTTGAGATCAGCGGCGGCGAACGGCCCAACATGGTCTGCGACCTTTGCACCGTCATAAAGGATGGAAAAACCTACACGTTCCGCGGAAAATCGGCGCACGGCTCCACTCCCGAAAAGGGCGAAAACGCAATTTTGCCCGCGCTGAATTTTTTGGGGCTGGAAAAAATCAGACATATACTGTTTGAAAACGGGCTGGGGCTTTCCGGCCTGAAAGACGAGACGGGTAGCCTAACCTTCTCCCCCAATATGATAAAAAATTGCGGCAAAAAGCTGTACGTAACGGTCGACGTGCGCTATCCCGCCACGATGGACGCAGACCGTATTTTAGACCCCGTAAAAAACGCGGGCATAGAATATACCGTCGTGCACGAACAGGCGCCGCTGTTCAACGACAAAAACGGAAAACTTGTAAAGACCCTGTGCAACGTATATAACGAAGTTACGGGGAAAAACGCGAAGCCCGTGGCCATCGGCGGCGGCACCTACGCGCGGGCGCTTAAAAACGGCGCGGCGTTCGGGCCCGAGGAGGACGGCGAAGAGAGCACCATCCACCGCCCCGACGAATATATTACCTTTGAAAAGATAGAAAAGTGCTTTAAAATTTACAAACTCGCCGTTGAACGGCTTACAAAATAATCGAAGTACGGGTGTGCATTTTGAGTGAAAACAAGGAAAAAAAGAAACTTCCAAAGCGAATAATCGCGCTGATAATCGCGGGCGCGTTCGTGGCCGTGCTCGGCTTTACTTTGCTTGGGTTTGCCATAGCTTTTTGGGTGTCGGACGGAACGGCTTACGTATGGACGCCCCCCTACGATATGCTGCCCGAAAGCGAACTTAAGGCCGTATACGAAAAGGAAGAACTCGGCGATGGGGACTATGAGTTGCTTTTCGAACAGACGGGGCTGACAAAGGTAGGCATAGACCGCGCGCGCCAGAAAGCAAACGGGTGGGCGCGCGTTGCGGCCGTTCAGAAGTCCTATTTTAAACAGCGCGGCGTAAAAACGGAGCTGTACGCCCCGCTCGTCTGCACCGACCGCCTCGACGGCGACAGCGCGGAAATTATCTACCTCGAACGGGGAGATATTCTTATCACCTCCTCCACCCACTTTTCGGGCTTCAGAATAGGCCACTCGGCGATAGTCACCTCGAGCACGGGCAGAGTTTTCCAGTCGAACCAGGTGGGCGTTGCGAGCGGCTACGCCACCGCCTCGGAAATGTTCGGCAACCGCATAAACTTTATGGTGGTGCGCATAAAACCCGAATATTTTTCCGACTCCAAGACGGACGACAGACAGTACCGCGACAATTTGGACAGGGTCACAAGCTATATCGAACAGGATTTGAAAGACGTGCCCTACAGCGTGTTTACGGGCGTGTTCACCAAAAAGGACAGCCTTGCCGGCACCTCCTGCGCGCACATGATATGGTACGGGTTTAAACATTTCGACGACGTGAACGGCGGAAAGTTCAACCTCGATTTGGACTCCAACGGCAGACTTTTGGTCGTGCCCAAAAATATATCGGAATCACCGTACGTGGAGCTTGTGCAGACCTTCGGCTTCGACCCCGAAAAGATGTACGAATGAGCCGCGCCCGCAAAAAATTTTTTCCATAAACTTATATTTGATTGACAAAAAAAAATATATCTTATATAATATGTTCACTGTTCGGAAATCGGACTTTTTAACATTTGCGCTGTTAGCTCAATTTAATTTTTTGCGCTGTTAGCTCAATTGGATAGAGCGACGAGCGAGGCACTTCATAGCACAGCACAGTGCGCTGTGCGTGCCGAAGCGAGATGAGCGAGCGCATACGTCCCGCGCGAGCGGTGCCCGAACACGGCGTTGTTCCTTGCGCCGTGCGAGAAAAACTTCGATAGACAGACAACTTAATTTTTTGCGCTGTTAGCTCAATTGGATGGAGCGACGAGCGAGGCACTTCATAGCACAGCACAGTGCGCTGTGCGTGCCGAAGCGAGATGAGCGAGCGCATACGTCCCGCGCGAGCGGTGCCCGAACACGGCGTTGTTCCTTGCGCCGTG
>CANRKK010000013.1 GCA_947631195.1 uncultured Clostridia bacterium
CCCGAACACGGCGTTGTCCTTACGCCGTGTGAGAAAGCTGTCACCGATAGGTGACTGAGGGGATTGTTTAAAGTTTGACGTGCGCAAAGCAATCAAACGTTAACGCAATAAAGATACTCGGCAGCGGCGACACGCCGCCCCCCTCAGTCCGCTGCGCGTCCAGCTCCCCCCCACAACGTGGGGGGCAGCCAAGGCGGTGGTGGTCGGCGACGGAAGAGGGCACGTAAATAGTCGCGGCGCGACAGATTCTTCGGCTATCGCCTCAGAATGACAGGAGGAGGGAGGGTGTTATTCGCGCAGAATGACAGTGGGGGAGAGGACCTCGCGCAGAAGAACAGGAGGGAGTAAAATCAGGAAGAAATGTCAAAATTGTTAAAAAATCACAAAAAGGAGAAGTATATAACATTTTAAAAAGGGTATAAGAAAATATAATACCTGATTTTCGGGGCAAAAAGCCGAAAAAACGCAAAAAATTCGCGGCGGGAGCGGCGGCAAAAAATCAATATCTTGTGGCGGCCGCGTATAGCCGGCACAATTTTTAAGCAAAGCGGGGCGGGATTGGGCAAAATTACAAAAAATGGGCAAAAAATATAAAAAAATGCGCCAATCAGGCCGATTTTGATTGACTTAAAATATGCCCCGATATATAATAGATAAGCGTGTTTAATGAGTGCGTATGGGTTGAGGCGCAAAGTTACTGCAAAATTTCCCCTCTCAAAGCGGCGGAAACAGATAATTTGCGCTGACAAATGTCCGTGCATGGACGCGGGCGACTAACCGTAGCTTTGGTGTGATAAAACGCCGCAAGGTGTTTTTTTAACGCCCGAAGCCGCGATACACACGGTTAAGTTGACACGAATGAAATTTTTTTGTTAGTATAAAAGGAGTTATTATGGCAGGACAAAAAATCAGAATCAAATTAGCTGCATACGACCACGAGCTTGTGGACCTCGCTGCAAACAGAATAGTGGAGACCATGAAAAAGAGCGGCGCAAAAATTTCGGGCCCCGTGCCCCTTCCCACCGAGAGGGAGATTATAACCATACTTCGTTCTCCCCACAAGGACAAGGACAGCCGCGAACAGTTCGAGCAGAGAACTTACAAGAGAATTATAGATATCTACACCCCCAACGCGAAGTTGTTGGACACGGTGCATTTGCCCGCAGGCGTAGACATCAAAATCAAGCTGTAATCCAACGGAAAAAGTATAATTCATTGCCAAGTTATACCGGTAGTAAATAATAAGGAAAAGGGTTATGAGCGTAAATTTGAAAGGCAAATATATCCCTATGGAATATTTTAAAGAGTATGTTGGGTCGGTAAGACCGGATGAGAAACACAAGATATCTCCTGCCGGTGAAGAAGTTATGCCGAAGGCTTTTCCGTTCAGATTGGTGTTGGATATACTTGGCAATGCATATTTTATACCTATTATAGAAGAAATGACTCCAAACGGAAAAAGCGAAGAGCAACTTGCTTATAGTATTGCGGATATTGTCGAGGCTGCAAGCGGAGACAAAAAAAAGCAAAAGAAGATTGATGATTGTCACGAGCAAATAAAGAGAGATTATCAAAATAAATATGCTATGGACGACAAGTTCCAGCAAAGATTCTATGAGATAGCAAAGCCGACTTTCCAAAGAGATTACGCAGAGGCGGTTGCCGAGGGCAAAACTCCTATGGAATTGCCGGGTCAAATAACAACATACAACAATATGAATCCGGATATGGTAACCGCGCTTGCGCGCGCGGCAAGAATACCTACCGGGCAGAACACATAAAGCAACCAAAAAATTGTTTCTTATATCTTATATATAATGTTTATGGCGCAAGCAGGGTTTCCCTGCGCCCGCGCACCCAATTTGCGCACACCTGCGCCTGAGCGGTGGGAATTTGCGCCATTATATAAAAAGTGCGCCCTTAAAAATGGCGCAAAGGGCGGCAGAGCCGCCGAAAATCACGAAAAATTTGCGCCTTATTATTTGAAATATTTACAATAAGGTGCGCAAACCGTTGCTACGCTCGGGCGCAGTGCGCGCAATCGCACGAGATTTTTGTGAACTTAACTAATTGATACTCTACGGAGTTCCGACGACGGCGGATATCAAAGCTGTACGGCGCAACGGAAAAACGCGGTATCTTAAAATAAAAAAATAAAACGGAGGAACTTTATCGATGAATAAAGCAATCATCGGACGTAAAGCTGGAATGACCCAGATATTTACGCCGGAGGGCAAGGTGATACCCGTAACCGTCATAGAGGCGGGACCCTGCCCCGTAGTGCAGATCAAAACTGTGGAAAAAGACGGCTATGCCGCTTTGAAGCTCGGTTTTGACGAGGCAAAGGAAAAATCGCTTACAAAGCCCGATTTAGGCCAGTTCAAAAAGGCCAAAGTAAAGCCCTGCAAGGTTTTAAAGGAATTCCGTCTTGCCGACCTCTCTTCCTACGAAGTGGGCAAAGAGATAAGGGCGGACATATTTGCGGCGGGCGACAGAGTGGACGTGCACGGCGTCAGCAAAGGTCACGGCTATTCGGGCGTAATAAAGAGATGGAACCAGCACCGCTTAAAGGAAACGCACGGCGTAGGCCCCGTACACAGGGAGCCCGGCTCCATGGGCGCCAACAGCTCCCCTTCGAGAGTGTTTAAAAACAAGAGGCTCGCAGGACAGTACGGCGTGGAAAACGTAACCGTTCAAAACCTCGAGATCGTGAGGGTGGACGCAGAGCGGAACTGTTTGCTTATTAAGGGTTCGGTTCCGGGGCCCAACGGTGCGGTCGTTACCATAAACGACACCGTTAAATAAGGAGGACGCGCAAAATGCCTAATGTAAAAGTATATAAAATGGACGGCGCCGAAGCGGGGGAGATGACTCTCTCCGAAAAGGTATTCGGCGTTGAGTATAACGAGGCTCTCATCCATCAGGCGGTAGTAACCCGTCTTGCAAACGAGAGGCAGGGCACAAAATCCACGCTCACCCGCACGGAAGTGCGCGGAGGCGGCAAAAAGCCTTGGAGACAGAAGGGAACGGGCAACGCCCGCCAAGGCTCCATAAGGGCTCCCCAGTGGATAAAGGGCGGCGTGGTATTCGCACCCAAGAGCCGCGACTTCTCCAAGGGCATGAATAAAAAGGCAAAGACCGCCGCGCTTCTTTCCGCCCTTTCCAAAAAGGTTGCCGACGGCGAACTCGTAGTGGTGGACAGCCTGCAGGTGAAAGAGGGCAAAACCAAGGAAATGGTTGCGTTCCAAAAGGCGTTGAAACTTGACAAGAGCGCGCTGGTGGTTATGGACAACAACGACCAAAAGGTGATACTCGCGGCGAGAAACATCCAAAAGCTCTACACTTTGCCCGTCAGCCAGATATCCACGTACGAAGTGGTTAAATGCGCCAAAGTCGTGTTGACAAAGGCCGCGGTACAAAAAATCGAGGAGGTCTACGGAGAATAATGTTTGCCGAAGATATTATCATAAAGCCCCTCTTGACCGAAAAAGGTTACGACGGCATAGCCGACAAAAAGTACTCTTTCATAGTAAAGAAGTCGGCGGACAAAAAGCAGATCAAGGCCGCCGTTGAAAAGCTGTTCGGCGTAAGCGTGAAGAGCGTGAACACCGTAAACTGCAAGGGCAAAAAGAAGAGAATGGGAAGATACGAGGGCTACACGCCCGACTACAAGAAGGCGATCGTCCAGCTTGAGGCTGACTCCAAGGCGATTGAGTTCTTCAACTCGTTGTCGTAAGGAGGATAAAAATGGCTATTAAGAGATATAGACCCACGTCCGCCGCACGCCGTTTCATGACGGTGAGCGCATACGAAGAAATCACAAGCACCAAGCCCGAAAGGAGCTTGCTGCACGACAAGCGCAAGACGGGCGGCAGGAACAACCAAGGTAAAATCACCGTGCGCCACATCGGCGGCGGCAACAGAATAAAGTACAGAATTATAGACTTCAAGCGCAACAAGGACGGCATACCCGCAACGGTTAAGACGATAGAGTACGACCCCAACCGTTCGGCCAACATAGCCTTGGTTGCGTATGCGGACGGCGAAAAGAGATACATTCTCGCCCCCGTGGGCCTCAACGTAGGCGACAAGATAATTTCCGGCGCGGGAGTCGACATCAAGGCGGGCAACTGCCTGCCCCTTTCGGAAATCCCCGTAGGTACGGTAGTCCACGCGATAGAGCTCAAACCCGGCAGGGGAGCGCAGATCGCGAGGGCGGCGGGCATCTCCGCGCAGATAATGGCCAAAGAGGGCCCCTACTGCACGCTGAGGATGCCTTCGGGCGAGATGAGGCTGGTATCCGTAAACTGCAAGGCAACGGTAGGACAGGTAGGAAATCTCGAGCACGAGATAATCCGCGTGGGCAAGGCGGGCAAGACCCGTTACCTCGGAATCCGTCCCACCGTCCGCGGCTCGGTCATGAACCCCAACGACCACCCTCACGGCGGCGGCGAAGGCAAGAGCCCCGTAGGCCATGCCGGTCCTATGACCCCTTGGGGCAAGCCTGCTCTGGGTTATAAGACGAGAAAGAAGAAGAATCCTACTTCTAAATTCATATTAAAGAGAATTAATTAAGGGAGGAATAAAAGATGTCAAGAAGCGTTAAAAAAGGACCTTATGCCGAAGCAAGGCTTATGGCAAGAATAGAGGCGATGAACGCTGCCGGCGAGAAGAAGGTTATCAAAACCTGGTCCCGTGCGACAACGATATTCCCCCAGATGGTAGGACACACGATAGCCGTTTACGACGGCAGGAAACACGTTCCCGTATATATCACGGAGGATATGGTAGGCTGCAAGCTCGGCGAGTTTGCCCCCACCAGAACGTTCAAGGGGCATGCGGCCAAAACCGCAACCGCCAAGAAGTAAGGAGTTTGAATTATGGCAAGTAATATGAATAAAAAACAGGAAAGAATTGCCGAAAACAAAGACAAGCGTCCTTATGCAACGGCAAAATACCTCAGAATTTCCCCCTATAAAATAAGAACGGTGCTTGCGCTCATCCGCGGCAAGTCGGTTGAGGAAGCCGAGGCGATACTCACCTACTGCACCAAGGGCGGCAGCGCGGAAGTCAAAAAAGTTTTGCTCTCCGCGGCGGCCAACGCCGAACACAACAACGGCATGGACAGAAGCGACCTTATAGTTGCCGAGGCGTTTGCAAACGGCGGTCCCCACTTAAAGAGGATGCAGCCCGTTTCCAAGGGCAGGGGGCACGCAATATTGAAGAGAACGAGCCACGTCACCGTAATACTTGACGCAAAGAAGGTTTAAGGAGAGAATATATGGGACAAAAAGTTAATCCTCACGGTTTGAGAGTCGGCATAATTTCCTCATGGGATACGCAGTGGTACGCGGACAAAAAGACCTTCCCCGCGCATCTTAAGGAGGACAACCAGATCCGTACCTTCTTAAAGAAAAAGTATTTTGAAGCCGCGATAAGCAAGATCACCATCGTGCGCGCGGCCAACAAGATAGAAGTGGGCATCTACACGGGCCGCCCCGGCGTTTTGATAGGCAAGGCCGGCTCGGAGATAGAGGTCATCAAAAAGGACCTCGCAAGGCTCACGAAGGGCAAGATTATAATTATTAATGTAAGAAAGATAGACAAAATCGACCAGGACGCACAGCTCGTGGCGGAGGCGGTCGCCGCCCAGCTCGAAAAGCGTGTTTCCTACAGACGGGCAGTCAAGCAGCAGATAGCAAAGGTGTCCAAGTCGGGCGTAAAGGGCGTTAAAATCACCGTCGGCGGCAGGCTGGACGGCAGGGAGATTGCGGGCAGCGAGAGCTACCACGAGGGCTCCATACCCCTTCAGACGATCCGCGCCGACATAGACTACGGCTTTGCCGAAGCGCACACCACCTTCGGCGTACTCGGCGTAAAGTGCTGGATATACAAGGGCGAGGTGCTCGAGAACAAAAAACTTATAATATCCGAGGGAGGCGAAGATTAAAATGTTAATCCCCAAGAGAGTTAAAAGAAGAAAGCAGCACCGCGGCAAGCTCCACGGTTCCGCGCAGAAGGGCAACAAGATAGCGTACGGCGAGTACGGTCTGGTTGCCGAGGAGTGCGGCTGGATTAAGTCCAACCAGATAGAGGCGGCCCGTATCGCGATGACGAGATTCATAAAGCGCGGCGGGCAGGTGTGGATAGACATATTCCCCCACAAGCCCATCACCCGTCACCCCGCAGAGGCCCGTATGGGCTCCGGCAAGGGCTCGGTTGAATATTGGGTGGCAACGGTAAAACCCGGCAGAGTAATGTTTGAAATGGCGGGCGTTACCGAGGACGTTGCAAGGGAGGCAATGAGGCTTGCAAGCCACAAGCTCCCCGTAAAGTGCAAGTTCGTCGTAAAAGAAGCAGAAGGCGGTGAGGCAAATGAAGGTTAAGGAAATTATAAATTTAACCGACGAGGAACTCAACAATAAGTTGCAGGAACTCAAGACAGAACTCTTTAATCTGCGCTTCCGCCACGCAAGCGGACAGCTTGAAAACCCCATGGCAATCAACCTTGTAAAAAAGGACATAGCAAGGGTCAACACCGTGATCCGCCAAAGGCAGTTAAAGGCGTAAAAGGAGCAGAAAATGGAAGAGAGAACAACTTTAAGAAAGGAAAGAGTGGGCATAGTGGTATCCGACAAAATGGATAAGACGGTAGTTGTTGCCGTAACCGAAAAGTCCAAACACCCCCTCTATAAAAAGACCATAACCAAGACCACCCGCTTCAAGGCGCACGACGAAAAGAACGAGTGCGGCGAGGGCGACACGGTGAGAATAGTGGAAACGCGGAAGCTGTCGAAGGATAAGAATTGGCGGGTGGCCGAAATAATCGAAAAGGCCAAGTAATGCTCCCGCCAACGGGTGATAAACTTCGCAATACTGTGTCGCGTTTACGCGCTCCTCGGTCACGTACGTCTATGTACGCTCCCGTCGTCGCTTACGCACGCTCCTTGTCTTGCTCGTTTCTAACCCGTTGCAAACCCCACACCCTGTCATTCTGAGGAGGGCGTAGCCCGACGAAGAATCTGTTTCTAACCTGTTGCAGACTTCGTAATTTCAATAATTTCGTAATTATAAAATTAATGTCAAGCGACACGCTGCTGCATGATTGCTTTCCTTGTGCAAAGGAGAGCGGGGCGACCCACCCCGCTTATGTGGGCAAGGGGCAATCCTCTGCAAAACAAAAAAATACAGTTGTAAGTTTCAAATCAAAAAGGAGTCAGATTTATGATACAACCTCAAACAAGGCTCAAAGTTGCCGACAACAGCGGCGCGAAAGAGCTTATGTGCATAAAGGTGCTCGGCGGCTCGGGGCGCAAATACGCCAACATAGGCGACGTTATTGTGTGCTCTGTAAAGACGGCCGCTCCCGGCGGCGCCGTTAAAAAAGGCGAAGTGGTAAAGGCTGTTATAGTGCGCAGCTCCAAGGGCATCAGACGCGACGACGGAACGTATATCACGTTCGACGACAACGCCGCGGTAATAATCAACGCAAACAAGGAACCCCGCGGCACGCGTATCTTCGGACCGATAGCCAGAGAGCTTCGCGAGAAGAACTATATGAAGATAATATCGCTTGCCCCCGAAGTGCTTTAATAAAGGAGAGAAGCTATGAACGTAAAATTGAATGATAATGTAGTTGTTATCACCGGTAAGTATGCGGGCAAGCAGGGCAACGTAATTGCCACATCTCCCAAAAACGGCACGGTGGTTGTGGAGGGCGTAAACATCCACAAGAAGTCCAAAAAGGCAAGAAAGGCCAACGAAGTTTCCCAGATAGTGGAAGTGCCCGGGCCCATCGACGCAAGCAACGTCATGGTTGTTTGCCCGTCGTGCGGCAAGGCTATAAGGGTTAAGCACAGCATAGTCGAAAACAAAAAGGTGCGCGTGTGCGGCAAGTGCGGCGCGGTTTTGGACAAGGGCTATGTTTCCAAGGCTGCGGCAAAGGCTGCCAAGAAGGAAGAACCCAAAAAGCGCGTAAGAAAGCGTGCTAAAAAAGATGAGACCGCCGAGAGCGGCAAAACCGAATAAGGAGGTGCGCGATGGCTACAACAAAGAAAACGGCGGCAGAGCCCGCAAAAAAAGCTCCCGCGGAAAAGCCCGCGGCAAGGACAAAGTCACGGGTGCAGGAGCAGTATGAAAAGGAAGTTATCCCCTACCTCGAAAACAAATTCGGCTATAAAAACCCGATGCAGGTGCCCAAACTCGTAAAGATAGTTATAAGTTCGGGCCTCGGCGACATAAAGGACAACGCAAAGTCCATCCAGCTTGCGCAGGCCGAACTCAAACAGATAACCGGCCAGCAGCCCATTATGACCAAGGCCAAAAAGTCGGTCGCGAACTTCAAGGTGCGCGAGGGCATGACGGTAGGTTTAAAGGTAACCCTCCGCGGCAGGATGATGTACGATTTTTACGATAAATTCATTTCCATCGCTCTTCCCAGAGTGCGCGACTTCAGGGGCGTGCCTTCGGAGAGCTTTGACGGAAAGGGCAACTATTGCATGGGCGTAAAGGAACAGCTTATCTTCCCCGAAATCCAGTATGACCAGGTTGAAAAGATAAGGGGCATGGATATCTGCATAGTCACAACCGCCCACAGCGACGAAGAAGCGAGAGAACTTTTAAGGGCGCTCGGTATGCCCTTCAAGAAGTAAGGAGAAATATATGGCAAAGAAATCGATGATAAACAAACAGCAGAAGCCCCAGAAGTATTCCACGAGGGAATACACGCGCTGCTCGATCTGCGGCAGACCCCACGCGGTGCTGCGCAAGTACGGAGTATGCCGTATATGCTTCAGAAACCTCGCTTACAAGGGACAGATTCCCGGCGTTAAAAAATCGAGTTGGTAAGGAGGAGAATTGAAATGACAGATCCCATTGCAGATATGCTCACCCGCATAAGAAATGCGATAAAGGCAAACAAGGAAACGGTTGAGATTCCCTCATCCAACATGAAAAAGGCTATTGCCGACATAATGCTTTCCGAAGGCTACGTCTCCGACGTAAAGGTTGCCGAGGACGGCTACAACGGCAAGATAGTCATCACCCTTAAATATATAGGCAAGAAGCAGAACGTTATAAACGGGTTAAAGAGGGTTTCAAAGCCCGGTCTTCGCACCTATGCGGGCGTAGAGGATATGCCCAAAGTTATGGACGGTTTAGGCGTCGCCGTGCTGTCCACAAACAAGGGTATAATGACGGATAAGCAGGCCAAGGCCGCAAACGTAGGCGGCGAAGTGCTCTGCTATATCTGGTAAGGAGGTAATTTAAGTATGTCGAGAATAGGTAAATTACCGGTAGCCCTGCCCGCAGGCGTAAGCGTGGACTTCAAAGACGGTCTGCTTACGGTAAAGGGCCCCAAGGGCACGCTCACCCAGACCATAACGGGTGAAATTGACATAAAGACGGAGGGAGCCGAGGCTCACGTATTGACTACGGGCACGGCCGACGACACCAACGCGAAGCACGGTCTGTACCGCGCCCTTCTCCACAACATGGTCGTGGGCGTTACGCAGGGCTACACCATTTCCCTCAACGTGAACGGCGTAGGCTGGAAAGTTGCAAAGAACGGCAACAAGCTCGTTTTGAACGTAGGCTTTTCACACCCCGTGGAGTTTGTCGAACCCGCCGGCGTGACGTTTGCCTGCCCCAGCGACAAGGAAATAACCGTGTCGGGCATAGACAAAGTAGTAGTCGGCCAAACGGCGGCAAACATCCGCAAAGTAAGAATTCCCGAACCTTACCACGGTTACGGCATTGCCTACAAGGGCGAAGTTATCGAGCGTAAGGAAGGCAAAACGGGAGGTAAGGGCAAAAAGTAATATCCCGTGCGGAGCTTCCCGCAAAGGGGTACAAAAAACCGTAAGGTTAGTTGCCTGACAAGGAGAAATTATGATTAAGAAGATAGATAAAAACCGTGAGAGGCAAAGACGTCACACCCGCGTCCGCAAAAAGATATCGGGCACCGCGCAAACGCCGAGAATGAGCGTTTTCAGAAGCCTCAATCACATATATGTCCAGATAATTGACGACGTAAAGGGCGTAACGCTCTGCTCGGCGTCCACTATGGAAAAGGACGTAAAGGCCAAGATAGAAGGTCTTTCCAAAACCGACGCGGCGAAAGTCGTGGGCAAGGTTGTAGGCGAAAAGGCTGTCGCGCTCAAAATAGAGACGGTTGTCTTTGACAGAGGCGGCTACCTCTACACGGGACGCGTACAGGCGGTTGCAGACGGCGCAAGGGAAGCCGGACTCAAATTTTAAAGGAGCTCAGAAATGGAAGAAAAGAAAGAAAGACCTGCAAGAAGAGATCAGAGAAGAAGACAGCAGGAAGACGACGGACTCATCAAAAAGCTGATACAGGTTAACCGCGTAACCAAGACGGTTAAGGGCGGCAGAAACATGCGTTTTGCGGCTTTGGTGGTAGTCGGCGACGGCAAGGGCTCCGTAGGTTACGGCATGGGCAAGAGCAAGGAAGTTCCCGAGGCCATCGAAAAGGCCAACGCGCAGGCTAAAAAGAACATGAAAAAGGTAAGCCTGCAGGGGACGTCCATTCCCCACACCGTGCTCGGCGTATTCGGCAGAGGCTCCGTTCTGATGATGCCCGCCGCCGAAGGTACCGGCGTTATAGCGGGCGGCCCCGTGCGTGCCGTTATGGAAGCCGCGGGAGTTAAGGACGTAAGAACGAAGTCCCACGGCACATCCAACCCCATCAACTGCGTAAAGGCGGCGATCCACGGCTTGCTGGATTTGAAATCGCCCGAACAGGTTGCCGCAGCCCGCGGCAAGACGGTTGAGGAGATCAACGGTTAAGGGAGGCTGAAAAAATGATAAAAGTAACTTTGGTAAAGAGCCCTTCCAACGAAGTAAAGTCCGTAAAGGCCACCGTTGAGGCGCTCGGTCTCAAAAAAATAAGACAGTATAAAATCCTTGAAGAGACTCCCGCAAATCTCGGGCAGATCAATAAGGTTTCCTACCTTCTCAAAGTGGAAAAAGTGGAGGAGTAAAAATGAGAATAGATACATTACAGCCCGCAGAGGGCGCAAAGACCCCCGCAAAGAGGCTTGGCAGAGGTATAGGCTCGGGGCTCGGCAAAACGTCGGGCAAGGGCCACAAGGGCCAGTGGGCGCGTTCGGGCGGCGGCGTACGTCCCGGTTTCGAGGGCGGCCAGATGCCCATGCACAGGAGAGTGCCCAAGCGCGGTTTCCACAACAAGTGGGCTAAGAACTATACCATAATCAACTTAAGCCAGCTTTCCGAAGTGCCCGCAGGCACGGTAGTGGACTTTGACTACGTTGCCGAAAATTCCCTTGCAAAAGAGGTTAAGGACAGCATAGGTCTCAAAGTTTTGGGCGGCGGCGAACTCAAAGCAGCGCTCACCGTAAAGGCCGCAAAGTTTTCCCAAAGCGCCAAAGCAGCCATTGAAAAGGCAGGCGGCACGGCAGAGGTTACAGAATAAAAATCCCGCGCCCGCAAGGGCGTAAAGAGGTTTGGTATGTTTGAAACAATAAAAAATTGTTTTAAGGTAAAGGAGATACGGAAGAAGATCTGGATAACCCTGTTGCTTCTTTTGATTTTCCGTTTGGGCTGCTATATCCCCGTACCGGGAATAGACCCCGCGCAATTCGGCAACGCAATAAGCCAAAACGACTTTTTAAACGTGCTCTCGTCCATCACGGGCGGATCGCTGCAAAACGCCACGCTGTTTGCGCTGGGTATAAGCCCGTATATCAACGCGTCGATTATCATACAGCTCCTCACCGTGGGTATTCCCGCGCTGGAGCGCCTTTCAAAGCAGGGTGAAGAGGGCAGAAAAAAGATAGCCCAGATAACCCGCTACGTCACGATAGGTCTTGCGGTAGCGCAGGCGATAGGCATCATAGTCAACTTCGGCATACAGGGCGACGCGCTCAGGCTTGAAATCTTCGGCGTTATCCCGGGCAGCGCTATGAGCGAGACGGCGGCAAAGTGGATAGCAGGCATATTCCTGACGGTGGTTTACACCGCAGGCGCGATGCTGGTTATGTGGATAGGCGAAAGAATAACCGAATACGGCATTTCCAACGGCATATCCCTCATAATCTTCATAGGCATCCTCTCCACCGCGGGCCTCACCATAGTTGCAAACCTCATCGACGGTTTTTCGGGCAACACGGCAAGGTTCTGGGAGCTGTTGGGCTTTGTGATTCTGACCGTGATCGAGTTTGCCGCGATAGCGGCGGTAGACCTCTCCGAAAGGAGGATCCCCGTGCAGTACGCAAAGCAGGTCAAGGGCAGAAAGATGTACGGCGGCCAGTCCTCCATGATTCCTTTAAGAATCTCGGGGTCGGGCGTTATGCCTTTAATCTTCGCGTTTGCAATAATAACTTTCCCCCAGATGCTCATATCCATGTTCTGGCCCAACACTCCGGCCAACGAGGGTATCCAAATCTGGTTCTCGGGTTCGTCTCCGCAGTGGTACGGCCAGCTGATATACATGCTTGCCCTCTGCGTGCTGATCTTCGCGTTTGCGTTCTTCTATGCTTCGATGCAGTTCAACCCCGAGGACGTCTCCAAAACCATTCAGCAAAACGGCGGCTTTATCCAGGGCATCCGCCCCGGCAAGCCCACCGCGCAGTACTTAAAGAAAATCAACAACCGCATAACATTGTTCGGAGCAATTTATCTGTCGCTGGTAGCGTTCATTCCCTCTATTTTGAGCATGGTGCTCTCCAGCCTCGGCATGAGCAACCTGACCCTTCTTTCCGTATTCTCCACCACCGGTATATTGATCGTAGTATCCGTTGCCATGGAGCTGGATAAGCAGATGGAGAGCCAGTTGATGATGAAGAATTACAAGGGCTTTTTAAAGTAAGTTGCGGCACGTATAAGCGGCGCAATACTGTGTAAAGCTCCGCGCCGCCTCAGTAAGGCTAACGCCTTCGGTACGACACGTACGTCTATGTACGCTCCTGTCGTCGGTGCTCGCTTTCCTTGTCTTGCTCGTTTCTGACCCGTTGCCAATTTAAAAAATTGCAAGACCGTAACTTTGTTATTGCAGATAATAGCAAAGCTAATCACTTCGTGTCATTTCGAACGATATGAGACCCACGCAGTGGGCGATTGAGTGAGAGAATCCCACGGTGGCTGCTCTTGGCTGTTTGAAACAGCACTCCTTAACTTACTTCGACCAGTCCACGAGGGGATTACCTCGCGCTCCGCGACTCGGAATGACAAGTTCCATCAAACCGCGCACACATTTGAAAATCATCATGTTGCAAGCAGGGTTTCCCTGCGCAGCAAGACCCAAATTGCGCACACCTGCGCCTCGGCGGGGTGAATGCCTGCGATTAAATAATTGTGGGCCCCTAACAAATCGCAGGCAGAGGGCGAGCGCGGATTTCTCAAAACAGCACAGTGCGCTGTTTTGCCGCGCGAGATGAGCGAGCGCATAGTGCAAGGCGCGAGCGGTGCCCGAACACGGCGTTGCCATTACGCCGTGTGAGAAGAAGCATCTGAAAGTCGCAAAAAAGCGCAGGCACGGCTTGCCGAGCTTTTTGCGAAAAGGACCTTTTATGAACATTATTCTTTTGGGAGCGCCCGGAGCGGGCAAGGGAACGCAGGCGAGCATGCTTGCAGAAAAATACAATCTTTTGCACATCTCCACGGGCGACATATTCCGCGCCAACATCAAGGGCGGCACCGAGATAGGCAAACTTGCCAAGTCCTATATGGACGCGGGCGTGCTTGTGCCCGACTCGGTCACCTGCGACATAGTAAAGGACAGACTTACGTGGGAGGACGCGCAGCACGGCTATATGCTGGACGGTTTCCCCCGCAACCTCTATCAGGCGGGCGAGCTCGACAAGTTCGCAAAGGTAGACCTGTGCCTGAACATCGACGTTGACGTAAACCTCCTCATGGACAGGATTTGCGGCAGACGGGTGTGCGCCTGCGGCGAGAGCTACCACGTTTCGGCGCTGAACGGCAAGACCACCTGCGCCAAGTGCGGGGGCGAGCTGTACCGCCGCGCGGACGACAATCCGCAGACGGTGGGCGCGCGGCTCAACACCTACTTCGAACAGACGGCTCCCCTCATAGATTACTACAAAAAGCAGGGCAAGCTGTTGACCGTTCACGGCGGCGAGGGATCGCCCAACGAAGTGTTCGTGCAAATCTGCGCCGGGCTGGACAAGATAATTTAGCGGTATATGATTCATATAAAAACCGAAAAAGAAATCGGACTCATGCGCGAGAGTTGCAGGATTGTAAAGGAAACGCTTGAGTTCGTAGGCAAAAACATACATGCGGGAATGACCACCGGGCAGGTGGACGAACTCGTGTACAGATACATAACCTCGTGCGGGGCGATACCTTCCAGCTTGGGCTACGGCGGGTTCCCCGCGAGCGCGTGCGTTTCGGTGAACGAAGTGGTTGTGCACGGAATACCGTCGGACAGAATCATTCTGGACGGCGACATAGTTTCGGTGGACATCACGGCCGAAAAAAACGGCTTTAACGGCGACGCGGCAAGAACCTTTCTGATAGGCAACGTGTCCGAAGAAAAGAGAAAACTTGTAAAGGTCACCGAGGAGTGCTTTTTTAAGGCAATCGAGGGTTTGCAGGCGGGCGTGCCGCTCTACGACATAGGTTACGCCGTGCAGACCCACGCCGAGAGCCACGGCTACGGGGTTGTGCGCGCCCTTGTGGGGCACGGCATAGGCAGGGACATGCACGAGGACCCGTCCGTTCCCAACTACGGAAAGAGGGGCACGGGCATGCGGCTTAAAGCGGGCATGACCATCTGCATAGAGCCGATGATAAATATGGGCACGTACAAAGTCAACTTCGGCAGCGACGGTTGGACGGTGACCACGGCGGACGGACTGCCCGCCGCCCACTACGAAAACACGGTGCTCATCAAAGAGGACGGCGTGGAGATATTGACACTTTAAGGAGCGTTATGAAGGTAAAGGAGCCGCAGGTAGGCGGTATATGCAGGAGCCGTCAGGGCAGGGATAAGGACAGATATTATCTTATAAAATCCATAAACGGCGACGGCACCGTCATGCTTGTGGACGGCAACTTCAAAAGGCTTGCCGCGCCCAAAAGGAAAAACGTTAAACACTTGATACTTTTGCCCGACAGGGCGGAAACGATAGCCGAAAAGCTGATCGAAGGTAAGCAGGTTTTTGACACGGAAGTCTTTTCCGCGCTCAAAGCATACAACACCCCCCAACAAGAAAACGAGGTAAATAATGTCTAAGGACGACGTAATAGAAACCGAGGGCAAAGTTATAGAGTGTCTGCCCAATGCCAACTTTAAAGTTAAACTTTCCAACGGGCACATAATAACGGCGTATATCTCCGGTAAACTGAGATTGAACTATATAAGAATAATAGAGGGCGACAGCGTAAAACTCGAGATGAGCCCCTATGACCTGACAAAAGGCAGAATAACCTGGCGCAGCAAAAACTGAGCCGCAAAAAAGGAGAAAAATCATGAAAGTAAGACCTTCCGTAAAACCTATGTGCGACAAATGCAAAGTTATCAAGCGTAACGGCAAAGTTATGGTGATTTGTTCTAAGAATAAATCGCACAAGCAGCGCCAAGGCTAATTTTTAAACGCATATATACTTCGCAATACTTTGTTGTGCTGCGGGAACCCTCAGTCACGTACGTCTGTGTACGCTCCTTCGGGTTTTCCTCGCACGCCTCGTCTTGCTCGTATCTCTGCGTTTAAACGGCTTGAAAAGAGCGTTTGCGGGAACCCTCAGTAAGGCTAACGCCTTCGGTACGACGTACGTCTGTGTACGCTTCTTCGGGTTTTCCTCGCACGCCTCGTCCTGCTCGTATCTATGCATTTAAACGGCTTGTAAAGAGCGTTTAATAAGCTAAATAGCGTTTATGCGTTATAACGGCACAGACGTCACGCGGGAAGGGCATATACGATGCTTTTTTCTGCGTTGAATTTAAAAATAATTTCGCCTATCGCCGCGTTTATCATTCCAAATTTCCAAACGCAGCGGTTTGCGGTTGACATATACCACATTCAAAAAAATTTAAGGAGAAAGTAATTACTATGGCACGTATTGCCGGTGTAGATTTACCCAGGGAAAAGAGAGTTGAAATAGGGCTCACTTACATCTACGGTATAGGCCTCAAAACCAGCCAGAAAATCCTTGCGGCCACGGGCGTTGACCCCAACACGCGCGTTAAGGATCTGGACGAGACCACCGTTTCAAAACTCAGAGAATATATTGACCACAACGTAAGGGTGGAGGGCGAACTCCGCACGGAAGTTTCGCTCAACATTAAAAGACTTATGGAAATAGGCTGCTATCGCGGTATAAGGCACAGAAAGGGCCTGCCCGTACGCGGCCAGTCCACCAAGACCAACGCGAGAACGAGAAAGGGTCCCCGCCGCACGGTCGCAAAAAAGAAGGGCGCGAAGTAAGGAGGGCAGGATAAATGGCACAGCAAAAAAAGCAAACAGTAACCAGAAAGCGCAGAGAGCTTAAAAAGGTTGACAGGGGTCAGGTGCATATTCAGTCCTCTTTCAACAACACTCTTGTAACGGTAACCGACCTTCAGGGCAACGCGATAAGCTGGTCGTCGGCAGGCAGCCTCGGCTTTAAGGGCTCCCGTAAGGGCACTCCCTTTGCAGCCCAGATGGCAACCGAAACGGCGGTAAAGGCGGCAAAGGAGCACGGCCTCCGCTCCGTAGAGGTATATGTAAAGGGCCCCGGCGCGGGCAGAGAATCGGCTATCCGCGCAATAGGCGCGTGCGAAGTGGAAATAACGCTTATTTCCGACGTATCGCCCATAGCACACAACGGCTGCAGACCGCCTAAGCGTCGCAGAGTATAAGGAGGTATTGAAATATGGCAACTTACAGAGAGGCAAAATGCCGCCTTTGCAGAAGGGAGGGCGGAAAGCTCTTTTTAAAGGGCGATAAATGCTACACGGGCAAGTGCCCGTTCGAAAAGAGACCCATGGCCCCCGGCGCGCACGGCGCAGCGAGGAAAAAGGTTTCCGAATACGGCCAGCAGCTCCGCGAAAAGCAGAAGGTTAAGCGCATCTACGGCGTGCAGGAAGGTCAGTTCCGCTCCTACTACGAGCAGGCAGACCGCATGAAGGGCATCACCGGCGAAAACATGCTTTCCCTTTTGGAGCGCAGGCTCGACAACGTTATATTCCGTATGGGAATAGGCGCCAGCCGCGCGCAGAGCCGCCAGCTTGTAAACCACGGCCACTTCCTTGTAAACGGCAAAAAGGTAAACATCCCCTCCTATATAGTTAAGGTCGGCGACGTTATAACCGTAAAGGAGAGCAAAACTTCCAACAAATACTTTGAAGCGTTAAAGTCGATGAAGGCGGCAAGCATGCCCAAATGGGTAGAGTTTGATCCCGCAAAGTTAGAGGGCAAAATTTTATCGCTGCCTGCAAGGGACGATATAGACAGTCAGATCGCAGAGCATATGATTGTCGAGCTGTACTCCAAGTAATAAAAATTTTTAAGGAGGACATTTTATGATCGAAATGGATATGCCCAAAATCGAAGTGGAGGAAAGCGAGGACCAATCCTATGCGAAGGTTGTCGTTGAACCCCTTGAAAAGGGCTTCGGTCTTACGATAGGCAACTGTTTAAGGCGCATACTGTTATCGGCGCTTCCCGGAGCGGCGGCGCAGGGCATACGCTTTTTGGACGGTAGCGTGAAGCACGAGTTTTCGGCCGTGGCGGGCGTAAAAGAGGACGTAACCGAAATAATCCTCAATTTAAAGACGCTTGCAATCAAAACGTCGGTAACCGACAAGGACTATGTAAAAGTGGTGCACCTCTACAAGGAGGGCCCCTGCGAAGTCAAGGCGAGCGATATCGCCGAGGACGCGGAGATAGAAATAATTAACGGCGACCAGCACATCTGCACCATAGACGCGGGCGGCAAGATAGACATGGAAATTACCATCGGCCGCGGCCGCGGATACAAGGGCGCCGACCACACCAGAACGGAGCTTATAGACTACATTCCCATAGATTCTATCTATACGCCCGTTAAAAAGGTGAACTACTCGGTGGAAAACACCCGCGTGGGCCAAAACACGGACTACGACAAACTCACTTTGGAAGTGTGGACGAACGGCGCGTTCAGCGCCAAGGAGATAGTGTCGCTTGCGGCAAAGATTATGCAGGACCATATATCGCTGCTCGTAGACCTCTCCGAGTCCATCAAAAATATGGATATCCTTGTTAAAAACGAGGATGACAAGCAGGCAAAGATACTTGCTATGGCGATTGAGGACATGGACCTTTCCGTCCGCTCCTACAATTGCTTAAAGCGCGCAAACATACACACCGTGGAAGACTTGACGAGGAAGTCCGAAGAAGAGATGCTCAAGGTTAGAAACCTCGGCAGAAAGTCTTTGGACGAAGTAATAAACAAGCTCGCCTCATACGGACTTTCACTTTCAAACAAGGAGGATTAAACCATGCCCGGTAAATTAGGAAGAACGGCAAGCGAGAGAGAAGCGCTTTTAAGGAATCAGGCGTCCGAACTTCTCTGGTACGGAAAAATTACCACCACGGCCGCAAAGGCCAAGGCGCTTCAGCCCTACGTTGAAAAGATAATCACCAAGGCGATAAGCGTGTACGACGACAACATCGAGTACGACGTTAAAACCACCGATAAAAAGGGCAAAGAGATAACCGTGAAGAACGTGAAGGACAGCCCCAAAAAGCTCGCCGTCCGCCGCGCGCTCATGGCAAAGCTCCGCGACCTGCAGGAGGTTAAGCCTTTCAACGAAAAGAAGAAGGACTTTAAGGCGCGCACCGCCGAAATCAAGCACCCTTTGATGGAAAAGCTCTTCAACGAGATTGCGCCCAAATACGCGCAGAGAAAGGAAGAACTCGGACAGGGCGGCGGATACACCCGCATCTATCTGTTGGGCAACCGCAGGGGCGACGCCGCGGAAGAAGCGATAATTGAATTAGTATAAGTTTTCACGAAAAAGCAGACATTCGACGATGTCTGCTTTTTTCTGCTCCCGCCAAGCGCGGATATACGTCGCATAACTTTGTTGCCTTTGCGCTTTTGCTCAGTTACGTACTTCTGTGTACGCTCCTGTCGCAAAAGCCGCAGGCGCCTCGTTCTGCTCGTATCTGTGCGCTTGCAGACTTCGTAAAAACAGCTCCCGCAATTATAAAATAATTGCCGTGCCCTCTTCCGTGATAACGGGGGAGGGTGTCACGTAGTGACGGGTGGGAGTGTCGTATTACAATTAACAAATACAATAATATTTTTCTTTTTTTATTATGTCCCGCCCACCCCCCCAATATTGAAAAATTATAGGGGAACGCACCACCGTGGCTTCTTCCCCTTGGGGGACGAGCGCGGATTTCTCAAAACAGCACAGTGCGCTGTTTTGCCGCGCGAGATGAGTGCGCGCATAGTGCAAGGCGCGCACGGTGCCGAACACGGCGTTGTCCTTACGCCGTGTGAGACAGCTCCCGCGTAGCGGGTGATGGGAGGGGAAATAAAAAAGCAACCGACACTCCCACCTGCCCTTTCAGGGCACCCTCCCCCGTCGGCGACGGAAGAGGGCAAGGTTGGGGATGCCGCGCACATTTATAGCGGCGGGCGCGAAAATTCGCGCCCGCCGCCTGTGTGTTGTAAACGGTTTTGTAGCGTTCAGCGGAATGTATGGCTAACGCAAGTTGAGGAACAAACGCACGTTCCGCCCAAAAGAAAAAATAAAATATGCTTTTACGTTACTCCCACCTGCCCTTTCAGGGCACCCTGCCCCTCGTCGCCGCAAACATTGGCTTTAAGCCGATTTACACTTCGCGTAAACGGCAAAGTTGCCATGTTGCGGCTCCTCTTCCCAAAAATTGCGCTATGCTGCAATTTTCGGGAGCCCTGTGCCTAGGTGACGGAAGAGGGCAAGGTTTGGGTTGGCGTTTCAAACAACCAAGAGCAGCCACAGGGGGACGAGCGCGGAATTTTCAAAACAGCACAGTGCGCTGTTTTGCCGCGCGAGATGAGTGAGCGCATAGTGCAAGGCGCGAACGGTGACCGAACACGGCGTTGTCCTTACGCCGTGTGAGACAGCTGCCGAGCGAAGCGAGACTGAGGGGAGAGATAACACGTCAGCGGTGCTCCCACCCGACGACTACGTCGCCACCCTCCCCCGTCGGCGACGGAAGATGGCACGGGTGCAGGCGACACGCTGTTTGACTTGCGAAAAAGTAAGTTAAGAGCTAACGCAATAAAGAAACCCGCCCGCGGCGACACGCTGCAAAGAATTTCACGGTCTGCGGGGCCTTTTTTTAAAAAAGGTCTTGTATTTTTTTATAATTTTGGTATAATAATATGCACCCCCTGCAACATACGGGGCAAGGCGGCTTTTTTTCGCGGCGCGGCCGCCCGAAACACAGATGCTCAATAATTTTTACGAACAACTTTCCGCCACGTCGCACGTGCCCGTGGTGATAATATCCGTTGCGATAATGCTTCTCGCGGGCTTTTTGGGGACGCGGATAACCAAACTTTTAAGGCTTCCAAACGTAACCGCCTACATTTTGGTGGGCATAGTTTTGGGGCCCTATTGCCTTGACCTCGTCCCCTCGTACGTGTCCTCGGGCATGGACTTCATCTCGGACATTGCGCTCGCGTTTATAGCGTTCAGCGCGGGCGAATATTTCCGCTTTTCCACGCTGAAAAAGAACGGCGCAAAGGTGGCGGTCATAACCTTATGCGAGGCCCTTCTCGCGTCGGTGCTCGTGTTCGTGCTCACCTTTTTTATACTGCGGCTGGGCCTGCCCTTTTCCATAATCCTCTCCGCGCTCGCGTCGGCCACGGCCCCCGCGTCAACCATGATGACTATCCGCCAGACGGGCGCAAAGGGCGATTTTGTGGACACCCTCTTTTCGGTGGTGGCGCTGGACGACGTGGTCAGCCTGATTGCGTTCAGCGTGGCCGTCTCGGTGGCCCTTGCCAATTTGGGCGGCGGGTTTTCGGCGGGCGACGTGCTGCTGCCCATAGCGTGGAACATAATGATGATAGCCGTGGGAATAGGCTTCGGGTTTATTTTAAAATTCCTGATGGCAAAGCGTTCCACCGACAACCGCCTTATAGTGTCCGTGGCCTTTTTGTTCGCGATGTGCGGCATAGGCGCGGCGGTGGACGTGTCGCCCCTGTTGGGCTGCATGGCCATGGGGACGGTGTATATCAACATTTCCGGCGACGACAAGCTGTTCAAGCAGCTCAACTATTTCAGCCCCCCCATACTTTTGCTGTTCTTTGTTAAATCGGGACTGAATTTCAGGCTGGACGCCCTGTTCGGGGGCGGCTCCATGAGCGGGACCCCGCTGATACTTGTCGGCGTGCTGTATTTTATAGTGCGTATAGCGGGCAAATACGGCGGCGCGTTTATCGGCTGCGCCATCACCAAAAAGCCCAAAGCGGTGCGCAACTATCTGGGCCTTGCGCTCTCCCCGCAGGCGGGCGTAGCCATAGGCCTTGCGGCAATGGGCGCGCGTATTCTCGGCGGCGAGACGGGCAGCCTGTTGCAGACAATAATCCTGTCCTCGAGCATTTTATACGAGCTTGTCGGGCCCGCGCTTGCCAAACTTTCGCTGTATTTGTCGGGATCGTACGGCAAGGAGCAGGCGGAAGGCGGGGAGGAGGCAAAGCCCGCGGCGGCCGAGGATGAAGTGGAGGCCCTAAAAAAGCGGCTCACGGACATCCAAAAACAGCTGTCGGTGAAGGAATACGCGCGTTCCCCCGAGGAGGAGGCCTTTATGGAGGCCTCGGAGGAGGCGGGGGAAATGGCCGAAACCTCCGCGGGCGCGGAATATAACAGAAAAAAATTTATCAACAAGAGGTGAATTATGCCCACAGATTATATTGCAAGTTGGCTCGGCGACTGGGCCGGGGAAGTGAACGTGGCTTCAACCGCGCTTAAAACGGCGCTGGTGGTGATAATGGCGGTGGTGCTCGGCTGCGAGCGTTCCAAAAACAGGCACGCGGCGGGTCTCCGAACCCTTTTGGTGATCTCTATAGGCTCGGCCTTTGCGGGCATTGCGGACATATACTTCATACAAGAACTCAAAGTAGGTTTTTCGTTTATGTCTGCGGCCGTGTTCATAGGCATCTCCATCATCACGGCAAACACCATAATCTTCTCCTCAAAAAACCAGATAATGGGCCTTACGACGTCGGTCAGCGTGTGGACGATGTCCATAATTTCCGCGATGGCGGGCTTCGGGCTGTACACTTCGGCGTTGATAGGTTTTGCCGCGCTCATGATAGGGCTTTTGGCCTTTTCGCGGCTGGAAATTTACACGAAGGACAAATCCAACCACTTTGAAATTCACCTCGAACTCAAATCCCGCGGCAGCCTGCAGGAGTTTATCGCCGCAGCGCGCGAATTCGGGCTAAAAATAGACAATTTAGAGCTGAACCCCGCCTACGCTAACTCGGGATTGAGCGTGTACACCGTCAAGTTTACCGTGGCGGGCAAGTCCCTGCAAAAGAAAAAGCACAGCGAGATAATAGAGGCCCTCTCCGTCCTGGACTGCGTGTACCACGTTGAACAGATAGGTTAACTTTGCGCTTTTTAACAAATTTATAAATTTTTATTATTTTCTTGACATAATTTTCAGGCGTGATATAATATATATAAATAAATAGTAAGGAGATACATTTATGCAAGATTTGATTAACAAGGTAAACGGATTACCGCTGATTGTAAAACTGTTGCTTTGCATTCCCGTAGTTGAAATTTTCTATGGCATTTGCAGAGTTCTCAACCAGCTCACCAAGCCTAATATTGACGCAATTTCGCTTGTGCTTGCAATTCTCACCATAATTCCCGGCGCAGCTTTCATGTGGCTCGTAGACCTCATCTGGGTACTTGTGTATAACCGTGCTTTCCTTCTGAACTAAAAAAATTTACAGCCCCGCGCCTTTCGGCGCGGGGCATTGCGTTGCCGCAAATTGGCGGCATTTATTTTTTTTATATATTTGACAATGTTTGAAATTGTGATATAATATAATCAACAAATCAAAGGAGATACTAAAAATGGACGCATGGTTTCACAAACAAAACAAGTTGATTCAGGTTATCTTGCTCTTAATTCCCGTTGTAAACTACGTTGTGGAAATTCTTGTAAGATGGTCTGCGTTCCTTAAAAAGGGCGGCATAATACGTCTTGTGATCTGTATCGTCGTAACGATCCCCACCGGTATCATCGTCGGTTGGCTCGACGCTATCTGGACGCTTTTGTTCAACAAGTTGCTTTGCGAATAATCAAGGAAATGCAAGCGCCGTGCAGTTATCTGCACGGCGCTTAACCATATATTTTTCTCCGCAGTCAGGGCGCAGCCCTGTCGTAAATTTTGCCGTCAAGCGTTTTAAAATAGAACGTGCCCCCCTCGTACAGGATATATCCCCGCGTTTGGTTGCCGTCCTTGGGCAGGGAAACGGAGCCGGGGTTGAGGTGCAAAAAGCCCTCTTCGCGGGTGTTGAGCGGCTCGTGCGTGTGGCCCGTTATATATACGTCCGAAGGGGATAGGGGAGGCGTTTCCCTGTGCCCGTGCGAGATATAGATGGCCGTGTTGCCGTCAAAAATCACGCCGTAGCCGCAGAGAACGGGGAAGGGCAGCACCGCTTGGTCCACTTCGCTGTCGCAGTTGCCCTGCACGCAGATTATTTTTTCCTTCACGGCGCCCAAAAGTTTCGCAACGTCGGCGGGGGAATATTTTTCGGGCAGGGGGTTGCGCGGCCCGTGATACAGTATGTCGCCCAACAGCACCAACTTGTCCGCCTGCTCCCTGTCAAACGCTTCCAAAAGCGCTCCGGCGTATTCCGCCGAGCCGTGTATATCCGAGGCGATAAAAAGTTTTATCCCCTTTTTTTCCTTTTTGCGGGAAAAGAACATCGCTTGCTCTCCTTACAGATACTATCATACTATTTTTTTTGCGCGATGTCAAGGAGCGCCGAGGGACTTTGCGCTAAATTAAGGGGGCGAACAGCTTGAGTATCAGCCGTGAAAACCGTTTGGCGGGCGATATTTTGCCCTCGGTGAGGGGGCGGGAGAGGGCTAAACACTCCAAAAAGTCGGCCTCGGCCTCGTCGCAGACCTCCCCCTTGAACATCACCCCGCACTCAAAATTTTGCCTCATTGAGCGGAAGTCCATGTTGTAGCTGCCCAAAAACACGGCGCCGTCGCAGATCAGGGCCTTTGCGTGCATGAACCCGGGCGTGTATTCATAAAACTTTATCCCGCTGTCCTCGAGGGTGTGCGCGCACGCCTTGGAAAGCTCAAAGGCATACCGCTTGTCGGGAATGTGCGGCAGAATTACCTTCACGTCCACGCCTCGGCGGGCGGCAAATCCCAACGCCCCCGCCAACTTTTCGGTCACGCAAAAATAGGGAGTCATCACGTATATTCTTTTGTCCGCGGAGGAGATAAACCGTACGTAGGCGTCCTCGCAATATCCTTCGAGGGAGGGGTTGCCGCAATAGGGCAGGCAGAGTTTTTCCCCGCCGCCTGCAAGGTCCATGGAGTAAGAGCCCTGCCACATCGCCAAAAACATTCCCTCGAACACCTTTGCCGCCGTGCCGAAAACGGCCACGCCGCTGTCCTTCCAGCTGCCGTAGGGGCTGGCGATGTTTGCGTATTCGTCGGCAAGGTTGACGCCCCCCGTAAAGGCCGCTTTGCCGTCTATCGCAACTATCTTTCTGTGGTCGCGGAAGTTGAGGCGGGACCGCGGAAAGGGGGTTATGCGCCTGAAAACTTTTACCTCCGCGCCCGCCTCTTTCAGCAGTTTTAAATCCTTTCTTTTGAGCTTAAAGGCCGAGCCCACGCCGTCTATCAGCATCTTTACGCACGCTCCGTTGGCCCTCGCTTTTTTTACCGCTTCTATAAATCTGTCGAAGATATGCCCGCCACTGACGATGAAAAACTCAACATATATCGAGGTTTTCGCCCTTTCCATCTCGAAAAACAGCCTTTCGAAAAAGGTTGCGCCGTCCTTAAAATACAGCGCAAAGTCATAGCCCGCTTCGCAGGTGCCGCAGGCCGAATTGGCGCAGGAGCTCTCGGGGCTTAAGCTGCCCGCGTTTATCTTAAGCGTCCCGTATTTTTTTCTGCCCGACGTTGCGATAAGATAGATCACCGCCCCCGCCACGGGAATGGCGGCAATCGGCAAAAACCACGCGCACTTGGCCTCGGAGCCGCCGCTTTTCGTCAGAAGTATCGCCGCCGTTATGCCCGAAAGCAGAAAGGTGCCCGCATATGCGGCCGCGAGCGGGATTATCGCGGGGACGTACAGGCACAAAAAAATAATTGCGGCAACCTGCGCCGCAATCAAAACGATATATAAAAAATTCAAAGTAAATACAGTTTTTAAAAAGCGCATTATGTAGGCGCGGGGTCAAAGGATCATTTTAAGCACCGTCATCTTGGTCTTTTGGGCCGAGACGTTGGCGCAACGCTCCTTAAACAGTGCGGCGGGGTCGTAGTCGGTCAAAATTTCCTTTTCGAACACGTCTATGTTAACCGCGCCGTGAATAAGCATGTTAATGACCGCGTCGGTGTAGTCGTACGCGTCCGAAACGCCGAACACCGTAAGGTTTTTGGCCAAAATATCCCTTGCGTCCATGGGCGCGGTCACGGCGGCTATGCTTGAAATAACTACCGTCTTGCCGTGGCCCACAAGCCGCGTGGAGAGCGAGAGGGGCAACCGCGAATTTCCGCTGTATATGGCGGCGTCGCAAAGGTGCCCGCCCGTTGCGTTCAAAATGTTGGATGAAAGGTCGTCGTCGGCCGAAAAAGCGTAATACATGCCGCACTTTTTGATTTTTTCAAGGCGCGCGGGGTCGTTGTCTATAACGATGGGAATAACCTTGTGATACTGCAAAACCTGCGCTATTATGTTGCCCGAAAAATCTGCGCCGACAACCGCCACTCTCTGCCCTGCGGAGAGGTTCAGTTTGTCATATATATTTTCGGCAATTCCCACGGGTTCTATGCACAGGGCCTTTATATCGTCCACGGCGGCGGGCAGGGGGGCCACTTCGGTGTATTCGCACACCACAAAGTCCCTCAAAAAGCCGTTGAAATCCTTACCCGCGGTCAGCACGGAGGTGCACTTGCGGGGTTTGCCCGAAAGGCATGCAAGGCATTTTCCGCAGGGACGGGTCGGCTCAAAATATACGCGCTGGTTTTTTTCGAGGCCGTAGCAGTTTTCGCCGACTTCGGTAACGATGCCCACGGCGGCGCGGCCTATGGTTTTGGGATAGGCGGGTTCTGCGGCGCCCGTAAAAATGTGCGTGTCAAAATCGGTTAAGAGCAGGTGGGACACCTTAACTTTAACCTGTGTTGCAGAATCGATATTTTGGCTCACCGGTTCGTTGATGAGCGTTTGCGGCCCTTTTAAAACCCAATTATCCATTTGTATTGCCATTATACGCTGTTTTGCGGTAATTTGCAACTAAATTTTATCAAAAAAGAAAAAGATAACATTTTTGTATAATTTAAAGTAAAATTTTTATATGGCCGCCCAAATTAATTGACTTAACGAAATAATTTATATATAATGGATGAGTATTTAAGAAAATGTGCGAGAGGTGAATTATGAAGCCCGGAATACATCCCGATTATCACGAGGTCACGGTTGTATGCGCTTGCGGCGCAACGTTTACTACGGGAACAACCAAAAAGACCGACGTTCTCAAAGTGGATATATGCAACAAGTGCCATCCCTTCTTTACCGGTAAGCAGAAGTTGGTTGATACAGGCGGCCGTGTTGACAAATTCAAAAAGCGTTATAATATTTAAAATATACGGCTCCATAGAAGTATGGCGCCGTTATTTTTTAAGCGGGCTGCGGCCCTGAAATTTTACTTTGCCGCAAAGGGCGGTTTACGGAAAAAGTTATGAGCAAAAAACATAAAAAGTGCGGCACCTATATAGGCGGTCAGGCGGTGATGGAGGGCGTGATGATGCAGGGCAAAACCTGCATGGCCTGCGCCGTGCGCGACCCCGACGGAAACATACAGATCGAAGCCAAGCGGTTGAATCCCTCCCCCGCGTTGAGGCGGGCAAGCAAAATCCCCTTCGTGCGGGGCACGGTGAATATGGTGTCCTCGCTGGTGCGCGGGTCAAAAATTCTGATGCGCTCGGCCGAGGTGTACGGCGCGGACGAGGAGGAGGGCGGCAAAGTGTCGGGCTGGCTCGCCGAAAAGTTTAAGCTGAGCGTAATGGACGTGGTTACCGCATTTTCGCTCATTTTCGGCGTGGTTTTGGCGCTGGCGCTGTTCGTGGTGCTGCCCCGCGTGATAACTGACGTGTGGCTGATACCCGCGTTCCCCGTGCTGAGTACCGCGCACGGCGGCGTGTGGAAATACGTGATATGGGGCGGGGTTAAATTTTTGATATTCATAGCCTACCTCTCCCTTATTTTGCTGTTAAAGGACATCAGGCGGCTGTACAAGTATCACGGCGCCGAACACAAGACGATTAATGCCTACGAGCACGGCATGGAGCTCACGCCCGAAAGCGTAAAAAAGGCCTCGAGAATACACGACAGGTGCGGCACGTCCTTTCTGTTTATAGTGCTGCTCATCAACGTTCTGATACTCTCGCTCGTGATGTGGGCGATAGGAGTCAACGAAACCAACATTCCCAACGGCGCGCTCAGGTTTTTGGCGCAGCTCGGCGTGGAGATAGTGCTTTTGCCCGTTTTGGCGGGGATATCCTACGAAATTTTAAAGTTTTTGGCCCGCTTCGACAACTGGTTCGTGACAATCTTCAAGTCCCCGGGCATGCTTTTGCAAAAGGCGCTCACCACGCGCGAGCCCGACGAGGAGATGATAGAGGTCGCCATCGCCGCCTTTAAAAAGGTTTTGGAGATGGACGCCGACCCCAACGTGCCCGAAACTTCCTTCACTACGGGGGGCGTGCTTTCAAAGTTGCTCGCCGCCACAAAGGCCCGCTTTGCCAAGGAGGGCATAGACGAAAGCGACGCCGAATGGATATACTCCATCGCGCTGGGCATAAAGCGGAGCGAGCTTGAAAAGGAGCGCATAGTCAAGCCGTCGGAGAGCAAAAAAATAGAGGAAATAGTGCAAAAAAGGCTGACGGGCAGGCCGCTGTGGTATATAATCGGCGACACCGAGTTTTACGGGCTGAAAATCAAGGTGGACGAGCGCGCGCTCATTCCCCGCCCCGAAACGGAGCTGCTGGCCGACGCGGTTATAAAATCGGCGGAAAAGGGTGATAAAATACTCGACATGTGCACGGGTTCGGGCTGCATCGCCATAGCCGTGGCAAAGACGTGCGCCGATAAGGACGTAAAGGTCACTGCCTCCGACGTCTCGGACGCGGCGATAATGCTTGCGTCGGAAAACGCCGCCGCCAACAAGGTAAAAATAAACTTTATCGTCAGCGACATGTTCCGCAACGTGCACGGCAAATTCAACATTATAGTGTGCAATCCCCCCTATATAAGGACGGGCGAAATCCCCAACATACAGCGCGAAGTGCGGGAATTCGAGCCGCGCGTGGCGCTGGACGGCGGGGAGGACGGGCTGGACTTCTACAGGCTGCTTGCCGACGAGGCAAGGCCCCACCTCGTGCGCGGGGGAATGTTGATAGTGGAGTGCGGCGAGGGGCAGACCGAGGCCGTGCTGGCAATGTTCAAAAAGCGTGACTACGCCATAGTTTTAAAGGACCTCGCGGGCGTGGACAGATTTGTAAAAATAGTATTTTGACGGATATATATCGGGTTTTTTGAGATTATGGCAGACAAGATGATACAAAAATTGCAGGATATTGCGGCAAGGTACGCGGAGCTGTCCAAACAGATGGCCGACCCCGAAATAATAGCCGATACCCAACGCTGGACGGAGATCGCCAAGGCGCAGGCCGAGATATCCGAAACGGCGCAAAAGTATTTGGAGTACGCCGCGTGCGAAAAGCAGATGAACGACGCGGCGGCGGCCGAAAAATCGGAGGACGACCCCGAGATGCGCGCCCTCTTCGACGAGGAAGTGCAGACCTGCAGGCAAAAGTTGGAGGCCCTTCGCGAGGAACTCAAAATTCTGCTTTTGCCCAAGGACAAAAACGACGAGAGAAACTGTATAATGGAAATAAGGGGAGGCGCAGGCGGCGACGAGGCGGCCCTGTTCGCCTACGAATTGTACAGGATGTACCTCAATTATTGCGAGCGTCACCGCCTCAAAGTGGAGGAAGTGGACAAAAACGAAACCGAGCTGGGCGGCATAAAGGAAGTGGTGCTCAACATAAGCGGCAAGGGGGCGTATAAGCAGCTCAAATTCGAAAGCGGCGTGCACCGCGTGCAGCGCGTGCCAGAAACGGAATCGCAGGGCAGGGTGCACACTTCAACCGTCACCGTGGCCGTGCTCCCCGAAGCCGAGGACGTGGAAGTGGAGATACGCGACGAGGACGTGCGCGTGGACGTGTACCGTTCTTCGGGCGCGGGCGGGCAAAAGGTAAACAAAACCGAAACGGCAATACGGCTGACCCATTTCCCGACGGGCATAGTCGTCACCTGCCAGGACGAAAGAAGCCAGCTGAAAAACAAGGACAAGGCGTTCAAAGTGCTGCGTTCGCGGCTGTACGACTACTACAATTCCAAAAACCAGAGCGAGTACGACGCCCACCGCAAGAGTCTGGTGGGCCGCGGCGACAGGAGCGAGCGCATACGCACCTACAACTTCCCGCAGGGGCGCGTGACCGACCACCGCATCGGGCTGTCGCTGTATTCCCTCGACTCCTTTATGATGGGGGACATAGGCGAAATGATAGAGGCGCTGGCCGTGGCCGAGAGAGAGGCTCAGCTTGCGGGCGAAGAATAAGTTTTTTTGGTGCGGGCGCGTTGCGCCCGCATAAATTTTAGGGGGTGATTAAATGGGTTGCGCGGAGGAGCTTGTGGGCAATACGCCCCTTGCGGAACTTAAAAATTATGCGCGGGCTTTGGGCTTAAAAGCAAACCTGTATGCAAAATGCGAGGGATTCAATCCCGCGGGCTCGGCAAAGGACAGGGTTGCAAAGGCCATGATAGAGGACGCGGAGAGGCGCGGCCTTTTGAAGGCGGGCGGGGTGATAATAGAGCCCACGTCAGGCAACACGGGCATAGCGCTGGCGGCGATAGGCGCGGCTAAGGGCTACCGCGTTATTCTTACAATGCCCCAAACGATGAGCGCGGAGAGGCAGCTACTTATAAAGGCGTACGGCGGCGAAGTCGTGCTCACCTGCGGCGAACGCGGAATGGCGGGCGCGATAGAGCGGGCGGAGGAGCTGAAAAAGGAGCTCGGCGGCGTTATTTTGGGGCAATTTACAAATCCCGCCAATCCCGCCGCGCACTACAATACAACCGGCCCCGAAATATACAGGGCGCTCGGCGGCAAAGTGGACGTTTTCGTGGCGGGCGTCGGCACGGGCGGCACGCTGACGGGCGTGGGTAAATTTTTGAAAAACTCGATACGTTCCGTCCAAATTGTGGCGGTGGAGCCGCTGTCCTCCCCCGTTTTGTCGGGCGGCAGGGCGGGCGCGCACAAAATACAGGGCATAGGCGCGGGCTTCGTCCCGAAAAATTTTGACGCAACCGTCTGCGACGGCGTGATAACCGTCTCCGACGACGAGGCCGTTTTGGCGGCGCGCAATCTTGCAAAATACGAGGGTCTGCTCGCGGGGATATCTTCGGGCGCGGCCCTGCACGCGGCGGCGATACTCGCGCGGCGGCCCCAAAACTACGGCAAAAACATAGTGGCTCTCCTCCCCGACGGCGGCGAACGCTATCTTACTACGGGACTTTTCGGCTGAAAATTTACATTATTTGGGAATCGATATTGCAATCGGCGCGGGCGTATGCTAAAATAGACGCGCAGACATACAAAACGGAGGTAGTTATGAACACTTGGGAAAACCTGTTGCTCATCATAGTGGGCATAGCCGTAATTCTTGCGGTTGCCTACGCGGCTTTCAACTATTTCACGGTGAAAAAGCTGGAAGAGGGCACGGACAGGATGCAGGAGATAGGCTCCGCTATCCGCACGGGCGCAAACGCCTTTATAAAGTACGAATACAAGATAGTCGCCATAATCGGCGCGATAGTTACGGTGTTCGTGCTGATAGTTATCAGCTGGCAGGCGGCCATAGCCTTTGTGATAGGCGCGGTTATGAGCGCGGCCGCGGGCTACGTGGGAATGAAGATTGCCACCTACTGCAACGTCCGCGTCACGAACAAGGCGCGCGAAAGCAAGGATTTGGGCAAAACGCTGAAAGTTGCCTTTAAGGGCGGCTCGGTAATGGGCCTTTGCGTGGCGGGTTTCGCCCTGCTCGGCGCGGTGCTGGTATTTCTTATTTTCGGCCTCGGCGCGGGGCAGATACAGGGCGTGGTAGACGTGGGCCTCGGCAAGGAGGCGGCCAAAAACTTTATAGGGCTTCCCACCAACTTCACAATGACCCTCTCGGGCTATGCGCTCGGCTGCTCGATTATAGCTATGTTCAACCGCGTGGGCGGCGGAATCTACACCAAGGCCGCCGACATGGGCGCGGACCTCGTGGGTAAGACCGAGGAGCATATTCCCGAGGACGACCCCCGCAATCCCGCGACGATAGCCGACAACGTGGGCGACAACGTGGGCGACGTGGCGGGCCTCGGCAGCGACCTTTTGGAGAGCTACGTGGGCGCAATTCTCTCGGCGGTAATGCTTGCGGGAGAGCTGTTCATGCACAAGATCTTTACGGACGTAGCCTTTTTGAACAAGCTGCTCCTGTTCCCGCTCGTGTTTGCGGGCTGCGGGCTGCTGGCCTGCATAATAGGCATCTCCTACATAGTGCTGCGCACCAACCTGTCTAAAAACGTGCATATGGAACTGAATATAGCAACGTGGATATCGGCGGGCGTAACCGTGATTGCGGGACTCGTGTTGAGTATATTTATGTTTAAAGACGTGGGCAGCGGCCTCGGCGACCTTCGGAATCCCGCGTACGTGAGCGTCGGTTTCAAAGTCGGGGCGTTCAGCCCGTGGCTTGCGGCGGTGTTCGGAATCGTTGCGGGCATAGTGATAGGCATAATTTCCGAGTACTACACCAGCTACGACTATAAACCCACCAAGGGCATAGCCTCGGCCTCCAAGGAGGGCCCCGCGCTCACCGTAACGCAGGGACTTGCTACGGGCATGATAAGCTGTATGCTCCCCGTAGTGGTGCTGGCCGTTGCCATTTTCGGCAGCTACGCATTGGCGGGAATGTACGGCGTTGCCTGCGCGGCGTTCGGCATGCTCTCGTTCGTCGCCGCAACCGTCTCGGTCGACACCTACGGCCCCATATCGGACAACGCGGGCGGCATTGCCGAGATGAGCTATCTCGACCCCGAGGTCAGGGAAATAACCGACAAGCTCGACTCCGTCGGCAACACTACGGCGGCGATAGGCAAGGGCTTTGCAATAGGTTCGGCCTCCTTTGCGGCGCTGTCGCTTATGACCAGCTATCTGTTCGCCTTCCAGGAGATTAATCTGGTGGAACAGCTGGTGCTGAACATCATCAACCCCATGACGCTCTGCGGCGCGCTGTGCGGCGCGGCTCTGCCCTTCATGTTCTCGGGCATGCTGATAAACGCCGTAGCCAAGGCGGCGAGGAAGATGGTGGAGGAAGTCCGCAGGCAGTTCAACGAAATAGAGGGTTTAAGGGAGGGCAAGGTGCTCCCCGATTACAAGACATGTATCGAGATTTCCTCCTCGGGCGCGCTTAAAGAGATGCGTATCCCCTGCATACTTTGCATACTGTTCCCCCTCGTTACGGGCTTCATCTTCGGCCCGATGTTCGTGGGCGGCGTGCTGATGGGCGCGACGATATCCGCCATAATGCTCGCCATATTCTGCGGCAACTCGGGCGGGGCGTGGGATAACGCCAAAAAGTACATAGAGTCGGGCGGCGTAGAGGGCGAAGAAAAGGGCACCCCCGCGCACGACGCGTCCGTCGTCGGCGACACCGTGGGCGACCCCTTGAAGGACACCGTCGGCCCCTCCCTCGACATTCTGATAAAGATAATGTCCACCGTATCGCTTGCGACGGTGGTGGTGTTCAACAGCTTCAACCTGTTCGCTTGGTTTGAACAGCTCGGCTGGACTATAGCTTAAACGCGTAAAATATGCGGCCGCGGCGCCCCACGGGGCGCCGCGGCAATTTTTTTGCGGCGGATATTTTTAATGTTCTTGATTTTGCGCTTAATATATAGTACAATAAATACGGTGCCGCATTAACGGCGGCGGGAAAGGAGTTTGCAGGGTGCTGCGCATATCGGATATAACAAAAGATTACATCGTTTCAAAGGAGCTTACCGTGCACGCGCTGCGCGGAGTGTCGCTCAACCTGCGCAACAGCGAATTCGTGTCAATATTGGGCCCCTCGGGTTGCGGCAAAACCACCCTTTTGAACATCATAGGGGGGCTGGACGGCTATTCGTCGGGCGACTTGCAGATAGACGGCAAGAGCACCGCCGACTTCGGCGGATCGGACTGGGACACCTACCGCAGCTCCATGATAGGGTTCGTGTTCCAGAGCTATAACCTCATTCCCAACATGAACGTTTTGGACAACGTTGCGCTCTCCCTCTCCGTCGCGGGCGAAAACCGCCGCACGCGCATTGCAAAGGCGAAGGAGGCCCTCGCAAAGGTGGGGCTCTCCCAACAGCTCAAAAAATACCCCAACCAGCTTTCGGGCGGGCAGATGCAGAGGGTGGCCATAGCCCGCGCCATAGTCAACAACCCCCGCGTTATTTTGGCGGACGAGCCGACGGGCGCGCTGGACAGCGAGACGGGCACGCAGGTGATGGAACTGTTAAAGGAAATTTCCGCCGACAGGCTGGTTTTGGTGGTGACCCACAACCGCGAACTTGCCGAGGCGTACTCGACGAGGATAGTCACCATGTCCGACGGCCGCATAATTTCCGATTCCGACCCCTGCGGCGACGGCGAGGCGGAACAGACGGTTGCGGCAACCGAAAGCGCAGCGGCGGCGGAGTGTTCCTGCCAAAACGGCGGCACGGAGGCGGCCGCGGCCTCCCGCGGGACGAGGACAAAAAAATCGCGGCTCTCTGTTTTGACGGCGTTCAGAATGTCCCTTAAAAATCTGAAAGTCAAGCTCGGCCGCACCATACTCACAAGTTTTGCGGGCAGCATAGGCATCTTCGGCATCGCGCTCGTGCTGGCCACAAGCCTCGGCATGGGCAAGTACGTCGACTACATGCAGACCGAGGCGGTGGGCGACAGCGCCGTAACCATAGGCGAAACGGCGTACAGCGTCAGCCGTATTCTCAGCGTCATGGAGGACGCGGGCGGGGTGAACGAAACGCCCTATCCCGATATAGACGGCGTAATCCCCTACCAAAGACAGAGCTTTTCCACGACCACAACCCTCTCGGAGGAGTTTATTGAGTATATCCGCAACATGAACCCCGCGTGGACCAAGACGGTAAACTTTTCGTACAGCCTCAACATGCACGTATTGCAAAAGACGGAGTCGGGCGGCGGGTACGTGTACAGGCAGCTCACAAGCTGGGCGTCCAACGCCTACCAGATGATAGAGCAGAACGAGCTCATCGAGGACAACTACAGCGTGCTGTGTCATGCGGACGGCACTACGGGCTATCCCTCGGACATACGCGAAGTTTCCCTCGTGGTGGATAAATTCAACCGCATAAATCCCAACGTGCTTACGGCCATAGGCATACCTTACGGCCGCGACGCCGAGGGCAACTATCTCAAAGTGGCCTTTTCGGACATAGTCGGCAAGGAATACGAAATTATTTTAAACGACGGCTGGTACACCCAAAACGCAAACGGCACTTTCGGCGCGCTTTCGGGCAACATCGCCGAGGAGACGTTCAACGCAATCCCGCAGGAGAACAAGCTGAAAATAAAAATAATCAGCGTGCTGCGCGCAAAAAACAACAGCTCCACGCTCTGGCTCAATTCGGGGCTTGCGTATCTTCCCGAACTCTCCGAATTCATGGTGCAAAACGCAACGGCGTCCAAGGTGGGGATGGCGCAGCTCGCCTCGCCCGAAACCAACGTGCTCACGGGCAGGAATTTTACCCGTCCCGAATACGGCACCGAAGAGGAGAAGGACGCCTACGTCCATTCCCAGCAAATTTCCGCGCTCAAATCTCTGGGAGCATATAAGACGCCCACCAACGTGCGCATCTATCCCAGGGATATCGACAGCAAACAGCTGATTTCCTCCTACATCGAGGACTGGAATAAAAACCACCCCGACAGCGAGGTGTCCTATTTAGACCTAACGGGGCTGGCGCTCACCGTAATGGCGACCTTTATCGACGTGGTCAGCTACGTGCTCGTGGCGTTTTCGGCAATTTCACTCATAGTGTCCACGGTAATGATAAGCGTCATAACCTACACGTCGGTCATAGAGCGGGTGCGCGTGATAGGCGTGCTACGCAGCATAGGCGCGCGGAAACGCGACATAACGCGGCTGTTCAACACCGAAACGTTGCTGATAGGCACTTTCGCGGGAGTGCTGGGCGTGGGCCTCGCACTGGCCTGCGGCGCGCTGGGCAACTTTATAATAAGCCGCTTTTTGGGAGTGGCCTCCATCGTGCAGTTCACGTGGGGGATAGTCTTGGGCATGCTCGCCCTTTCGGTCGTCCTCACCCTGCTGGCGGGGTTGATTCCCGCGATTATTGCGGCGAGGAAGGACCCTGTGCAGTGCCTGCGTTCGGAGTAGCTCCCGCAAGCGGATTATAAGCGTCGCATAGCGGTGTCAAGCTCCGCGCCGCTTTGGTCGTGTACGTCTATGTACACTCCCTGCAGACGGTGCTCGCTTTCCTTGCTCTGCTTGCTTCTAACCGCTTGCAGACTTCGTAAAGGCAGCTCCCGCAATTTAAAAATGATTGCACCGCATATTGTATTTTTTCTTGTGGGCGAAATGAGCGTTACAGCCTCAATTTTCGTTAGCCATACATTCCGCTGAACGCTACAAACCGTTTCAACATACAGGCGGCGGGCGCGAAAAAAATTCGCGCCCGCCGCAAAACTATGTACAACGCCCTCCCCCGTCGGCGACGGAAGAGGGAAAGCGGGCGGCGTCTGGGATTTTTTGGTTGCGCGCGGCGGGTTTGTTTTAAAAACGGGGCAAAAATTCTTTACAAACGGAATAATTTTTGTTAGAATGTTAAGGCTGTAAAAATTCACACCCGCGGGGCGGACGCTCCGTGACGGCAAAAATCTTTCAATTGCCGCGTATAGCGTCCAACAAAAGCCGCCTGCGGGGAGGAGTAACGGAGGAATAAATATGGCAGTTATCACAATGAAACAACTGCTCGAAGCGGGCGTACACTTCGGGCACCAGACGAGGAAATGGAACCCCAAGATGGGCAAGTACATCTATGCCTCGAGAAACGACATTCACATCATCGACCTTCAAATCACCGTTGACCTCATCGAGGAGGCCTACAAGTTTGTGGTTGAGTCGGTAAAAGAGGGCAAAACCGTCCTCTTCGTGGGCACCAAAAAGCAGGCGCAGGACGCCATCAAGGAAGAGGCCGAACGCTGCGGCATGTACTATGTAAACTCCCGCTGGCTGGGCGGCACGCTCACAAACTTCAAGACCATCCGCTCCCGCATCGACAGAATGGTTAAAATCGAAAAGATGGAGCAGAACGGCGAGTTTGACCTTCTCCCCAAAAAGGAAGTGGCAAAGCTCAAGGACGAATTCGATAAACTTCAGACCAATCTGGGCGGCATCAGGGAAATGACCAAGCTCCCCGGCGTTATGTTTATAGTGGACCCCCACAGCGAGGACATCGCCGTTGCCGAGGCGAGAAAGCTCAATATACCCATCGTGGCAATCACCGATACGAACTGCGACCCCGACCTTATCGACTACGTTATCCCCGGTAACGACGACGCCATCCGCGCCGTAAAACTTATCTCGTCGGTAATCGCAAACGCCGTAATAGAGGCAAACCAGGGCGAAACCCCCGTGCTTCCCGCAGAGGAAACGGCAGAGGAGCCCGCAGAGCCCTCCTCGATAGAGGAAGTTGTGGCCGCGGAAGATACGCAACCCGAAGAAGAGGCTGAATAATTTTAAGGAGAATAAATATATGTCATTCACTGCAAAGGACGTAATGGCGCTCCGCGACAAGAGCGGCGCGGGCATGTTGGACTGCAAAAAGGCTTTGACCGACGCAGACGGCGATATGGAAAAGGCTGCCGAGCTTTTGAGAGAGCGCGGAATTGCCAAGGCGGTTAAAAAGGAAGGCAGAATTGCCGCAGAGGGCGTTGTAGGCGCGTTCGTGTGCGAAAAGTGCGGCGTGGGCGTTCTCCTTGAGATAAACTGCGAGAGCGACTTCGTTTCCCGCGGGGAAAAATTCCACGGCATAGTGGACGAAATCGCAAAGGTAGTGGCAACCGAAAAGCCCGCCGACGTAGAGGCGTTGAACGCATGCGCTTTGGGCGGCGGGACCGTAAAGGACTATATAGTAAACCAGACTGCGGTTATAGGCGAAAAGATATCAATCCGCCGCTTTGAAATTTATGAAAACGCAGGCAAAATCGAGACCTATATCCACATGGGCGGCAAAGTGGGCGTAATGGTGGACGCGGCCGACTTCAAGGAGGGGGCAGAGGAGACCCTGCACGACATAGCGCTGCAGATCGCCGCTTCCAAACCCGCCTATATCACCCGCGACGAAGTGCCCGCCGAAGTTCTTGCAAAGGAAAAGGAGATTATGCTCGTCCAGATGCAGAACGACCCCAAGAACGCGAAGAAGCCCGCAAACATTCTGGAAAAGATTGTGGAAGGCAAGCTCGGCAAATTCTACGAGGACAACTGCCTTATGGAGCAGCCCTTCGTCAAGGACGACAGCTTGAAGGTTGCGCAGGTTATCGGCAGCAAGTTCAAGGTAGTGCGCTTTGCCCGCTTTGAAATGGGCGAGGGCCTCGAAAAGAAAAACGAAAACCTGCAGGACGAAGTTGCAAAGCAAATCGAATCCATGAAAAAGTAAATTTTAACTCCCGATATTCAAAAAAGCTCCCGTTGTGCGGGAGCTTTTAATTATTTTAGTTATATGATAAAGGCGATGTCAGCCGTTATCCGCCGATAAGGAAAACGCGCCTTCAAAGGCAAACCCGCTCTCGCACTTGAACAGGTCGGGCACCTCCAAGGAAAGTTCCAGCGACAGGTTGCAGGAAACGGAGTATTCGCGGAAAAGCCCGTTTTGGTCAAGCGCAAGGGTGATGGCAAAGTCGGTGGTGCGGTATCCGAAATCGGCCCTCGGTATATAGGGCAGCCAGTCTTCGGGCAAAAATTCAAACATCATGTCGTTTATCAGTTCGGTGAAGAACGCCCTTTCGGCGACGAGCGTTATTTTTAGCCCGTCCGAGTCGTCTATCGTAAAGTCGAAGCCCAAATCTATCAGTTTTTCCACGGCGAGCCTCAGCGAAAGCCCATTTTTGACGTTGTCGGGAATTGTCCTTACCGCAGCGATAATGTGCCGCAGCGTCTCGTCGGAATAGTCGTCAGCCGTCTGCGCCAGCTCGCCTACGGACGTCTGCCGTTCAGTCCCGTCCCCGCCCGTGTAGAGTATGAGGTCGCCGTCATGCGTAAAGTCCGCGCCGTAAGATTTTACTATCGGTTCCGAGTCCGATTCGGGGCCGACGTATGTAAAATTCAGCCCCGCGTTGCCGCCGCCGAACAGCTCCACGCCCAACTCGCCGCTGCCCGCGGAGCGCATCCCGAACGTGTCGTCCACGCTCATTCCGAGCGCGAGGGCGGAATAAAACTTTTCCCTTCCCGAAATGTGGGAGGTCCATTTGAAGTCGTAGGAGTAGTCTGAAGTTCCCGCCGCGGTCAGCGCAAAGGACCAGCCGCTCTCTTCTGCGTCGCCGAACGTCTTGTCCGTCTCTATATTATCGAGGACGGCAAGCGGGGAATCCGCGGGTTCCTTGCCGGTCTCCTGCGTTCCTTCGGGAAGCCCCTGAACGGCGCCGCCGCCGGGGCTGCCGCCGGATCCGTTTCCGCAGGCGGCAAATACAAAAATGCCGGCAGACAGCAGAATTCCCATAAAGACGCATGCAAACTTTTTCATACCTATCCTCCCGTGTTTTTTTATATTATATCATACTCTCCCAATTATTTGTCAACATTTTAAAGGAGGTTTAAACGGCGCGCATTTTTAATTTCCAAACATTGACAAAAACCATTGAAATTTACTTAAGGCTATGGTATAATGTTAAAAGCAAATTATAAGGAGATTTTATGCAATCGCAGTACAAGCGAGTTTTAATAAAACTTTCGGGCGAGGCCCTTGCGGGCGAACAGGGGCACGGGCTGGATGAAAACGTGATATCCAAAGTGGTGTCCCAGATAAAAGTGGTGCACAACATGGGCGTGGAAATAGCTCTTGTGATAGGCGGCGGCAACTTTTGGCGGGGGCGGCAGGGCAAGCAGATGGACCGCACCATAGCCGACCACATGGGCATGCTCGCCACGGTTATGAACTCGCTGGCGATGATGGACGCCCTCGAGCGGAGCGGCATACCCACGCGCGTGCAGACGGCGCTGATAATGACGTCGGTTGCCGAGCCGTACATTCTCCGAAAGGCGTTGAGCCACTTTGAAAAGAAGAGGGTGGTGATAATGGCCTGCGGCACGGGCAATCCCTATTGCTCCACCGACACGGCGGCGGCCCAGCGCGCCTGCGAAATACAGGCCGACCTTTTGATGATGGCCAAGAACGTGGACGGCATATACGACAGCGACCCCAAGGTCAACCCGTCGGCAAAAAAATACACGCATATCAACTATATCGACATAATCAAGAACGGCATAAAGGCGATGGACACCACCGCGGCCACCATGTGCATGGAAAACAATATCCCCGTCGTCGCGTTCGGGCTGGACGAAAAGGACTCCATTATCCGCGTCGTGTGCGGCGAAAAGTTGGGGACCGTTATAGATAACGACTGAATATAATAATAAATCAAGAGGTGAAAAAATGATTGAGCAGGTAGAAGAAATACTCCTTGTGCTGGACGACAAACTTTCCAAAACGCTTAGCGTTTTAAAGGAGGACTATGCGTCGGTGCGCGCGGGCAGGGCTAACCCCCACATTCTCGACAAGATAACGGTGGACTACTACGGCGTGCCCACGCCTATTAACCAAACCTCCAACATCTCCGTGCAGGAGGGCAGGTGCCTCGTCATATCGCCGTGGGATACCTCCCTTTTAAAGGGCATCGAAAAGGCCATACAGGTATCGAATATCGGCATAAACCCCACCAACGACGGCAAGGTAATAAGGCTTGTGTTCCCCCAGCTCACCGAGGAGAGAAGAAAGGAACTTTCCAAGCAAATCAAAAAGATGGGCGAGGAAGCCAAGGTGGCCCAGCGCAACATCCGCCGCGAGGCGCTGGAGGGTTTGAAAAAGCTCAAAACGGATAAACTTATTTCCGAGGACGAGTACTCCTCCTACGAAAAGGAAGTTGAAAAAGCGGTTACCGACGGCATAGCTTCGATAGACTCCGCCGTGGCCGCGAAAGACAAGGAGATAATGACCGTTTAATGGATATAAATCTGCCCCGCCACGTGGGAATAATAATGGACGGCAACGGCAGGTGGGCAAAGCGCAGGCACAGGCCCCGCTCGTACGGGCACAACGCGGGCATGGACGCGATGATACAGATTGTGAAGCGCGCCAAGGAGTGGGATATCCGCTACGTCACCGTGTACGCCCTCTCCACCGAAAACCTTAAAAACCGTCCCCAAGAGGAGCTTGACGAGCTGTTTAACTTGCTGCGCAAGTATTTTTCCAACCACGTAAAGGAGCTGCACAAGCGGGGCGCCAAGGTGCGGGTGATAGGGGACAAGGAGCCCCTGCCCGCCGACGTAAAACAGCTGTTGGAGGAGGGTGAAAACAATTCTCCGCCCGACGGCGAGTTTACGCTTACATTTGCAATAAACTACGGCGGGCGCGCCGAGATTGCGCGCGCCGCCGAAATACTGCGGGAACAAAACGCCGAAATAACCGAGCAGTCCCTCGAATCCCGGCTCTACACGGCGGGCATACCCGAACCGGACCTGATAATAAGGACGGGCGGCGAAGTGCGCCTATCCAATTTTTTGCTGTGGCAGGCGGCCTATGCCGAGCTGTATTTTACGCCCGTGCTCTTCCCCGATTTCACGCCCGGGGAATTCGACAAGGCCCTAAAGGAGTATTCGCGGCGCACGCGCAGATTCGGCGGAATTTAGTTTTTGACAATAAAAATGCGCATATATGTTGAGTTTTTTGTGCGCAACCGGAGACTTATATGGAAGAAATTACAACAAAAGAACCTGTGCAATCCAAAGAAAAGGCCAACTTTAAGGCGCGCACGATAACGGCCGCGGTGTACGTGGTGCTGTGGGTGGGGCTTATCTCCATGAAGTGGCTTTTGCCCTCGGGCGGCATTGCGGGCGGCTGGGGCGCCTTGGGCTTCGACGCGGTTTTTTGTGCCGTGTCGGTTATAGGCAGCTTTGAATTCATGCGCGCGATAGGCGGGATATCCTCCCCCCAGCACATAGTGACTATGGCGTTTTCGGCCATGGTCGTGCCGCTGTACGTGGTGGTGCAAATCACCATGGCGGCGGGCTTTTTGGCGGTGGCGTGCGCGTTCACGGTATATGTGATGTTCCTTATGGCAACGTCGGTGTTCGACCCGCTCCGCTCCACGGTGAAGGGCACGATCTCCTGCGTGTTCTGCATGCTCTACTGCGGCGTGCTCTCAACCATGCTTGCGGCGCTGAACCATCTCGAACAAAACTCTATGGCGGCCATACTGACGGTGTTTATCTGCACCGTGCTGTGCGACACCTGCGCGTATCTGATAGGCTCGGTGTTCAAGCGCTGGCTCCCGTGGAAACTTTCGCCCAAGCTCTCCCCCAACAAGACGGTGATAGGCGCCGCGGGCGGCATTTTGGGCGGCATTTTGGGCGCGATGCTGGCTTACGCTATCATCTATTATTTGGGCGGGCTGAACGGTCAGATAATTTTTGCGGGCTATAACGACGTGTATCTCACCTTCACCAGCACAAAAATACATCCTTTGGTTACGTTTATCCTCGTCGGGCTTGCAACGGCCGTGCTTGCGCAGATAGGCGATTTGTTCGAAAGCGCGATAAAGCGGGAGTGCGGCATAAAGGACATGGGCAAACTTCTGCCCGGCCACGGCGGCATACTCGACCGCTTCGACAGCATGCTGTACTGTTCGGTCGTGGTGCTGCTCTGCTTCGGCACGATAATAATCTGACGTCTGCTTTGATTTTTCGCCCCGCCCCGCGCATAACCGTGGGGCGGTTGTCATTAAAAATAAATTTAACGGGTATAATATAAATGAAAAATATTGCGCTGACAGGCAGCACCGGCTCGATAGGCAGGCAGGTTTTAAACGTCGTCAGGGCCCATCCCGACCTCTTCAAAATAGTTTCGCTGGTCGCAAACAACGCGTCGGAGGAATTTGAGCGGCAGGTCCGCGAGTTCAAGCCCGCATACTTTGCCGTTGCCTCAAAAGACGGGGAAAGGGCGTTAGACGCAGCCGTTCCCCCCTGCGCGGACGTAATCTTCAACGCGGCGGGCGGCTTTGCGGGGCTGAAATACAGCCTGCGGGCGGTGAGAGCGGGCAAAGAGCTCGCTTTAGCCAATAAGGAGACGCTTGTGTGCGGCGGAGACATAATCTGCGCGGAGGCGGAAAAAACGGGCTGCAAAATTTTGCCCGTGGACAGCGAACATTCCGCAATCTGGCAGTGCCTCGGCTTTGACAAGACCCGCCCCGTGCGCAGGCTGATAATCACGGCGAGCGGCGGTGCGTTCCGCGGCTACACCCCCGAAATGCTCAAAAAAGTCACCCCCGCGCAGGCGTTAAACCACCCCACGTGGCGGATGGGCAAAAAAATAACGGTGGACAGCGCCACGCTGATGAACAAGGGCTACGAGGTGATAGAGGCCCACGCACTCTACGGCGTGCCCTACGGCAGGATAACCGCCGTTATACACCCGCAGAGCATAGTCCATTCCATGGTGGAGTTCGAGGACGGCGCGATACTTGCGCAGATGGGCCTGCCGACTATGGAGCTTCCCATACAGATGGCCCTTACATATCCCGAACGCTATGCCTGCTCGCAGCCGCTAAACTTTTCCAGGCCGTTCGCGCTGGAATTCGCCCCGCTCGGGCGCAGGGATTTCCCCCTCTACGATCTGGCGCTTGCCTGCGGGGAGGCGGGCGGCACCCTGCCCTGCGCGCTCAACGCCGCCGACGAGGTTGCGGTAAACGCATTTTTGAACGGCGAGATAGCGTTTACGGATATCTATGCCGCGGTTGAGGGCGTGATTTCCGCCACGGAGCGGGAGGAGGCGGAAAGTTTCGAACAGCTCTGCGCCGTCGACGGAGAGGCCCGCCTCAAGGCGCGGGAAATAATAAAAAATCTCAAAAAGTGACTCTTTAAAGATATTGAACACGTTTAACTCGGTGATGTCCACGATAGGCTCCGTGCTGCTGGCAATTTTGATTTTGCTTTTGATGATAACGGTGCACGAGTTCGGGCATTATCTTGCCGGCAAGGCGTTAAAATTTAAAATCAACGAGTTTGCCATAGGCTTCGGCCCTAAACTTTTCAAGCGCACGTCCAAGCGCACGGGCGAGGTGTTTTCGGTGCGCGCGCTGCCTTTGGGCGGGTTTTGCGCCTTCGAGGGGGAGGACGGCGACGCCGAATCTCCCGACGCGTTCAACAACAAGGCCCCGTGGAAGAGGATAATAGTGCTTGTGGCGGGGCCGCTCATGAACTATCTGCTGGCGTTGCTGCTGATCGTCGTATCGCTGTTTGCGTTCGGGCAGATGGCATATAAGATAGGCGCGGTGGCTCCCCCGCCCGAGGACGGGGCGCAGGCCGGGCAGTACGTGGAATACTCCTTAAAAGAGGAGGACGTAATCCTAAAAATCAACGGCAAAAACATATATCTGACCACCGACGCAATGTCCGCGCTCGCGGGAAAAAGGGCGGGCGACATAGTGACGGTAACCGTGCTTAGGGAGGGCGCAACGCAGGAGGCGCAGGTTATGCTCCGCGGCGATTGCGATTTTTCAAGCTCGCAGCAAACCTCCAAACTGTGGCACGCGCTCGGCGTGGGGACGTACGGAGTAACCGCGGGCGACGGCGGCGAAGAGACCACGACATACTACTACGATTTGGGCGTGGAGAGCGTGCGCTTCGGGTTTTTTACGACGTTGGGGCACTCCTTCCAGTATTCGTGGAGGATAGCTGGCACCATATTCAAAGTGCTGGGCGAGCTGCTCACGGGGCACTTGGGGCTGAACGCCATGGGCGGGCCCGTCACCACCATAAAACTTACAAGCGAGATAGCCTCGCAGTCGCTGCAAAACTTCTTTGAAATAGCGGCGTATATCGGCGTGAATTTGGCGGTGTTCAACCTGCTGCCCATTCCCGCCCTCGACGGCAGCAAAGTCATCTTCTGCCTCATAGAGTGGATATTCCGCAAGCCCGTCCCCCGCAAAATAGAGGCGATAATCCACGCCGTCGGCTTTGTGGCGATATTGGGGTTTGCTATACTTGTCGATATTTTGCAATTTGTATAATATTCACAAAAAAACAGACGTTCGGCGATGTCTGTTTTTTTCGTGATTTGAGGGCTGCTCGCCCTCTGTCTGCGATTAATAAGGGCGCACGTATTATATAATCGCAGACATTCACCCCGCTCAGGCGCAGGTATGCGCAAATTGGGTGCGCTGGCGCAAGCGTAGCTTGCTTGCGCCGTGAATTATTTTAAAATAATTTACACGCTTGTAGACTTCGTAAGGGTAGTGCGCACACCCCCATCCAACTGTCATTCTGAGGAGGGCGGAGCCCGACGAAGAATCTGTCGCGTAGCGACCTTTAAAATAAATATAACGCACATTACTCCGTGTCATTTCGAACGATATGAGACCCGCTGAAAGCGGGCGATTGAGTGAGAGAATCCCCCCCCAATATTGTAAATAAAGCAACAGCGGCGGGCGCGAAAATTCGCGCCCGCCGCTGTAAAATTGTCGGCGCGCAGGCTATGCCTGCGCGCCTTATAAGTTTAACAAAACAACGTTAAAAATTTAATAAAACAACAGTATAAGTTTAACAAAACAGCGGTATAAGTTTAATTTTCGCCGTCCGTTGCGGCTTCGCTTTGGCCGTCCTCGGCGGGAGCCTTTTCCTTATCGCGCGCATAGCGGTCTATCTGCTTTACGAACGCCTTGGAGGAGAACACGATCGCCCCCGCAACCACGACAAGGGCTATATCCACAAACACGAAGGAGTTGTAGCCTAAGCTGTACAGCCAGAAATTACTCTGTCCCGCGTCGATGGCGTATGCCCCGAAAGCGAACACGCCCGAAAGCACGTGCGCGACGAATCTGAGCGCGCCCGCAAGTATCGCGCCGAGCACAAACTTCACCTGCGGCAGCTTGTCCAGCGCGGCAACGTTTTTAAACACGCCCGCAAAGCCTATCATGGCAAAGGCTATGGGGTAGTCCAAAAGGAACTGGGCGGGGTGGATTATGTAAGTGTCCTGCATCGCCTGCATTATTCCGTATATAAGCCCCACCAAAACGCCCTTTTTGGGTCCGTAGATGTACGCGAACAGCATTATGGGAAGCAGCGAAACAAAGGTGATGGAGCCGCCCTGCGGCATTTCCCACAGCTTTACGTAGGAGAGCACGAAGGATATCGCAACGGTGATTCCCGCCAAGGCTATGCAGCGGCTGTCGAACGCGGTCTTGTTCTTTCTGTCCAGCAGGAAGGCCGCCGCAATTGCGCCTGCAACCAGCACTCCCGCCGAAACGTACAGCGCGGTCTGGTTCAGGTTGGTCTGGTCGGTGTCGTAGTAGCCGTCGCCGACGATGTGCCTTGCGTAGTATATGCCTATCGTGACCGCCGCGGCAACCAGCGCGCACAGCGCAACCGAGCCGCAGACAATTGCAACCAACTTGCGCTTTTCGGGCTTTTTGGCGCCCGTGACAAGCAGCGCCACGGCGCTTGCCAGCAGCACCCCGAACAGCACCAAAAGGGGAATGAGCACGTACGTTATGACGTCGGCGTTTATGTAATTTTCGGTGAGATATCCCTCAGAAGTGCGCTTTACGAGCTGCATTATCAGCATCGTTATTCCCACTATAAGCGCATAAAACGCAAGTTCCCACACCATGTACTTCATCGCCTTAAAGGCAACGTCCTTTTTCATCGCAACAAAGAGCAAAACGCCCGTTATCACGAGTGCGGCAACAAAGCCGACGGTCAGCCAAAGCACCACGGCTTCGGCGGAGTCGAAGGCATAGTTTGCCTCGAGTAACCCAACAACCATAAAACCTCCTTTTAACCGCCGAAAATAAAAAGCCTTCCCCATGAAAAATTTAGGGAATGCCCGAAAAAATCTCTTTGCGCTATCGCTCAACAATTACGTTGCCGATTCAAAGGGTATAATCTCAGCCGCGCAAAGCCGCGCAGCACCCCCGACGATTAAACTAAGACAATTATATGTGTTTGCGGCGCATATGTCAACCAAAAAACGGGGGGAGAGGATAAAAAACGAACGGCAACAAAAAACCCCGCGCAACCGCACGGGGCATATATATCTTTGTATTAAGTTTTAATTGCGAGGCTTTAAATCACGCGGTTGCCCTGTGGCCAATCGGTTAATAAACCTTGCAACCGAAAATTCCGTTGCTCAATCTTTAACCGCGTCAGATTTTATCCTCTCCGGTTGAATTGTACATTGGAGTTTACCTTCCTTCCCGTTTATTGGTGCGATTTAAGTAAAGTCTTTTCATAACCTTACCTCCCTTGCATCAATTTCCCTTATCATATAGAAGCGGCTGCCGGCGGGCCCTCCCGAGGAATTGTACAAATCCTGGTTTGCAAATTTGCTTTAAAAGAACACACTTCAAAAAATGTTGGTACCTAACAATTTCTGTAAGTTATTTTCTTTTTTCAATTACATTATAGCATATAAAACGCGCTTGTCAATAGGTATTTTAAAAAAAATTAAAAAAATTTTTAAAAGTGTAAATTACTTGTATTGTAATAAAATTGACATTGGAAAGGGCGCGGTGTATAATTGCGGAACGAGAGGAAAGATATGATACCATTTCACGGCAACACGCCGCTCGGTTTTGCGGCCGTGCTTGCGATAATTTTGTTTTCGACGAAGATTTTGGGGCTTCTGTTCAAAAAGATGGGCCTGCCGCAGGTGCTCGGCTTTATCATAGCGGGCATACTTATAGGGCCGTCCGTGTTCGGGGAACTGATAAACGGCGGGCGCGGGTTTGCCATCATCGGGTTCGAGGACAAATCCTACAACTGCCTGTTCGCCCTGCCCGACGACGCCGAGATGTCCCAAAAGCTCACCGAACTGTTCGGCAGGGAAGTAAACTTCGGCAACGGGTTGGGGCTGTTCGCAAAGATAGGCGTGCTGCTTCTGATGTTTTCGGCGGGGCTGGAAACCAACTTAAAGGAATTAAAAAGCACGGGGCCGGCCGCAATTCTGATGGCGACTTCGGGCGTTTTATTGCCGCTTGCGCTCGGCTTTGCAATGTCCCTGCCCTTCGGCAACATCGGGCTGGGATTCGGCGGCAGCGCAAACATTTTCCGCTGCGTGTTCATAGGCACAATTTTAACGGCCACCAGCGTCGCCATAACGGTGTCCGTGTTAAAGGAGCTGGGCAAAATCCGCTCCAAGTTGGGCACCACGATAGTGTCCGCCGCGATAATAGACGACGTAATAGGCATCGTGCTCCTGTCCGTGGTCACGGGCATAGCCAAGGCGGGCGGCTCGCAGGAATATTCCAACGGCTTCGAGTGGTTCAAGGGACAGATCTACGGCACCGTGATAATGATTGTCTGCTTCTTCGTGTTCGCCATAGTGGCGGGCATAGGCATACACTACGCCTTTTGCTGGCTGGAAAAAAAGCGCGCCACAACCCACCGCGTGCCCATTTTTTCGCTGGCGGTCTGCTTTATTTACAGCTGGCTTGCCGAGGAAATTTTCGGCGTGGCCGACATAACGGGCGCATTTCTGGCGGGAGTGGTGCTGTCCACCGCCCACCGCGCCAGCGCGTACGCCGACACCAAGATAGAGGTTTGCACCTACACCATCTTCGCCCCCGTGTTCTTTGCCAACATAGGCATCTCGTCCATCTCCTTCGTGGGGCTCAACCCCGGAGTGCTGCTGTTTGCCCTTCTCGCCGTGCTGGCGGGGCTTATCGGCAAAATCGTGGGCTGCGGCGCGGTTTGCAGGCTCTTTAAATACGGCTGGAAGGAGAGCGCGATAGGCGGCGTGGGAATGATGGCCCGCGGCGAGGTGGCGCTGATAGTCACGGCCACGGTCACGGGAGCCGCGCTCGGCGAAAACGCCCTGCCCCCGCAGTTTATGATAATGACGGTGCTGCTTATTCTTGTTTCCTCCATACTCACGCCCATACTTCTCAAAGTGCTGTACCGCGAGCCTCAGACGGCGGGCAAGGGGGGACCTACGCGTTACGGCCCGCACGGCGACGAGAGCGCGCCCGAATTCCCCGAGGAAGTCGATTAAATGCGCGCTATATAGTGATATAGTAATATAGTTAAAGGCCGCCGCGGCAAACTGCCGCGGCGGCCATATATTTTATTACAGTTTTTTTTAATTTATCTCGAAAGAACCCAGTTTTTTACGTCCTCGCGGGCAATGGGTACAATATTTTCCGCGGGATATTTGGATTTCGATCCCCCGTTCGTATATACAAAATATCGTCCGTCGGTCGTTATATATAAAGTCTCTTCATAGCCGCAAGGATCGCCGGGGACGCCGTAAGTGAATTTTTTATCTATCGTGGAATTTGCGGTGTCGTAAATAACGCCGTCTATATCCTTACACATAGCTCACCATCTCCCCAAATTTGTACACTAATTTTATCACCCTCCCCGCGGTCTGTCAAATTAATACATTTTGTTGAACAATTTATAAACCATATGTTAAAATTTTTTAAATAATGTTAAAAACTAAAAAACGATAAAGTCAAGCAAATGCGCTTGACAAAGCGGGAGGATAGCGGTACAATGTAAAGCGATAAAACTTTACATACCATGACGAAGTTACAGTTTATGCGCCTGTGGGACAGTTATGCGGGGCTGTTGACGCCCACCCAGCAGGAGATAACAAATTTATATTTCAACTACGACCTCACGGTTTCGGAGATAGCCGCCCAAAAGGGGATATCGCGGCAGGCCGTGTCGGAGTGCCTTGCGGGCTGCAAGAGGCAGCTTGCCGGCTACGAAAAAAAGCTCAACTTTGTGGAGAGCAATACAAAGTATGGCCTTGAAGTCAGCTTTATGCTCACCGACATAACCCGCTGGGCGGAAAATTTTGCCGCCGCCCACCCCGAATACGGCGGGGATATCCAAACGCTTTTGGGCATTTTGGAAAGCGACTACTCGGCGGCCGCGGCGGAGGCGGTAGGCGCCCCCGAAACGCGCGCACTGTACGGCGAAGTTTCCCCTGCGGACGGCGGGGAGGGCGAATAAAGGAGGACGTATGGCGTTATTTGCCTCTTTATCCGAAAGATTAAACCACATATTTTCCAAACTTACAAAGCGCGGCAGGCTTACCGAGCTTGAAATAAAGACGGCTATGCGCGAGGTGCGCGTGGCCCTTTTGGAGGCCGACGTCAACATACAGGTCGCCAAAAAATTCTGCGCCGACGTCTCCGAAAAGGCGGTCGGGCAGGAGATTTTGAAGTCCCTCAACCCCGCGCAGCAGGTAATAAAGATAGTAAACGAGGAACTCATCGCGCTGATGGGCTCCCAAAACCAAAAGCTGAACATCGCCCCCAAGCCCCCCACGGTCATTATGATGTGCGGGCTTCAGGGCGCGGGCAAAACCACGCTGTGCGGAAAACTCGCCGTGCTCTTGAAAAAGAGCGGCAAAAAACCGCTGCTGGCGGCGGGGGACATCTACCGTCCAGCGGCGATAAACCAGCTTAAGGTGGTTGGCAAAAACGCGGGCGCGGAAGTGTTTGAAAAGGGCACGCAGAACCCCGTAAAGACGGCCAAGGAGGCGGTGGACTACGCCCGTTCCATGGGCTTTGACACCGTTATAATAGATACCGCGGGCAGGCTTGAAATCGACGAGCCGCTGATGCGGGAACTCGAGGAGATTAAAAAGGCGGTTGACGTTACGGAAATTCTCCTCACCGTGGACAGCATGATGGGCCAGGTGGCGGTAAACGTTGCAAAGACCTTTAACGAGCGGCTGGAGATTACGGGCATAATTTTGACCAAGCTCGACGGCGATACCCGCGGCGGCGCCTGCCTTTCCATCAAGGCCGTAACCGGCAAGCCCATAAAATTTATAGGCGTGGGTGAAAAGCTGACCGATTTAGAGCCCTTCTATCCCGACAGAATGGCGTCGCGTATTCTCGGCATGGGCGACGTTTTAACGCTCATTGAAAAGGCGCAGGAGGCGGTAACCGAGGAACAGGCAAAGGTGATGCAAAAGAAGATGCTGGAAAACACCTTTACCTTGGAGGACTATTTAACGCAGTTCGAGAGCATGAAAAAGATGGGCGGCGCGCAGGCGCTTCTCGCGATGATGCCGGGCAGCGTGGGCAAAAAAATCCGCCCCGAGGACATCGACGAAAAAAAGATGGACCGCACCAAGGCGATAATCCTGTCGATGACCCCGCGCGAAAGAACGGAGCCGTCCATAATAAACGCCTCCCGCAAAAAGCGTATAGCCGCAGGCTCCGGCACAACCGTGCAGGAGATAAACCAGCTTTTAAAGCAGTTTGAACAGACTAAGCAGTTGATGAAGCAGTTTAAAAGCGGCAGGCG
>CANRKK010000014.1 GCA_947631195.1 uncultured Clostridia bacterium
CGATACCACCGACCGCAACCGCACGTCGCCCTTTGCCTTCACGGGCAATAAATTCGAGTTCAGGATGCTTGGCTCGCAGGCCAACGTGTCGGACGCAAACATCTGCCTCAACACCATAGTCGCCGACGCATTCCAGCAAATCGCAGACGAGCTCGAAAGGGCCTCCGATTTGGAAAAGGCGGCAAACGAGCTCATAGAGAGGGAGCTCAAGGCGCACTACCGCATAATTTTCAATCTCGACGGCTACGGGCCCGAGTGGGAGCCCGAGGCCGAAAAACGCGGGCTCTTGAACAAAAAGAACACCGCCGACGCCGTGCCCGTGCTGTATGAAGAAAAAAATATTTCCGTATTCGTAAGGCAGGGTGTATTCACCCGCGAGGAGGCGATAGCCCGCGCCGACATACGGCTTGAAAACTACACTAAAATCATCAACATAGAGGCGCTGACCATGCTCGAAATGGCCAAGCGCGACATAATCCCCGCCGTATCTGACTTTGTCGGCTGTCTCTGCCAGAACGTCGCGGCAAAACAGGCGGTGTGCCCCGATATCCCCTACGCCACCGAAAAGGAGCTGATAGGCCGCCTTTCGGGGCTGAACGACGAGGCGAGCGCCGCCGTCCGCAAGTTGGAGAGCGACCTTGCCGCCATAGACAAGGATGAATTTCACGCGGCCTCGCAGGCGATGGCGCACGTGATAATCCCCGACATGGAGGCGCTCAGAAAGGCGGTGGACGAGATGGAAACGCTCACTTCCTCGGAATATTGGCCCTATCCGTCCTACTTCGATCTCCTCTATTCGGTTTAACGGGCGCAAAACAAACTTTTAGCTTGACTAAAAGGCACATATAATTTATAATGTTGTTGGCCTCAAAGGCAAACAACCTTAAAAGGAAGGCGGAAAAATGTTAACGAGTATCTGTGGAATAAATTGGGGGGACGAAGGAAAGGGCCGCATGGTTGACCTTCTGTCCGAAAAATTCGACATAGTCTGCCGCTATCAGGGCGGCAACAACGCGGGCCATACCGTAATAAACGAAAAGGGCAGGTTTATTTTAAATTTGCTCCCCTCGGGGATATTGCGCGAAAACGTGATCAATATAATGGGCTGCGGAATGGTTATAGATATCAAACACCTCTGCGGCGAAATCCAAAAATTGAGGGCGGCGGGCATAAAGATCACCCCCGAAAACCTCAAAATCAGCGACAAGGCCGTTATAACCATGCCCTACAACGTATTGCAGGACGTGATGGAGGAGGACAGACTCACCAAGGCCACGGGCAAGCCCTACGGCTCCACCCGCCGCGGCATCGCCCCCATATATGCCGACAAATACATGAAAAAGGCCTTCCGCATGGGCGAACTTTTAAATCCCCAACTTCTATATAAACGTCTGCCCGACATCGTCGCGTGGAAAAATATGACCATCAGGGCGTACGGCTTCACGCCCGTAAAGGTGGACGACATGATAGAGTACTTCGAGGAATACGGCAAGCCCCTCGCGCAGTATATCACCGACACGGGCGTATATCTCAACAATGCCCACAAAGAGGGCAAAAACATCATGTTCGAAGCCCAGCTCGGCGCCCTGCGCGACATCGACTTCGGCATCGTGCCCTACACGTCGTCGTCCTCGACGATAGCGGCCTACGCACCCATCGGCGCGGGCGTGCCCAACTTAAAACTCACAAATTCCATAGGCATAATGAAGGCCTATTCAAGCTGCGTCGGCGCGGGCCCTTTCACCTGCGAATACTTCGGTCCCAAGGCCGACAAACTGCGCGAACTCGGCGGCGAATACGGCGCGGCGACGGGCAGACCGAGGAGAGTGGGCCCCTTCGACGTGGTTGCCTCGCGCTACGGCATACGCTGTCAGGGCGCGGACGAAATCGCCCTCACAAAGCTCGACGTTTTGGACGGCTACGACGAGATAGAGATCTGCACGCACTACAAGCTGCACGGCAAAATCATCGACGAATTCCCCTTCACCGACGTTCTGGACGAGTGCGAACCCGTGTTCGAAAAGGTCAGGGGCTGGCGCTGCGACATCACCGGGTGCCGCAAAAAGGAGGACCTGCCCCAAGAGGCGCTGGACTACATCGCGCTTTTGGAACGCCTCTGCGAGTGCAAAATCAAGTATGTTTCGGTGGGGGCTGAGCGCGAGGCGTGCATCGTCATGTACTGATGGCTCCCGAAAGCGGATTATAAGCGGCGCATAACTTTGTTGCCTTTGCGTTTTTGCTCAGTCACGTACGTTTATGTACGCTCCTGTCGCAAAAGCCGCAGGCGCCTCGTTCTGCTTGCTTCTAACCGCTTGCTAACTTCGTAACTTCAGCTCCCGCAATTTTAAATAATAGCCACGCAACTTACTCCGTGTCATTCCGAGCGTGAGCGTAGCGGTAAGCGAGGTAATCCCCCCGTGGGCTGGTCGAGGTTGGATAACACGCACCTCCTCGTGGCTCCCCGTAGTAGGGGGAGCTGTCACCGACAGGTGACTGAGGGGATTGTTAAATAATACCACCGCATATTCGCGCGAGCGCAGCGACCCCCCTCCCTGTCATTCTGAGGAGGGCGCAGCCCGACGAAGAATCTGTCGCGCAGCGACCCTTAAAATAATTATCCCGCAACTTACTCCGTGTCATTTCGAACGATATGAGCCCCACGTAGTGGGCGATTGAGTGAGAGAATCCCACGGTGGTTGCTCTTGGCTGTTTGGAACGTCAACCCAAACCTTGCCCTCTTCCGTGTCAACGGGGGAGGGTGTCACGAAGTGACGGGTGGGAGAAGTACATTTATTCCGGACTAATCAATCGGTACACCCTGTCAATCGTTAGCCATACATTCCGCTGAGCGCTACATTTCCGCCCGCCCATACTCAACTGCGGTCAAAACAATAATTATATAAAACCCGTGCGGGAGGCAACTGCCTCCCGCACGGGTTTTATATTGCAGAAGATTATATATCATTCCTTAACGTAAATCTCGCTTGCCTTGCCTGCAAGGCTGACAAACTCCGCGCGGTAAGGGTCGGCGGCAACGTACTCCGAAAGCCCTTCCAACCTCTCCAAAACTGCATACAGGTCTGCATTTTTCGCATATTCCGACTGTCTCAGCACCAGCCCGAACTCCGCCACGCAGGCGATAAAGGACAGGTCGTCGGAGGAGGGAGAGTCTGCAAACACTTCGCTTTTCACGCTCTCGTTCCTCTCCGTTGCCCCGGTGACGTCCTTATATTTCACTTCAACCGTCGCAAGTTTGCCCTCAGCGTTTTCTGCAAGCTCCACTTCGTACAGCGCGGCAACGCACAGGTTGCTCCCTATCTCGCCCGTGTCCGTGGTGTCGTCGTCAAACTCGTCCTTGGAAATAAGTTTGGTGTCGTATCCTATAAGGCGGTATTTCAAAACGTTTTCCTCAAATGTCACGCCCGCCTTGGCGTCCTTGGCAACGGTCATCAGCGTTCCGTTCAGCTCGTGGCACAGCACCTTTTCGGCTTCGGTCATGTTGTCGAGGTAGGCGTAGTTGCCGTTCCCGCTCTTTGCAAGCGTTTCCAAGATATCGTCCCGCATGTTGCCCATGCCCACGCCCAAAACGGAGAGGTACACGCTCTTTTCTGCAACCGTCCTTGCGGAAATCATCTCCTGCAAGGTGTTTTTGTCGTAAATTCCCACGTTAAAATCGCCGTCGGAAATTATAATCACGCGGTTGTTTCCGCCCGTAATATAGTGTTTGTCCGCAAGCTCATAGGCCTTTTGCAGACCGCCGCTGCCGTTCGTGCTGCCGCCCGCCTTCAGTTGGTCTATCGCCGCTTTCACGGCCGCCTTGCCGCTATTTGAACATTCCCCGCCGTCGAGGACGGTTGCAACCCCGCTCGCGTAGGTGACGATGGAAATCACGTCCCCGTCGCCCAAATTGTCGGCAAGTAGTTTAAGTCCCTTTTTGGCGAGCCCCAGTCTGCTGTCACCCGACATAGACCCCGACACGTCCACCAAAAACACGTAGTTTCCGTTTACCGAATCTATAGCTCTTTCGGCAGTTTTTATCCCCGCCAGCATCAGTTTGTGCCCGGGATTCCACGGGCAGTCCGAAAGGTACGTGCTCACCGCAACCGCGCCGTTCTCGGGCGCAGGGAAATCATAATCGAAGTAATTTATAAGCTCCTCGATCCTCACGGAGTCCGCATAAACTTCCCGGCCGTTCTCTATCTGGTTTCTCATCTGCGAATAGCCCGCCGTGTTGCGGTCGAGCGAGAAGTAGGAGGCGGGCTCTTCGGCAACGTCCGAAAATCCGTTTTCCACAATGGAGTCGTGCACAAATCCGCCGCCCTCTTCAAATCCGCCGCCAGTCTCGCCGCCCGTCTCGGGCTGTCCCGAGGGCGCCGTGCTCCCCGACCAATTGTCTGCGCCGTTGCCGTAACCGCCGTTGGGGGCTGCGCCGCACGCCGCAAGGGAAACAACCGAAACCGCCGCAAAAAGTGCCGCCATAGCCGTTATAATTTTTTTCATTACCGTTCTCCTCAAATGGTTTTGTCGCAAATAAAACGGCTCAACCCGCGCGTTTGTCCCGCCTTTTTAAAAATTTTTTCAAAAATATTTTTCCAGCAACTGCAAATACAGCAAATATCCGTCGCTCTCCGACGTCTCGACGGACAGATAATACTTGATTCCGCCCGCCGCGATATAAATTTTATAAATCTCCTCGCCCCCGTCGTAGTCCGCCGTCACGTTGTATCTTTGCCCGCGGAAGTACCTCTCCGCGCCGTAAGTGTAGTCGATAAAGTCCCCAAGCTGCATATTTCCGTCGGAGTATTCGGCATAGATCACCGCGTCGTGCCTGTATTGCCCGTTGACGAGCGAGATATCCGCCCGCGCAACTCTTATCTTTCCGTCCCCGTAGTACGCCGTAAGCTCCACCGCCGCGTTGGAGGCCAAAGCCAGCGTCTTGGCAAATCCCATTCCCGCCAAAGAGGAGGAATAGGGGTTTTCGCGGCTCGCTTCAAGCTCCGCGAGGGAATAGAAAGGGTTGTCGCCCTCTCCCGGGCCCTCGCCGGGATTGCTCTCGCCCGCGCCGCCCGCGCTCTGGTTTCCGCCGGGGGCCGCGCCCGACATATTTCCCCCTGCCGAAAAACTCGGGAAAAACATCGCTGCGGCGGCAATCACCAAGGCAATCGCAACGGCAACGGGGGCAAGCCTTAAAAACCATTTAAGGCCCGCTCTGTTTTTGCGCGGCTTCACCTGCGCTTTTGCGTCGGCGGTCAAATTTTGGGGCAGCTCTACGCCCTCAAAATATTCGTCGAATTCAGTTTGCAATCTCTTATCGTCCATTTTTATCTTTAAAACGTTTCGGGAGCGTCGTTTGTCCCGCCCAAATATTTTTTGATTTTGTTTTCCGCCTGTTCCTGCGCCCGTTGCACGGCCGACTTGCTCATTTTCAGTTGCGCGGCCGTCTCCCGCACGGTTAGGTCAAGGTAATACCTGCAATAGATTATCTTGCGCTGCACCCCGTCCAAAGTATTCAACGCCCGCTCGAAGTTCATCGCGCTCTCGCATTTTTCGTGGGAGTAGTCCAAGGAGGCCACGGAGTAAAATCCGTCAACGTCAACTTCCCGTTTCCGCTTTCTTGCCTCGTCTAACGCCGTGTTGCGCACTATCGTCATAATCCAGGCGAGGGCGGAGGTCCCCTTTTTGTACTTGTGCGCGTTTTTGGCAATTTTAATAAGGCTGTCGTGCACTGCGTCCTCGGCAAGGGCCCTGTCTTTCAATATTCCCAAAGCCACGGCAAACATCCGTCCGCCCGCCGCCGCGTATATCCCGTCCAGGCAGTTTGCGTTGCCGTCCGCAACGGCGGCAACAAGGGTATTCAGTTGTTCCCGCCTGTCGATGGGCATAACACACCTCCGGCCGATTCGCCGTATAAATATATTGTTACCCCGAAAAATTCATTTGTCAAGTATTTTTTATTTGCCGCGTTTCATTTGCCAACGGGCGCCTTTTTATTGTATAATGCTTATAATATTTACGGCGCAAGCACGGCTTGCCGAGATTTTTGTGAATTTAACTATATGTTTTGAGGTAACCGCATGAAATTTTACAAGATGCACGGCATCGGCAACGATTATATCTATTTTGACTGTATGCACGGCGGCATAAAAGACCCCGGCGAACTTTCCGTGCGCCTGTCCGACAGGCACCGTTCCATAGGCGGGGACGGCGTGATACTTCTCTGCCCGTCCGAAGTGGCCGACGTAAAGATGAGGATGTTCAACGCAGACGGGTCGGAGGGCAAAATGTGCGGCAACGGCATACGCTGCGTAGGCAAACTTGCGCACGATTTGGGCTACGTCAAGGGCGAAACCTGCACGGTTGAAACCCTTTCGGGCATAAAGACTCTTCAACTCGAAGTGTCCGCGGGCGGCATAGTTACGGCGGCCCGCGTGGATATGGGCGCGCCCGTGCTGCAGGCGGACAAAATCCCCTCTACGTTTACGGGCGACAGCGTAATCGGCGCGCCGCTCGAAGTAAACGGCGTAACCTATAAAGTGACCCTCGTCTCAATGGGCAATCCCCACTGCGTAGTCTTTTACGACGACATAATAGGGCTGGATATCCAAAAGATAGGCAGGCCGTTCGAAACGCACCCCGCCTTCCCCGAGCGCATAAACACCGAATTTATAAGGGTGATAGGCAAAAACCGCATCAAGATGCGCGTGTGGGAGAGGGGCACGGGCGAAACCCTCGCCTGCGGCACGGGCGCGTGCGCTTCTGCCGTGGCGGCCGTTTTAAACGGAGTTTGCGACAGGGGGGAGGAGATAACCGTCAGCCTGCTGGGCGGCGATTTAAAGATCCTCTGGACGGACGAAACGGTGTATATGTACGGCGCGGCTACCCTCGCGTATATCGGCGAAGTTGAAATCTGACCACGAATCTCCAAATTGCGCTATTTTGGTTCTTCCAACGGTTGCAAGGGCCGTTATTTTATGCTAAAATAGACGCATATATCTAAAATTAATTCACACGGAGTAATTATGACAAAGTACATCTTCGTAACGGGAGGAGTTGTGTCGGGTCTCGGCAAGGGCATCACGGCGGCTTCCCTCGGCAGGCTTTTAAAGTGCCGCGGCTATAAAGTTGCTTCCCAAAAGCTCGATCCCTACATAAATATCGATCCGGGCACGATGAGCCCCTACCAGCACGGCGAAGTGTTCGTAACCGACGACGGGGCCGAAACCGACCTCGATTTGGGCCACTACGAGCGGTTTATAGATGAAAATTTAAACAAATACTCCAACCTCACGACGGGCAAGGTGTACTGGAACGTCCTCAACAAGGAGCGCAACGGCGAATATCTCGGCCAGACCGTGCAGGTAATTCCGCACATAACCAACGAGATAAAATCATTTATATATAACGTGGGCAAAACCACTTCCGCCGACGTCGTAATAACCGAAATCGGCGGCACCATAGGCGACATAGAGAGCCAGCCCTTCATCGAGGCGATAAGGCAGGTCGCGCGGGAAGTCGGCAGGGAAAATTGTTGCTTTATCCACGTGACTTTGGTGCCCTATATCTCGGGTTCGGAAGAATTCAAGTCCAAACCCACCCAGCACTCCGTAAAGGAACTTCAGGGCATGGGCATCAATCCCGACATAATAATGGCGCGGGTGGACGCCCCGATGCCCGCGGACGTGCGCGCAAAAATCGCCATGTTCTGCAACGTGGAGCCCGAGTGCTGCATAGAAAATTTAACCCTTCCCGTGCTGTACCAATGCCCCATCATGCTCGAGGAGAGCAACTTTTCCACTATAGTGTGCAAAAAGCTCAATCTCGACCCGCGCGTCATCGACCTCTCCGAGTGGAACAAGATGCTCCAGCGAATAGACGCCCGCGACAAGACGGTCAGGATAGCCCTCTGCGGCAAGTACGTCCAGCTTCACGACGCCTATCTCTCGGTTGCGGAGGCCCTCGCGCATGCCGGCTATGAAAATTCTGCAAAAATAGACATAAAGTGGGTGAACACCGAAACGCTCACCCCCGAAAACATAACCGAAATCCTTTCGGACTGCAACGGCATTTTGGTTCCGGGCGGCTTTGGCGGCAGGGGGATAGAGGGCATGGTGCTCTGCGCCGAATACGCGCGCGTCAACAACGTTCCCTATCTCGGCATATGCCTCGGCATGCAGACGGCGGTGATAGAGTTCGCCCGCAACGTTTTGGGATACAAGGACGCCAATTCTTCGGAATTCGCTCCCCATTCAAGCCACTGCGTGATAGATTTGATGCCCGACCAGCACGGCGTAAAACTTGGCGGCACTATGCGCCTCGGCGCCTATCCCTGCCTTGTATTGGGGGACATAATGAAGGAGGCTTACAAGACCGACAAAATCTCCGAGCGCCACCGCCACAGATACGAGTTCAACAACGACTTCCGCGCGGAAATCGAGGAGGCGGGTATGAAGATTGCGGGCACCTCCCCCGACGGACTGTTGGTGGAGGCGGTGGAAATCCCCGCAAACGACTTCTATATCGGCGTGCAGTTCCACCCCGAATTCAAGTCCCGTCCGCAGGCTGCCCATCCCGTTTTCCGTGAGTTTATAAAACATGCAGTGAGGCATAATAAATTATAAAGTATGAATTTTAATCTTAATTTCAACAACCTTCAACAAAACTACCTCTTTGCCGAAGTTGCAATGCGCACCTCGGCATATATCAAGGCCAATCCCCGGAAAAAAGTCGTCAAACTCGGCGTGGGCGACGTAACTCTGCCCCTCGCGCCCGCAGTTATCGAGGCCCTTCACGCGGCCGTGGACGACATGTCGAAAAAGGAGACCTTTCAGGGCTACGGCCCCTACGAGGGCTACGAATTTTTGCGCGAGAGCATAAGGGGATACTACAGGTCCGTCGGCGTGGAGCTTGACCTTTCGGAAATTTTTGTCTCCGACGGCGCCAAGAGCGATTTGGGCAACATTCTCGACATCTTCTCGAAGGACAACACGGTGCTCATTCCCGACCCCGTCTATCCCGTGTATGTGGATACGAACGTAATGGCGGGCAGGAACATAATTTTCGCCGACGCCACCGAGCAAAACGGCTTTTTGCCCATGCCCCCCGAAGGAGTGCACGCCGACATAATCTACATTTGCTCGCCCAACAACCCCACGGGCGCGGCGTACACCAAAGCTCAGCTCAAAGAATGGGTCGACTATGCCAACAGGGAGGGCGCCGTAATTTTGTACGACGCCGCCTACGAGTGCTTCGTTTCCGACGGTTCCCTTGCCCGCTCGATCTTTCAGATAGAGGGGGCCCGTACCTGCGCGATCGAGTTTTGCTCGCTCTCAAAAATGGCGGGATTCACGGGCACGCGTTGCGGCTACACCGTAGTCCCCGCCGAACTCAAAAAGGACGGAGCGGAAGCCAACAAGCTGTGGCTCCGCCGCCAGAGCACCAAGTTCAACGGCGTTCCCTACATAGTCCAGCGCGGCGCGGCGGCGGTATTTACCGAACGCGGACAAAGGGAGATAGCCGAAAATCTGCAGGTGTATAAGAGCAACGCGCAGCTCATCGCGGCCGCGATGGATTCCCTCGGTATATGGTACACGGGCGGCAAAAATTCCCCCTATATCTGGCTCAAATGCCCCCGCGGCATGGGCAGCTGGGAATTCTTCGACTACCTTTTAAACAACGCTCAGGTGGTCGGCACCCCGGGCGCGGGCTTCGGCAAAAACGGCGAAGGTTTCTTCCGCTTAACGGCGTTCGGCAGCGAACAGACCACGGCCGAGGCGGTTGAAAGACTCAAAAATTTGTTGAAAAACTAAACATATATCCACATTTTCTTAATTTTACATCCAACGGTAATCTTATGATAAACAACATTGAACGCGGTGCAGGAATACTCTGCCACATATCGTCGCTCCCCGGGAAGTACGGCATAGGCACGCTCGGCAAAGAGGCCTACGAGTTTGCCGATTTTTTAAAGAAATGTCACGTCAAATATTGGCAGATCCTGCCGCTCGTGCAGACGGGCTTCGGCGACAGCCCCTACCAGTCCGTGTGCTGCAATTCGGGCAACCCCTATTTTATCGACCTTGAGGCCCTCCGCGACGAGGGACTTCTGGACGACGAGGAGCTTAAAAGCTGCGAGATGCCCGCGGGCGACGTCGACTACGGCGCGCTCTATCAGACGCGCTACAGCGTTCTGCGCCTCGCGTATGCCCGTTTCAATATAAAGGACGGGGACTTCCGCAACTTTATCGAAAGCGGCGAATACGGGGACTACGCGCTGTTCATGTCCCTCAAATCCCGCTTCGGCGAAGCCTTTTGTAACTTCCCCGACGCCTACAAATACACCGAACACCTTGCCATCGAGGATTTCCGCGCGGCGAACTACAAGAGCGACTACTGTTTTTGGCAATTCTTGCAATACACCTTCAAAAAGCAGTGGCAAAAGTTAAAAGCGTACGTAAATTCCCTCGGCATAAAAATAATCGGCGATATCCCCCTGTACGTCGCTTACGATTCCTCCGACGTCTGGGGCCATCCCGAACTTTTCAAACTCGACGGCGAACTCAAACCCACGAGCGTCGCAGGCGTTCCGCCCGACTACTTTTCAAAGACGGGCCAGCTCTGGGGCAACCCCCTGTATAATTGGGAGGTGCTGGCCGCCGACGGCTACGGCTGGTGGATAAACCGCATAAAAAAGGCCTTGGAGCTGTACGACGTATTGCGCATAGACCATTTCCGCGGGCTCGACAGATACTATTCGATACCTGCGGGAGCCGACACGGCCGAGGCGGGCGAGTGGCTGGACGGCCCCAAGGAAAAACTTTTCGAAAAGATAAAACAGAGCCTCGGCGATATTCCGATCATAGCTGAGGACCTCGGCGTGCTCGACAGCGGAGTGATAAAACTGCGCCTCAAAACGGGTCTGCCGGGAATGAAAATTTTGCTGTTCGCCTTCGACGGCAAGCAGTCAAATTCCTATCTGCCCGCCAACATGGAGGAAAATTCCATAGTCTACACGGGCACGCACGACAACAACACGGCGGCGGGCTATCTCAACACGCTGACCGAAGCGCAGTTCGCCCTGTTCAAAAAACGCCTGCGCGCCGCGCTCGAAACGGAGGGAGTGGTATATCCCTTTGCAACAAGGCAGCAGACGGCCCGCGCCATGTGCGTGTGCGCCGTGGCCTCGCCCGCGCGGGTTGCCATAATCCCCATACAGGACCTGCTCTGCCTCAACGACGACTGCCGCATGAACACCCCGTCGGTGCCGCAGGGCAACTGGAAGTTCAGGCTGAAGGAGCAGCCGTCCCGCTTCCACGCCGCAATCATGCGCAAACTCGTAACCCATTTTAAAAGATAGTTTTTTTGGGCGAAACGGGCGTTACAACCTCAACTTGCGTTAGCCATACATTCCGCTGAGCGCTACAAAATATTTTCAAACTACAAGCGGCGGGCCATTCGGCCCGCCGCAAAATTGTGCAATGTTAATTAAACCTTGTCATTCCGAGCGTGAGCGTAGCGGTAAGCGAGAGAATCCCCCCGTGGGCTGCTCTTGGCTGGATAGGACGGCCCCCCGTGGCTGCTCTTGGCTGGATAGGACGGCCCCCTTGGCTCCCCGTAGTAGGGGGAGCTGTCTGCGAAGCAGACTGAGGGGATTGTCAAATAATAACCCCGCCCGTTAAGCCGTGTCATTCCTTCCCTCTCTGTCATTCTGCGCGAGGGCTTTGCCCGACGCTCTGCCGAGGGTTCCCTTTGGGAAACGGCAGATGAGGACGCAGCCCGACGAAGAATCTGTCGCGTAGCGACCTTTAAAATAATAGCCCGCCCTTTTTTACCCGTTTTCAAACAGCCGCGTGCATACCACCGTCATATCGTCGGAGGGCGTGTGCCCCGACAGGTCGAGAGCCTTTGCCAAAATTTTGTCGGCAAGGTTCTGCGGGTTCAGCGGTTTAAGTTCCTGCAAAAATTCATACAGTTCGGTCGCCGAAGAAAAGCAGGAGCTCACGCCGTCGCTCATAAACGTGATAATATCGCCGCTTTTCAGCATTTCGCTCATACACGTCGGTTTTAAATTGTCAAGTATTCCCAGCGGCAGAGAGGCGCTCTCCAGCACCTTGATTTCCCCCTCGCGCATGATAATTCCCGCGGGCGACCCTATCTTGATGAAGTCCGCCCGTCCCGAATCGAGATTGACTGCCGCTATGTCTATGCAGGTGAATCTTTCGTCGCGGTTAAAGGACAGCAGCTTGTTTATCGTTTTCAGCACGGTGTCCTCGGGCATCTCCGCGCGGTAAAAGGCCTCTATAAGCGATATTGCCGCCTCGCTCACCTTCCTTGCGTATTCCCCGCTGCCCATTCCGTCGGAGAGCGCCATCAAGAACGCGTGCTCGTTGATTTTTATGACCGAGTGCGTGTCGCCCGAAACTTTCTGTCCCTGTTTTACGGCGTACGCCACGCCGAACGCCGCGTCGAGCTTGGGCGGGGCGGTAAACATAAGGCAGGTATTCACGCCGTCAAAAGCCAATTTTTCCTTCAACACGTATTTCCGCCCCAAACTCTCGTAAATCACCCCGCAGATATTGTTCACGTTGAAATTTCCGCACACTGTCAAAAGTATTTCCCCGTACAATTCGTCAATCTGCACTTCGGGGCAGGCGAAGCCGTGCGTTGCCAAAGCCTCTTTCAGCAGTCTTTCGGCGGCCGCGTTTTGCGTTGTGCGCGAAAGTTCCAGCGCGCAGTCCTTCATTACGTCGGCCACGCCGTGCGCCTGGTCGGCAAGCAATCTCCTGCCCGAGCGCGCGTTTTCGCTCTCCAAAGCGCACCGCCTGTATTCGGTGAGTATGCCGTTCAGCTGCAGCATAACTTCAGAGGGCCGCACGCATGCCGAGGTGATTTCCGAGGGCAGGTCGATAAGGTTGACTTTTCCCTTCAGGCACCCCGCGGCGATCAGCCTCTCAAATCCCGTATAAATCCCGCTCTTTTGGCACCGCTTCGCCCGTTCGCACACGGTGCAGCACCTGTCTTTCAGCTGTATCAACATTCTTTCGCGGGTGGCTTTTTCGTCCACGCCGTCGTCAAGGGCCATAAAGGCGCACTCTATTTCCCTGAACAGTTCGGATATTCTGTACAGCCTTTCGCCCGTCCGCCTGCGCGAACGCTCCGCCGCCGTCCCGTCCAGAACGGTTTCGCACTGCAGGCGCAGTTTTATCTCCCGCAGTTTTTTCGCTCCGGGGATAGAGGGCAGGGCGCAGGCTATAAACAGCAGCGCGGCATACACCACAATCAGCCCCACGGCACATTCAAAGCACTTTTCAAAATACATATACGCCGCCGTCAGCGCGCCGCAAGTCACGGGCGGCCCTAACCTTCCCGCGTTCAGAAACAGGAGGGCCGCCGCCGCGATTATCACGTACGCGGTGAGGGGGGAGGGGTCCACCTCGGCTAAAGCGTGCGGAACGGCCAGCACGAGGGCGGCAACCAAAGTCACGGGCGAGCGCGACAGCCGCGTAAAAAATGCGACGGCCGCCGCCGAACATATCAGATAAAACGCTTCCCCCGCCACGGAAAAAAGCCCGAAGCCCGCCACGGCAAACAGCACGGCAAGGCACACGTATTCGTCCTCGCGCAGCCTGCAGCGGTAAAGTTTGAATATCAGCGCATACACGCTCCTGAAACAAAAAAAGGTAAAAATCCCCGTCACTGCGGCGGCGATTGTCTTTATTATGTATAAGTTCAGCCCGCTCGCCGCCCCGAACCCCCGCCAGGGCGAAAAAATGACGTAGGGGGCAAGCGCAATAACAAAATAAATTATCGCTTCGGCGCGCATCTTTTTGAAGTATCTTCTGTACAAAAAGATAATCACGCCCAAAAATATGCCTTCGAACGCCGCGAGCGCGCTGCTCACCAAATTCAGGCTCACCGCCGAGGCGGCTATATATGCCAGCGGAACTATTACTATGTTTGTCCCGCACAGCAGCATGGCGAACATCAGCCCGAGCGAAAGCGGCGCGTCGGGCAGCGCAAAGTTTATAAACACTACGGCCGCAGCGTATGCGGCGTACATCAAAACTGTTTTAAAATTAATTTTGAGCGGCATACTCCAATGGTAATGCCGCCCGAAACAAAAATTCTGTCTTAAAATGTAATATAATATGTTATTTTATTTATTCGTCGCCAGCCAAACCATCAGCACGGTGACGTCCGCAGGGTTTACCCCGGGGATCCTTCCCGCCTGCCCTAGAGTGAGGGGGCGCACCCGTCCGAGTTTTTCCCGCGCCTCGAGCCTCAGCCCGCCGATTGCGCCGTAGTCCATGTCGGGCGGCAGTTTCTTTTCTTCAAGTTTTTTTGCCCGCTCTATCTGTTGCAGGCACTTTTTTATATATCCGTCATACTTCGCCGTCGTCTCGGCCGTCTTTATAACATCTGCGCCGTATCCCTCCAAAATGCCGAAAAACTCACACAGGTCAACAATTTTCGCCCCGCGCCGTATAAGGTCTGCGTACGTTGCGCCCGTTCCGCCCTGCAGCCCGTATTTTGCCGAAAATTCCGCCAAAAGCCCGCTTTCGGGTCGGCCGTCCAAAATCCGTTTGGCTTCGGCGCAAGCTCTCTGCCGTTCTTCAAAAATTTTGCGCCTTTCATCGGAGATAAGCGGCGTATCTATAACTTTCGGGGTCAGCCGCAAGTCGGCCGTGTCCTGCCTCAGCTGTATGGAGTACTCCGCCCGCGAGGTCATCATTCTGTACGGCTCGTCCGCGCCCTTGGTCACAAGGTCGTCAATCATAACGCCGATATACGCCTCGTCCCTGCCGAGGATGAGCGGTTCCCTGCCGAGCAGTCCGAAAGCTGCGTTTATCCCCGCAACCAGTCCCTGCGCCGCGGCCTCCTCATAGCCCGAAGTCCCGTTTATCTGCCCCGCCGTGTACAGTCCCGCAACTTTTTTGAATTCAAGGGTGGGATATATATCCAGCGTGTCCACGCAGTCGTACTCTATCGCATAGGCGTATCTCATTATGTCCGAGTGTTCCAGCCCTTCCACCGAGCGGTACATTTCAATCTGTATGTCGTGCGGCATCGAGGTGGACATTCCCTGCACGTACACCTCGTTCGTGTCCGCGCCCTCGGGCTCCAAAAATATCTGGTGCCTCTCCTTGTCCTTAAAGCGCACAACCTTCGTCTCCACCGAGGGGCAATAGCGGGGGCCCGTACTGTTGATTTCCCCGTTATACAGGGGCGCGCGGGAGAGGTTGTCGAGGATTATTTTGTGGGTGGAGGAGTTGGTATAGGTTATATAGCAGGGGAGTTTGTTTTGCGGCGGCGCGGAATGTATAAATGAAAAGGCAGGCACGTTCCCGCCGTCCTGTTTCTGGCACTTGCCGAAGTCCACCGTCCGCCCGTCGAGGCGCGCGGGGGTGCCCGTCTTAAACCTGCGCACTTTAAAGCCGAGTTTTACAAGGCTCTCAGTCAGTTTGTTAGCGGGCGCAAAGCCCGAAGGCCCGCTCTTTTTTCTTATTTCCCCCGTTATGGTTTCGGCGTTCAGATAAACGCCCGTGGCCACTATAACGGCGCGGCACTCTATGATGCCGCCGTAGTCGGTCAAAACGCCGCACACCCTGCCGTTTTCCGTCAAAATTTCCGTCGCTTCGCCCTGGATTATCCGCAAATTTTCGCAGTTTTCAAGGGTGCGTTTCATCTCGCGGTGATATGCGTTTTTGTCGCACTGCGCCCTCAGGCACTGCACGGCCTCGCCCTTGCCTTCGTTCAGCATGCGCGTCTGCAGCGCGGTATTGTCGGCATTTATGGCCATTTGCCCGCCCAACGCGTCTATTTCCCGCACGAGGTGCCCCTTGGCAGTGCCCCCGACAGAGGGGTTGCACGCCATAAAAGCTATGCTGTCGAGGTTTAAAGTCAGCATAACCGTCTTAAGGCCCAACCTCGCCGAAGCAAGCGCCGCCTCGCAGCCCGCGTGCCCCGCGCCGATGACGGCGATATCAAATTTTCCCTCCGAAAAACTCAACATATATCAACAAAACCGCAAAATTATTATTGCCCGCACGCAACGGGCAATAACTCTATTTTTTCAAAATTATATTTTTAATGTCGTCCACGTCCTTGGCGATTTTATCGTTGACCCTCGTCATTTCTTCTATCTTGTCGCGGGAGTGGATAATGGTCGTGTGGTCGCGCCCGCCGAGTATCTTTCCTATGGAAATTAAGGGGAGGGACAGCAAATCGCACATAAGATAGCAACAGATCTGCCTCGGTATAACTATCTCTTTCTTTTTGCTCTTGCCCGTAAGGTCGGCTTTGGAAATTCTGTAATATGCCGCCACGGCGGAGATGATGTTGTCGGGCGTTATCTCTTCGTTGCCCTCCGAAACGGCCTCCGACAGCGCGCTCTTTGCCAAATCGGCGGTTATCGCCACTTCGTGCAGTTTGGCGGCAAATATAACTTTTGAAAGCCTGCCCTCGAGCGTTCTCACGTCGTCGCCCGAATCCTGCGCCAAAAATTCCAGCACTTCCTCGGGCACGAGGCACTTCTTTTCAAATGCCTTGCGCTTCAGAATGGCTATCTTGTCCTCGTAGGTCGGCGGAAGCACGTCGTACGTCAGCCCCGCCTGGAACCTCGTCCTCAACCTGTCCTCGAGGGCCTCGAGCTCCTTGGGGTGTCGGTCGGAGGAGATAACTATCTGCTTGCCTTTGGAAATGAGTTCGTTAAAGGTATGGAAAAATTCCTCCTGCACGGCCTTTTTATTCGCAATAAACTGTATGTCGTCTATAATCAGCACGTCCGCGCTGCGGTAGTGGTGGCGGAGCTTGCTGCCCCTGTCGCGCGCGTCGGGTCCGCGGCTCGTAAACATCGTGTCGATAATTTCGTTTACGAACTGTTCGCAGGTGACGTATATCACTTTAAGGTTGGGTTTATCCGCCAAAATCTTGTTTGCAATCGCCTGCAGCAGGTGGGTCTTGCCGAGGCCCGTCCCGCCGTAGATAAACAGGGGATTATAAATTCCCGCAGGTTCGTTGGCGACGGCCAAAGCGGCGGCGTGCACTATCTCGTTGTTTTTGCACACAACGTAGCTGTCAAACGTGTACCGCTTGTCAATATTTGCGGGCGCGGCGATTTCGTCGTCCTCGTCGGGCGAATTGTATGCAAATCCCTCGCTGCCCTCAACCCTCAGCCTGAAGTCCGAAAGTCCCACGTCGGCCTTGATTATTGCCTCGCGCATCTTTTCGGCAAGCGTATTGGTTATGTATTTTGCAAAACTTTCGGTGGGCGTTTCCAACACTATATATCTGCCGTCTATATCCACCGGCGTAAGTTTTTCTATGTAGGTGGTGTAGCTTATGTGCGACACGAGCTCCTGCATTTTTTCCTTTATGGGGTTGTAAATAAAGTCAAAGTTTCCCTTTTCTGCCATAACGGGTCAAATATCCTTTGAATTTTTGATTTTTTTTGATATAATAGTGTTTACCAGAATGCCTGATATCAATTATAATACAAAAAACGTTTAAAATAAAGTATTTTCACGAAAAATGCGCATAAAAAATTTGAATTTAAAAAATTTCAGAAATTATTTCTCGGAAACGATAATTTTCGGCAGCGGGCTCAACGTGCTCTACGGCAAAAACGCGCAGGGCAAAACCAACTGCGCCGAAGCCGTCTACTATCTCTGCACGGGCACTTCGCCGCGCGCCAAGCGCGACAAGCAGCTTATAAGGCGGGGCGAGGAATACGCGGAAATTTCCGCCGAGGCCGAGGGCAGATACGGCGGCGTGGAGATATATGCGAAAATCACCGAGAACGGCAGGGAAATCAGGGTCAACGGCAACAAAATCACCCGCAACGCCGACATTTTGGGCAACCTTTTCGCCGTGTTTTTCTCCCCGCACGAACTCCGCCTCATACAGGACGGTCCCGACGAGAGGAGGCGGTTTTTAAACGTCTCCATCTCCCAGCTGTCCCGCCCGTACTACATCGCGCTCGTCCGCTACAACCGCATTTTGGAGCAGCGCAACAACCTCCTCAAAGAGAAAAATCTCAATACAGTCTACGATTTATTGCCCGTGTGGGACGAAGAACTCTGCAAATATGCCGCCACGATAGCCCGCCAACGCGCCGACTTCATCACCCGCCTCGCACCCGTCGCGGCGGAATTCCACTCAAAGCTCACCGACGGCGCGGAAAATCTCAAAGTCTCCCCCGAAAAAAAATATGCGGGCGACGAGGAGGAGCTTAAAAAGCGGCTCTTCAACGAGCTTTCAAACAACTACGACCGCGACATAAGGCTGGGCTACACCGCCTCGGGGCCCCACCGCGACGACATCGACATCGAGATAGACGGCGCCGACGCCAAACTGTATGCCTCGCAGGGGCAGACGCGCACGGCCGCCCTCGCCATAAAACTTGCCGAAGTTGAAATTTTTAAGGAGCTTTCGGGCGAATATCCCGTCCTTGTGCTTGACGACGTCATGAGCGAACTCGATCTGCCCCGCCGCAAAAAAATCGCGCAGCTTTCGGGCGACCGCCAGACGATAATAACCTGCACGCACGCCGAAAGGGCGCTGTACGGGTTGGAAACAACGAAGATAAAGATAGAGGGAGGCAAAGTAAAGAGATGACCGCCGATATGCACGTCCACACCTTGGCTTCGGACGGACTTTTCACCCTCGGAGAGGTGGCGGCTCTGGCAAAGGCGGCAGGGCTTTCAATGGTTGTCGTAACCGACCACGATACTGCCGCAAACAGCGAAAAAGTCAACACGGTCTGCCAAAACAGCGGCCTTAAGACGGTCAACGGCATTGAAATTTCCGCCTACGTCGGCGACGTGAAGATTCACACCCTCGGCTATGGTTTCGACCCTTCGAACGCAGATTTCGCCGGCCTTTTGGCGGCCTTGCGTGAGGGCTCTTTCCGCCGCACGGAGGACATAATCCGCAAGCTCAACGGAATGGGCTTTAAGATCGCGTTCGGGGACGCGGCCGCGGAGAGGGCGGACGACAGGACCCCGATACACGCCATGCACATTGCCCGCGCGGCGGTAAGGAAGGGATATTCGAACGACCCCATCGCCTTTTATATGGAAAACATGATGTACGGCAGGGAGGGGTTTTCCAATATTTGCCGTCCCACGCCCGAGCAGGCCATAGAAGTCATAAATTCCGCGGGCGGGCTGGCGGTGATAGCCCATCCGGGGCGCATCGACCTTTCTTCCGCCGACAGATACAAACTGATTTCCCGCCTCGTTCCGGCAGGGCTCGGCGGCATAGAAGCCGTGTATTCTGCGCATACTGATGAACAAACGGCATACTTTAGGGAGATTGCAAAAGAATTCGGACTTTTTGTTACGGGCGGCTCCGACACGCACTTCGCGGGGGGCAACAGAAGCATAGGCTCGCCCGTTTTCCAACCGTCCGACGGGCTCTTGCAAAGGTTAAAAATTTGTTAAATTTTATTAAAAAACTCAATACGTTCCTACTTTTGTCCGCCGTTTCGGCGGGCTTTATTTTTTGTTTTTGCGGCTTCGCCAAAGCAGTGCCCGGGGGCGTAAAAGTTAACGGAGCCGAAGTCGGCGGCCTTAGCTACGGCGCGGCGGTTGAACTGCTGCGCAAGGACGTGGAGGACGGCCTAAAGGGCAAAACGCTCATTATAAACGGCGCAAAAGGGCAATACGTATTCACTTATCCCGAAATTTCATACAAGGACGACTTCAGGCGCGTGCTCGGCTCGGCAAAGAAAAACGGGGACTACACCGCAGACGTCAGATATTATCTCTGCGGCGTTGACGAAATCATAGCCTCCATCTGCGGGCAGGAGAGGGTGGAGCGCGCGGAGCCGTACGCAAAATTCAACGCCTCGGGCGAACCGTTCACATACTTTGCGGGCAACGACGGCAAACAGGTCAACGCCTCCGCGTTAAAAGCCGACATACTCGCCTCCCTCAAGGGCGGTTTTGAGGCCGTGAACGTAAAATATCTCACGGCTTTCCGCCGAACGACATTGCAATCTGTGCGCCTCTGCACAACTCTTTTGGGGGCTTACACCACCCGCTTCGACCCCTCAAACACAAACCGCGCAAGCAACATCCGCCTTGCCGCCGCCCTGCTGAACGGCGTGGTTCTGGATGGCGGAAAAACGCTTTCGTTCAATGATACTGTGGGGGCAAGGCTGCCCGAACGCGGTTTCCGCAAGGCAAAAATAATCGAAAACGGAGAGTATGTCGAGGGCGTGGGAGGGGGAGTCTGTCAGGTCAGTACGACCCTGTATAACGCCGCCCTTCTGTCGGGCATGACGGTCACGGAATATCACCCCCATTCCCTCGCGGTGGGCTACGTCGGACCCTCGCGCGACGCGATGGTGAGCGGCAGCTCCTGCGACTTAAAATTCAAAAATCCCTCGTCCACCCCCGTGTATATCCGCGCCCGCACGGGCGACGGTTCCGTCACTTTCGAGCTGTACGGCAAGAGCGACGGCGCAAAATATTCCCTGCAAAGCGTTGTTACGGGCTCTATTCCTGCGGAAGAGGAGCTGTGCGACGACCCCGCGCAGGTGCGGGAGGGCAAGGACGGGATAATAAGCGAGGGATATCTTTTGATCTCCCGCTCGGGCTACGTAAAAAAAATCAAGCTCCGCACCGACCGCTACGCCCCGCAAAAGAGGGTTGCGCTCGCCGAAAATTTATCCCCGCCGCAGGAAAATCTCCCTGCCTTTGCGCGCGCGAACGATTATAAAAAATTGATTTTCAATATCCAATAACTTGTTTTTTGCAATCGGGTGTGGTATAATCTCTTAGTATCAATTAATTTCGGAGATTATTTATGATTAAAATTCTGCTCGACGCCATGGGCGGCGACAACTCCGTTTCGGTAACGGTAAGCGGCGCGTGCACTGCCTTGAATTCGGACAAGGAGCTATATTTGATTCTGACAGGCAGAAAGGCCGACATCGAGGCCGAACTTGCCAAATATAAATACGACAAATCCCGTCTTGAAATAGTGGATTGCCCCGACGTGATAGATATGAACGATATCCCCACCGAGGCGATCAAGAAAAAGGAATCCTCGCTCGTAACGGCGTACTGGAAGCTCAAAAAGGAGGACGACATCTGCGCGCTGGTCACGGCGGGCTCAACGGGCGCAACCATAGTGGGCGGCCAGCTCATTTTGGGCAGGATACGCGGCATTAAGCGGCCCGCTCTCTGCCCCGCGATACCCAATTCCCGCGGCGGGTTCACCCTGCTTTGCGACTGCGGAGCCAACGCCGAGTGCAAGCCCGTCATGCTCTGCCAGTTCGCGGTCATGGCCTCCGCCTACGCGCAGGTCGGTTTCGGCATAAAAAATCCCAAGGTGGGTCTGCTCAACAACGGCACCGAGGAGCACAAGGGCGACCCTCTCCATCAGGAAACCTATAAATACCTCTCCAAAATGCAAGGTATAAACTTTATAGGCAACGTCGAGGGGCGGGACATAATGATGGGCGACTGCGACGTGGTGGTGTCCGACGGTTTTTCGGGCAACATAGCCTTGAAGTCCATGGAGGGCTGCGGCAAGCTCGTCATAGACGTCATGAAAAAGGAATTCACCCGCAACCTCGGCTCCAAGCTCGGCTATCTCGGCGCAAGGGGAGTGGTTAAGCGGATGCGCGGCCAGCTCGATTTCAACCGTTTCGGCGGCGCGCTGCTGCTCGGCCTCAAAAAGGTGGTGGTAAAGAGCCACGGCTCCTCCAAGCCCGAAACGATAGCCGCGTCTATTGCAAACGCCGCCCAAATCTACCGCAACGGCCTCGTTCCCGCGGTTGAGGCGCTTCTCGGGCAAGTGGATCTCGGCTCCCTCATTCCAGCAGAGGAAAACCAATGAATTTTGCGACAGTAGAGGAGAGGCTGGGCTATGCGTTCAAGGATAAACTTCTCCTGCAGCGCGCTTTGACCCTGCCCTCCGCCAACCGTGAATACAACAACCAGACTTTGGAATTTTTCGGGGACGCCATTTTGGAATTTTTGGTTTCCGAACGCCTGTATTGCGGCGACAAGAGCGAGGGCGAACTCACCGAACTTCGCAAACTGTACGTCTCAGACAGCGCTCTCGCTCCCGTCTCCGAGGCCCTCGGCCTGCCCGGATTTTTTATAAAGAGCAAGGGGGACACGGTGCTTAAAAAGTCCGTTCCCTCGGCGTACGAGGCGGTGCTTGCCGCAATCTATCTCGACGGCGGCATGGACGCGGCGCGTTCCTTCGTGGACCGCACGCTCGGAATGACGCCCCCCGCCGACCAAAAAAATTACAAGGGCGAATTGCAGGAACTCGTGCAGAGCGGAGGCGAGCCCCTCCCCGTATATGTGCGGGAAGATATAGGCACCCCCCAAAAGCCGATGTTCCGTTCGTCCGTTACAATTTGCGGACAAGTTTTTACGGGAGAGGCGCAAAGCGTAAAGCAGGCCGACATGCTCGCCGCCGAAGCCGCCCTCAAATTTTTGAAAAAATAGTTTTAACAGATTACGGAGTAACTTATGCTCACATTCAAACAGATACAACTCGTAGGTTTCAAATCCTTTGCCGATAAAACGGTGATACCGCTCGGCGAGGGCGTAACCTGTATAGTCGGGCCCAACGGGTGCGGCAAATCTAACGTTGCCGACGCAATCCGCTGGGTTCTCGGCGAACAGTCGGCAAAGATGATGCGCGGCTCGCAGATGATGGACGTCATATTCGGCGGCACCGAAAAGAGGCGCATGATGTCCTTTTGCGAGGTCACGCTGACTTTCGACAACACAAACCGCATCTTCGATATCGACTGCGACGAAGTTGAAATGACCCGCCGGCTCTACCGCGACGGCACCAGCGAATACATACTCAACAAGGAAGTGTCCCGCATGAAAGTTTTAACGGGACTGTTGCACGGCGCGGGCGCGGCCAAAGAGGGCTATTCGATTATAGGTCAGGGCAGGATAGAGCAGATTATGAACGCCAAGCCCGAGGACAGGCGCTCCATCTTCGAGGAAGCCACGGGCATAGTCGTTTTCAAGGACAGAAAGGCCGAGGCGGAGCGCAAACTTTCCGCCGCAAAGGACAACCTGTTTGTGTTCAACCAAAGGTTGCAGGAAGTGGAAAGGATATTGCCCTCGCAAAAGAAGGCCGCCGAAAACGCGCTCAAATACCGCGACTTATACTCCCAGCTCCGCACGCAGGAGATGAACTTGTACATAGTCCGCCACGACAGCGCCGCGGGCGAAAAGGAGATGCTCGCCTCCCAGAGCGCGGCCATAGCCGAGGGATTAAACGCCATCGAGGAGCGCGCGGCCTCCCTCTTGCGCGAATATCAGGATTGCCGCGACAAGGTAACGCAGGCCGACATTGACCTGCAGGATCTCAACGACAGAATACGACTCTACGAAGTAAATATAGAGCACAGGAGCGGCCAGTCGCAGCTCTACACCGAAAAGGCCCGCTCGGTTAAAACGCAGCTTGCCGCCGCTCAGGATGAACTCAGCTATTCGGCAAAGCGCATAGACGAAATAGACAAAGAGATCAAGCGTGCCGAGGCCGTCGGCGACCGCACCGCCGAAAGGATAGCGGGCATACAGCAGAGTTGCGAAGCTCTCCGCACGCAGATAAACGATCTTACCAAAACCATAGCCGAATACGAATACATGACTGGCGAGCACCGCAAAAAGGTTATGGACGCCTTTAAGGACCTCTCTGAAATACGCCAGAACATGGGCTCGCTTTCGGCGCAAAAGGAATTGCTTGCCGAACGTCTTGCCGAGATAGAGGGCGACATGGAAAAAATCCGCGCCCGCAGGGACTCCGCAAGGGAGGAGTACGCAAACTGCCTGCAAAAGAGCAACGCGCTTTCGGATTTTCTCGGCAACGAGGACGCTCTTTTGGAGGAGGCGCAGGGCAAGGTCGCCGAGGCCTCGTCGCGCGTGCAGCTTCTTATAAAGCAGGTGTACGACGCCGAAGCGCAGATTTCCTCTATAAATTCCAATCTCGAAACGTACAGGGCCCTGCGCGATAAATTCGAGGGCTACGTGTATTCGGTTCAAAGGCTGATGGCAAAAAGCCTCACGGATATCGATTTGTCCTCCCGCATAGAGGGGCTTATAGCCGACGTCGTCTCCTGCGAAAAGGAATACGAAGTCGCCATCGAAACGGCGTTCGGCAATTCCATGCAGAACATAATCACCCGCACCCGCGACGATGCAAAATATCTCATAGAATATCTCAGGAACACCCGAGGCGGTCAGGTCACTTTCCTGCCGATAGAGGCCATGCGTCCCCACTACGAAAACGACCAGATAAAATCGGCCGCCCGCGACAGGGGAGCTATCGGCTATGCCATAAATTTGGTAAAATACGATAAAAAATTCGAAAACGTAATACATAATCTCCTCGGCAACACCCTCGTGGTGGACAACATCCAAAACGCCACGCTGATTGCCGCAAGATATCCCCGCGCCTTCAAAATCGTCACTCTCAACGGCGATGTTATAGCGGTTAGCGGCTCCATGTCGGGCGGCTCCCGCCGCGAAAATTCGGGCAACCTTCTGGCAAACGAAAGGCGGATAAAGGAGCTGGAGGAGAGCCTTGAAATAAAACAGAACTTCCTTGCCCGCTCCGACGGCAGGCGCGCGGAACTGGAGGCGGCCAAGGAAGAGGCCGACAAAGAGCTTGAAATGCTCAACGCCCGTCTCCAGAACGCAAGGGTGGAGCTGGCGCAGCTCACCGAAAAGCAGTCCGCGCTGATGCAGGCCCAAACCTCGGCGGAAAGCGAATACGCCGCATACGGCCAGTCCGTCGCCGCCCTCCGCGAAAGGCTTTCGGGGTTGGACAGCGAGTATTCGGGCGTTAGCCGCGGCGCAAGCGACTTGACCGCCCAGTCCAGCGAGGCCACCGAAAAGATGGACGACATGAGCGCCCGCTACGACAAGATGATTGCCGAGCGCAACGCGGCGAGCGAAAAGCTCAATTCCTATCTCGTGCAGATAGCTTCGCTCGAGAGCAACGTTAAGGCGGGGGCCGACAACGTCGCCCGTTTAAACGGCGAGCGCAACTCTCTCACCGATAAAATAAAGCAGATAAACGCAAATATCCCCGCCATACAGGAGGAGATAGACGAACTCAACCGTCAGGCCGAGCGCACCGCCCTCACCGCCGAAGAACAGGCGGTGGTAAACGATTTGCGCGCGCGCATAAAGCAGACGGCCGAGGCCAAGTCCTCCTACAACGAGCGCATCAAGCAGATAGACAGCGAGCGGCTCGACTGCGCCACGCAGCGCGACAAAATGCAGGACAGGCAGCACGCGGTCGAAATGGCGGTGCTCAAGATAGACAGCGACCTTGAAAATTTGGAGCAGCGCATAAGAGAAGAATACAACGCCGACTACGAGGCCTGCCTCGAATACAAGGTGGAAGACTTCGAAGCCTCCACGGCCAACTCCAAAATCGCAACCCTGCGCCGCCAGCTCGGCGCGATAGGGGGCTATAACGAGGAGGCGATTGCCGAGTACGAGGAGACGGTTGCCCGCCACGAAAAGATGCTTGTGGACAAGGAGGACCTTGAAAAGGCCATAGGCGACCTCACCACCGCCCTCGACGATATCCGCGCGGAAATGCTCAAAATTTTCAACGAGGGGTTCGAGACCATAAGCGAAAACTTCAAGCGCACGTTCAAGGAACTGTTCGGAGGCGGCAAGGCCGAACTCCAGCTGGACTACACCGACTGCGACGATCCGCTGAACGCGGGCGTGGAAATAATAGCCTGCCCCCCGGGCAAAAAGCTCACCAAAATTTCCCTGCTTTCGGGCGGCGAGCGCGCCCTCACGGCAATAGCCATTCTGTTTGCCATAATAGGCATGCGGCCCATGCCCTTCTGCGTTCTGGACGAGATAGAGGCCGCTCTTGACGAGGCCAACGTCGCAAGATATGCAAAGTATCTCAAAAAGTTTGCGCAAAACACGCAGTTTATTGTTATAACCCACCGTAAGCCCACGATGGAAAACGCCGATATCCTCTTCGGCGTAACCATGGAAGAAAAGGGCGTTTCAAAGATAGTTTCCGTCAAACTCTCCGAAGTAGAAGAGAGGCTGGGCGGCGACACGATCATGTAAATATATATTGCAGGTACTTTATGGGATTCTTTTCCAAAATCAAAGACGCGCTCAAAAAAACCAAGGACAACCTCTCGTCGGCCCTCTCGAATCTCTTTTCGAAAAATAAGATAGGGGACGAGTTTTACGACGGGCTGGAAGAAATCCTCATCGGCGCCGACATCTCCGTAACCACCGCCGAAGAAGTGGTGGAGGAGCTCCGCGCCGAGGCCAAGCACGAAAAGCTCAGAGACAGGGAATTTGTAACCGACCTATTAAAGGACATTCTCGAAGAAAAGCTCACCGAGGCCGAAATTCCCCAAATTTCCTATCCCGCGGTTATCATGCTCGTGGGGGTAAACGGCGTGGGCAAAACCACCACCGTCGGCAAGCTCGCAAATTATTTTTTAAAGCAGCATAAAACGGTTACCGTTGCCGCCGCCGACACGTTCCGCGCGGCCGCCGCCGACCAGCTCACCGTCTGGGCGGAGCGCGCCAAAGTCAGGATAGTCAAGCACGAGGAGGGCAGCGACCCCTCCGCGGTTGTATTCGACGCGGTTTCCTCCGCAAAGGCGAGGGGCACCGACGTCGTAATAATAGACACGGCGGGCAGGCTTCACGTAAAGGCGCACCTTATGGAAGAGCTCAAAAAGATGTCCCGCGTGGTGGAGAGGGAGATGCCCTCGGCCAACTTCTATAAACTGCTCGTTCTCGACGCCACCACGGGCAACAACGCCGTAAACCAGGCTGAAATTTTCGACGGCGCGGTCGACCTCGACGGCATCGTCTTAACAAAGCTTGACAGCTCGGCAAAGGGCGGCTTCGTCATATCCCTCTGCAGCGAGCTGCAGATCCCCGTGCTGTTCACGGGCGTGGGCGAAAAGATAGACGATATGGAGCTGTTCGATCCCGAAGAATTTATCGACGGCATACTGTAAGGAGATTTATGCAAAGCAACAGGCAAAAAATGCTCGCGGGTGAACTGTATATCTGCGACGAAGAGTTGAAGGAGGAGGGCGAGCGCGCGCATAAGTTATGCCGCGAACTCTACACCGACATCTCCGGAGAACGCCGCGCGCAGATAGCAAAGGAACTATTGGGCAAGAGCGGGAAGGACCCGTATCTTGCGCAGGGGTTTTACTGCGACTACGGCTCCAACATAGAGGTGGGCGACAATTTTTATTGCAACTACGGCGTATGTATTTTAGACGTCTGCAAGGTTAAAATAGGCAACAACTGTTTCATCGCGCCGCAGGTCGGCATATACGCCGCCACGCACCCTTTGGACCGCGCAACCCGCGTTTCGGGGCTGGAGTACGGCAAGCCGATAACTATAGGCGACGACTGCTGGATAGGCGGCGGCGCAATAATAAATCCGGGCGTAACCCTCGGCGACAACGTCGTCGTCGGCAGCGGCTCGGTGGTGACAAAATCCTTCCCCTCCAACGTGGTTATAGCGGGCAATCCCGCAAGGATAATAAAGCGCCTCTGACGCGTTCGACAGGGCATATCAGGGGGGCAATTATAAAAAAAGGAAAGGCGGCGGACGAAAATTTTTTCGTCCGCCGCCCCCTTGTGCCTGAAAATATCAGTCCGATACGCGCGGCAAAATTTCAGCGATAAGCCGCTATGCAAATTCTGCCGCAGGCAAGTCGGCCCTATAAATCGTCGGCGTCCTGCACGGGTTTTCCTCCGTCCAGCGGGCAACCCGTATAGCTGCCGTTAGGGTCGTAGCTGTCTTTAAACTTATTTGCAGTTTTTCGAACTCTTGTTGCCACAGCCGCCCTTGCCGCTGCAATCCTTATTCTTAGAGGACTGCTTGTTGTTTTCGTTTGTTTTTCTCATATTTTCTCCTTCTCAAACGGAATATGCAACTCCACTTCGCCTTGGCTTGCATTGCAAAGCGGGCACCTGTCCCAGGCTTTTGTGGAGGTATGCATATAGCCGCACTCGCCGCACACGTAGAGGATGGGCGATTCGTTACTGTACAGTACGCCCTTTTTAAAGGCCTCGTACAGGTAATTGAACACCATTTCGTGTCTTTCTTCCACCCGTGCAACCAGCCTGAAAAGGTTAGCAATATCCTTAAAGCCCTCGGCCTCCGCGTCGGCGGCAAAGGCGGGATAGACCTCCGCATGTTCTTTGTGTTCGTCGTCGGCGGCAAACTTCAAGCCCTGTTCAATATCGCCGCCGTGGTAGGGATATCCTGCCTCTAACTCGATATTGTCCAGCTTTTCGCCCCGCTTGTTGAGTTCCTCAAAAAATCTCCTCGCGTGCACCGTTTCGTTTTTTGCAATGGTTTTAACGGTATCGGCAAGGGTAATATAGCCCTGCTGCGTAGCCTGGCGCGCAATCAGCTGGTATCTCATTCCCGCCTGGCTCTCGCCCGCAAAACTTCTTGCAAGATTTCTGTAAGTTTTAGTTTGGTCGAATTGCATAACTTCCTCCGTCACAAGTTATTTTGCCACGGCGGGGCGGCAATATTCGGCAACCGCGCTGGCATATTTTGTTATTTTGGGCGGCACAAGCCGTTCTCCCTCAACTGGCGTCGGCCATACATTCCGCTTGCGCTACAATTCCGTTCCAACACGCAAATTTTTCAAAAAAATTCCCCCGTAACGGTTGCTTTTAAAATAACGGGGTTATATAATTATCGTAACTGAAATTTTTTTAAAAGGAGAAAAATTTATGCTTGAAAAAAATATTGCCGAACTTCTCAACGACCAGATAAACAAGGAGCTGTACTCGGCCTATCTCTATCTCGACTTTGCCAACTATTTCGAGGACGAGGGCCTCGACGGCTTTGCGCACTGGTACGAGATTCAGGCGCAGGAAGAGCGCGACCACGCGTTTATGATCAGAAGATATCTCATCGACAGCGGCTACAGGGTAACCTTCGGCGCGATAGACAAGCCCGACAAGGTATTCAAGTCCCACCTCGATCCCCTCACGGCAGGCCTTGAACACGAACAGTACGTAACTTCCCTCATAACAAATATCTACGCCGCCGCTTTCGCCGCCAAGGACTTCAAAACCATGCAGTTTTTGGATTGGTTCGTAAAGGAGCAGGGCGAGGAGGAAAAGAACGCCGAAGATCTCATAAAAAAGATGAAGCTGTTCGGCAGCGAGCCCAAGGGCCTGTACATGCTGAATCAAGAGCTGTCCGCAAGGGTATATTCCCCCGCAACGGCAAACGAATAACCTGTATTGCGGCGGAGCGGCAAAACCGTTCCGCCGTTTTTTTTCGCGTAAGCCCGGATTGACCGTTGACAGCGCGCGTTTTATATAGTATAATAGCCAATGATAAAAACCCGAGGTTCAGGATAAAATTATGTTGGAAAGTTTAAAACAAGCTGTATATGAGCAAAACGTGGCGCTTATGGAGCGCGGGCTTGTAAAGCTCACGTGGGGGAATGTTTCGGCAATCGACCGCGGCGCGGGCATGATAATAATAAAGCCGAGCGGCGTGGACTATAGCATCATGCGGCCCGAAGATATGGTTGTAGTAAATCTCAACGGAGAGGTGGTGGAGGGCACCCTGCCCCCCTCGTGCGATACGCCCACCCATCTCGAGCTGTACAGACAGTTTGCCGATATCGGCGCGATAGTTCACACCCATTCGACCTATGCCACGGCATGGGCGCAGGCGGGCAGGTTCATTCCCGTCTACGGCACCACCCACGCCGACGTGTTCAGCGGCCCCGTCCCCTGCACGCGCGAGCTTAAAAAGAAGGAAGTGGAAAACAACTACGAGCTCAACACGGGCAAGGTCATAGCGGCCGCGTTCAAGGGCATAAACCACACCAATATCCCCGCCGTACTCGTCAAAAATCACGGCGCGTTCATCTGGGGGGCCTCCCCCGAGGAGGCGCTCAAAAACGCCGTCACGCTCGAGGAGGCGGCAAAGCTCGCCTGCCTCACCGAAAGCCTCATCAAATCCCCCGAGGCTCCTCCAGTATATCTCGTAAAAAAGCATTTCGGCCGGAAACACGGCTGCTGAAAAAAAAGAGGCATCTCCCGATGCCTCTTTTTTTGCTCCCGAAAGCGGATTATAAGCGTCGCATAACTTTGTTGCCTTTGCGTTTTTGCTAAGTCACGTACGTCTATGTACGCTCCTGTCGCAAAATCCGCAGGCGCCTCGTTCTGCTCGCTTCTAACCGCTTGTTTACTTCGTAAATACATTTTGTGCTCCTTGTCTTGCTCGTTTCTGACCCGTTGCTAACTTCGTAAATACATTTCGCGCGCCTTGCATAACTCGCTTCTACCCACCGCCCACTCCGTAAATACAGCTTTTCCCCCGTGGCTCCCTTTAGTAAGGGGAGCTGGCTGCGAAGCAGCCTGAGGGGATTGTCAAATAATTGCAACGCAACTTACTCCGTGTCATTTCGAACGATATGAGACCCACGCAGTGGGCGATTGAGTGAGAGAATCCCCCCGTGGGTTGCTCGGGGCTGGATAAAACGCCGTACGTCCCCTTCCAAAATTTGTTTTTTAACAAATTGCGTTAATTTATTGCAAAAATCAGTTTATTATGGTATAGTTGCTTTGTAATTTCTTTCGGGATATCATTATGAAAAAAATATTTGCCCTGATTTTAGCGGCGGCGGGGGCGGTTTCGCCCGTTCTCGCACAAAACCAAGCTGCAATGGCGGATAGTTACAATCTCGACTATTCCGCAACGGGCAGCAACTATATAACCCTGCAGAGCGACGCGCTGCTCGGTGAAAATCTCGGTCTTTCGCTCTATTTGGGCGAAAGCGAATACCTTGTCTCCAATTTCGGCGGAATCAGATACAACATACCTTCCTCAAAATATGTAACCGCCGAAAAGGACGGAAGCGGCAGCACGTACGCCGTCTCCGCAGGCAACTACGAATACACCGCAATGAACGGCCAAAGCGTACTGTGGGTCCCCAAAACGGCGGACGGGGTCGCCTTGTCGGACGGGGCGGCGCGGGTTGAGGACGGCGGCGGGGACTACATATCCGTCGGCTACGAGGCCAAACTTAGCCTGCCGCAGGACTACGTAAACGAGGCCATGTCGGCATATCCCTCGATAGTCCTCCAAAACCACCTGATGCTCGAACAAAAGGCCGCCGAATACAGCGCGGCGTACGATAAGTATCGGGACGACGTCGCAAAATACAACGCCTATACCGAAGAGTGCCAAAAGTACGAGCAGGATTTTGCCGAATACCAAAAATATGTTACGGAATTCACCATATGGAAAAGCCGCAAGGAATTATACGACAAATATCTTGCCGATCTGGCAGAATATGAAAAGCAGTCGGCGGCATACAAAAAATATCTCGAATTGGACGAACAATATCGGCAAAAACTTCCGCGCTACCAACAATATCTTCAGGATTTAGCGGACTACGAAAAGGCGCTTGCGGAATACAACGATGCTCTCAGCGATCCCAGAATCGAACTGTACAAACACCATATTGACATAGTAAACTTTCTCCAAACGCCCGTATACCTCAACGATTCCCCGCGCACGCTGTATTCGGCCATAATGGGCGACTCCGTGTCCACGGTCCTCTCCAATCTCGGGCAAATTGACAAAAACACTCTGAGTATGGCGCATGTACAAAAAGATGCGATAGATCGTGCCGCTGATGCAACCCGCAGCCTGCGCGGCCTGTTGCCCGGTCTTCTCGATCGCAAGACCGACGAAGATAAATACGTCTTTTACGAAAAGCTTTACGAAGTGCGCGAAAACTTAGTTACGCTGTTGCAGACCCTCAACTATCTATATAAAAACAATATTGTCTATGGGCAAATTCAAAACCAAGGCAAGGTTCCCCAGTTTAAAATCCTTCTCGCGCAGCTCTATTTTATATGCAACGCGCTCTATGACGGGGCAAAATTATACGGCAACGTCATTCCGAGTTATTACAAGCAGTACAGGTCCTACGATAAATATGAAACAGATCAATTTTACAATTTTGACTCTTCATACAGGATCGATGGTCAAACTCCCGCGCAAATTCTCGGGGGCGTAACGCTGGCCGACCTCAACGCGGCGGCGCCGCTGACGGACTTTAATATCAATTTGCCGCAAAAGCCCACCCCTCCCGAAACGGTCGAGGAACCCGAAAAGCCCGATCCCGTTAAGTTACCTGTTCAGCCCGACGCAGTAGACGATCCGGGGGATGCGCCCACGCCGGTTGCAGAACCCAAGGAGCTCACGCCGGTTGCAGAACCCAAGGAGCCTAAGCCATACACGCCCACCGAAAGGGAGGGGCAGCTCGAACAGGCCTACAAAAAAAGCGACGGAATGTACACGCGCGAATCTTATAGAGCACCCGTAGAGATAACTATAACCGCCGAAGTCAAAAAATACATCAGAAATTTCATCGAAACCACCGTCACGTTTTTTCTCAACAAAGAAGATGATAAGCCCGTTTGGGAACAGACGGTGACCTCGGGCGAGTATGCCGAATACGTCGGCCAAGAACCCGAAATGACAAAAAGGGGCTATACGTGTGAGTTTATCGGCTGGCAGACGGACGTCGGCGAACCCGTCGACCTGCACGATCTTCCCCGCACAGACTACCTCAAATTATATCCGCGATTTAAAGAAACTCCCAATATGTATACTGTTTTTTGGGACGTGGAGGGGGTAAAGACCCCCTGCGAAGTGCCCTACGGGTCCACGCCGAATCCCGATGACGTATTCAGGACAAAACCCACCAAACAGGACGGAGCTGACGGCCGCAAATACCGTTTTTCGGGCTGGGACAGGGAAATAGCCCCCATGTCGGACGAAGAAGTCACCTACTATGCGCAGTTCGAAGAATCTTGTCTTGTAACCTTTATCATTGAAAAAGACAGGTACGTGTATCCTTTTTTCAAGGGGGATATGCCCTCTTGCGACGTCCTTCCGCAAAAGCCCGACGACTCGCAAAAGACCTACACTTTTTCGGGCTGGGATCCGGTTTTAACCGAGGCCCGCGGCGACTGCACGTACAGGGCGCAGTTCAGCGGGGAATACATAATGCCTTTGGGCGGTTCGGGTGCAACCGTGACTTTCGACGGCGCCTATTGCGTGGCCGATTGCCGCAAGCACGCCTCCGCCGAATACGATATTTCTTCTATTTTGGCGTATGCCGCAGGCAAAAATCTCGGCCTTAAACTCCGGCTCAGCGCCGCGCACGTCACTTTCACCGCCGACCGCACGGCCGACCTTGTCGGCAGCGGCACTAGCCGTTTCGTGCTCCGCACCGCACAGACGGGCGCCACCTCAAAGGGCTATGCCTCATACAGATTTTCCTCCGAGTTTACGGGCGACGACCCCTCCGTGCCCACGTACGGCGGCGCGTTTTCCATAGGCTTTTCCGCAAATGTCGATGCCCGCTATTCGGTCATGATGTGCAACGACGGCAGCGGCGAACTGCGCGAAGTTCCCTATACATATTCTGATTTTAACCTTGAATTCACGATGACGGCTGGCTACGTGTACGACATTTACCCCGTGTACAGGGTTTCGTGCAGCGGTTCCGACGAAGTTTCCCTCTCTGCCGACGCCCAAACGGCTCTCGGCGGCCAAAAAATAACGCTTGCGGTAGGCGAACCGCCCATGGGCAGGCGGATACAAAAGGTATTCTACACCGACGACGAGGGCAACGAAACGATAGTGGAGGGCAACTCCTTTAAAATGCCCGATTCCCCCGTCGTGGTGGGCGTCGTTTGCGTATATATCGAATATACCGTAACTTTTATTGCCGACGGCGAAACGATAAGCGTAAAAACCTATCACTACGGCGACGAGGTGCAGGCCCCCGCCAATCCAGTAAAATCGCCCGACGACGAGTACTTCTACACTTTTGCGGGGTGGGATAAAGAGCTGACAAAAGTTACCGAAGACAAAACATATACCGCGCTTTTTACGTCCGCGCCCATCCCCGTCGTGGAAGCGCCGCCCCTCACGGGCAAAACGGCAGTCCTTGTGTGGATACTCAACAACATAATTTGGCTGGCAGTAGTGGCCGCCGTGCTCATAATAGGCGCTACCGTGACGGTAATTTTGCTTATCCGCCGCAGAATTAAGAACAAAAAGCGACAATAATTCACTTTTTTACGTTTTTTTTGCGGCCGCGTTATAAAAATGACGCAATTTCTATTGACAAATTAATGCGGCACACATATAATATTGTCACACGACTATGATTAAATTAGGGTAATTATAGCGTGTGGGTGGGCCCCGCTCACCCGGCTATCGTTATATTTTGCAGGAGATCATTTTATGAAAACTAACAAACTAAGTGCTAAGCTTTCACTGTTGGTTGTGCTTTTGGTTTCGTTCGTGATTATGTTCAGCACGGGCATCGCTATGCTTGTCCGCGCCGATTCGAACACGCCCGAACAGACCGAAACGGTTACAACCACCACCTACACGGACGACTGGTACGAGATTTCCGTAAATAAAAACTCGCTGACTATCTTGCTCGACGGCAGCATAGGCAGCTACAGAAGTCTCTCCCGCGACGACATCGGCAATATCAAAAATGCCCTTCTTTCCGCCGTGCAGGAAATCATTGTAAACCCGATTTTCGAATCTTCGCAAGGACAGGGCGAGCAGAGCGGGCAGGATCCGCAGGCTTATCGCGCCGTTGCCATGACAATAGATTCGGAGTACGGCCACGAAGGCGACTTGGAACTTGACGTAGATTCTCTGCTTGCCAAGTATGAGGACTATCTCAAACAACATCTGTCTAAGGTTGACGAAGAAACAAACCAGCCCGTCGAACTCCAAAAATTCCTCAACGGCGAATACGACTCCTTGGTAAAGTATGCCGTATCGCAGTACGTAGAAAAGCACCCCGAGCAGAATGTTGAGGAGCTGGTGCAAAGCGTTCAAGAGCAGGTTCAAGGTATCGTTGACGAGGTTATCGATAACCTTCCCTCAGACGTAGTTGAATCTACCGGTAAGTCAAAAGAGGATTTAAAGGGAGAAGTTCAGGAAAAGGTAGAAACAGTAGGCTCCGAAATCCAGGAATCCGGCGGCAAATACACGCTTAGCTTAGCCGATATACTTCAGGCTTTAAAGGGAGTGAATGTCGGCGGCTATCAGATTTATTCGGGCAGCAAATTTGTGCTCGGAGAGATAAGGCAGTTGCTTTCCACATTGCCCCGCCCCGCGGAAATCGCAGAAATGGATAAGCTGCAGCTTACCTACAAAATCGTAATCGAAACAACTTTCGGTTCGTCCTCGTTCAACCTCACCGTGGGCCTCAAGGGCAACGTTGAGATATTCAAAAAGGCCGCCGCGTTTATAGCAAGCCACGTAAACGCTTACGTTGACGACGGCGTGTACACCCTCGATATAACCGTACCCGACGAGTTCACGTCCCTCGTTCTCAAACTTGCAAACACTACGAGAATACCCGACAAGTTGAAGCACGCGGTATTCGGTCTGTTCGACAAAACGGGCGACGAAATAGTGGATAAGGCCACGTCCTACTCGCTTGACGAAATACTCGAGTACATACAGGGCCACGACTTCCACAAGATATTCTCCGCGCTTTTGGACGCGCAGAAACTCAACGACTTCTTCGGCAGATACGGCGTTGACCTCAGCAAGGTTACGCAGGCCCGCATCGACAGGTTGCTCAACCTCGTTGTGGACTATGCCGAAAAGGTTGCAAACAAAAAGACCGTCGAAGGTATCGAGGCGCTTTTGCAGGAATACGGAGTACCCGGAATCCCCGCCCAGCTCGAAGAGGCGGTGCAGAGGTTCCTCAACCTTCTCAACAAAATCGACTATAAATATTGGGATGCCGAAACCATAAAAGAGTTTGTAAACAATGCAGACAGGTTCAATTCCAAAGTTAACGCGGCTATCAGCAGGGTTGCAAACAGCGCCACTGCCGAAAAGATTTACAACAAGTTTGTCGACTACGCCGTACGCGTGTTCAACAAACTTCCTTCCAAGCTGCACAACGGCACGCTGCTCGGCCTGTACGACGGCGACAGCCACCTGTCCTTTGCGGGCAATTTTGACTACGACGTAAGGGCGCTCCTCAAAAGAGTTCTCGATAAAGTCCTTCCCTATGTCGAAAAGCTCGGCTCCGAAACGCTCGACAACTACGCGCAACATATCGAGGACATAATCGACGAATATTTCACGGGCGATATGTCTTTCAACTTCGACCTTGCGCTCAACGTATCCACGGTTGACATCTACAGGGTTGACTACATGGTAGGCGACCAAACCGTTTCGTCGGGACTTCTTCCCGTCGGCGCAGACGTTGGGTTCTTCGCAAATATGACCGAAGTTAACGGCTACAAAATTGTCGGCTGGGCAGAGGGCGACGCAAGCTACACCGAAATGCCCGGTCACGACGCAGTGCTTCAGGCTGTCACCGAATTTGACGCCGAACTCCAATACAACGGCGAAGTTGCGCCCGCTAAAATCGAACAGTATTTTGGTGACCCCATAGAGCTCAACGCCGTTGTCACCCATCCTTTTATCACCGATCCCGAAGCATTTAATTATATATGGTATAAGGACGGCGAGGTTTATGACGCGCCGGATTCCGCAACTCTCACCCTCCAACAAGTAGAAGACAGCGGTACATACTATTGCCACGTTGTCTATGCTGTAGGCGACCTGAAGGTTGAAGTTGACACCGAACCGGTTGAAGTTATAATCAACAAGGTTCCGGCAATCGATCTCACAGACGCATATTGGCAGTTGGATGATTTACCCCAAGGCGAAAATACTGTAACGTTTGACGGCAAGCCTCACACAGTTCATATCATACTTTCTTCAAAGTATAATGACGAGGAGATGTTGGAAACCTATCAGGCGGCTGTCTTGGGTGCTTGTGTCGGTGATCGTGAAAAGACCGATGCCGACAAATATACAATCACGCCCGATTTTGGAGACCACATCGAAGACTTAGAGGTTCTCAATGGTGAAAGTTTTCCGGCCTTTGATTGGGAGATTCTACCCGCTGTAGCCGATTTCACCGGCGCAGAATGGCAGATTTATGCTAACGATGAACTTGTTGCAAAAGAAGATTGGGGCAATCTTACCTATCAGGAAGGTGTAACTTATACAATTGTATTGAATACTGACAGTGCAAAGTCTTTACACTTTGTAAATAAGCAGTATTATATTAAACTTACAGGCGAAACTATCGAAACCGATGCTAATGAAGAGGGCAAAACATACAAGGTATATGTTACAATTATGTTTAAGCCCGAAGATGGCGAAGAAGTAGAAACTAACAACTATACTATTACAAATTTGACCGACAACCCGTTTGTGTGGACTATTAATAAATATGTAATAGACCTCAGCAATATTTCTTGGCAGTTGGACGGTGAAGATGTAACATCTGAAGTACCTTCTGTAACGTTTGACGGCAAGCCTCATACCGTTGCGCTTAAATTCGCTGAAGGGTACGAACAATATGAGGATTTGGTTGATATTACCTATGGCGGTGATGCCAAAACCCAAACAAATGCCAACACCTACACGGCTACGGCAACGTTTGTGTTAAAGGATAAAGACAACTACAAACTTGTAGGTGGCGATACCATTGAGCTTAATTGGGAAATAACCAAATATGTCGTAAGCCTTGTAGGACTTAAGTGGACTTCCGAGACGACGTTCACGTACAAGAAGGGCACTACGTACTCCGTAGCTCTCACGGAAGAAAGTCTGGCGTCAATCATAGACTATGTTGACGTAGCATATGAAGGAGAGAGCGCAGAGGCTGCAGGCACGTATCATGCAAAGGTAACGATTACTTTAAAAGAAGAGTACAGCGACGGCAACTACGAGCTAAAAGGCGAGGGGCCTGCTCAACTTGAATGGACAATTATCAAAGCCACCGTAAGCCTTAAAGGACTTGAGTGGACTTCCGAGAAGACGTTCACATACGAGAAGGGCACCACGTACTCCGTAGCGCTCACCGAAGAAAGCTTGGCGTCAATCAAAGACTATGTTGACGTAGCATATGAAGGAGAGAGTGCAGAGGCTGCAGGCACGTATCATGCAAAGGTAACGATTACTTTAAAAGATAAAGACAACTACCAGTTTGACGGCGACCAGCCTGCTCAGCTTGAATGGAAAATTGAAAAAGCAACCGTAAGCCTTAAAGGACTTAAGTGGACTTCCGAGAAGACGTTCACATACGAGAAGGGCACCACGTACTCCGTAGCGCTCACCGAAGAAAGCTTGGCGTCAATCAAAGACTATGTTGACGTAGCATATGAAGGAGAGAGTGCAGAGGCTGCAGGCACGTATCATGCAAAGGTAACGATTACTTTAAAAGATAAAGACAACTACCAGTTTGACGGCGACCAGCCTGCTCAGCTTGAATGGAAAATTGAAAAAGCAACCGTAAGCCTTAAAGGACTTAAGTGGACTTCCGAGAAGACGTTCACATACGAGAAGGGCACTACGTACTCCGTAGCGCTCACCGAAGAAAGCTTGGCAACAATCAAAGACTATGTTGACGTAGCATATGAAGGAGAGAGCGCAGAGGCTGCAGGCACGTATCATGCAAAGGTAACGATTACTTTAAAAGATAAAGACAATTACCAGTTTGACGGCGACCAGCCTGCTCAGCTTGAATGGAAAATTAACAAAGCCCCTGTAAACATTGAAGGTATCGACTGGGCATGGGACTACGACGATGTAAAACATATCGAGTTTGACGGCAATCCTCACTCCGTAACATTAACCGACGCATGCTGGTCTGCCGTTGCTGAATATGTAAAAGTTAACTACAGCGGTGACAAAGCCAAAACCGAAGTTGGCAACTATTCGACAACAGCAACTGTTTCGTTAAAGGATGTAGACAACTACGAACTTAAAGGCGCACAGCCCGATAAACTTGATTGGCAGATTGATCCCGCTAACATTGACTTCGCAGGTGCAACCTGGAGCGGTACCGATTTCACCTATGACGGTAATCTTCACGAAGTTACTTTGAACAACGTTCCCGAAATGCACCTTGCAAGCGGTTATGCCTATAAACTCTTGGGTACAAAGTCCGAAACCGAAGCAGGCACATACGAAGTTACCGCCGCAATCGTAACGGTGGCAGACGAAAAAGTAACGGACAACTATGCGATTATTAACTTGACCGTTAACCCGCTTTCTTGGACCATTTCACCCAAGGCGATTGATATCACAGGCCTCAAATGGGGTGAAACTTCTATCTATGGTTTTACCGGCGATACAATCACAATAAAGCTTGATCCCAGCGAGGAAAGCATTGAAGACCGTGACAAAATTGACATCGGCTATTCGGGCAACGCACAATCCATAGTCGGCGTATATAACGCTGTAGCAACGGTTACGGTAAAGCCGGAGTACAGTGATAACTACGTTCTTGACGGCGAAACCGAGTTGACTAAGGAGTGGGCAATAGTTCCCGTTCAAATCAACGGCTGGCTGATCACGTGGGACTACACCGAACCTTTCGAGTACGATGGCAATGATCACACGGTTCAAATAATCAACCCGTACGAAAAGTATAAAACTCTCTATGGTGTTCAGTTTGAGGTAACCTATACCAACAACACCGGTAAAGAGATCGGCAAATACACCGCAACTGCAAAGATTGCAGTCCTGAACAATGACGACGGCAACTATGAAATAATTAACGATATTGCAGATTGCGAATGGGAGATCGTTGCAAAGACAGAGCCTCCCGTAACCGACCTCAACAAGACTTTGGACGACGGCACGACGGTTGACGTAGCCGCACAGGGCGGCGCGCTTCCCGCAGGTTCACAGCTCAATTCGGCTGTATCCCAAAACGAGTACACCCCCGACCAGTTCAAGCCTTTCGTAAAGAGCGGCTACAAGCCCGGCAGCATCGTAAAGGTTTACAGCATCGACATATCCGGTTTGGGTAGCTATGCGGGATCCTTCGCGGTATCCATTCAAAATCCCGACTTCCTCGGCAAAGATCTGATAGTTGTTCACGTTCCTCTCGATGCAGACGGCAAACCCGTCGACGCAGAGCAGTGGATGAACGCACAGGCAACCCTCAGCGAAGACGCTCTCACCTTCAACACGGATCATTTCTCCGACTTCGTTGTTATAGAGCAAGTTCCTCAGGAAGTTGACAACCTGTGGTGGGTATGGTTGCTTGTTGCAATAATAATCATCCTTCTCACAATCATAATCATTCTCATAATCGTGCTTATACGCTCCAACAAGAATTCGGGCGAACCCGACGACAACCGCGTGATAATCATCAACACCGAAGAAGTTGCCGAAGAGCCCAAGGAGGAGCCGCAAACCGAGCCCGTCGTTGAGGAAGAACCCGTAGTAGAGCCCGAGGAACCCGCCGTTGAGGAAGTTCCCGCCGAGCCCGAACAGCCCGACGAAACGGCCGTTGCCGAAGAAGCTCCCGCGGAAATTGCCGCACCCGAAACAACGCCCGTAGTCCTCGCGCCCCTCGGCGCAGGCGAGCGCTATGTGATGGATAAGAGCTTCACCGCCCGCTTATCGCAGGCCGACGACAGCGTAAAGCAAAACTATTCCGAATTGAAGAACTACATACTTTCCTACAAGGGCGTAAGGTCGCGCATCAGCTGGCATTTTGACTCCTTCAACAAGGGCAGAAACAAGTGCCTCAAGTTGCAAATCCGCGGCAAGTCGATGTACATGTACATCGCGCTCAACCCTGCCGAAGTCGAAGAAAAGTACCACGCAAAGGACGTTTCCGACAAGACAAGGTACGCCGACGTGCCCACGATGCTCAAAATCCGCAAGCCTCGTTCGCTGAAGTATGCAAAGCAGCTCGTTGACAAACTCATGGCAAGCCTTGAAGTTCCGCAGGGCGACATCCCCAACACGGATTATAAACCCGTCCGCCAGTCCAACGAAGCGTTCCTTCAGCTCGGCTATATCAAAATCAAAGTTACAAAGCGCAATTTCCACAACATAGGGAATGAGAAGAAGTAACAAAAACAACCTTAGCGGGGCGCACATCCGTGCGCCCCGTTATCATATCTGATTGCACAAATTTTTTCACAAAAGTCAATCTCTATCGCAACAAAGATACTTGGCTGAATGTAACTTTTCTTTTGGGCGAAACGAGCGCTGCAACTTCAACTTTCGTTAGCCATTCATTCCGCTGAGCGCTACAATACCGTTTCAACTTACAGGCGGCGGGCCATTCGGCCCGCCGCTAAAAGCCGCAACGCAAGTTAAACCGTGTCATTTTGCGCGCCCGCGACACATCCTCCCTGTTATTATGTGCGCGCCCGCGACACACCCTTCCTGTCATTCTGAGTCGGGCGCAGCCCGACGAAGAATCTGTCGCGCAGCGACTTTTTAAAACAATAGCCCCGCCCGTTAAGCCTTGTCATTTCGAGGGCGGAGCCCGAGATAATCCCCCCGTGGCTGCTCTTGGCCGTTTGAAACGCCAACCCCAACCTTGCCCTCTTCCGTGTAAACGGGGGAGGGTGCCCTGAAAGGGCAGGTGGGAGTATCAGTCGCCTACCACCACACCTTGGCTGCCCCCACGTTGTGGGGGGAGCTGGACGCGCAGCGGACTGAGGGGGACAGTCGTTCCGCTTGAGCTAAGCCCTTCCTGTCATTCTGCGCGCGCCAGCGACACACCCTCCCTGTCATTCTGTGCGCGCCAGCGACACACCCTTCCTGTCATTCTGAGTCGGGCGCAGCCCGACGAAGAATCTGTCGCGCAGCGACCTTTTAAAACAATTACAACAAACATTAAAGCGTGTCATTTCGAGTCGAAGGGAGACCCGCTGAAAGCGGGCGACCGAGCGAGATTTCTCACACGGCGTAAGGGCAACGTCGTGTTCGGGCACCGTTCGCGCGGGACGTATGCGCTCACTCATCTCGCGCGGCACGCACAGCGCACTGTGCTGTGCTATGAAATGCCGCGCTCGTCCCCCGTGGCTACTCTTGGCTGTTTGAAACGCACACACAAATCCGCACTCGTCCCCCGTGGCTGCTCTTGGCTGTTTGAAACGCCAACCCCAACCTTGCCCTCTTCCGTGTAACGGGGGAGGGTGCCCTGAAAGGGCAGGTGGGAGCATCATTCCCTGTCATTCTGCGCGCGCCCGCACCAAAAATAGTCAATTCAAATAATTTCAACGGTCAAAGCATTGCAAATAACGCCGCGGGATTGTATAATTATATCAAACGGTAAGGAGAAAAATATGAACAACATACCTCAAATCAAAATAGGAATAGTGGCGGTCTCGCGGGACTGCTTCCCCGAAAGCCTGTCCGTCAACAGGCGCAAGGCCCTTGTCGCCGCATACAAAAGTAAATACGGCGGCGGCGACATTTACGAGTGTCCCGTGTGCATAGTCGAAAGCGAATTACACATGCAGCAGGCGCTGGACGACGTTTTAAAACACGGCTGCAACGCGCTGTGCGTATATTTGGGCAACTTCGGCCCCGAAATTGCGGAGACAATGCTCGCCCAAAACTTTGCAAGAATGACGGGCAACCCCGTAATGTTCTGTGCCGCCGCCGAGGAAAATATCGGCGTGCTCTCGTCGGACAGGGGCGACGCGTTCTGCGGCATGCTCAACGCCTCGTATAACTTAAAACTCCGCGGCGTGAAGGCGTATATACCCGAATATCCCGTGGGCAACGCCGAATACTGCGCCGAACTCATTCACGGCTTTGTGCCAATTGCCCGCGCGTTGGTGGGTATTAAAAATTTGAAAATTATCTCTTTCGGACCCCGTCCGCAAAACTTTTTCGCCTGCAACGCGCCCATTCAGCAGCTGTATAACTTGGGCGTGGAGGTGGAGGAGAACTCCGAGTTGGACCTCTTCGAGAGCTTCAAAAACCACGCGGGCGACAAGCGCATAGAAGAAGTCGCCGCCGACATGGCGCGCGAGCTCGGCGCAGGCAACAAAAAACCCGAAATCCTTGCAAAACTCGCCCAATACGAGTTGACTCTTTTGGATTGGATAGAGGCGCACAGGGGCAGCAAAAAGTACGTCGCAATCGCGGGCAAGTGCTGGCCCGCCTTCCAAACTCAGTTCGGGTTTGTGCCCTGCTACGTAAATTCCCGCCTCACGGGCCGCGGCATCCCCGTCAGCTGTGAAGTGGATATCTACGGCGCGCTCTCTGAGTACATGGGCACGTGCGTGACGGGCGAAAGCGTAACTCTCCTCGATATCAACAACACAGTGCCGCAGGAAATGTACAAAAATGACATAGAGGGCAAGTTCCCCTACAAATTCACCGATACCTTCATGGGCTTCCACTGCGGCAACACCTGCTCACAACGGCTCTGCAACCCCGAAATGAAGTATCAAAAAATAATGGCGCGCTCGCTCCCGCAGGAAGTTACAAACGGCACATTGGAAGGCGACATAAAGGCGGGCGATATAACTTTCTACCGTCTGCAATCCACGGCGGACAATCACCTGTATTCCTACGTTGCCGAGGGCGAAGTCTTGCCCGTCGCCACCCGCAGTTTCGGCAGTATCGGCGTGTTCGCCATACCCGAAATGGGCCGCTTTTACAGACATGTATTGATAGAAAACGGCTTCCCGCACCACGGCGCGGTTGCGTTCGGGCACTGCGGAAAGAGTATGTTTGAAGTGTTCAAATATTTGGGTGCCGAAAAAATCGGCTACAACCAACGTGAAAAATATCCCACGGAGAACCCCTTTGATGATTAAGCTCGTATTGGGAGTGGAGCTCGGCTCCACGCGCATAAAATCCGTACTCATCGACGAACGCGGCGCAACGCTTGCAAGCGGGTCGTTTGAGTGGGAAAACGAGTACGTCGGCGGGCATTGGTCCTATTCCCTGCAAAAGGTAAAGGAGGGCCTGCAGGCGAGCTATGCGGGGCTTGTAAAAAACTTCGGCAGGCCCATAGAGAGGCTGGACGCAATCGGCATATCTGGCATGATGCACGGCTATCTCGCGTTCGACAAGGATTGGAACCTTTTGGAGCCCTTCCGCACTTGGCGGGACACAACCACCTCGCAGGCGGCCGAAATACTCTCCCAAAAGCTACAATTCAACATGCCGCAACGTTGGTCTGCAACGCACTATTACCAAGCGGTATTGAATAAAGAAAAAACGGTTGAAAAGGTTGCCCATCTGCAGACCCTTTCGGGCTACGTGCACTTTTTGCTGACGGGCCAAAACGTAGTCGGCGCAAACGACGCAAGCGGCATGTTTCCCATAAAGGACGGCGGTTGGGATAGCGCCCGCGCCGAAATTTACAATAAATTCGTTCCTGCGGACATACAAAGTCTGTTGCCCAAAGTTTTGCTTGCGGGACAGTTCGCGGGCCTTCTCACGGAGGAGGGCGCAAGATATTTAGACCCCACGGGCACGCTCAAAAGCGGCGCGCCCCTCTGCCCGCCCGAGGGGGATATGGGCACGGGCATGATCTGCACCAACGCAGTGCGGCCGACTTCCGCGCAGGTCTCCTGCGGCACAAGCGCAAACATGTCGGTCGTTTTGGAAAGGCCCCTCAAAAACTACTACAGCCAAATCGACATAATCTCCACCCCGGACGGTTTTCCCGCCGCGCTCATTCATACCAACAACTGCACGTCGGAAATTAACGAATGGGTCAACCTTTTCTCGGAAGTCGCCGCCCTCTGCGGCGCGAAGATCCCCCGCGAAAAACTAATCGAAAAGCTGTTTTTGGCCTCGGAGGCCAGCGATAAAGAGGTGGGCAAACTTACGGGCTACAACTTTCTCGCGGGCGAGCCGCTTGCAAAAACGGCAAAGGGCGCGCCCCTCGTTTTGCGGGACTGCGACGGCAAACTCAACCTCGCAAACTTCATGCAGATGCAAATTTACTCCGCGCTCGCCGCGCTCTCCCTCGGCACGGACATACTGCAGGGCGAGGGAGTAAAAATCACTTCCGTAACGGCCCACGGCGGCTTTTACAAGACGGACAAAATCGGCCAGATTGCCACCGCCGCGGCGCTGAACGCGCCCGTCACCGTAAAGACGACGGCGGGAGAGGGAGGGGCCTACGGGATAGCCCTTCTCGCGGCGTACATGCTTAAAAAGGACGTGCCGCTAAGGGAATTTTTGGATGAAATTTTCAAAGGCGACGGCGGCACAACGCTTACTGCCGACCCCGCCGTGCGCGAAAAATACAACACATTCTTCAAAAATTACAAAAAATATCTGGCAACGGAGCAACTCGCCGCGCGCGCAGACTAAAGGCGACGCAAATTTGCAAATTTTTTTGGCGCAAACTATTGACTTGTAACACTATTTATTCTATAATTATAATATCTAATCGTAACGGAGGTAGTCTATGTTTGTATTGAACGACAGAGAAGCGGCTTTGCTCGATAGCCTCATGGTTGACTGCAACGACTTATATCTTGAAGAGAGCGTAAAGTACAAGAAGGACTGCGGCAGCAGTTGTTCCGGCAAGTGCGGCGAAAGCTGCCAGGCACTTTGCAAATCTACCTGCTCGGCATTGTTCTAAACCAAAATAAAAAACCGATCGGGCCATGTGCTTAGGTATATGGCCCATTTTGTCTTATTATGTTAAAAAGAAAAATCATCACGTTAACCCTTACCCAATCCTGCAACCTTCACTGTTCATACTGTTTCGAGGGCCACAAATCGGGCAGCCACATGGATATGCCCATGATAAAGCGCATCCTCGACGATATGCTCAACGACGACAAGTTTGACGAGTTTGAAATCGACCTTTTCGGCGGCGAACCCTTTTTGGAGTTTGACCTAATAAAGCAAACTTTCGACTATGTAAAGGATACCTATCCCACAAAGCCGCTCGTATTCTGCGCCACCACAAACGGCACTTTGGTACACGGTGAAATTCAGGAATGGCTGAAAAAGCGCGCCGAAGTGTTCGTGTGCGCGCTCAGCCTCGACGGCACCAAGCGCATGCACGATATCAACCGCTGCAACAGCTTCGATTCAATAGACATAGATTTCTTTGCCAAAACGTGGCCCAAGCAGCCCATGAAGATGACCGTCTCCGCCGAATCCCTCAAATATCTTGCGGAGGGCATAATCTTCATGCACGAAAACCACTACGCTTTCACCTCTAACCTCGCCTTTGACATAGACTGGTCGGACGAAGCCAACACCAAGGCCATAGAAACGCAGCTGAAAATTTTGATAGATTACTATCTTGCCCACCCCGACGTGGAGCCCTGCCAGTTTTTAAACGTGCCCATATTTATGGTTGCGGCCACCAAAAACGAGGAAACTTTCCGCCAGTGCGGCGCGGGCGTGGAGATGTTCACCTTTGACGTGGACGGGCACGGCTATCCCTGCCAGTTCTTTATGCCGCTCACCCTCGGCGCCGAAAAGGCCGAAGAGGCCAAATCGCTCTACTTCCCCGAGGAAATCTCCCGCAGCGACTTTGTCGGCGAATGCAGGGACTGCATGGCCTTAAGAATTTGCCACACCTGCTACGGGTCCAACTACGCGTCCACGGGCAACATCTACCAAAAGGACATGAATTGGTGCAAGTTGCAAAAAATCACGTTCAAGGCAAACGCCTATTTCCGCCTAAAGCAGCTCGAAAACAACACTTTCCACTGCGACGAAGAGGAAGAGTATCCCTTCTGGATAAAGAGCATCAAAATGCTTCTGACCGAATTCAACTGATTTTCTTTGGCTTATAGCAGCTTAATTTAACCAAAATCTCCCGCACGCCTTTCTCCTGTCATTCTGAGGAGGGCGCAGCCCGACGAAGAATCTGTCGCGCAGCGACCTTTAAAATAATCACAACAAACATTAAAGCGTGTCATTTCGCGCGAGGGCTTTGCCCGCTGCTCTGCCGAGGGCTCCCTTTGGG
>CANRKK010000015.1 GCA_947631195.1 uncultured Clostridia bacterium
TTCCATTCCGTCCATATGCTTGCCAAGGTAATTCAGCGCGTCAAGGCTCACCTCGCTGTCAACGAGCATTGACAGTTTCGAGGGTTCGATTTCAAGCACCGTTGCCATAGGCGAAAGATGCTCCTTATCCATACCGAGTTCGCCGAGTTTGTCGGAAAGTTCCGTTTCTAAACAGGGAAAGACGATCTCTTGTGCACGCATTATCCCTTCGGAAAAACGCTGCGGGCCATTCTGAATTGTTGCTTTAATCATTGTGTACCTCCGAATTATATATTCAAGCTCCGAAGAGCCTGTTCTAGCGGGTTCTGCCGAATTACTCGGAAAACAAAAAAACGCCTGTGAGTAACTTCTCGACTAGGAGGAGTCGCCCACAGGCGCTTTGTGTACATTGTACAAAATTCTGTTGAAAAATTTTGCAGGGTAGGGGTTCGAGTCCACTTTTCACCCGAAAATATCTGTGGACCGCGAATCCTGTTTTCCGCAAGATTTATGCCCACAAATGGCTTTGTACAGCCGTTTGTGGGCATAATATCTTTTTTGTCAACGTTAGTTGGTGGAGCCGAGGGGAATTGAACCCGTTTGATATATTGAAAAATCGCTTTTCCAAAAGCATTTATGAATTTCCGTGTTGCATTTTGTGTTGCATAAACGCTGTATCTTGCTTTCGGATTATCTCTGCAAATTCAGCCATTGCCGACGGAAAAACGTGCTGATAAACTTTTTCAATCATATCGAGCGAATTGTGCCCCATTAACTCTGCAATGTATTTTTGGGGTATTCCCAGCAACAAACACCGGCTTGCAAAATGGTGCCGAAGTGCGTGGAAATTACACTTTAAGTCAATCCCATGACTCGCTCGAAATTTTCCCCATGTCGATGATATATCGGTTGGTGTCATGGGGCAAACTCGCTCGCCGTCTGTTTTTTCGACCAGAAAGTCGTAAATCTCGCGACTTATCGGAATACTTCGGAAGCCTGAGAAGGATTTCGGTTTTTTTAGGACTACGCCGCTGCTTCCTTCGACTCGCGCTTGCCTGATCTCAATGTGATCTTCGAAAACGCAGCTCATTTCAAGCCCGCTGATTTCTGAGGCTCTCAATCCGCACTGTGTAGCAAGAATAAATGGAACTTCTATCCTTGTCCCCGATACAAGAATCAGAATATCGGTTATCTCTCGTTCATCCGGAACATATATATCATATTTTTCTTTTTGTGGGAGTGTAGTTCCGAGCATTATATCGGGTCTTTCTGCCTTAAGAACCGTTGAAATTAATCCATGTGCGTTGCGGCAAGTTTTCGGAGAATACTCCTTTGCAAAATCGTTAAAAGCGGTTTGGATAGTCTCGGCATTTAGAGCTTTGATTTTTGTTGAAAACAATTTCGGAAGGTAATTCCGCAAAATCACATAATATCCACGCACGGTTGACGGCGAAAGGATATTCTCCTTTGATTTGATATACCGTTCTGTCGCCTCTCGGAGCGACAATTCCGAGCGGTTTACCTCAATGTGGAGCTGATTATACTGCGCTGCGAGGAATTCAGCCTCTTTTTTTGTGTCTGCCGTAAATGAGCGATATTTTCGCTTGTCGTTCTCGTCCTTTCCGACAAACAGCAGCACACGCCATTTACCGGACGGGAGCTTTTTTGCAGATGCCATAGTTCACCTCAAATGAGATTTTGCAGTCGATTGCAAATTTATGCAAAAGCAAGCCTTCCCCTCGGTTCGGGGATATCCCTACCGAGAGCCTTTGCGGTTTCGATCCATTCGCCAATTATAGTATCGGCGTTTTTAAGCGCCTCGTCCATTGTTGCGCCGTCTGCCATGCAGCCTGCGAGTTCGGGGACCTCTGCAATATATCGCTCGTCCTCGCTGCTCCAATAGATGATAATTTCGTATTTGTACATTACAGTTCACCTCCGAGTTTGTACTTAAGAATAATATGCCGCACCTGCTTAACTTGATACGGCTTTGCCTTATCACCGAGCGGCTGAATGTTGATGATTTCTTCCATCTGTGGATTAGTATAAATAAAGTGGTCGCCTTTTATTCTGACCGAAAAGCCGAGAAGTTCAAGGAGTTTCTGGAGCTCGGCAAATCTTATCGAGCTGTCCTGCGTCCCCGAAAGAACGCGCATAAGAAGTTTTCTATTTTGTCCCATAAGTTTCTCATTTCTAATAATTAGTTTTGCAATTGAGTGCAAAACCACATTTTATTTGATTGTTGTGCTTATCTCATTGGTTTCCACCAAACTGTCATTAAAAGTATGACCTCTTTTTTGTTCAATTTTCTCTATGATTTCAAGAACCATAGTGCAGAAATTTAAACGATTAATCCCATCATCGCTAATATTGGTTGATATGATTAATAGAATAAAAAATACAACAATGTTTAAGATGACTGATTTAATCGAAAAGTTAAAAAAAACATTATATATAGAAATACATATTGCTACCCAGATAGGTAAATAACTTGAAATCGCCTTATCTGATCGTGTTGATTTAGCTTTAATATTTTCATGCAGAAAATCCAAATCTTCCTCAGAATATGTAGAAAATTCCGTAAATAAAAGACGTTTCATTTCGGCAATAGATTTATACTTGCTCTTTATTAGATGATCGGATGAGATAAGAATACTGTTTAACCTCTGCTTTAAAGTCCTATTTGTTTGTTAGTCTAACAATTGAATTCATTGACTTTCTCCTTTCTGTTTTGCAATCAACTGCAAAAATTATGTAAATAATTGGTGCTTAAAATCGTTAAGAGTATCAGATGTAAATGCCACTAAAAGTCGCGTTTCGAATTTGAACTCAGCCATATTTTCAAAAAACAATTCCTCAAGTTCCGGTGCGTATTCGCTGACCGAAAAATATATAAACCTTTCGCTCAGAGCGGATTGTACGCTTTCACTTTGCAAATATGCATTACGCCAGATTTGGAGTTTATCGTTTTTGTTTTGAGCATTATTATCGATTTCCGCAGGAGTAATTGTCAAAGAATGTTGCGAATAGAATTTGCTTGCAGATTTTACGAGTATAATTTCACTGCCAAACAGTTTGCTTGCAAGCTCCGTACCTGTGTGTAAATTAAAAGCAACGCAGTCACTAACTATAGAATAAATTTGTTTTGAATAAATGCAAAGGCAGTCTTCAACACCACGTTTTTTACTGAAAAAATAGTCAAGGAGTTCATTAAAAGCGTCCCTTTTTTCATCATCTAAATTGCGGTAGTATTCTGCAAGATAATCATACCGTTCTTGGTTAAAAAATATAGATTTTTTTGAGTAAAAAATCTGCCCGTTTTCAAGATTTTTCCGATACGCACATTGCTTATAATATTCGTCTGTTTGAATACATTTACCAGCCTGCGAACATTCTCTGTACTTTGAACAGCACCCCAGCACACTTGATGAATTTTGATCCGATTCGTAGTTTTGTTTTCCTTCTTGTTTTTCAGTTTCGGGAAGCAAAACGAGTTGCTCACATTCCGATTTGTCTGTATGGCATTTTGTTGATTCTGCTTCTTCGTAATCCAACGCCGAGATAATTTTCAAATAAGAATCAGCCGATATTATGCCGTCGTTGAACATTTTTTCGTATTTTTCCTTTTCGCTTTTAAAATCAAATAATTTTGCGGCTTCTTGATTGTACGACGGAAAAGAGATGTATCCCATTTTTAAAGCCATATAAAAAATATGCTTGCAAGGCTTTTTATTCATGGCATAATCCATGCAAGTGCACGAATTCAGCGTAACAGTATATGGTGTTGTTCCAGAACCTTGTATAAGATAAACATCGTCGCTTTTAATTGTGACGTTTTTGGCTTTTATTTTTTGTGCAGCCCCCATACGCTTTATTTGCTCTGTTCCTGTAAGTTCGGCTTCGTTCCATTTGCCAAAAGGTCTGATATTCATTTGATTTCACCTCAAATAAGTTTTTATTTTTCGTTCTGTATACAAACGAAAAAATTTGTGATATAATTAAGAAAGCACCGCCGGCCAGTGACTTAATCGAAAGGAGCGTTTGCGATGGAAAGCAACGATAAGGGGAGCAGTATGCCCGAAATGTTCTCGGATACCACGATTTGTGCGGTTGAGATGTTTGAGCGTCTGCAGCCGGAAGTACAGCAGGAATTGTTGAACCAGATAAAAGAACTTGTTAACAAATGATTTGTTTTGAGCCCTACCGCGTAAGTGATAGGGCTTTTATTTTGGATCTGATAATATTCCTTTTATTTGAGCGATAAGCATTTTTTGCTGTTCTTCGGATAAACGGTTAAAAAGTTGAACAAACTCCGCGCTCCTCTGCTCCTGCCCATCCGTGTTAGATTCTACGCTTCTTCTTTCCATTGGCACGTCGTATCCCATAAGCCACGCCTCGGAAACATCGAGTGCCAGTCCCAGTACGGTCAATTTGTGTTGGCCGGGTTCGTTTTTCCCGTTTACATATTCGCTTAACGCATTCTTTTTTATCTGTACGCCGTACTGCTTACAGTACGGTTGGCATTTTTCTAAAATGTCAACCTGCCGCAAGTGCCTTGATTCCATCAGCGATTTGAGTCTTTCAGACGTGCTTGAAATTTTCATACTATCTCCTCCAACAATAATATTATATCACATCTTGAACAAAAGTTCAAGAGCTTTTTGAAAAAAAGTTCAAAAAAAAAGAAAAAAAGTACTTGACAAATCGAACTTCGTGTGGTAATATAAAAATAAGTAAAAAGTTCAACGCTGTCGAACGTGGGAAAGGAGGTGTTTTTTATGCCTTACAATTACAGCAAACTTTCTGGGCGCATTGTGGAAGTGTGCGGGTCCCGTGCTGGATTCGCGCAAAAGATGCATCTTTCAGAGAGGAGTATTTCGCTCAAAATGAGCGGTAAGATTGCGTGGACGCAAAAGGATATTTCACAGGCTTGTACGGTTTTAAGTATTGAGGCTTCAGAAATACCGGATTATTTTTTTGCACTGAAAGTTCGATGAAATCGAACATTTTATAACAGCGAGGAGGTGTGCCACATGGATGAAAGCCAAAGGGAACGAATCCGAGAAGCCCTTGCGGATTTTGTCAACAAAACATTTAGGACTGAAGGAGGTAACAAAACGGGCTACATAGAGCTTTTAGCGGAAATCGACAAGCAGAAACGGCTGCAGAATTTGAAGAACCGCGACCTTGCGTCTATGATAGGGTTTTCGGAAAATACTATAAATTGCTTTATGACCGGAAACCGTTGGAGTAAAGCAGTTGCGGAGAAACTTTGCGAGGCGTTAAAACTCCCCGCAGAACTCGCGAGTTGAACACTTCGCTTAAAAATCAAGAAAGGAAAAGAATATGCCAAAAGTAACATTATCGCCGCTGACGAGGGCGGCAGAAACCGTTCAGCGGAATATTGAGTCGCGCGGCGCGATTTTCGGGCTGCGGACACAGCGGGAATTCGCAAAGCGGTTTAATATGCCGGTTGCTACCTATAACGGCAAGAAAACAAACCCGCGGACGTGGACGCTTGAGCAGCTCACCGTTGTTGCACAAGCGTTAAAAGTTTCGCTTTCGTGGCTGATGACTGACCACAGCGGAGAAATCAAGGACGAAAGGGGCGCGGTATGAAACGGAACGTTATTGAGTGCGGAGTTTCCGTGCTTAAAATCCTCTTGAAAATTGCGGTGATTATCGCCGTTGTGAAAATCATCGTATCATAGACAATCTTTACGGCGAGAAAGGAAAGGACATGAAAAACATAACGGTTTATTTCACGGTGAATCTGCACGGCAAGGAAAGCGTGAAGGGCATTGGCTTGGCGGTGAACGAAGATGTGTTGAAAGATATTCTCACAAAAAAGAGGGGAGCCGGAATCGTTCTTTATTCAATTCTCCGCGAGCGTTGCAGATTGATGGGATATGACTTCGGCGATATAACCGAGATTAAAGAGGGAGAAAAACGCCTGTACCGCAAGGAGGAAGTACAATGAAGAATTTTTGCAGAATAATCAAAGTTGCCGCCGTGATTATCGGGGTGCTGCTTATCCTCGGTGCGGTCGGGAACGGCGATTTTTACGGGTATTTTACAGCGTCTGACGGTATACATATCCTTTTGGGATTTGCGCTGGTAGCCTTTTTCACAATCGCGCGGATTGTTGCGGAAAGCAAGGAAGAGTGAGGTACAGTATGATAAAGATAATTAGACAAGCGCATAAACACAAGAAGATCAAACGCTTTAAGTGCGAAAATTGCGGTTGCGTATTTAAAGCAGATGAGGACGAGTATCGTGAAGATTATTTTTTCTTTACTTTTTTGGGATATTTATGTGATTGTCCTAAATGCGGCGAAGATGTGTTTAGAAAACATCAAAAGTGGGACGATTGGAAGTCATCATGGAGGTGAGCAAAATGCAAAGCGCGAGATACATTTTGAGGGCGGCAAGTTGTCCCTTTTTGATAAAAGACACGGAAAATGGTTGGATTTTTACAACAATTTTTCTACGGCAGAATGTAGTATCTGCGGGAATTGTTTTGAGACCACGATTGACGGAGAAATAAGCCGTGTATTGTTTGAGGGATTCAAACAGGCATATAAATTTTGTCCTAACTGCGGGGCAAAAATGGACGAACAGGAAACAAAAATAGGCGAGACACATTTTGAGAGCGAGGGATTATCACTTAACGATTTCGCGAAAGCGGTACACGAAAACGCCGTAGCGCACGGGTGGTGGAAAACGGAGAGGACGTTTTATGAAATCATTGCACTGTGTCATTCGGAGTTGTCGGAGACTCTGGAGGAATACCGCAAAGGCAAACAGCCCACAGAAACATATTACAACGACGAAAAGCCCGAAGGGATACCGTTCGAGCTTGCGGACTGCATAATTCGTATTCTCGATTATTGCGCCAAGGCGGGTATAGATATCGAGACGGCAATACTTGAAAAACACGAGTACAACAAGCGCAGACCGTACAAGCACGGCGGGAAAATATGCTGAGGGGGCGTGAAAATGACTAATGCCGAGCGGGCTAAAAAAGCGCGCGAATTGAGATACAAGTGGATTGAGTGAGAGGAAGTGTTATTGTGGGTGATAAAACAAATGCGGACGTTATTCGGCAAATGGACAACAATCAGCTTGCGGAATTTCTTCGGAGTTTTGAGCTTGGTGATGTGGATTATGCAGTTACTTTTTGCGACCTTTGCCGGAAAGACGGGAACACATTAAATCTTGACTGCGACGGCTGCTTGAAACACTGGCTTGATAATCCCGCCGAAGATGTTTTCGGGTTGCTTTATAACTCTTACAAAAACGGGAGGTAAAATAATGACAAACCTTGAGAAAATCAAAAAGCAACGCATAGCGGAAGAAATCGAGTATTCCAAAAAAAGAGTCGCGGAAATAAGAAGTTATACGGCTAGTTTCATCGCAATGTGCTGGGGCTATCATATTAAATGCGAGAGGTGTCTTCTTAAAAGCAATTGCGAATTCAGCGCGAGCGAATATCAAAATCCTCAAAAGTTTTGGGAAAGACACGAGGGGTGCACAAAAATCATTGAAAAGTGGCTCGAAAGCGAGGCTGAAGAAGATGACGAACTTTGAGAAAATCATAAACAAACTCTCAAAGCTGACGCCGGAGCAATTTGCAATAATAATAAGAAAGGGCTGGAGATGCGATGAATGCCCTGCTCGGATTATGTGCATGGAAGATTTTTATAAGTATGAATATAGGGATTGCTTGGGGGCGCACGAAAGATGGCTCGAAAGCGAGGCGGACGAAGATGAAAGTTGACGACATAATAATGATGCTCTGTGTGTACTGCCTCTGCAGCAAGGATATTAAAAAGGTGCATTACAGAATTCCACACCTTGAGGTTGCTGATACATACGACTTGAATGAGTATTGCGTTAGGAAGTCGGAAAGCCTTGTCGAGCCTAAGTGCTTTTCGCTTGCTGACAGCAACACCATAATGCTCCTGCGAGAAGATGAAAGCGAGGCGGACGAAAATGATTGATACAGAACCACCATGTGAACGTTGCGCTTATAACGACGTCTGTCCATATAATGGTAAACGAGTTCCACTTGAAGTGTGTTTGAACGCGCTCAAAATTCTTTTATTTTTTTATCCGCCCGAACCATTAACAAGTTTGACAAAAAAAGTTTATACGATACGTTCGCAAACCGACAAAACAAATATGACGGGCAATAGAGAATATCGGCGCAAATTGACAAAACAGAAAGGACGGTGACAGCAATGGATAGACTGACATCAAAAGACCCCGTTTCCGGGGCGAATATGATTGCGGTTAGCGAGGAGTGGGTTGTATCGACTTGCGGGGATAGGCTTAAGCTGGACGGCTGCATCGCGGACAGGCTTGCCGCATACGAGGACACGGGATTAAGTCCCGAAGAAATCACCGCGCTTATCGCAGACAACGTGCGGCTGCACGAGCTTGTGGACGTATTTGAGAAAATTTTAGGAGGTAAAAATGTTCAATAAAATCATTCTTATGGGTCGCATCGCTAACGATCTCGAACTCAAAACTACCCCGCAGGGGCTTTCGGTCTGCTTGTTTCGGATCGCGGTAGAACGATCGTATCAAAAAACTGGTGAGGAGCGCAAAGCGGATTTTTTCAATGTCGTCGCGTGGCGGCAGACAGCGGAGTTTGTCACGAGATATTTTGCCAAAGGCAGAATGATTCTCGTCGAGGGCGAACTCCAGACGCGGCAGTACACCGACAAAAACGGCAATCCCGCAACGTGGTATGAAATTGTTGCAGGGTCGGTATCTTTCACGGGAGAACGCACCGAGCGGAAAGATTATCAGCAACCGCCGCCCGGCTATCCCGAACCGCCTGCGCGGTTTGCAAATTCGTCCGCACAAGCCGCGCCGACAAATGCAGAAAGCTCCTCGGCGTTCGATACGGCAGACGCGTTCGCAAATGCGGACGACGACGGATATCCGTTCTAAAAAGGAGGTGATTTTATGTACATCATAAACAAATGGGTTATTCGCGACTGGCAGGGAAAATATTTTGTAAAGACAGACGGCGAGCAGTTGATAACCGCCGAGCTCAACAGCAATACCCGCTTGTACGACTCCAAACGAGCGGCAGAATGTGCGATGCAAAGGATAAGGGAAATATGCGGCGAGGTTGCTGCTGACTCCCGCCTTGTGCCCGAATACATAGAAAGCAAAACCGTACCCGACGCAGAGCCTCACGATTCCCCGCCGATCATCAACGACACGCGCGGCTGGAGTGCGGTGGACAGCTTTGGCAATAAAGTCCACTATCTGCGGCGAGAAACCCCGCAAAACGCAAATACGAGCGGCTCACCGCGCTTTGAATACGCGGTCTGCTGTATTGATGGAAAACTTCGCGGTTTCGGCTTGGACGAGCTGTCGGCTTGGGAATGGTACAGCGACTACCGCAAGACAGTCGGCTTAAACAGGATAAAATCAAGGAGCGGTGATGTATGAATTGTCCACTTTGCGGACGGGAGTCCAACAACTGGGTTTACTGTCCGGAACAAAAAATGACGATATGCGATAAGCATTGCCGCGACTGTCTGTATTTTTCGGGGTATACGACATCAGTAACGCGTTGCTATTTCCGCGAGCGCGCGATCAAGTTTGCTCCGAACGCAAAATCAAAATAAAAAAATCCCCGCCAAAGCGGCGGGGCGGGAAAATGAAAAAGTGATTTTTGCAATCGATTGCAAATTTCAAAGCCTATAAATATTATATCATTTTCCCGCGGGTTTGTCAATAGGAAATTTCAAAAAATCGGCGGTGCATCGCCGTTTGGAAGCTTGTAATGAGTATTAACTTCTCGACCACTTCCGAATGATTAAGTCAATAAAAAATTTTTATTTGTCAGTCATTCGGGGGGCGCGGGGGGCTTACCCCCCGCCAAGTGAACAAGCAGCCGTTTTGATTTTCCTTGTCAGATCAAACAAGGGGAGATGATAAAATTTGAACAAGCACACCTTTATTCGGGAAAAGTCGCTTGAAAGATACAACTGCAAATACAAAGAGGTTGAATGGTATGAGTATTCCGAAGAGGAGCAGCAAGCTGTAAGGCAGTTGCGACAAACAAGAACACGAGCCTCTCCGCCGAAGATAAAAAAACTCAACGATGAGCGTTCCCGAAAGTACTTCCGCTGGCTCTTGCAGAACAATTTCAGTGGGAACGATTATCACGTCACGTTGACTTTTCAACGCGAGCCCACCAAAGAGCAGGCGAAAAAAGAGTTTGTGAACTACATCAAACGCTTACGTCGATTGTACGACAAGGCGGGTGTTGAGTTTAAATACATCTACGTCTGCGAGGGCAAGAAAAGCAGAGCAAGGCTGCACTATCACATTGTGATGAGCGGCGGAGTGCCTCGTGACGATATCGAGAAGAAGTGGACGTGCGGTTTTGCGAACGCTGACCGATTGCAGATTGACAAGCAGGACGGGCTGTCGGCTCTTTCCCGATACCTCACCAAAAGCAAGGCTTATGCCGACAAAAACGAGCGTGCGTGGAACTGCTCGGCGAACCTCAAACGCCCGGACGAGGTGACGGACGACAACAGCGTTTCCCGAAAGCGAATGCGAAAGGTGCAGGACGCGAAACGCAACGACGAAGTTAAGCGAGTTATCGAGCGGATCTACATAGGCTGGCGAGTGATTGATTACGACGTCGGCATAAATCCCGTGACGGGCAGGGATTACGCTCGATTTAAGCTCCTGCGAAAACCAAATTATAAACGGTTTATGTCGCTGTACAAGGCGATAAAAAAGAAAGGTGGTTAATTATGGGATATTATGAACAGGCGATAGAAAAGTTAAACCTCGTTGAGGCTGACAAGCTGAAAGACTTGAAAGCAAAAGCGGTTTGCGACAGCGTGAGAGACGCACTGAAAATGTTTTGTGAGCAAAACGACGAATTTGCACAATCCGTTGTGCAGGGGGGAGATTTTGAGAAATGTTTGTCAAGCGCGTTGCGCGACGTCGGTAACTCAATCCCCGATCCCGTTCTTTTCGAGAGAGCGGCGGACTTCTATTTTCATGGCGCGAAAATAGTGCTTGAGATGAAAATAAACTTCGGCGACGGCGGGTTCTCCGACAATGCGGGCAAGAAGGATGAAACCAGCCTTTCGCTTGACAGCTTATTCGACTTTTAAGGGGGCAGGAGTGTATGAAAAAAGAAGAGGCTGAAAAGTACCTCGACCGCTTTCCCAGGCTTTCCGCACAGATAAAGCGCGAGGCGGAACAGACGCTTGACCCGTATATCATCTACGACCGAAAGGCGAAAATTGGACGGTGTACGCACTGCGGGAAAGTCCTCAACTTAAAGCGGAACACGCTCGTAAATCACACGAGAATGACGTGCACGGAATGTAAGTATGAGTGCGAACTTATCGACAGTTTATCGGGGTATCACGGCTATAACGTGGAGTGTCGCTCGAATGTGATTGTATATCTTAATAAGCGCGGGAGCGAGGATCTCTATATCCGCTGTTTTACGCTTGAAATGTTTTTCGGGCGCGGGAAGTTTAAAACAGAGCTCAAGCCCGAAATAAAATACACCGAGTGCAGGCGGTACGTTTTTACGGCTGACGGGTGCGCGGAGTATTTGCCAAAATACAGCTACAAGCAAGATAAATATGTGTGGTGTATCGCTCAAAGAGTACATAAACCGTATTTCGCGAATTGGTGCTGGTGGGCATACGAGATCAACGCCTCGGCTATTGCAAAGACGTGGTACAAGTACTGCGCATTGAACGAGTGGCAAAGCAACCGCGACAACGAATACGGGCGACATTACAGCAGTATAGAATACCTCAAATTCTACCGCAGGCACACGGGCGCGGAACGCCTTATAAAATGCGGTTTGCGGACGGTCGTCGACGACTGTATGAGAGGGCGGGACAATTGTTCAAAAATCGACTGGAAACAGACCGAACCTCACAAGATGTTGAGGCTTGACAGAGCAGAGTTTAACTTCGTTCGGAACGACAAACGCAACCGCGATATGGAGTGCCTCAGAGCGCGGAAAATGTTTCCAGAAACGCCACTCGAAGAAGGACTTAAATACCTAAAAGCGGTTGAATATTGCAACATAGAAAGGATTGTAAAGCTGACGCAGAAAACCCCGCTTGCAATCGCAAAATATATCCTCAAAAACAAAATCCTCAATTCCGCCGACTACCGCGATTATATCGACAACTGCAAGCGGCTCGGCTATGATTTGACAAGCGAGATTATAGCGACGCGCATGACCGAGCGGCAGACGCGGTATTTGCGCTTGGCGACAGCGCAAAGCAGGGTAAATTTTACGAGCTGTACAAGCGGAGAAAAATGCTCTGCAAGGACTTCGAGGGTTATGCGATTATTCAGCCCGAAACCCCAAACGATATTATTCGCGAGGGCAGAATACAAGAACATTGTGTTGCGGGATATGCCGGCAGGCATTGCGACGGCGAATTGACGATTATGTTCCTGCGGAAAAAATCCGACCCCGACACTCCGTTCTACACAATGGAGATTAGCAACGAATTACAAATCGTGCAATGCCGAGGCTACCGCAACAATCGTGATGAGCCGAAACCGCCCGAAGTTAAGGCAATCGAGCGGGAATATGCAGTGTATCTTAAGTCAATCCTGCCCAAGTGGAAAAAGGCAAGTAAAAACCCGCTGCAAGCGGTTGAAAAACAAGAAAGGATAGGTGCTAAAAATGGAAAATGTAATTGCACAAACAACACAGGAGCGCGCCTCGGCTCTTACGGGGCGCATCAACGCGAACGCGCGTGTCGCGGCTGAAATGCTCGTCTCGATAGGGCGCGACCTCAAAACAATTCGCGACGAGAAACTCTACACCGCGCTCGGCTGCGCGAATTTTGAGGAATACTGCGATAAGCATACCGAGATAAGACAGCGGCAGGCGTATAATTTTATTCGCTGTTTCGAGACTTACGGCGTGCCATTGTCATCGCTTTCCGGTATTGGTGTAACTAAATTGACGCTTATGACCGTGCTTGACGAGGGTGACCGCGCGGAACTTATTGAGAGCGGCGACGCGGAGAATCTTTCAGTGCGCGAATTGCAAGAAAAAATCGAGGAACTTAAAAACAAGTACGAGCAGCTCACACTTGACTATGACCAGACAAGCAGCGAAAAGCAGGGCGCGGAAAACGAGGTTGAGGAACTGAAAAAACAGATTGACGCTCTCGCAAAGGCTCTCAAAGACGAGCAAGACAAGAACAAGGAGCTCGAAAGCCGTCCCGTAGAAGTCGCGGTGCAAAAGCCGTCCGCTGAGGAAATCGAGAAGATAAAAGCGGACGCGCAAAAGGCAGCGGAAAAGAAACTTGATGCCGCGCAAAAACAGCACGACAAGGAGATAAAGCAACTCCGAGAGGATCTTCAAAAGCAATACGACAATTCCCGTGTTAGTGCTGTTGATGCAGTACGACGGGAAACAGCCGCGGAAATCGAGCGGCTGAAATCCGAAAATGCCGTTTTGCAATCGAATGCAAGCAAACCCGCGCCCGACAGCACGAAAGAAAAAGTGAAATTTTACATCAGCGAAATTCAAGCGCGTTTTTCCGCCGTCGTTGAAATAATCAAGTCGGTCGAGGACGAGGACGAAAAAGCAAAATATAAAGGCGCGCTGAAAGCGGCGGTTGAACGGTTGGGAGGTGCGGCGAGTGAAATCTAATAAAATGAAAGCGTGGCTTATCGGGCGTGACTATCACGAAGGGTGTATCGCTGTGTTTGCGCCCACAAGAGAAAAGGCAAGGCAAATCGCACTTTTAACTGAAGATTTTTCCGATGAGCGTTATATTGACCTTCGTTGCTACAGAGAGCCGAGAATTGACAAGTATTACAAGCGCGGCAAGGAGATAATGGACTTCAACGACCCCGCCGACAAGCTGGCACTCGTAAAGGACGCAGAATTTTACTGTTTGGATTATAACGAGCAGACTTGTGCGAAATGTGATATTAAAAAATACTGTTCTATATGGAATAGAAAGGAGGAAGAAGAATGAAATACGATACATACACCGAAAAGGAACGCGCACGGCAGCCGTTCGGCGTTACGACCGTAAAAACAATGTACGGAAGCTGCCCTATTTGCACAGCGCAAATTGAGTGCAGGATTGGACGATCAAAGCACAAAATCACCTATTGCGAGAGCTGCGGACAGAAGATTGTTTGGGAGGTGCGGAAATGATAAGCAAGAAAAAGGTAGCGCAACTTTGCAAAAAGCGCAGGAGTTTAAGAGTTTGTACACTCAAAGACGGTACGCAATGGGTTGGCGCAGGCGGCGCATTTTATGTAATGGACGGTATTCCGAAAATGAAACCCGAAGAATACGCGGCTGTTTTCGATTTCTCCCAAAAGGAAACGGACGAGGCACTTATAGAAGAATTCGATATTACCGGGTTGATTGAGTGCGACAAGGAAATTATTGTGCAGTGCAGACCGCTGGAGTTTATTTTCAACGACGAAAAATATGTGTGCTTTTCGGAGGACGGCATTTCGGCGATTATCCCCGAAACGCAGCTCGCGCCCGTGAAAATGGACGAAAACACGGCTTTCTACATCAAGTTTAGTGATATTCCCGTAGTAAGTGTAAAGCAAGGACTGTTTCAAGAGGCGATTATCGGCGCGATGAAATTTCCCGAACAGGTTGCAACCGGGATTTTGACGCGGCTTTACGCTATAATCAGCGCGGTGCAGTACAACACGGAAAGAACAAGCGAGGACGAAACAGATAACGCACAGGAGGTACTTGAATGATACACACCGCGCAGTGCTTGCCGGATTATTTTAAGGCACTCAAGGACGGAAGCAAAACGTTTGAAGTCCTCAAAAAGAACCGTCCTTACCGCGTGGGCGACGTCCTCGCCGTGAACGAATTTATACCCGAGGACATTGACCCCTACAATGATTTTCTCGAAAGGCAGCCGCCCGACGCTCAAAAGGCAGACGGCGGTCTGTACACGGGGGAACACTTGATATTTAAAATCACATATATTCTTTCCGACGAAGAATTCTGCCGTGAGGGAACGGTTATTTTGGGGATTGTGAAAATGTGCCTTACTCTCAGATGATTTGGAGGTGAAAAATGTGAGACGCAGGCTGACAGGAGAAGAACGCGAAATACATAAACAGGCTGTATCAATCCGAAAGGTAATAGCCGCAACTCCCGACAAGGCGTTAGTCGAGTGGAGCAAAACGGCAAAAGAATACAACAACGAGTTCCGCAAAAAGGCGATAAGCAAGGTCACCGAGCCCGAACCGCCGTCAGCTCCGACAATTTTTGAAAAGTTTTTTAACGAGATTTCCGAAATCGGGGGCGTCGGCAAGGTGACAATCAAAAAACTGCGTGAGTTTGCGGAGAAAAACAACTATCTGTAAAGGGGAATAATTAATGGATTTTGCCAAAGAGCTAAGCGAATATTATCTGCTTAATCAAGCAATCAACGACTTGGAAAGGCGCATTACTTGTCTTGAATCACAGTTGTGCGCGTCGCCTAAGCTGGATAAAATCAGCACCTGCGCTCCCTCGGGAAAGAATATCACCGAGGAAAAGTACATAAATCTGATTTTCCAAAAAGAGAGTTTACAGCAAAAGAAATCAGAACTTGCTGAGCGAAAAGTGCGAATTGAAATTTGCATTGATAGTATTTCCGACACGCTTATTCGCACCATTGCAATAAAGCGCGTGATTGAGAAAAAGCGGTTTAGGCAAATTGCGCAGGAGCTCGGCGGCAATAACACGGAGGATTCCGTGAAGAAGATGTATTATCGTCACGTTCTCGGCATAAACAACGGTGAAAAATAAACTTGTCCCAAATGTCCCGTGCGAACGTGATATAATGTAGATACCTGATCATAGCACGCAAAGCACTCCTTAAAATATTTCTTTTAAGGAGGGCTTTTTGTGCCTAAATTGCAAAACAAGCAAAGCAAAACCCCTGCCGAAATCCCCGAAATAAAGGATTATCTGACAGACCCCCAGCGCGATGGTTCTGAGCTTTGCGCCGCGGACGTTTTCGCGGAAACTATGGACTACCTCAAATCCTGTGGCTGTGAAAATGCGGTGTCAAAGCAAATCGTGGAGCAGTACGCAATGTCGGTAGCGCGCTGGACGCACATCGAGCGGCTTATATCCAAATATGGGTATATTGCCAAACACCCGACAACAGGCGAGCCCATGCAATCGCCGTATGTCGTTATGGCTCAAACGTATATGAGACAAGTCATAGCGATACGCTCCGAGATAAATCTCGCGGTAAAAAATTGCCACCCGGCTGTAAAAGCAACGATTCGGGAGGTGGTCTACGGTGAGTAACACTCCCGAATACTGCCTTGTCGATATCGACGCTCTCCTGCCTTACGCCCGAAACGCTCGCAAACACTCCGCAGAGCAAATCGCACAAATCGCCGCGTCAATCAAGGAGTTTGGTTTCCTTGCGCCCGTGGTGATTTCCGAGGATAATACAATTTTGTGCGGTCACGGGCGTTTTTACGCAGCTCAGAAACTCGGACTTAAAAAAATACCCTGCATAAAAGAGGACCATCTTACCGAGGCGCAGCGACGCGCATACATTATCGCGGACAACAAACTCTCGCTCAACGCAGAATGGGACAACGAGCTGTTGGCGGTAGAACTTTCCGTGCAGGGCGAGGATTTCGATTTGTCGCTCCTCGGCTTTGACGATAAAGAGATAGCCGACCTTTTCGCAGACGGCGACAAAAACAGCCCTCAAGACGACGAGTATGATTTAACCTCTGCGCTGGAAAAAGCCGCGTTTGTAGAGCGCGGGGATATATGGACGATCGGCAGACACAAGTTGATGTGCGGCGATGCCACAAGCGCAGACGATGTTTCCGCTCTTATGGGAGATACCAAAGCAAACCTTATTCTGACTGATCCGCCTTACGGAGTGTCTTTCAAAAGTTCAAGCGGTCTGACTATTCAGAACGACAGCATGAAAGACGAAGAATTTTACAACTTCCTACTCTCGGCATTTAAGAATATGTCTGACCACCTCGAAAAAGGGGGCTCGGCTTATGTGTTTCACGCTGATACCGAGGGGCTTAACTTCCGCAAGGCGTTTATTGATGCAGGCTTTCACCTCGCAGGCTGCTGTATCTGGGTGAAAGACAGTCTGGTGCTCGGACGATCCGACTATCAATGGCAGCACGAACCTGTGCTTTATGGTTTTATGCAGAACGGCAAGCACAAGTGGTATTCCGACCGCAGACAGACCACGATCTGGAACTTCGCAAAGCCGAAACGCAATGCGAACCACCCGACTTCAAAGCCGCTCGACCTGCTCGGCTATCCTATCGGAAACTCCACGCAGGAAAACGCGGTAGTTATAGATACATTCAGCGGCAGCGGCTCTACGCTTATGGCGTGTGAGCAGATGAACCGCATTTGTTACACGATGGAACTTGACGAAAAATATGCGTCTGTAATCCTGCGCAGATATGTTGATGATACGGGAGATGCGGATGGTGTGTATGTGGTGCGGAACGGTGAGAAAATACCCTACTCCGAACTTGTGAAAGAGGTGGAGCATGAGTAATGAGCAACTCACACTCGGCAGTCTGTTTGACGGCAGCGGCGGATTTTTGCTCGGCGGTGTTCTCGCGGGAATAAAACCCGTCTGGAAATCCGAAATTGAGCCGTTCCCCATAGCCGTCAAAAACAAGCGGTTCCCCGATGTAAAACACTACGGCGATGTTTCCAAACTGAACGGTGCGGAAATCGAGCCTGTGGATATAATTACTTTCGGAAGTCCGTGCCAAGACATGAGCATTGCCGGGAAAAGAGCAGGTCTTGACGGTTCACGGAGCAACCTCTTCTATGAGGCGATAAGAATTGTAAAGGAAACAGCTGAAATGACCGCACAGCGACTCGGCGGAATACACCAATGTGCGCATTATGCGCTACGCGCAAAACGCTGAAACGGAGTCGCTCTGCCCTGTGTGTATTTCGTGCTTGCAGGCATTGTCTAGGCAAACGAAAAAGAGAAAACGGGGTGACCGCTTTCTCTTTTACTTCTTCTTGTTGGGACGCTTGCCGAATTCTATCGTTCCGTGTTCCTTTTCAAACTCCTCTATGCAGTTTCGGATAAGCACAATTATCTGTCCGTTTGCCGAGCGTGCCTCGTAATCCGCAATGTAATGCAGTTTGTCGAGCATCTCGCCGTCAATTCTTATAGATAAACTTTTATTAGCCATAAAAAACCTCCGTTTTGCATTTATTATGACTTCATTTTAACACTAATATGTGGTATAATGTAGGGAGTAGCGTCAAAGTGCGTTCAAAATATGTTTGAAATGAGGTCATAACTATGCGAGTTGCAGTAGTAGGTTCAAGAAATCTGACGGTAAAGGACTTAGGCGTGTATCTCCCCGAAGATGTGACGGAGATAGTTTCGGGCGGTGCAAAAGGCATTGACTCCTGTGCAAGGGAGTATGCTCTGGCTCACGGCATCAAGCTGACGGAGTTCCTGCCCGAATACAGCCGATACGGGCGTTCCGCACCTATCAAGAGGAACATAACCATAATCGAGAATGCGGACTTGGTGCTTGCGTTCTGGGACGGCAGAGCGTTTTCCCGCGGAGCGGGATAATGCGCCCGCAGGAACGAAATTCGTTATAGACGAATGTAAAAAGCGCGGCATTCCCGTAAAGATACTGCGCCCAACTGAATAGGCATTGTGTAAACAGAACAAATTCTTCCTCCTGTTTTCTGTAGTATTACATCTTGCTATTTCGGGCAAAAAGAGCGAATATGTACGCAATATCCGCTACGCGGATAACGCTTACAAAAAACAAAGGAGGAACTCAGAATGGAGTTTAGATTTAATGTAACAGGAACAGACCGCAAGGCGCTTGTAAAGGCGATGGGCGATATTTTACAGGTAAAGCCGAAGTACCTCGGAATGCCAACGGCGGCTTATGAGGTGGACTACTTCACGGTCGACAAGAACGGCACGGTATCGTTTGACGACAGAGCGGACAGCGAAGAGATCGAGAACCTTATTGAAAAGCTCGACAGCTTGGGTTTCCACGCAGCCGATGCGAAAGTAAGCGAGGAAGAAGAAACTGCGCTGACCGTTGAAATGCCGCTCGACAAGGTCAAGGTCGGCAACCTTACCGCCCTGCTTGAGGCAAAGGGCAAACTCATCAAAAAGGCCCTCGGCATCGAGGACACCGCAATCGAGGTCACTAACGAAACCGTGAAATTCCCATGGTTTTCCGAACTGCCCGACGCCGACACGGTCAAAGCGTAGCGTTTTTCGCAAAGCGAATAATGCGTGCACTTCATTTCCGCACTCTGCGAAATGGCAAGCAACGCCAAGCGTGTGACGGCAACCGAAAAAGCGGTCGACAACGAGAAATACTCATTCCGCTGCTTTCTGCTCCGCTTGGGATTCATCGGTGCGGAGTACAAGGCTGAAAGAAAGATCCTGCTGAAGAACCTCACGGGTTCATCGGCTTTCAAGGACGGAGGTAAGAGCGATGAAGTTTCCGAGTAAAGAAACGGTCGACAAGCTCCGCCAAGAATACCCCGCTGGCACAAGAGTTGCGCTTGTCAGAATGGACGATGTGCAGGCTCCGCCGAAAGGCACAAAAGGCACGGTGACGGGAGTTGACGACACGGGCAGTCTGCTCGTGGACTGGGACAACGGCAGCGGTCTGAATGTGGTTTTCCGAGTGGATGGGGTACGAAAGCTTGATCCAATCACAACTAACAAGACGACCGAGCCAATTGATTAAAGGGTCGCTTTCCCATCATAGTCTATATTACCACAAAAGCGTGAATTTATCAACATATAATGTACACGATTTTCCACGCGTATATTTGTACATTATATTGTTCGAAAACCGCTTGATATAATGTGCTTTTAGAGTTAATATGTAACTACCGAAAGGGAAAACAAAAACGGAGGTACACACCATGTGGACAGAGGGCAGCTTAAGAATAGGAACGAGTGTATTTCATTACTGGGCAAAGCACTTCGATGAACCGAGTCAATTCGGCATAGACGGAGGCAGGATCAGCAAGCTGATGTTGAAAAGAAGCGGCGAGATAGTTTACAACTTCGACCGAGGGCTTGACGTAGAACCTGCGGACGGCGAAACCGAAACGGCGCTTGCAGTTCTGATGGAAGAGTACAATTGAGGGTCAAACGACAGAATAAGCCGCTCACAAATCGAGCGGCTTGGGTAAGAAAGGACAATGTAAAATGATTAAATTCGGGAAGATAGCAGTAGGAAAAAGCGTGTTCGCATATGCGGTCGACTACCGCCGACGCGGACGCAACCGCATAAAAGAGTTGATACTTGAGTGCGCGAACACAAGAGTTTATCAATCGCGCGGTCGGGTTATCGTTCCGCCAGCGGACAACGATACAAAAAAAGCCGTTCGGACGCTCCAACTGCACTACCATTGATTCCACGCGGTTTTGGTGTGCGTCGCAGCACGTTTTTTCACAAAAGAAAAGTAACAACACTACATTGATTTGTGAATAAAAGGTACTGTGACGCTTTCCCAAACGAAAGCGGCTCGGCGACGCCCGGATTTCGCGCAGTGACAGGCAAAAAATCGGGGGCACTTTACTTGATACAATATTTTGAGGGGGATAGGGGTATGGCAACCAAAAAAACGGGAAAATCCGCGCAAAAAGCAAAGGATACAGCTCCGAAAGAGGTGATTTACTCGCTGGCGGCGGGCTCGCTGATATACGTCAAAACCGCCGATTTATGCCGCGCGTTCGGGAAAACGACGCAATGGATTGGCGAGCTCACGAAAAACGGCATTATCAGCAAGACAAACACGTCGCACGGATCGCTGTACGAGCTGTTTTCCTGCGTGAGTGCTTACACGTCAATGCTTGAGGAGCGTGTCAAGCGAGGCGACGAGGACACGGCGGAGGTGGAGCTTCGGCGAAAAAAAGTCGAAACGAAACTTAAAGAATCAAAAGCAGCAATCGAGGAAATTAAGGTCGGCGAACTCCGCGGGAAAATGCACCGTTCCGAGGACGTGCAGAAAATGACCGCCGACTTGCTGTTTTACGTTCGGGGGAGTCTCAGAGCGTTAGCGGGGCGGTGTGCGTCAGCGTGCGCGGCATCTTCCGAGCCCGCCGAGGTACAAAAAATCATTGAAAAAGAGGTTTTCGCAATACTCGACGAACTGTCAAATTACAAATACGATGCGGCAAGGTATGACGAGCTTGTTCGCGCAAGAATGAACCGCGAAATCGACGATTCTGCGGTTGACGCTGATGATTCCGAGGACTGAAAAAAACGCATTAAAGCAAAAGGAAAAGCCCGAATGAGAATCAAACGGGCTCATAAAATCGTACTTGTAGTACAATTCACGTAACAATAATATTATAACGCAATTACAGCAGTTTGTCAAGGTTTTTATATAAATTTTAAATTTTTTCGCAATTTTCGGGAAAAATTTAAAAAAGCACTTGACAAATGCGCATAAAATGTGTATAATATAATTAAGAGGTGAGGGAATTGAAAAAAGTTGACCTTGAACGGCTATTTAAAAAGAACGGTTGGCATTTTGACCGCAACGGTGGAAACCACGATGTTTGGATCAAAGGAAATCAAACTGAGGCAATCCCCAGACACCGTGAAATCAACGAAGCACTTGCAAAGGCACTTATTAAGAAGCACAACCTAAAATAAATGCGGCTCCCAAAAGGAGCCGCCTATGCGAAAGGAGTTAATTTATGAAACAAGTATACCCCGTAATCTTCCGCGAAACAGAGGATAAAGTTCCATATTTTGTGGAAGTCCCCGATCTTGGGGCGATGACACAAGGTACAAGCCTTGAAAACGCCATAGAAATGGCGCGGGAAATTATCTGCATTACCGTAATTGAGCTGCAGAAAAAAGGCGAGACGATACCTGCTGCGTCCAATATCAGCGATTTAAAAGTTGATGACGAGTGTGCGATTGTTTCGCTGGTTGACGCTGATATTGACGCATACAAACGCAAAATGGAAGTGCGCTGCATACGAAAAAACTGTACAATTCCAATCTGGCTTAACGACGAAGCTGAAAAGGCGGGAATAAATTTCTCGAACGCTTTACAGCAGGGCTTGAAAACGGCACTCGGAATTGACAACGGATAATTTTTCCCCGCTCAATATTGAGCGGGGCTTTTTTGTGTTTAATTTACGAAAATCGTAGTATTTTGTACAGAATTACTAAAAACACTACAGACTTTTTGTGAAAAAAGATGTCCCGAAAGTCCCGTATGTCCCGCGCGGAATATGCTATAATATAATTGCGAAAATATATCGAGCGGTTAGAAAGCGGCAGTTGCTGTTTTCTGCCGTTTTTTGTTGTAGGCGAGGAGGTGTTCGGGGGTGAAAATATGGTGCGGGAAACCGAAAAGCAGCGCGAAAATAAAATCAACAGTTGCATTGCCAAAGTCCTCCGCGGCATCAAACCTCCGGAAGACCTTACAGTCGCTCAGTGGGCGGACAAAAACCGCCGTCTGACGTCCGAATCGTCCGCCGAAGTCGGCAAATGGCGCACATCACGCACACCGTATATGCTGGATATCCTTAACAGCTTTACAGACCCGCGGATTGAGCATATTGTGGTTGTCGCCGCGTCGCAGGTCGGCAAGTCCGAGCTGCTGAATAATATGATAGGCTATTGCATCGACCAAGACCCCGGACCTATACTGCTTGTACAGCCGACGGTGGACGACGTAAAACGCTACTCCGAGATGAGAATTGCGCCTATGATACGCGAAACACCGTGCCTCAAGGGAAAAGTCGCAGACCCGAAAACCCGCGACGGCGCGAATACCAAGCGGCAGAAAGCATTTCCGGGCGGCGTTTTGGTGCTTACGGGCTCCAACGTTCCGCACGACCTATGCTCTATGCCGATACGGTATTTGTTTGGCGACGAACGCGACCGCTGGGCGGAGTCCGCGGGGTCTGAGGGCGACCCGTGGGAGCTTGCAAAAGCGCGTCTGCGTACATTTTACAATCGCAAAATGGTTGAGGTATCGACCCCGACAATAAAGGGCGCGAGCGCGATTGAGAAATCATACCAAATCGGCACAATGGAGCGGTGGTTGACGGAGTGTCCGCATTGCAAGGGATACTCGGAAATACAGTTTGAAAATATCCGATTTGATTATGAAACAAACGAAAAAGGCGATGAAAAAATATTTTCGATTAAAAAAATTTGGTACGTTTGCCCACTTTGCGGCGCGATTTCGGACGAAAATAAAATGAAATCTCAGCCCGCGAAATGGGTAGCTGACTCGCCGGATGCTCTGACGGAACATAAAACACGCTCGTTTTGGCTTACTGCGTGGGTGTCGCCGTGGGCGACGTGGAAAAACATTATACTGCAATTCCTTCAAGCGGGGAACGACTCCGCGAAACTGCAAGTAGTGTACAACACTCAATTCGGGAAGCTTTGGGAAAACCGCGGCGATATGGATACCGAGGAGGACGTTATGGCGCGCCGCGAGGACTATGACGCGGAAGTTCCCGACGGAGTGCTGGTGCTGACGTGCGGCGTGGATACGCAGGACAATCGCCTTGAATATGAAGTTGTAGGGCACGGACATTTTGGCGAAACGTGGGGAATAAAGCACGGTGTGATTATGGGCAGACCCGACACCGATGAAGTGTGGGAGCGGTTGGACGACGTGATAAATCACAAATACCGCTTTAAAAACGGGGTGTCACTCCCTGTAACGTTGACGTTTGTTGACGAGGGCGGACATTTCACGCAGGAAGTGCGCCAACGCTGCCGCGAGCGGCAAGGCAGACAGGTTTTCGCGATAAAGGGTGCAAACCGCGACATTGCGTTTACGACTCCGCCCAGACAGCAAAAAATTGTAATCGGCGGGAAATCGGTCGGAACGGTGTGGGTATACGAAATAGGCGTAAATGCGGGAAAGCAAAAAATTGTAGACAATCTGCGGGTAAAAACGCCCGGAGCGAATTATTGCCACTTCCCGCGCCGCGACGATTACGGCAAGCAGTATTTTAATCAACTGATGTCGGAGCATTTGACATACAATAAAACGAAAAGTAAGCTCGTTTGGGAAAAAATCCCCGGACACGAGCGGAACGAGGCTTTCGATATCCGCAACTACAATTTAGCGGCGATCGCGGCGCTTGACCCGGATTTTGACGCGATAGAACAGCGCATCAGAAACGCAGTACTCGACGGCGAGAAAGTCAAAAAAAGCGTTTTGCCGAAAGCTCCGAAAAAGAAAAAACGGCGCATAGACGCCTTTGATGAGTGGTGATAAATATGATAAAAGTCGAAACAGCGCGAAAAATGTACGAATACTACACAAAGCGCATTGACCAGCTTATACAAGCGCAGGAAGCGTTGACGGGCGGAGTCAAAAGCTACACGATAGGCGACAGGCAGATGACATACCGCGACCTTGACTCAATTTCCGAGGAGCTTGAAAGGGCTGTGCAAATGCAGGCGTACTATGACGCGATTTTACACGGCAGACCTACGCGGAAAATAACCGCAATCATACCCACCGACAGGTAACGGACATTACTCTTCGGAGTTTGTCGCGGATAAGCGGCAGGTGTTTCTCCGGCCTGCCCTGCATCCGCTTAGAAAAAATAAAATGCCTTGCTTTTTTGCAGGGCATTTTTGTTTGGTTTTGTTTTTCCGTAGCAGCCGCGGCGTTTTGGCGGGCTTTTATCCTTTCCTCCCGCAGCGGTGCGTTACGTCGTGACTGCTACGGAAAGGCAAAACTAAAAATGTGCGAAATCAATCGGGGAGCAGTGTGAGGGGGTAAAGCTATGAATCATATTGAGGATTCCGAGCAAATGACCTTGTTTGAGTGGGCACATTTGCAGTCGGGAAAATATCCTGAACTGGTTCTGCTTTTCCACATTCCGAACGGCGGAAAACGAGACGCACGTGAGGCGGCACGCTTTAAGAAAATGGGCGTAAAGCCCGGTGTTCCCGATATGTTCTTGCCGGTCGCCAAGGGCGGGTTTAACGGCTTATTTATCGAACTTAAAGCAAAAGGCGGCAGACTATCAGACTACCAAACAAAATGGCTTAAAGAATTAAGCAAACAGGAATATGCCGCGTGCGTGTGCTTTGGGTTTGAGGAGGCGAAAAATGATCTGCTGCAATATCTAAACGGGAAAATGCAGAAAAACGATTTTGCAATCGACTGCAAATAAAAGATACTGCCGAAAGCGTTTTTGCGATAAAGAGCGTTTGCGGCAATATTTTTTATTGCCCGTCGAGCAGGCACACGCGAACACAGAGCCAAACAATGTATTTTAAGTCTGATTTATCGGTGTGCCTGCAAGCGCGGGAGAAATGGAGAAATAATGGGCAAATCAAAAAAAGTAATCGCGAGCGGATATAGCGCCGCGGGAGCCTCGTATGAAAAGCGTGCGCTTAGAGGCTTTATTGCTCGGTCAACCTCGCCGACAGAGGATATTGATTTTGCGAATTCCACGCTCAGACAGCGCGGAAGAATGCTCTGTATGGCGTCTCCGATAGCCGCCGCAGCAATCAACACCAACCGCACAAAGATTGTCGGAACAGGCCTCAAGATGAAACCTTGCATTGACACGCAGCGGCTCGGGCTTTCCGACGCAGAGGCAAAGCGGTGGCGCATGAAAACCGAGGCAGAGTTTGCGCTTTGGGCGGAAAACAAAAATTATTCCGACGCGCTCGGAATGAATAATTTTTACGAGCTGCAATCGTTGGCGGTGAAGTCGTGGCTGATGAGCGGAGATGTATTTGTAGCTTTAAAACGCGGCAAAACAAGTCCTATAAATCCGTACTCTCTCAGACTGCAATTGATAGAGGCGGACAGAGTATGCACGCCGAATACTGCAAACAACGGTATATACGGATTTACGGAGGGCGAAAACAAGTCCAACGGAAACATTATACACGACGGTGTGGAAGTTGACTCCGGCGGAAGAGTTGTAGCATATCACATTTGCGACATCTATCCCAACAGCGGCTTTTATTACAACCCAAAAAAGAAACCGAACTGGACGCGCGTTGAGGCGGTCGGCAAAAAAACGGGAATATCAAATATTTTGCACATTATGGATGCGGAACGTCCCGACCAGTATCGCGGTGTGAGTTATCTTGCGCCCGTGATTGAGGTGATTTTGCAACAGCGTAGATACACCGAGAGCGAGCTGACGGCGGCGATAGTGCAAACGTATTTTTCTATGATAATTAAAACGGAAGCAGACAGCTCGGATTTGCCGTATTTAACACCTAACGAGGACGGCGAAACCGACCGCGAAACCCCCGAACTCGGTCCGCGAGAAACGGTTGAACTCGGTCCGGGAGAAGATGCTATATTTGGCAATCCCAACATTCCGACAGCGGGATTTGACGCATTTACGCAGGCGATAACAAAGCTCGTCGGCGCGGCATTGGAAATACCGCACGACGTGCTGATGAAAGAGTTTAACAGCTCGTATTCCGCGTCTAAGGGTGCGCTTGAGGAAGCCTGGGAAATGTTTCGAATGCGGCGTGCGTGGTTTGTTTCGGACTTTTGCAAGCCGATATACGAGGCGTGGCTTGCGGAGGCTGTCGCGCGTGGGAGAATTTCCGCGCCCGGCTTTTTCACAGACCCCGCTATTCGAGCGGCTTGGAGCGGAACGCGGTGGGACGGTCCTGCGCAGACGCACCTTGACCCGCTTAAAGAGGCAAACGCAAATGCCGTGGTAGTCGCAAACGGCTGGAAGACTAACGAGCAGGTGACCCGCGAGTATTACAACGGCAATTTCGAAGAAAATATACAGGCACTCGCCAACGAGAACGCTATTTCAAACGGCGTCCTTACGAAAAGTGGCAATTATAGAGAGGAGAAAGAAGACGATGGCAACAGCGAAGAATAAAAGCGTAAAAAACTACAGCATTGCTGCGAATAACGACGTTGTCGATATGGAACTTTACGGGAATATTGTGACCGACCGCCCAAAAGATTATCATACCGGCAACCCGTCTGATGATTCATACATCGTTCAAAGCGAGCTCGTGAAAGAAATTGACGGCATAGGAACTCCGAAAACGCTGAATATAAGAATAAGCTCGTTTGGCGGGGAAGTGGTCGCGGCGCTTGTAATTTACAATCGTTTGCGTGAACTTTCCGCAAAGGGTACGCAGATAAACTGCACCGTGGATGGTGCGGCAATGTCTGCGGGAACGCTTATCATCTGTGCTTCGAACAAAGTAAGCGCAACGGAATCAAGCCTTATTATGATCCATAAGTCGCTTACACTTTGTTTCGGCTGGTATAATGCGGACGAACTCCGTAAGATTGCTACGGAAAATGACGCATACGACAAAACAATTTGTGCGGCATACAAGCGCAAAACGGGAAAAGACGAAAATGAGCTTTATACAATGATGAGCGAGGAACGCTACATGACGGGAAAAGAGGCGCTTGAGCTTGGCTTTGTGGACGAACTGCTCGAAACCGACGACACTCCCGAAATTGCGGCATCTGAAGATAAAAAAACACTTTATGTCGGCGGCAAAAGAGTCGCGCTTTTCGGCGCAAAATGCCCCGAAATTATTCCCACGGTAGCTTTGACGCCTGCGCCCGAAACCGCAGGCGGAGTTACAAATAAAAACGAAAAAACCGATGAAGGAGGTAACACAATGAGCAGCAAAGATAGTGCAAACACTCTTGACGCACAGACCAGCGAGGAAACTATCGCAAAGGCTATTGCAGAGGAGCGCGAAAGAATCCGCAAAATCGATGAAATCGCACAGCGGTTTGACGAGAAAACCGTAAAAAGTGCGAAGTACGACAAGCCGTGTACCGCAGAGGAAATGGCATACAAGGCGGCGGTGGAAAGCGCGAAACTCGGCAAGAACTTCTTGCGCGATATGACGGACGACAACCGTGCGTCTGACGTGCAAAAGGTAACGCAGTCCTCGGCTCCCGATGAGACAAACGCAGGAAACGATAGTGACGAGAACAAAACGGAAGAGCAGAAAATGGCCGAGGCGAGGGCGTTCTTCAAAAAGGCTATGGGAGGTGAAGCAAAATGAGCGAACTGTTGAGCATAATTGACAGAACAGAACCCGATGACCTTATCGTCGGAACACAGCCGCCTGCGCGTATTGGGAGCGGTGTGCTTAAAGCGAATGCAGGCGCGCTGAAACGCGGCACTATTCTCGCAAAGGGCGAGGACGGCAAACTTGACATTCTCGGGAAAGACGAGTCCGCCGAGGCTTACGGCATTCTTGCAGATGACACGGAGGCGTCCGAAAGCGACCTTCCCGTTGACATTTACATCAGCGGAATGTTTAACGCAAACAAACTGACCGTAAATGCGGAGTACGAAATCAAGGAGTCCGATAAGGACGCGCTGCGCAGATACGGTATTGAATTTAAGGCAGCTATAAAATACTGAGTGAGGAGGTAAAAATAATGCCTTTAGATTTTTTTAGCACATATATGCTCCGCGCCGCAGTTGAGGAAGTTCGTCCGGAAAAATTCTTTTTTAAGGATCGGTATTTCCCCACAGGCGCGGAAGATGTTTTTACTACCGACAAAGTGCTGGTAGAGTACAAAAAGGGAACTCGCAAAATGGCGGCATTTGTTTCCGACCGCGGGAGCAGCATTCCGCTTGAAAGAACGGGATACAGCGTGACGGAATTCGCGCCGCCTAAAATCTCGATTTCTCGCAGTCTTTCAAGCGACGACTTGAAAAAGCGTGGATTTGGCGAAGCAATCTATGCAAATACAAAGCCCGCGGAGCGCGCCGCAAGGCTGCAGGTAAAGGATTTTGCAGAAATGGACGACGCTATTACACGCCGTGAAGAATGGATGTGCGCGCAGACAATGATAAACAACGGCTGCACCATGCAGGAGTACGTTGACGCGAAGACAGAGGGCGGCGTAAAGTACATCAAATTTTACGAGGGTGACAGCTCGCCGCACGAGTACACCGTAGCAAACCAGTGGAACGGCGGAAACGCAAACATTATCGGCGATATTTACGCTATGTGCGAACTGCTTTCCAGACGTGGCTTGAACGCTACCGACCTTGTTGTCGGCTCTGATGTTGCGGATGTATTTTACAGCGACGATACGCTTATGCGGCTTATTGACAAAAACAGCGGCATTATAGTCGGGGAAATCAACGAGAGATTTGACTATCCGGGTGTATCTACTCTTGCAAACGGAATAAATTTCCGCGGATACAAACTCAGAATTTTCGTCGTGAGCACCAGTTACGAGAACGAAAACGGCGAGGACACTCCGTATTTCCCGAAAGACAGCGTAATGGTGACTTTCCCGAACTGTGGGCATTTGATGTATGGCAATGATTTTCATATCCCGTTTGGCAAGAGGGATTATGAAACGTTTTCGGGCAAGCGCATACCTAAGTTTGCACTGGACCAACCGAACGACGTCCGCACACAGATGTTGATTTCGCACCCGCTTGCTGTGCCTGCGGTATATTGCCCGTACATATACGCGAAAAACGTAATTTCTTGATTTTCGGAAAGGAGAAAACGGAGAATGCTTATCAAAATCACAAAAGGCAACTACGGCTACAACAACGGACGAATTGTCAGAGCAAAAACCCCGTCCGACAAGCCGTTTGAAGTTGACGATGCCGAAGCCGCCCGCCTTATCGAAGAACTGAAAATAGCAAAGGCGGTGGACAAGCTCCCTGTGGATGGAAAACTGTCGGCGGAGGAGAAAACACCCGATACCGACCCTAACGATTCGGCGGACGGTGACGCTGTCGGTGATGATGACGTAGACGAAGAGAACGACGCGCCAATTTACAGCGAGGAAATGTCAAATGCGGAATTGCAAGCGATTGCAAAAGATTACGGTATACCCGTTCCGAACCGCGCAAACAAGTCCGAGCTTATTGCGGCACTGGATAACTTTTTCGGGAGCGCGCCGACATTGCGCTCGTGAGCGGTGGTGATTTTGTGGGATTTAAAGAGCAGGTGGAGGCGGACAATGCGGTATTTTTAAATATCGCGGAGCTCGCCGATTCTCATACCGTAAAATACGACGGCGAAACCTATGAAAATATTCCCGTCGTGCTCGAAAACCTCAAGGAGTCCGACAGGACGATTTTGCAAAGCGACCACATGCAGGGGATTTTCCTCGTGTCGGCGAAGGCGTATATCGCGCAGAGCGACCTTGACGGAGTAATGCCCGAAAAGGATAAAATGCTTGAAATCGACGACGGTGAGGCACTCGGAAAGCCCTTTTTCAAACGGTACAGAATTGAAACATCATCGCTTGAAATGGGAATGGTGTGCTTGGAGTTGGAGGCAATGGACGAATGAGCGATATTTATAATATGCGCCCCGCGGACGCTAAAAACGCCATAGACATATTTTTGACAGACGATGTAGGCGGAAGTTCGGGTGCGATCGAGCGTGCCGAACGATTGCTTGCAGGATTATCTCATGGTGCGGAAAAAGCTGTCGGCAGCGCAATAAAACGTGCAGCTATAAGCGGCGAAGCATATGCGGCAAGAGCGGTCGGCAAGTATTACGTACTTAAAGTAAGCGACTTTAAACGTTATACGCAGAGCAAGCGAAGAATAAACACGTCCAACGGTCAAACTACTGTGGACATAGAATTTCGCGGTGTTCACGTCCCCTTACTGAGGTTCGACGCTAAAATGGGTGGAGATGGGCGTTTCCGTGCAAGAGTAAAACGCTCATCAAGCGCAGAAATGCTGCGGCACGTTTTCCGGGCGACAATGGGAACCGGACATATCGGACTTTTTGAAAGAGCGGGAACGAGCCGTACGCCGATCGAACAATTATTCGGACCTTCAACTCCGCAGATGATGGATGCGAACGACGACGTTTCGCAGGAGATAGGGGATAAAATACGCAAAACTTTTGAAGAGCGAATTGACCATGAAATTCTTGCGGTACTTAATGGGTGGCACAAATGACGACGGTAGCATTACTTTACGCACTCAAAAAGGAGTGCGAGGAGGCTGTTAAGGGGCTTAAGCTCCCGACGGCAATTCAAAAGGGCGACACAGAAAACCGAAAACGTGAGGCAGAGGTGCATATAATGCGCTTGCCGCGCAGTTCGGACGCGAAAAAAATCGCCCCGTACATCATTATACAGTATGTGAGCGGCAAGCAGTGGCTCGGCGAACAGTCCGCCCATTTCCGAACTGCCACGGTGCGGTTTATTTTTTGCGTGTACAACGAAAATGAAGAAGAGGGCGCACTCGAGCTTTTGAACTTGATGGAGGCGGTGAAAACAAGACTGCTGAGATCGGTAAAAATAGGTACCTGCTTTACGCTTGACCGCGAAATGAATTTTGAAGATTTGGTATATCCCGACGACACCGCGCCCTACTACGCGGGAGAACTTATCGGAGAATGCCATTTGCCGCCCATTGAACAGGAGGTGGATCTGTGAAAAAGAAAATTGAGGAGAGCGCGGAGACCGCGGAAGTCGTTGAAATTGCGGCTGAGGCAGTATCCGACAGTGTAACGACAAAAGCAGATTTGCCCGCCGAGGAAAAAGCGGGCATTTTTGTGTATGTCGGACCGAGCATTCGCGGCGTAATCACAAACGGCAGTATACGGCGCGGAAGAAAATCAGAAATTTTCGCGGCTCTGGGAGAGCGCGGGGAGAATTATCCGCAAATCAAGCGACTGTTGGTGTCCGACAGCGAGCTTGCACGGGTGCGCGAAAAACTGGCAAAAGGCGAGGGCGCGATTTCTGCAGTATATCAAGCTCTCGAAAAGCAGATAAAGGAGGCAAAGTAATTGCTTAAACACGGTATAAATACATACAAGGACGAAACAGGCATTGTCGCAGTGCAAGCCGCAGCGGTCGGAATACCGTTTTACATCGGTGCGTGGCCGTGCCATCTCGGCAAGGGATTTGCCGGAAAACCGCAGCTTGCAAACGACTTTTCGGAGGCGCGCGAGTTGGGCGGATACAGCGCAGACTGGCGCAATGAGGACGGAACGCCAAGGTGGAGTCTTTGCCAAGCAATGTATGCGCATTTTACGCTTATGGGCGTTTCGCCCGCTATCTTTTATAATCTCTACAACCCCGAAAAGCACAAAAAGGCAGTAAGCGCAGACTCATTTACGCTTACAGACCACGTCGCAACGCTCCCGCTTGACACCATCATCAATGGCAATCTGACAGTCAAGACGAGCGACGGTGAAAACCTACTCGCAAAAGGTACGGACTATGATGTGTACTACACCGACGACGGGCTTTGCGTGGAACTGCTTGAGGAGTCGGAGCATTTTTCGGATGAGGCTCTGACAATAGGATATGACATTGCGGATCTCTCGCAAATCAAAGCTTCCGACGTTGAAATGGCAGTTGAGGAAGTGGAAAAATGCCGCAGCGTGGTGGGCATTGTACCCGACTTGCTTTGCGCTCCGGGCTGGAGCAGCAACCCGACAATTGCGGCGGTTATGGCGGCAAAAGCACCGAGCATTAACGGACTTTTTAGGGGCAAGGCTGTCGTTGATATTGATACCAAAACCGTTGACGATTACTCAAAAGTGCTGGAGTGGAAAAACGAAAACGGGTATACAAGCGAGGATATGGTCGTTTGCTGGCCCATGGTGCGCAGCGGCGACTATATTTTTGATATGTCCGTAATCGTCTGCGCTCTCATTGCCCGTGTGGATTCGGGGAATGGTGACTGCCCGTATGAGTCGCCGTCGAACAAGGAACTGTCGCTCACGGGCGCGCTGACGGCAACGGGTGCGGAAATCGCTCTCTCCCTGCCGCAGGCTGATATTATCAGCGTAACGGACGGCGTCGTTACCGTTATCAACAACGGCGGCTGGGTGCTTTGGGGAAATTACCTCGGTTGTTACCCCAAAACGTCCGATGTCGCAAAAATGTTTATATGCACTAGCCGCACGCAGGACTGGCTGTGTAACACATTTGTAAACACCTACTGGCAGTATATAGACAAGCCTCTTACACCGGCTCTGAGAGATGCAATTATAGCATCGTACAATTTCTGGCTTGCGGGGCTTACTGCCGAGGGAAAACTCTACGGCGGACAAATCGAGTATTTCGAGGAGCTTAACCCAGTAACGTCGCTTATGGCGGGGGTATTTAGGCTTGATACAAGAGCAGCGTCGCCCGTGCCTGCGCAGCAGATTGATATGCATATACGGTACGACGTGGATATGCTGACAGCGGCAATGTCGTCTTAAAATGGGGAGGTGGACTGAATGAACGGTGTAAACGAAGGCGTAATAAATTACAAAGTGTACGAGGGTGGGAAAAGTTATCTCGGTATTGCGGAAGTCACACTCCCGGACGTTGAAAAGCCCGTGTTTAACGTAAGCGGACCGGGTATCGGTGGTGAGGTGGACATACCCGTAAAAGGGTACATTAACGCAATGACTACCACAATAAATTTCCGCCATGCAAACGAGGCAGCCTACGAGCTTATGGAAGAGAGAGCGCATAATCTTGTCCTTATGCAGCTCGACCAAAACTATGATAACGAGGCAGGAGTTATCACCACCAACAAGCGGAAAAGAATACTCAAGGTTTTGCCTAAAAAGCTCGGCGGAGGCACGCTTAAACCTGCAAGTCCGCAGGCAATATCGGGAGAATACTCTGTGCTTTATTACAGCGACATTATTGATGGCAAGGTGATGACGGAAATCGACCCCGTAAACTGCAAATACATCATAAACGGCAAGGATTATGCCGCGGAGATACGGGCAGGCTTGGGCATGGCATAAAAACGGTAATACGGTCGGGGCGAAATTACGCGTTCCGACCGTAAATTTTTAATGACGGAGGAAATGCACATGGGCAAATCGGAGAAACTTGAAATGGAAAACAGTGTTGACGAACAGGAGACAAAGGACAAAATCGCTCCTGCGGACGAGGGCGTGGACGACGAGGAAAACCCCAACGTTTTTAAACTCAGAAAGCCGATCCCGAACGGCGGCGAGCTATCGCAGAAATACACCTTGATTTTGACAAAATCAAGGGGCGCGACATACTCGCAATCGAGCGGGAACTGAACAGCATCGGGAACAGAATAGTTATGCCGACAACATCAATGGAGTTTGCGATGCGTGTTTTTGTGTTGGCGGCAGAAGAAAGCATCGATGTGGAATTTATGGAGCGTATGGGCGCGGTGGACTTTAACAACGCTATAAATAAAACGCGTTTTTTCTTGATCGGTTTGGCGTAGATAAACTACGGCGAAACATTATGATAATGGCGTATTACGGATATACGCCTATATCGTACTGGGAGTCGTGTACGCTTGACGAGCTGAATTCGTGGATAAAGCAACACAACAAGCTGATGGACGAAATGAAACAAAAGAAAGGGTGATTTGAGTGGCGAACAAGCAATATGAAATGCTGTTTACACTTGGCGCACAGCTTAACTCCAAATTCCAAGGCTCTTTTGAGAGCGCTCAAAAAATCCTTTCCGCGACCCAAAAGGAAATTGAGGCTTTGAATAAGTCTCAATCCAACATCAGCGCGTATCAGAAACAGCAGAAAAGCCTTGAACAATCGCAGGCAAAACTGCAGATGTACCGCGACCAACTCGCAAATACAAGCCAGTCGCTTGAAACGCTCAGAACGACCGAGGGCGCGTCCGCGACGGAAATTACTAAACTGTCAAACCTTGAATTAGAGCTCAAAAACCGTATCAACAGTACGGAAATGGCGGTGCATGACAAGACCGAAAAACTGCGGCAAATGCAATCCGCGCTCGAAAAATCGGGGATTGACGCAAATAATCTGTCGGGAGAGAGCGCGCGGCTTTCCGACGCCCTTGCCGAGCTTTCCGAAAACGAAGAACGAGCGGCGGAGGAGGCAAGCAAACTAGGCTCGAACGGCGCGGAGGCGTTTGACGCGGTAGGTTCTGCGCTTGTCGCGTCTGGCATTGCTGCGGGACTGCACGAGCTTGCCGAAGCATACAAGGACTGTGTGGAATTGTCGGCGGAATTTGGCAGTACAATGTCAACTGTCGAGGCACTTTCGGGCGCAACCGCGCAGGAGATGAACGCGCTATCGCAGCAGGCAAAGGACCTCGGCGCAACAACTGCATTTACCGCGAACCAGTCAGCTGAGGCTATGACCTATATGGGAATGGCGGGCTGGAACGCGCAGGAAATGATGTCGGGTATGGACGGCGTTATCTCCCTTGCCGCCGCATCGGGCGAGGACCTTGCTATGGTGTCGGACATAGTCACCGACAATTTGACGGCATTCGGCTTGAAAGCGTCCGATACAGCGCATTTTGCGGACGTACTCGCACAAACAGCGTCTAAGTCCAACACGTCCGTATCCATAATGGGTGAGACTTTTAAGAGCTCGGCATCAATTGCGGGTGCGCTCGGATACAGCGTGGAAGATGTCGCTGCCGCTGTCGGACTTATGGCAAATTCGGGCGTTAAAGGCTCGATTGCGGGAACGGCATTAAAAAATACATTTAATGGTTTGCTTGAGGGCGCAACATTGACTTCGCAGGCGTTTGGGGAGTATGAGTTTACAGCCGTCAATGCGGACGGCACAATGAAAGGCTTTGCGGAGACTATCGAGGAGCTCCGCGAGCGGTTTGATCAAATGACCGAGTCCGAACGCGTGAGCAACGCTATGGCGATTGCAGGACAGCGCGGGTATAACGGACTGCTTGCGATACTCAACTCCACAAATGAGGACTACCAGAGCCTCACAAACTCCATCAACAACTGCGCGGGTGCGGCGCAAAGAATGGCTGAAATCAAGCTCGATAACCTCAAGGGCGACATAACGCTTTTGCAGTCGGCAACGGACGGACTTAAAGCGTCGGTCGGCGGATTGTTTGAGGACGAGCTGCGGAGCGGCACTCAAATTGTCACCAACATTGTATCCAAAATCGACGAGTTTGTTGATAAGCATCCCGCTGTAGTTAAGGCGTTTATGGCTATAACTGCCGAGGTAGGACTTGTTGTCGGGGCATATACAGCGTTTACGGCAATTAAAAAGGTAAAAAATACGCTTGACACCATCGGCAATGCACTACAGCTAAAATCAGCTGCATCTTCTGCCGCTGCCGCTGCGGCAACCACGGCGCAGGCGACAGCAACCGCAGGCGCGGCAACGGCACAAACGGGACTTAATGTTGCTATGCTTGCAAATCCCGCTGTGATTGTTACGGCTTCCATCGCTGCGCTTACTGCGGGTATTGTTGTCTTGCGAGAGATATGCAAGCAGACTGCGCTTGAGGAGGAAACCCTTACTACCGCGACAATCGCCCAACAGGAAAAAGTTGAAAGTCTTTCCACGGAGTATGAAAATGCTTGTGATGTTTACGGCGCAACGTCTGACAAAGCGCGAGCATTAAAATATGATTTGGATGAGGCAACTGCGGCGGTTGAATTGCAGTCGTTCTCGGTAAGCGAGCTTTACAGTCAGCTTGACTCGCTGCACGACTCAACAGAAACCCTGCTCTCGGAATATTCCGAGTCGGCGACAAAAATCAATACTGAGCGCGAGGCGGCGCAGATACTCGCGGCAAAACTCCGCGAAATTGGAAACTCGTCCGATACTGCGGCAAAAAAGCAAGCCCTTATGGAGCCCATTGTTGAGCGGCTTAACAGCTTGTACCCGTCGCTGGGACTTAACGTTGACAACGTAACAGCGAAGTTAGACGGGCTTTCGGGAGCGATTGACAGAGCTGCATTTGCCGAGGGTATGCAAGCAAAATACAACTCGGCGCACGAAAATTATTCCGACCTTTTGGATCAGCAAGCGCAACTTCAAGGCGCACTTGCTGAAGCAGAAACAACGACGCAAAGGGCGCGTCAAAAATATTTAATTGCAACAGATGAGTACAAAACAGCAATTGCTACCGGAGCTGCTGTTGGACTTGTCGGGTTTGTAACTGCGGGGCTTGCCGGAAAGGATGCTGTAGATGCGGCGGACGAGGCTCTCACTAACGCGCAGGAAAAAGAAAGCACAGCACGCGCAGATCTTAAAGCGATTGAGGAGCAAATTGCGGAGTGCGAGGCGGTATTCGAGCAATACGGCGAAACCGTTAACGGCACGTCCGAGGACGTAGTTTCCGCATACGACGCGGTGTCGCTTGCCATAAACGGCGCGGCGGACGAAACAGAGTCGCTTTTGCAGGCTTACAACGACGCATATCAAGCGGCATACGACTCCGTGACGGGGCAGTACAACCTTTGGACAGAGGCGGAACAGAGCATTCCGACGAGCATTGACAAAATCAATAGCTCGCTGTCGTCGCAGCAGTCCTATTGGGACAGCTACAACACCAACCTTGAAAAATTGCTCGGCAAGACAAAAGACGTAGATGGTCTGCGTGATGTACTTGCTTCTTTCGCGGACGGCTCTACGGAGTCCGTAAATGCTATTGCTGGTATGGCAAATGCGTCCGACGACCAACTCAAAAAGATGGTAGAAAACTATCGTAAAGCGCAGGAAGAAGAGCAAAAGGTAGCGGAAACTCTTGCGGAAGTCAAGGTGGATTTTGAGGGAGAACTTGACGAAATCACAAACGCCATGACCGACGCGGTCGGGAAAATGAATATGGACGACGAGGCAAGAAGTGCCGCGCAGAACACAATAAACGCGTATGTCAACGCGCTTTCTGCGGGTGCAGAGTCGGCGTATGCCGCGGCGGATATTGTCGCCAACGCAACGGCGGCGGCTTTGGCAGGACTGCCTATGCAGTCTACTCCCACCTATAGCGGGAGCACAGTTGGACCGCGAGTGCCGTCGCTCAATGCCTCGTTTAATGCTTATGCAAGCGGCACAGAAAGCGCAGAGGCAGGCTGGGCAATTGTCGGCGAAAACGGACCGGAGGCGGTATTTATGCGCGGCGGTGAAACCGTGTATAACTCCTCGGAAACGAGGGAAATGCTCGGCGGCACGCAGATTACCATTGCGCCTAATATCACGTTAAACGGCGGCAGCACGGAGGAACAACTGCAAGGCATTTCCGAGCGGTTGATAGATATGATTAAAGACGCACTTGAAGAAGCTGGAATTGACAAGCGGAGGAGCGTGTACGCGTGAAATACACAACTGCACAAGGCGATATGTGGGACAGTATCGCGCACAAGTTTTACGGTGACGTAAACCGCATTGACGTTTTGATAAGCGCGAACCCCGAACACCGAAAGGTGTATATATTTTCTGCGGGAACAGAGATTGAAATTCCCGAAATCGAGGAGAAAACAATACCGAGCGGCTTGCCGCCTTGGAAAAATGCAAGCGGGTGATGATTTGTGAGTGATGCGGAGCTTGCACGCCGCGTTGACGTGCAAATATTTGTCAAGGGGTCGGAGCGGACAATCACCATGAATAAGGACTGGAGCTCGTTTACCTACGTTGACAACGAGGAAGATGAGGCGGACGATTTTCAGCTCAAAACCCACGACAGAGAGGGAACGTGGCTCAGAAAATACCTTAGCAGCTACGTCGAGGAGCAGGCTGCGGCAGGCGAGATTATAAGCACGCCCGAAGAGGCAGAACAGCAAAGCGGGCGTGTTTCGGGCGGCAGTAGCAGCGGTACAAGCCACAATGTGTATAAAGTCACGTCGCCGAAAGGATTAAATGTAAGAGCGGGAGCGGGTGAGAAATATAAAATCCTCGGAAAACTTGCATACGGAGATTATATCGAAGTTAAAAGCATTTCGGGCGGTTGGGCGAACATCACCTACGCGGGGAAAAGCGCGTACATCAAAAGCGAAATGCTGTCCCCGACGGGAGGAAGTTCCGCAACAGCCGCAGGAGGAGCAACAACCTATTCTTCGGGCGCTTCTGCTGTGGGCGGCTGGGCGGTCGGCGACGAAGTGATATGTTCCGGGCGACCTCAATATTCGAGCTACGGCGAGGGCAATCCCGGAGTACCCGTGACAAATCACAAAGGCAAAATCACCTACCTCAATCTCAAAGCGGGTGTGCCTTATCCGATTTGTGTTGATTATCTCGGTTGGTTCGCAGAAAATCAAGTGCAAAAAGTCGGCGAAAAAACCGTACAATCTGAGTCGGGTAGCAATGCGTTGATCAACAAAGGTGTAAAACTTTCCGCATCAATAATCCTTAAAAATGCGGACTCAGATGGGAAAGACAAGGTGCTTGACTGCGGGCTTTTCGAGCTTGACTCCGTGGAAGTGCAAGGACCGCCGTCGTCGCTTACAATCAAGGGTACTTCCCTTTCGTATTCTTCCACTATCCGACAGACGCTTAAATCAAAATCGTGGGAAAACACAACGCTTTCGGGCATTGCAAAAGCGATAGCGTCCTCAAACGGAATGGCGGTGATGTTTGAGTCCGCAAATGATCCCAAATACACGCGTGCGGAGCAGTATCGGACTTCAGATATTGCCTTTTTGCAAAAGCTGTGCCACGACGCAGGCTGCTCGCTTAAAGCTACAAACAATATTATCGTTATTTTTGACCAAGCCGAATACGAGAGTAAAACCCCGATAAGGACGATTAAATTCGGCGACGGCTACACCAAATACAAACTCTCTACGGGAACAAATAACTGTTATACTTCGTGCCGTGTTTATTATACAAATTCGAGCGGAGTTTTAATTTCCGCGACGGAATATGCGGAAAATTATCGCGAAGGGAGCGACAATCAGCAATGCCTTGAAGTCAAGCAAAAAGTATCGAGCATTGCCGAGGCTCAACAGCTCGCGCATAAACTCCTGCGGCTGCACAACAAGTTTGAGAACGAGGCGACTTTTACCATGCCCGGAGATACCGACCTTGCCGCGGGAAATGTGGTGATGCTGGAAGATTTCGGTATGTGGGACGGCGCGTATATAATCAAGCAGGCAAAGCACACGATATCGAGTTCGGGATATACCACGCAAATCACGCTCCGCAAGGCGATTGAGGAGAGCGTGGAAAGCACGCAAGCTACTGCGCCTACTGATGATGCGGACGCTATCCACGAGCTTGCTATGCAGGTTATCCGCGGTGATTGGGGCAACGGACAGGAGCGCAAAGACAAACTGACTGCGGCGGGGCATAACTACTCCGCCGTGCAAGCGGAAGTAAACAGAATTTTGGGCTGTTAGGGGGTAGCAATATGGGCGACGTTATTCGGATCGGCAAGGTGTCAGCGGTTGATATAGCGAAACGAATGGTGCGCGTGCAATTCACAGACGTGGGAATAACTTCTGGGTGGCTTAAAGTGCTTAGAACAACGCCGTCAACCTATTATGAGGACGACCCGAAAAACACTCCCCGAACGGAGAGGGAAAGCGGGCATTATCACAAAATATCCTTTGTGCCGTGGTTCCCGTCCGTGGGGGATAATGTGGTGTGCATTTATAATCCCGGCTACAATGAGGACGGGTATGTTGTGGGAGGCTTGTAATGGTAGTCAGAAAATTGGGAGATGTCGTTTTTTCGGTGTCGAGCAATCAAATTGAGACGATAAATAATCTCAAGCGGACGGTGTCGGCAAGCTACTCCGAACAGAAACGACACAACACAGCACCCATTTTGGAGTATACGGGATATAGCGCGGAGGAGATGTCGTTCAGCGTCACACTCTCTTACCTGCTCGGCGTAAAAGTCGAGGAAGAATTAAAGCTCCTCGAAGATTATACCAAAAAGGGAGAACTGCTGACATTTACACTCGGGAAAACGATATTTGGCTCTTATCGGTGGGTAATCACGAAATACAGCGTGAGCTATAAGCATTACGACAAATTCGGAAATCCGATTACCGCCGAGGTGTCAATTTCGATTAAAGAGTATTGCAAATAGCGGGGGTGCGGTATGACATACAAAGTTAATTCTGCCGACGGCTATTCGCTGGCGTTCGGGCAAAGCAAGGAGCAACTTTCGGTACTCCAAAATATCGCGCTGTTGCTTAATACCAAATGCGGAACGGCTCCAATGTACCGCGAGTTTGGCTTACCTATGAAATTCGTCGACAGGCCGCTTGAAGTCGCGGAAACGATAGCATTTTCCGAAATTTCCGAGGCTTTCGCTCTTTTTGAGCCGAGAGCCGAATTGAAAAATTTGTACATCGAAAAAGATAAAAACGGGAAAATGAGCATAACGGTGGAGGTGGAAATAAAAGATGAGGGGAGCGGAGCATAATTTTGTGCCGACCGACAGTGCGGAAATTATCGCGGATCTTGCCGCACGGTACGAGGAGATGTGGGGCAGGACGCTCTTGCCGTCCGACCCCGACAAACTGTTTATACAATGGGTGGTGGGCGTGATTGTGCAAATGCGAATTCTCATCAATTACGCCGCAAACCAGAACATCCCGTCACGGGCATCGGGAGAAAATCTTGACGCGCTCGGAGAGATGATTTACAACGTAAAACGCCCGCAAGCCTCGCCTGCGGTATGCACTATGCGCTTTACGATTTCTGCGCCGCAGGAGTCCGCAGTTGATATTCCGCAAGGCGTAAAGGTGACCGACGGGAGCGGTAAATATGTGTGGGAAACGACGGAAAATGCCGCCGTGCCGATAGGTGCAATAATGGTTGACGTTCCCGCAAAATGCACGACAGCAGGCTCAATCGGGAACGGTTTCGCGCCCGGACAAATAAACACGCTGGTGGACGTTGATAAGGTGCTGTATTATCAGTCCTGCACAAATATTGACACTACCAACAGCGGCACGGAGCAGGCAACGGACGCGGAGTATTACGAGCTTATGCGGCAGGGTCTGGAAGCGTACAGCACGGCAGGACCGCGCGGAGCATACGAATATTACGCAAAATCGGTGTCGACAAGCATTGCGGACGCGTGCGCGATAAATCCCATAGATAAGCCCGGACACGTCGAAATTTGCGCGATTATGAGCGACGGCACGATAGCCGACGACGGCACGAAAAAAGCGATCCTTGAGGCGTGCAGCGACGAAAAAGTCAGACCGCTTACGGATATTGTAGAAGTCGTAGACCCCGTAGTTGTGGATTTTGACGTAAATCTAACTTTTTACGTCGACCGCACGCAAAGCAAATCAAGTACGGATATTAACGCGGCTGTTCAAGCGGCGGTTAACGAATACACGCAATGGCAATGTAAAAAAATAGGGCGCGACATCAACCCGTCACGGCTTATGTGGCTTTTGCGTGATACGGGCGCGAAGCGCGTGGAGATTACGTCCCCCGTGTTCACCTCTTTGCGCGACGGCAGCGACAGACTGACTCCCCAGACGGCGCATTTAAACAGCGTCAACATAATCAACGGGGGGTACGAAGATGAGTAGATATATCTCCGACGCCGACGCGCTTGTGGCGTCGCTCCCTTACTCGATTACCAGAGATACCGGCAAGGAACAACTTGCGCAGGCAGTCGCCGAGGAGCTTGTAAAAAACGTGAATTTCGTCGACTATTCGACGATTTTTCCGCGGATTGACGAGCTCCCCGAAGAGGTACTCGATATACTCGCTTATGACCTCAAAATCGACTGGTACGAGGCGGACGCTCCGATCTGGAATAAGCGGCAGGCTGTAAAGGATTGTATTCTCGTACATAAATTTAAGGGTACAAAATACGCTGTCGAAACGGCTCTCCGGAGTATGTATAATTCTGCAGAGGTTACGGAGTGGTTTGAGTACGACGGCGAACCGTTCCATTTTCGGGTCAACGTTTACGGCTCGACAGGATCGGGCTTAAAGACATTGTATCTCAAAATCCAGTATGCAAAAAATCTGCGGAGCGTAATGGACAGCGTGCAATTTACGCTTATTCCCGAAAAGGACATTGAGGTGTTTATCGGCTCGCGGCTCGCAATGCTGGACAAGCAAATTTGCACATCTCTGGAGAGTCAAAACGAAGATGTTTTCACGGTTGGCGAAAAATACAGCGCGGGTATATTTTACAATGGGAAAACCGAGGAAATCAAGGTTTTTTCACATTTCGATATACCGCCTGCGGACGCATTCGGCACGCAGATTACAGCGGGAATAAGTTTAGAGTGCAGAGAAAAACACATATATTCTTATCTTCGCTCCGAGAAAATTCCGGACGCGCCACAAGCAACTAAAGGCAATTATACGGCTGTTGCAAAAGCAGCGTATTTTGTAAAAAATATAAGAATAGAGGTCGAATTATCGTGAGTTGGAATCAAGTTATTCTGACAAAAGTTGGCGAAGAATTGTTGTCCGGTATGCTTAACGGCTCAAAGCTCATCATTACACGAGCGGTTATTGGTGATAAAACTGTTGCTGAGGAGCAGCTTCCTATGCAAACAGGTGTATTTTCTCCCATATCCGCACCTGCTCTGCTGAGTGGGCAGGAGGAAGTCGCGGGAAAAAACGGCACGCAAATCGACATACAAATCCGCAATGACGGCGTGCTTGAAACAAGCCGTATGCGGCAGGTCGGGATTTTCGCAAAGTCGGAACATCACGACGAGGTTCTGCTTGGGATTTTGCAAGATGAAACGGGTGAGGAAATCCCCGCATACGGCGACTTTCCCGAATGGTTGATAAGATTATCGGTCGTTATCGGGATAAGCCGCACAAACAACATAAACGTTGTTGTAAATCCTCACGTTTTCGCGACGAAGTTAGAACTTGATGATGTAAAAAAAGAGATGGAGAATTTCTCCACATCTGAAATAACATCGCAGGACATCATTATCCCCACAAGCGGGTGGGAGAACAGTAAGGACGCGGAGATAAGCGGACTGTCCGTTGATGTGCTGTGCGAGGGCGTGACAGAAACTATGATACCGATTGTTGCGATAAGTCCCGTCTACGATGCAACCACAAAGGCGTGCGGGTTGAACAGCAGAACCAAGACTGTTGACGGGAGCGTGAGATTTTACGCACAGACAGCACCCGAACAGCCGATAACGGTATCGCTTACCTTGCTTTCGCCGTCGGGGAACACGGCAAGCGGGAAATTGCAGCCCGCCACGAAAGACAGGATCGGCGGGGTAATTATCGGAGACGGAGTTGCGGTGACTGCCGAGGGCAAAATCTCCGTGGCAACAAAGGATATATCGGCAACGGACGCTGACGCTGACGATATTATCAACAGCATTTTCGGCAATTAGGGCATTAACGGCATTGTGCCGTTTGCAAATAAATCTATCTTTTTAGGAGGAGTACAAAATGGCAGAAAATCTTGAAAAACTGGCAAGTCTGGGGGCACTCAAAAAGCTCGGCGAGGCGGCGAAAAACGCTATTCCTACGGCGGTTTCGGAACTCACCAACGACAGTCAGTTCCAGACCAAAGACGATGTTGACAAGGCGATTAAAGCGCAGGTCAGCAGCGTGTACAAGCCTATGGGCTCAAAGGAGTTTGCACAGCTCCCCGAACCTGCCGCGGAACTCGTCGGCAACGTGTACAATGTAACCGACAAGTTTACGACTGACGACAAATTTATCGAGGGCACAGGCAAGAAGTACCCCGCAGGAACGAACGTAGTCATTGTTGAGGTTGACGGCGAATACAAGCGCGATGTACTCGCGGGTGAAATCGACCTTAGCAATTACGTCGAAAAAGACGGTGAAAAGGGTCTGTCTACCAACGACTACACCACGGATGATAAAAACAAGCTTGCCGGAATTAAGGAAGGCGCGACCAAAACCGAAGCGTCCGAAACTGCAGGCAACATCAAGATTGACGGCTCGGAAGTAACCGTTGTATCTATTGCCTCGGACGAGGAAGCACAGGCGGTTATCGACGAAATCTTCCCCACCGAATGACATCATAACATCTACCGGGCGACTTTACGGGGCGGCATTAGTCGCCCCAATTTTGGGGGTGCAAAATGGCAGATATACCAACACTAAACGCGCTGCGGCTCGGACTTTCGCGGTCTAAGGCATTTTCGGGAACAGTCGCCGAGGCTGCGGCAAATGCAATATCAGAACTTGACGGAGTGAAAATGGACAAATCTCGCGCCACGTCCGTGATGATACCAACCGAAGGCTGGCAGTCGGACGACAACGCAGACTACCCGCTGTATTACGATATGGCGGTAGAGGGCGTTACCGCAAAGGATTTTGCAGTCGTGGCAATCCAAGAGGACATTGACGCGCTTGGGATAAAGCACTTGTGCGAAACGATTGACGGGGCTGTGAGAATACGCACAAACAAGGCTCTGTCAAGCGTAATTTCGGCAACAATCTGGATTTTGGGAGGTGAATAATATGGCATACGGAATAGTTATAGGTTCAGGAACTTCGGGCGGGTCTTCCGAAGACATAAAAAATGCTCTCAAAATTGCAAACGAAGCAAAACAAGCAGCGGAAAAGGCGCAGGAAGCAGCTGGCGAGGCAGCGTCGTCCTGCGAAAATAAACCGTTTACCGTTCCCGTGGAGAGCTGGAGTCAACTCGATACGCCAAAAGGCGAGTGCAAATATTCCGCGGATATTGCTGTAGACGGGGTTACCGCCGACGACATTGCGGACGTGATCTTTAGCGTGGACAGCTTTGACGCGCTTTCCGCGGCGGGCGTGTCTACGGGCGGCGAAACGGGCGACAACAAAGTAACACTGTATGCGGTGTCGGTTCCCGAAACAGAGATTTCGGGAACTGTAATAATCTACAAAGGAGGAAAGTGATATGGGATATGTACGCACAAACGCCCCTGTAAATTTGGGCGGCGGTGGTACACCAATCAAGGTTGACGACGCTCTGTCGCCCGATTCTGTTAATCCCGTGCAAAACAAAGTGATCAATGCCGCCCTCGAAACAAAGCTTCCGAAAACAGGCGGCGAGATATCCGGTAACATCTCTGTTACGGGAACCATCACGGCAACCGGCAA
>CANRKK010000016.1 GCA_947631195.1 uncultured Clostridia bacterium
CTTGCACTATGCGCGCACTCATCTCGCTCGGCACGCACAGCGCACTGTGCTGTGCTATGAAATGCCTCGCTCGTCCTACTAAGGGGAGCCAAGGGTGTAGACGGTATCGCGTTCCCTATTTTTAACAATATTGTGGGGGTGGGCGGGACAAAATAAAAAAGCAACGTGACGTTGCATCCGAGTTTCTTTATTGCGATAACGCTTGATTGCTTTTGCGCACGTCAAAGTTGAAACAATCCCCTCAGTCACCTATCGGTGACAGCTTTCTCACACGGCGTAAGGACAACGCCGTGTTCGGGCACCGTGCGCGCCTTGCACTATGCGCGCACTCATCTCGCTCGGCACGCACAGCGCACTGTGCTGTGCTATGAAATGCCTCGCTCGTCCTACTAAGGGGAGCCAAGGGTGTAGACGGTATCGCGTTCCCTATTTTTAACAATATTGTGGGGGTGGGCGGGACAAAATAAAAAAGCAACGTGACGTTGCATCCGAGTTTCTTTATTGCGATAACGCTTGATTGCTTTTGCGCACGTCAAAGTTGAAACAATCCCCTCCCATCACCCGCTGCGCGGGAGCTTCCCCCCAAAGGGAAGAAGCCACGGGGGGTGCCGTGTTATCCTGCCAAGAGCAGCCACGGGGGGATTCTCTCGGGCTCCGCCCTCGAAATGACACGGCTTAATTTACGCTTTAAATATTTTAAAAATAAAATTCCGCTGTCCGTGCCCTCTTCCGTCGCCGACGGGGGAGGGTGTCACGAAGTGACGGGTGGGAGCAGCTGTCACATTTTTATTTCCCCTCCCATCACCCGCTACGCGGGAGCTTCCCCACCCAAGGGGAAGAAGCCACGGTGGGGTACAGTGCCCTTACGAAGTTGGAAGCGGTTAGAAGCAAGCGAACGAGGCGCGCGAGGAAAACTTGAAGGAGCGTACACTGACGTACGTAACTGAAAGTTGCCGCAGCGCAACAATGTTATGCGCCGCTTATCACGCCGCCGCGGGAGCCGCAACGGCTCAGAAACGAGCAAGACAAGGAGCGTGCGCAAGCGACGACGGGCGCGTACAAGGACGTACGCAACCGAGGAGTGCGTAAGCGCAACGCAGTATTGCGAAGTTTATCAGACGTTGCGGTAAAAATTTGAAATTGGGGCTTGAAAAACCGCATCTCTTATAGTATAATGGTTTGTAGTAACTTGCTTAATTGCATGATAAGGTGGAAATTTATGATTATATCTTCTAAGAACATCAGAAATGTCGCCGTTATCGGCCACAGCGGCGAGGGCAAAACCACGCTGTGCGAGGCCATGCTGTTTAACGGCGGCGCAATCGACAGAATGGGGTCAGTTGCCGCGGGCACCACGGTGATGGACTTCGACGAACAGGAAAAGGCTAAACAACTCTCCATCAACGCTTCGTGCGCTTATTTGATTTGGAAAGAGGTTAAAATAAATCTTATAGATTTGCCCGGCTTTTATGATTTCGAGGGCGAGCGCAACGAGGGGCTTGCGGCCTGCGGCGCGGCGGTTTTGGTTATAGGCGCAAACGGCGTGCTGCCAATCGGCTCGGAGACGGTTGTGGACCACTGCCTTAAACTCGGAAAGCCTTTGATTATATTTATAAACGGCATGGACAAGCCCAACGCCGACTATATCGGCACGGTGAACGCGCTACGCGCAAAGTACGCGGGCAAGCTCGCGCCCATACAGATTCCCATAATGCAGGACGGCAAGATGGTGGGCTTTGTGAACGCCATTCAGGAAAAGGCGTATAAGTTCTCTTCCACGGGCCGCTCGGAGATAGATGTGCCCGAGGATCTGAAGGCGCGCATGGAGGAGATGCAGGCGGGACTTATGGAGACCGCCGCAGAAAACGACGACGTGCTGCTCGACAAATACTTCAGCGACGGCGTGCTCTCCAAGGAGGACACCGTCCACGGCATAAGAAAGGGCATTGCCACCTGCAACGTATTCCCCGTTATGGCGGGCAGCGCGCTGCAGAACAGGGGCGTTATAAATCTTTTGGACGAGATAGTCCGCTATATGCCCACCGCCAACGAGCGCAAAAATTCCATCGCCACGGACTATGACAAGGACGAGATAGTCAACGTGGACTGCGACGACAACGGTCCCTTTGCGGCGCAGGTGTTCAAGACGGCTTTCGACCCCTACACGGGCAAGCTGAACTATATAAAAGTGTTCCGCGGCTGCCTTAAATCGGGAATGACGGTGTATAACGCAACCAAGGGCACCGAGGAGCGCATCGGCCAGATATTCGTTTTGCGCGGCAAAAAGAACGAACTTGTAACCGAGCTTTCGGCGGGCGATATCGGCGCGGTGAACAAACTGAACAACACCGACACCAACGACACGCTGTGCGCAACGGGCACGAACATACAGTTCGACCCCATAGGCTTCCCCCGCCCCACCCTCTCCATGGCCGTCTCCTCGGCGGTTAAGGGCGACGAGGACAAGGTATTTTCGGGCTTCACCAAGATGCTCGAGGAGGACTACACCTTCTCCATAGAAAAGCGGGCGGAAACGGCCGAGATGATTTTGAGCGGACAGGGCGAAACCCACATAGATATTTTGGCAAAGAGGTTAAAGGCGCGCTACGGCGTGGACGTAACGCTGTCTGAGCCCCGCATCCCCTACCGCGAGACGATACGCGCCACGGCGACCGCCGAGGGCAAGCACAAAAAACAGACGGGCGGCCACGGCCAGTACGGGCACTGCAAAGTGCGCTTTGAACCGAGCGATCAGGACTTTGAGTTTGCCGACGAGGTTGTGGGCGGAGCCGTTCCCAAGCAGTATATCCCCGCGGTTGAAAAGGGCCTGCGCGAGTGCATGAGCCGCGGCGTTTTGGCGGGATATCCCGTTATAGGCGTAAAGGCCGTGCTGTTCGACGGCAGCTACCACGACGTGGACTCCTCCGAAATGGCGTTCAAGGCGGCGGCGGCGCTTGCCTTCCGCGAGGGCATCAAAAACGCAAAGCCCGCCCTGCTGGAGCCGATACTCAAGCTGAAAGCCGCCGTGCCCAACGACTATCTCGGCGCGGTTATGGGCGACGTTTCAAAGAGGCGCGGCAGAATTTTGGAGAGCGCGACGGAGGGCGACACCACGACGGTTATCGCCGAAGTGCCCCTCGCCGAGATGGCCAAGTACGCCACAGACCTGCGCGCCATGACCCGCGGGCAGGGCAAATTCTCGACCGAATTCCTGCGCTATGAGGACGTGCCTCCCCAACTCGCCGAAAAAATAATAAACGGCTAAAACGCAATATGCGAAGAGGCCGCGGAGCAATCGCTCCGCGGCCTCGTTTATTTTTTTTGTTTTATCAATATTTGGTTACGGTTATGGTTTTAATGATTATGGGCAGGTCGGGCAGGGTGAAGTCATACTCCGTGCCCTTGTCCTCCGTTTCGGCGGAGAAAATCTCGACGAGCTTGTCCACGGTGACGTCCTCGGCGGTGTGGCTCGACGCGGAGGACGCGTCGTAGTAGTCCTCTATGGCGTTTATCAGTTCGGTCAGGGCCGCCGTGCTCTCCATTTTGCCGAACACGCAATAGTCGGCCGCGCTGTAGGACGAGCTTGTGCCCACCTGCAAGGAGAATATGGACGTGGCGCAGTTGGTCTTGTAGTCGGCATTCCAGATAACCTGGTCGGACGTGGGCGTCACGTGCACCTTGCCCGTGGACTGCTTTTCATAGTAGAACATCTTGAGCGTTCCCTGCTCGGCGGAGAGGGCTCCCTTTTCGATGACCTGGTTGATGTTGTTTTTAAACTCGCCTATGAGAGTGGGCAGCGCCGAATCGGTTTTGAGCTGCTGCACGCCGTTCGCGTCGTAAACGGAATCGGAATACACCGAGGGCGTGAGTTTGCCGCCGTTGAACAGGGCCATATACTCCTGCTCCTTGGAGTGCGTTTCAAGATAGTCGGCGTACAAGTTGGCGTCGGACGCGGTGCGGTATTCGGCGGGATTGTAGGTATATCCGCCCGAGAACCAGTCGTTGCTGCGGTAGTCGTGCACGAGCATATCGTTGTAGTATCCGTTTTCGGTGAGCTCTATAAAGTGGCGCACCGTGTTGGGATACATATTCCTGTACAGTACGTACTCCAACTCGTAGCTTTGGTCGTTGAATTCAACGCTGATTTTAACCTGGGGGTGATCCGTTTCTATGTTGCAGGCCGCGGCCGTTGCGGCTACGGCGCCCGCCATGCATGCGAGCGTTGCGGCAACGATAACTTTTTTGATGATTTTTTTGAACATAATTGTAAAATTCCCAATATAACTATACTTCTACATTTTACTTTTATTTGTAACCTTCGTCAAGCGATTTGTTTTAAAAAGCACAAAATTTTATTGCCGCCCCGCCTCCGCAGCCGTGAAAATATGCACGCGCCTTAACTTGCGCCGGCATTGCGGTATTGCGTTCCCACTATTTTTAACAATATTGGGGGGCAACGTGACGTTGCATCCGAGTTTCTTAATTGCGATAGCTGTGAACGAACGATTGCACACTTCAAACTTGAAACAATCCCCTCAGTCTGCTTCGCAGCCAGCCTTCTCACACGGCGTAAGGAATAACGCCGTGTTCGGGCACCGTGCGCGCCTTGCACTATGCGCGCACTCATCTCGCGCGGCAAAACAGCGCACTGTGCTGTTTTGAGAACTCCGCGCTCGTCCTACTAAGGGGAGCCAAGATTTTGTTGAATTTACGAAGTCACGGTTTTGCAATTCAGCGGTGAGTAGAAGCGAGTTATGCAAGGCGCCGCGGGCCAACGAGTCAGAAACGAGCAAGACAAGGAGCATCGCCCTTACGAAGTCACGGCTTTGCAATTCAGCGGCGGGTAGAAGCGAGTTATGCACGCCGCCGCGGGCCAACGGGTCAGAAACGAGCAAGACAAGGAGCGCGAGCATTGGCAAGGGGAGCGTACAAAGACGTACGTGACCCGCAGACAAGCGGAGCGCGACACAGTATTGCGAAGTTTATCACCCGTTGGCGGGAGCTGAAATAAAAAAAGGGGGGACAAGCCCCCCGCCTTTTTATATTCCCTTACTCCAGAACAGCGTTTGCGCCTGCTGCCTTAAGGTCGGCAAGAATCTTCTCCGCCTCTTCCTTGGCAACATTCTCTTTGAGCACGCCGCCCTTTTCAACGGCCGTTTTAGCCTCTACAAGGCCGAGACCCGTGAACGCGCGGACAACTTTGATAACGTCGATCTTCTTTGCGCCAGCGTCCTTCAATACTACGTTGAATTCGGTCTTTTCTTCAACTACGGGAGCCGCTGCCGCCGCGCCTGCCGCGGGAGCCGCCGCTACTGCTACGGGAGCCGCTGCGGAAACGCCGAATTCCTCCTCGATTGCCTTTACAAGTTCGTTGAGCTCAAGAACGGTCATGCCCTTGATTTCTTCTACCATCTTTTTAACGTCTGCCATTTTTTTATCACTCCTGATTGATTTTTTTATTTTTTGTGCGCATGGGGTGCGCCGCCCGTAAGTTACGCCGCTATGCGGCCTGCCGCTGCCTTGGCTTTACGCCTTTTGGTCCGCAACGGCCTTGATTGCGCGGGGAAGAGCCGAAATGATGTTGGACAGCACTCCCGCAATGTTGGCCACGGGCGCCTGCAGGGAACCGAGCAGCTTTGCAAGCAGCTCCTCCTTTGAGGGCATTGTGGCAAGTTCTTTTACGCCGTTTTTATCAACGTAGGCGTTGTCAACGAAAGCGCTCTTTATGGTTATCTTTTTGTCGTAGTCCTTGGCGGCGGCAACCATTATTTTTGCGGCGGCGGTTTCATCCGTGCCGAACGCTATTGCCGTGGGACCGTTGAGGTCTGCGTCGAAATCCTTATAGCCCAATTCGTTGAAAGCCTTTCTTACAAGCGTGTTTTTATACACCTTGTATTCGCAGCCGGCTTCCCTGCACTTGTTGCGCAGGGCGGAAACTTCGGCAACCGTAAGCCCCACGTAGTCCACAAACACTACCGATTTGGAAGCCTTGATTTTTTCCGTAATTTCCCCGACGACCGCTTTTTTTGCTTCAAAATTAGCCGACAATTTTATATCCTCCTTATAAGAGTGGGAAAAACTATTCCCCGCCACAGAATAAAGGCGGGGAACAAAACAAACATAATTAATTTATCGTCCTTACGCCTCCGCGGGATATTGAGCACAGGGCACCCGCCTTCTACGGCACGGAAATTCAATTTTCGTTTAAATTATATCCGCAAAACGGCGGTATGTCAACCGTTTTTGGGCGGATTTTTTATTTTAGCCCTTGTTATAGGTAACTTTTACGCCGGGGCCCATCGTTGCGGACATGGTAACGCTCTTTATATACTGGCCCTTTGCCGCAGCGGGTTTTGCCTTGACTATGGCGTCCATCAGCGCGTTGAAGTTTTCGATTATCTTGTCCTGCCCGAAGGACTTTTTGCCGATGGGAACGTGGATTATAGCCGTTTTGTCCAGACGGTATTCAACTTTACCTGCTTTAACTTCCTTTACGGCCTTGGCCACGTCCATGGTTACGGTGCCGCTCTTGGGGTTGGGCATCAAGCCCTTGGGTCCGAGGATACGGCCTATCCTGCCGACCATGCCCATCATGTCGGGCGTGGTTATCATAACGTCGAAGTCAAACCAGTTTTGGGACTGGATGCGCTGGATGGTTTCCTCCGCGCCCACGTAGTCCGCGCCCGCAGCCTGCGCCGCGTCCGCCTTTTCGCCCTTGGCTATAACCAACACGCGCAGAGTTTTGCCCGTGCCGTTGGGAAGAACGAGCACGCCGCGCACCTGCTGGTCCGCCTGTCTGGGGTCTACGCCCAAACGGATGTGCAGTTCTATCGTTTCGTCAAACTTTGCCTTTGCCGTTTCGAGAGTTATTTTTGTTGCCTCGGCTACGTCGTAGGACTTGGAACGGTCGTAAGATTTTACGCTTTCCGCATATTTTTTAGACATCTTCATAGCGCTTCCTCCTTACTCCTCCACCGTTACGCCCATGGAGCGCGCGGTGCCCTTGACCATACTCTTTGCCGCCTCCAAATCGTGGCAGTTCAAGTCGGGCAGTTTTGTCTTTGCAATCTCCTCAACCTGCGCCTTGGTGAGCTTGCCCACTTTGTCGCGGTTGGGACGGGCGGAAGCCGTTTCCAGACCCAGCGCCTTTTTGATGAGTACGGGCGTGGGCGGCGTTTTTAAAACGAACGTAAAACTTCTGTCCTGATAAATGGTAACTACGCAGGGAATGATAAGTCCCGCCTGTGCGGCAGTCTTTGCGTTGAACTCCTTGGTGAAACCGGGAATGTTGATACCGTGGGGGCCCAGCGTAGAACCTACGGGGGGCGCGGGGGTAGCTTTGCCGGCGGGGAGCTGCAGCTTAACGACCGCAGTTATCTTTTTTGCCATAAAAAATTTCCTCCAACGTGGTTAAAACGAATATACCATTAAAGATTTAATATATTCTCCCACATATATACACGAAAATCCGCAACAACGAATTTCCCGTGATTACTTAATTAATTTGCCGTATTCCCTTCCCCCTATTATTTTAACAATATTGGGGGGGGCGGGCAACGTGACGTTGCATCCAAGTTTCTTAATTGCGATTGCTGTGGACGAACGATTGCACACTTCAAACTTGAAACAATCCCCTCAGTCACCTATCGGTGACAGCTTTCTCACACGGCGTAAGGAACAACGCCGTGTTCGGGCACCGTGCGCGCCTTGCACTATGCGCGCACTCATCTCGCTCGGCACGCACAGCGCACTGTGCTGTGCTATGAAATGCCTCGCTCGTCCTTACTACGGGGAGCCAAGGTGGGGCGGTGTTTCATCCAACCCCGAGCAACCCACGGGGGGATTCCCTCGGACTCCGCCCTCTGCCGTTTCCCGCAAAGCGGGAACCCTCGGCAGGGCAGCGGCGGCAAAGCCGCCTCGCGCGGAATGACAAGGCTTAATTGGCGTGACTATTATTTAAAGGTCGCTACGCGACAGATTCTTCGTCGGGCTGCGCCCTCCTCAGAATGACAGAGAGGGAGGAGCCAAGGGGGAAACGGTGCCCAACCGTCTGTATATTGAAACGGTTTTGTAGCGTTCAGCGGAATGAATGGCTAACGCTCATTGAGGAATTAACGCCCGTTCCGCCCAAAAAAATATTTTAAAAATAATTTACGTTGCAAGCAAAACCACGCTTTTGCGTAGCAAGGCCCCTGCCCTTACGAAGTCAGCGGTGGGTCAGAAACGAGCAAGACAAAAATTATTTAAAATAATTATGTTGCAAGCAGGGTTTCCCTGCGCCGCAAGACCCGATTTGCGCACACTTGCGCCTGAGCGGGGTGAATTGCCGCGATTATATAATATGTGCGCCCTAAAAATCGCGGCAAGTGGGGCCGGCCCCACAAACTCACGAAAAATTTGAGCCTTATTATTTGAAATATTTACAATAAGGTGCGCAAACCGTCGCTTCGCTCGGGCGCAGCGCCCGCAATGGCGCGAGATTTTTGTGAACTCTTTATAGTTTTTTGATTTGGATATACTCCACTTCCACATCCGTATTCCTGCCAAACATCTGTATGTTGACTTTCGCCTTTTGCGCCAGATCGTTCAGCTCGGTTATGGTGCCCTCGAAGCCCTCCAAAGGCCCCGAATCCACCGCAACCTTGTCGCCTACGGCAAAGTCGGCGTCCACAACCACTTCCTCCAAACGCATCTTGCGGATCTCGGACTCCTTCATGGGAATGGGGCGGCCCTGGGGGCCTACAAAGCCCGTAACGCCCCTCGTGTTGGTCACGAGATACCACAGTTGGTTGGAATATATCATTTTTATAAACACGTAGCAGGGCAAAAGTTTGCGCTCTACAATTTTGCGCTTGCCGTTCTTTTCCTCTATGGTCTGTTCCATGGGGATTTTTACGTCAAATATCATGTCCTGCAGGTTGTTGTTTTCTATCAGGCGGAAAAGGCTGTCCTTAACCATGGACTCGTAGCCCGAATAGGTATGCAGAATATACCAGCAGGGATTGACGGGATCGGCTACCATCGTTGCCATAGCAGCACCTCCTTATTGGCCTATCTTGGTTACAACGTCAAGGAGCGCCTGCAAACCGTAGTTTATCCCCGTAACGACTACGGTGAACGCAACTACTACAACCAAAACAACGCACGTAGCCTTTACCACCTTGGGGAAGGTGGGCCACGTTACTCTCTTGAGTTCGGAAAAGGTCTCTTTAAGTTTTCTGCCGGCGCGGACGAATATGTTGGGTTTTTTGTCGTCTGCCGCTTTTTGGTTATTGGCCATATTTAACCTCGGTTATTTGCTTTCCTTGTGCTCGGTGTGCTTTTTGCAGAACGGGCAATATTTGGACATTGTGAGCCTGTCGGGATCGTTGCGCTTATTCTTATAGCTGTCGTAATTGCGGTGCTTGCACACGGTGCACTCTAAGGTGATTTTTGTTCTTACTTGCGCTTTGGTTGCCATTTTGGAAAACTCCGTACAAAAAAATTACACCCCTCTTTGCGGTGTAAAGGAAGTTTACCATACGCAAGGGGGTGTTGTCAACTCTTTTTGCCCGTTTTTAAAATTTTTATTTTTACGCGGCCCCGCGCGGCGGTTTGGGATTATTTTTCTATGCCGAACAGCAGGTTCGGCTCGATATCGAATTTTTTGTACAGCATAAGAATACTGTCATAGCCCGGTTTTTTGTTGCCCAAAAGCCACTGGCTTACCGTGGTTTGGTTTACCCCCAATATGGCGGCAAAGGCCTGCTGGGAGAGTCCCTGTTCCTGCATTACTTCCTTTATAACGTCGATATACCACATAAAAAAATTGTAAACAATTTTAGGTCAAAAGACTTGACATAGGCCAAAAGACCTGATACAATGGGTTATAGGTCAAAAGACCTAATATTATTATTTACAATTATTGAAAGGAGATACACTATGGACAACAAACTTCCGCGCTTTTTACTGACGTTTTTTCTCGGCTTTATAGGTAGCTTCATAATCAACCATACCGGGCTTAAACCCGACGGTTGGAAATCGAGAACTTGCGCCTACGTATTTTTAAGTTTGGTAACTTTCGGGTTCTACGGTTTAGTTGCTTCAATTTGCAACTTTACTTTCGACGAGGCCAAGGAACGCAATATCGGCTATTTCCAAGAATAATATCGGTGATATAAAAGAGGGAACTCCGCGCGGGTTCCCTCTTTAACGTATTTGCACTTTGGCGGCGTTTTTCGGCGTTTCGGAAATACGGACAATTATAAAAGCGGCGAGCGCGGATTGCGCTCGCCGCTTTTATAATTATTGACAATATTGGGGGCGTTACTCCCACCCGTCACTACGTGACACCCTCCCCCGTTATCACGGAAGAGGGCAAGGTTGGGTTACCGTCCTATCCGGCCAAGAGCAGCCACGGGGGGATTATCTCGCCCGGTCTGCCGTTTCCCGCAAAGCGGGAGCCCCCGGCAGAGCGTCGCTAACGCTCGCGCGAAATGACAAGCCTTAACTTGCGCGCCAATTATTTTAAAGGTCGCTACGCGACAGATTCTTCGTCGGGCTGCGCCCTCCTCTCGCCAAAGGCGAGGGCGGCCGGCCCCTCAAAATCACGAAAAATTTGAGTGCGCGCAACCACACGAAAATTTTTGTGAAATTGTATTTTATGGAACATAGATATACTGTTGGGCGGTGAAGGAGGCCGTTTTTAGCTCGCTGCCCACATAGTTGTAGGTGGCAAAAAAGCCCGCCTGCCGCGAGAGCACGTCCCTGTATTCCACCGTCACCTCGTCGCCCGCGTTTATGCCCGCGACAACCGTTTCGGCAGCCTGCGTAAGCGCGTAGGAACTGCCCGCGCCGCCGGTGAAACTGTGCCGCGCGCCGTTGACCGTTATTGCCGAGACGGCCTTTATTGTGTTGCTCCATTCGCCGTATAGGGGGCTGTCCGCGCCGCCGGCCGAAGCCACCAGACAGGCCGCGCGGGAAGTCAGGTTGGAGTCGGTGTAGAGCGTTTGGGTGGAAAAGGCCACGTTGACGTTGGCGTCCCCCTCCACATAGCCGTAGCCCGTAACCGCGCCGTTTTGCTCGGTGTGGGTGGAAATAAGGGACAGGGCGGCAAATTTTGCGTCGTTGGCAGGAATGGCGAAGTTCAGACCCTCCACCTGCTGCCCGTTATACGTTTCGTAGCCCGAATTGATTATGCCCACAAGGTTGCCAAAGGCGTCGAACAGGCCTCCGCCCGAGTTGCCGCCGTTGGTGAGGGCGTCCGTCTGCATAAGCGTCATTGCGCCTATGTCGCCCACGTTGACGTTGCGCTTGGTTGCCGACACTATACCGTGTGTAACCGTGCCGCCCAAAATGCCCAGCGGGTTGCCTATGGCAAACACTTCGGCGCCGACCTTTACGCTGTCGCTGTCCGCGATAAAGGTTGCAACGGAGAGCTGCGTGCCTGCGGGCGGAGCGATGGACAGCACCGCTATGTCCCGCTTTTTGGAGCTGCCGACAAGCGTTGCGGCATACGCCGTGGTGCTTTCGGCGCCGTCCTCCGCTATGGACAGCACGTCCACGACAAAGTTTTCGCCGCCGTCTATGACATGGTGGTTTGTAACTATGAAATACTGCACGCTGCTGCCGTTTTTGTCTTTGACGGTGTTTATTATAACGCCGCTGCCCGCGCTTGCCGAAGTTTGCGAGTAGCTTGTGACGTCCACCACCGTGGGACGGATTTTTTGCAGCATTTCGGTGGAGGACAGTTGTACGCCTCCCTCCGCTTGCGTTAATTCAACGGTGTAGTTGCGGGTTTCGCCCATAGTGCAGCCGGCAACGGCAAAGCACGCCGCCATTGCCGCCGCAGAGCAGGCTATAATCTTTATCAAAGCCGATTTTTTCATGTTGTTCACCTTATATATTTATATTAGGCGCAAATTGTGACGGTATTAAGACCGTACCGTGACATTTTATGCATGCGGCGGCGCATACGCGCCGCCGCCGAATGGTTATTGACAATATTGGGGGGGGGTGGGACAAAATTAAAAAGAAAAATTGTTAATATGTGTGCGCGTTTCAACCGACCTCGACCAGCCCACGGGGGGATTATTTCGCTTACCGCTTCGCTCACGCTCTGCCGTTTCCCAAAGGAAACCCTCGGCAGGGCGTCGCTTCGCTCGCACAAAATGACAAGCCTTAACTTGCATTGCAATTATTAAAAATAATTTTGTTGCAAGCAAAACCACGCTTTTGCGCCGGCGCGACCCCTGCATTTACGAAGTCTGCAAGCGGTTAGAAGCAAGCAAGACAAGGAGCGTGCGTAAGCGACGAAGGGAGCGTACACAGAAGTACGTGACCGAGGAGCGCGCAAACGCGACGCAGTATTGCGCCGCTTATAATCCGCTTGGCGGGAGCTAATTCAAATCTCCTACGGTGAACGCGTACTGATCCCTATCCTCCGGGAACAGCGGCCCCGTGATGATGGGCAGATTGAGGGGCGCGATATAGGCGTTGGCGGTGAGGTTGGTCACGGCCGACCTGAGATAGGGATAGATATTTTTGGTGGCGTCTATCACAAAGCTCCTCTCCTCGGCGTCGTTTTTGATGTCGGTCACCTCGAAAATTCCCACCAAAGTGACGTTTATGTCAAAGGGCTTGGGTTCCTCCGCGGTGCTTTCAATCTTCACCGAAAGGGCGACGAAGTGCAGTTTGTCGTTGTTGTTGACCTTTCTCACCTGACGGCTGAACTGCGGCTTTATATCCAGCTTTTCTTCGGGGTTGATGCGCACTCTGTTGATTTTGAAGGAGAGCTCCTCTGCGGTTATGCCTTTGAAATCGATTTTCATATATATATACTCCTGATTGGGTTTTTTACAGATACAATTATACCCCTTTTGCGAAAAAAGTCAAACGTACTCATAGTTTTGCCCTGTTTTTTGAAAAAATAATTGATATTTGTTTAGCGATATATTATAATATACGGGCACGCGGCATATTTTTCGGGCTATTATCTGTAGAGCGGTATGTTATGTTTAAAAAAACTCTGTATTTCGACTCCTTTTGCGGATATTATATTTCGGCGGTTACGGAGAACGGAAAAGTAACCGATTTCAATTTTGAAAAGCGCAACACGGGCGTTGCGGTGGGGAACGTGTACAAGGGGCGCGTAGAGAGCGTGCTGCCCGGCATGCAGGCGGCCTTTGTAAACTGCGGGCTGAAAAAGAACTGCTATCTTTCCTCCGACGAATTTTTGGGCGGACGGGAAAAGTACTTTGACGAAAACTCCCTGCCCGCTATGCCCGAACTGCACGTCGGGGATGAAATTTTGGTGCAGGTGGTAAAGCTGCCCGTGGGCAACAAGGGCGCAAAGGTGACGTCGCACGTCTCCATCGTGGGCAAGAGCCTAATTTATATGCCCGGCACGACCACGGTGGGCGTTTCGCGCAAGATATGCGACGAGGAGCTGAGGAAAAACCTGATTTACACCGTGCAAAACATGATTGACGAGGGCGACGGGCTGGTGGTGCGCACGGCCGCCCCCTATGCCAAGCGCAAACAGCTGGAACAGGAGCTGGCATACCTGAAAAATATGTACCGCGAAATTGAGTCCGCCTTCCCCGCGGCCGACGTCGGGGAACTGCTGTACACCGATTTTGCGCTGCCCGTACGCGTTTTGCGGGACACGCTCTCTTCGGATATAGACAGCATTGTGGTGGGCTCGGCGCACCTTGCCTCCCTCGTGGAAAGAATAGTCGGCCTGTACCCTCCCCAATCGCGGCTGCCCGTAGCACTGCACAGCACGGGCAGGGATATGATGGAGGAGCTGGGCATTTCCGAACAGATTTTGCAGGTGATATCGCCGCGCGCCGAGTTGGAAAACGGGGCGTACCTTGTAATAGAGCACACCGAGGCGCTGACCGTGATAGACGTGAACACCGGCCGCTTTACGGGGGACGACAGCCTTGAACAGACGGTGTACTACACGAATTGCCTCGCCGCGCGGGAGATTGCAAGGCAGGTGCGGCTGAGAAACATAGGCGGCATAGTCGTGGTCGACTTTATTGACATGCAGGTTGAAGCGCACAAAAAGGCGCTTGTGGCCGAGCTCGAGCGCGCCCTCCGCGACGATATAGCCAAGTGCCGCGTTTTGCCGATGTCGGGGCTTGGGCTGGTGGAATTTACCCGAAAACGCATAGGCGCCTCCCCCCTTTCGCAGATAGTGAAGCCCTGCAAGCACTGCGGGGGTTCGGGCAGGGAGCACGCGCCCGAATTCATTTTGGTGGGGCTGCGCGCCAAACTTTTAAACATGTATGCGGGCGGCGCAAAGGATATAAGGATAGATATGAACAACGGCATTTTTGCGCGGCTGATGGACTGGAAAGAGCTGCGCGAGGACCTGCGGGCGCACGCGGGCGGGGCAAAGATTTTCGCCGTGCCGCACAGGACCTACGGCGAGGAAAAAATCGTCCTCAAAGAGGCTCCCTTCAACGTGCCGTACGATGCCGTGGAAGTATAATTCCCGATATGTGTTGAGTTTTTTGCGGCGGCGGGAGGCGCTCTCCCGCCGCCGCTTATCCCCTTTGTATAAAATTAACATTGCAAAATTCCGTCAAAGATTATAGACAAAACGGATATAATATGATAGAATACGGTTATGAACGGTATTGCTTATGCGGGACGGGCCGATGATTGCGGTCTGCACGCAGACAAAAATTTTTCCGTTATAGTCGCCGCCGGCAGATGCGTTTTGCAATACGCAGACGGACATAAAGAGTTCGGCGCGGGGGAAGTTGCCGTTGTGCCGCCCCTTGTAAAGTACGCCTTTTCGGGCGAGGCCGCGCTTGTTAGTTTAGAGCAGGCCATACTGCCCTTTAAGGAAATACGGATACTTCCCGACGACGCGGGGCGCGGGATTGCGCACGCCGCCGAACAGGCAAAAATTTATTTCGGGGACCCTCAAAAGAGGGGAGTTACCGCCGCACTGGGCGGGCTGATTGCGGCCTATCTGGTGGCGCAGGCGGGCGGCGGAAGGCTATCGCCCGTGGTGGCTACGGTGCGCGGGGACATAAAAAAGAATCTCTCCAACACCTCCTATTCTCTCGAGGACAGCCTGAAACTCTTGCCCCTAAACTACGACTACGTCAGAAAACTCTTTAAAAAGGAAACGGGCGCAACCCCTCACGAATATCTTATTAGTGAGAGAATGGAGCTTGCGCGCGGGCTTATTTTGAGCGGCATAGGCAACCGTTACAGCAACTACTCCGTGGGGCAGATTGCCGAAGCGTGCGGATTTTCGGACCCGCTCTACTTTTCACGGGTGTTTAAAAAATACTTTAAAATATCGCCGTCCGGGGCGTGCAGGACATGGACCGGCCCGAACAGACAGGCTATAAATAAAAATTAACCAAAGAGGAAATACAATGGCTGAATTTACAGTTTTTTACAACCCGCTTGCGGGCACGGGCGACGTTGACGCCGTTAAGACAAAACTTAGCAAAATGCTGGAAGGCAACGAACTCACGTTTGAAAATCTAACCGAACTCAAAGACGGTCTGGCCGAAAAAATCGCCGCGCTTCCGCCCGAAACGAATATACTTATTGCGGGCGGCGACGGCACGCTGAACAGGTTTGTGAACGCCGTGGACTGCGACAACCTGCAAAACAGGGTCTATCTGTATGCGACGGGCAACGGCAACGACTTTTTTAACGACTTGAAGGCGCACGCGGACAGCTTTTTCCCGCTGCCCGAGGGCTTTGAAGTTGAAAAGATAAACGAACGCACCACCCTCTTCCAGATAAACGATTTTATCAAAAACCTGCCCGTAGTTACGGTTAACGGCAAGGACTACAAGTTTATAAACGGCATAGGCTACGGCATAGACGGCTATTGCTGCGAGGTGGGAGACAGGCTTAAATCCGAGGGAAAAAAGGTAAACTACACCTCCATCGCGATAAAGGGCCTTTTGTTCCACTTTAAGCCGAGGGACGCAAAAGTTACAGTCGACGGTACGGAGTATCAGTTCAACAAGGTGTGGATTGCGCCCGCGATGTTCGGCTGCTACTACGGCGGCGGCATGATCCCCACCCCCGCCCAGAACAGAAAGGCAGGCGGCAAACTCAGCCTGTGCGTCATGTACGGCAAGGGAAAACTGACTACTCTGATGCTCTTCCCCAAGATATTCAAGGGCGAACACGTCAAAAAGGAAAATATGGTAAAGATACTCGAGGGCAAGGAAATCACCGTGAAATTTGCCGAGCCCTGCGCGCTGCAGATTGACGGCGAAACGATTTTGAACGTTTCGGAATACACTGCACGCATTTAAAATTCCGCGCAAAAGGGGCGCGGTTACGGCAAGGAGGCGCTTATGACAGAGGAAATAAAAAACTTGCTCGAAACAGACATATACCGTGCGGCCGCACTGCTGGACGATATGCCGCCCGACGCCGTTGCCGAAACCATTTCCGCGCTCCCCGACGACAAACTGATCCCCCTCTGCCGCGCCCTCGACAAGGGCGTTTTGGCCGACGCGCTCGTCCTTCTCGACCCGTCCGTACAGCAACAGATAGTGGCGGGCCTGCGCGACGACGAGCTACAGGAGGTGATGGACGACGTTTCGGTTGAGGACACCGTCGACATAATTGAGGACCTGCCCGAGGACGTCGCCCGCAGAATAGCCGAGGAAGAGGAAATTTTGCAGCTGCTGCAAAACAAAAACTTCGCCGTTTTAAAGCCCCTCCTGGCGGAAATGAACGAGATTGACCTTGCGGCAATTTTTGAGCAGACGCAGGAGGAAGACCTGCCCGTGCTGTTCCGCATTTTGCCAAAGGACTTAGCGGCCGACGTGTTTGCGGAGATTGACCGCGACACGCAGGAGGCGCTGTTAAAAAAGCTGACCGACAAGGAAATCAAGGACGTTATGGAAGGACTGTTCCTTGACGATACCGTGGACCTTGTGGAAGAGATGCCCGCAAACGTCGTGAAGAGACTTTTGGCGCAAAGCGACGCCGAGACCCGCGGATATATAAACGATCTGCTGAAATATCCCAAAAACAGCGCGGGAAGCATAATGACCATAGAATTTGTGGAATTTAAGCCGCAGATGACCGTGGAAGAAGCGCTGGACCGCATGCGGGAAACGGCAATCGACAAGGAAACGATATACACCTGCTACGTGACCGACGAGCGCAAGACGCTTATCGGGCTGGTGACCGCAAAGGATCTGCTGATTTCCAAAAAAGAGGCCCTGATATCCGACATTATGGAGGACAACGTCATCTACGTGAACACCCTCGACGACAGGGAGGACGTTGCCCGCACCATTTCGGACTACGGCTTTTTGGCAATACCCGTAACGGACAACGAAAAGCGGCTTGTGGGCATAGTTACCGTAGACGACGCGTTGGACGTCCTTGAAAAAGAGAACACCGAGGACATAGAAAAGATGGCGGCCATTATGCCCGCCAACAAACCCTATTTAAAGACAAGCGTGTTTTCCATCTGGAAAAGCCGCGTGCCGTGGCTTTTGATACTGATGGTCAGCGCCACGTTCACCGGCCTTATAATAAATAAGTTCGAGGGACGGCTGAACGCCATAAGCCCCGTGCTGTTTGCCTGCGTGCCGATGCTGATGGATACGGGCGGCAACTCGGGCTCGCAGGTTTCGGTTACCGTAATCCGCGCGCTGGCGCTGGGAGAGCTGACCTTAAAGGACAGCGGCAAGGTGCTGTGGAAGGAACTCAGGGCGTCGCTGCTGCTGAGCGTAACCTTGGGCGCCGCCTGCTTTGCAAAACTGATGCTGATAGATAACCTGCTGTTCGGCTATAAGGGATATACGCCCGTGCTCTGCGCAATCGTGTCGCTGGCCCTCTGCGTAACCGTCATCATCGCCAAATTGGTGGGGTGCCTTCTTCCCCTTTTGGTCAAGGCATGCAAGCTGGACCCCGCCGCCGTCGCCAGCCCCTTTATCACCACCATCGTGGACGCCGTGTCCCTCATCGTGTTCTGTCTCCTCTCCGTCTCCCTTTTGGCATAAAGCGCACGCGGTTATCAAAATCAAATACATGTATTAAAGCCACGGGCCCGCCCGTGGCTTTAACTATCCGCCGAGTGTAATAAAGCCGTTTAAAACGCCTTCGAAAATTCCTTTGCTCCAGCCGTTAAAGAGCGTGAACGCCGCAGGCAGCTCGTTAAAGCCGCTGTAAATTATATCCTTTAAGCTATTAAGCTCATCGACAACAGCCGAATATGTCCCCCGCGCATAATGCCCGCCGACAGCAATAAATCCGAAAGCTCTGTCGCCTATCGCAACAAAATAGCCGTATGATACGGCTCCCGTAGCGTACAGCCCCACGCTCACCGCGCCAAGCGAGAACATACCCAAAGATATTGCGCCTGCGGCAATTACTATCCCAAGACAAATCGCGCCCGCGGCGAACAACCCAAACGCCAATGTGCCGAACGCAAGCGCGCCCAAGGAAAGAAGCCCGAATGAAATGACCCCGAATCCGAGTAGCCCAAAGGATATAACCCCTTTTGCGACAAGCCCTACGGCTATTATTCCCTTTGCCGCCCTGCCCAAACCTATATTCACATGGACGAGCGGAAGCCCAAACAAAGTTCTTTTGCTTCTGTATTCAAAGTAAACGCCGTTTTTAAAAATATCGGACAGATTGAGCGGTTTATGCCCCGTGCCAAGCGGAACTCCGCCATCATTTTCATAGTTTAAAAGGTAATCCACCGTTACATTGAAAAGCCTGCTCATCTCAACCAGTTTTTCCGTTTCGGGGAATACCGAGTCGCTCTCCCAACGGGAGACAGTCTGACGGGTTACGCCCAACAATTCGGCAAGCCGGGATTGGGTGAGCCCCTTTTGCTTTCTGCACTGTAAAATTTTTTGACCGGTTGTCATAGCCTGCTCCTTAGCGATTTGTGAGTAAAGTATATCCGCCCATGGTCAAAAAGTCAATATTTGAATGTAACATTTAGGTTACCCCCAGGCAATTTTAAGTAAAAACATTGCCCACAGATACGATTTCAAACATGAAGTAAAAATCCACCCGCATAAAACAAATATATATGGCTGACACCCTTTAATTGACTTTGCAATTATTTTAAATTGCGGAGCAATCCATATATTCTTACGTCCCCTTTTGGCGTGACAAATTAAAATAAATATTTTTTATAAAATTTAAAGCCGCAGGAAATTCCCGCGGCTTTTCGTTTTGAATTTTAAAGTTGTTTAAGTTCGGTGTAGGCCATAACGAACGGGCCTGTGCCCTTGGCGTCGTTTTCCACAACGGGCTCCGAGATATAGTATTCGAACGTGCCGTTGCGGCGGGGGTTGTTTTCGGGGCCGAGCCCTGCAACGAGGCAGATGCCGCCCAAATTCAGCTTGCCGTCCGTGGTCGTCAAGTACTTGTTGCAGATTCCGTCGAACACTTCTTTGCCGAGCGCGGCGAACTTTTTGTCCACGTAGCCGAGGCGGGCGCCCTTCATCATCGCATAGGAAATCATGGCGCTGCCCGAAGTTTCGAGGTAGTTGCCCTCCCTGCCCATCTGGTCGGGCACCTGATAGAACATGTGGCCGACGGGGTCTATGTACTGTTCGAGGCCCTCTATCGTCTCGCGGAAGATATTTACGAGCTCGGCTTTTGCCTCTATGGCGGAGTTGTCAAAATAGCTTATCGCGTCGACGAGTCCCACCGTGTACCAGCCGACCGAGCGGAGCCAGAAAGACTTGGACAGCCCCGTGGTTTTATCCGCCCAAAAGGCCGTTTTGGACCAGTCCCAGCCGTGATAATACAGCCTCTTTTGCCTGTCGTACATATTGTCGTACACGGCGCGGAACTGCTTTACTATGTCGGAATAGTCCTTGCCGCCGAGCTCCGTCTGATAGCGGGTGTAGAACACCTGCGCCATATACAGGCCGTCCAGCCAAACCTGGTTGGGATAAATCTTCTTGTGCCAGAAGTTGCCCGTGCCCGTGCGCGGCTGGCCGAGTATCTGCTTATACAGCAGCTCTATTGCCTTTTTGTACTTTTCTTTGCCCGTCTCGCTGTATAAGTCGAAAAGCACGCGCCCCTCGTTGAGGTTGTCGAGGTTGTACGTTTCGAGGTCGTAGCCGCGTATCGAGCCATCCTCAAACACGTAGTAGTCCACAAATTTATCTATAAAATCTATGTACTTTTTTAGCCCCGTCTGCCTGTATATGGTGTACAGCGAAGTCATCATGCAGCCGTCGATATAGTTCCACGCGGGCTTTTTGCCCTGTTTGATGTTCTCTATGTTCCATATCGGCGCGTCGGGCGCGGTGTCCTCTATCAGCCTGTCTATGTACTTGTCAATTACCGAATAATCCATAAATTCCCCCTAAAAATACTATTCTTCTATCACTTCTTTGCAGTTGTGTTTGATTATCTTTTTCCCGACGACGCCTTCGAACGTTACGTTTTTGAGCACGAGCCGCTCCACGTTGTCCACGTACAGCCCCTCCTTGCAGAAGTCGCGCACGTTTTCAAGCATTGCGGGCTGAGCGGGTTTGGCGTCGGGCTTGAAATGGAAACTTACGTTCTCTATCATAACTTCCTTAATGGGCTGCTCCACCAATCCGTCAAAATAGCCCGCCATACATTCGCAGTCCGCGCAATCAATGTCCTTGAACTTAAATTTGCCGAGGTAGGGCGTTCTGTCGTCCACGGGCGTTGCGGGGTCGCGGGACCAGACGTATTCGGTGTGGCCGTCGGGATCGCAGAAGTAGTACATGTTGATGACGAGGGGCGTTATTACGTTTTCCATCCTGATGTTTTCAAAGAGCACGCCGTCTATTATGCCGTCCTTGCCCCTGCCGCGGCGGGATTTTATCCTCAGCCCCCTGTCGGTGTGCTTGAACACGCACTGGCAGACGGAGAGATTTTTTACGCCGCCGCTCATCTCGCTGCCCAAAACTATTGCGCCGTGGCCGTCCTGGAACAGGTTGTTGCGGAGGGTGTGGTGGTTGGCGGGCGTTTTAAACGTTCTGCCCATGTGCAGTTTGCCGCTCTTTATCGCGCAGCAGTCGTCGCCAACGCTGAACACGCAGCCCACTATATCCACCCTGTCGCAGCTTTCGGGGTCGAGCCCGTCGGTGTTGGGAGCGGTTGAGGGGTTCTGTATCCTCAAATCGTAAAATTTTAAATTTTTGGAAAAGAAGGGGTGCAGGTTCCAGCTTGCGGAATTTTTGCAGGTCACGCCGTGGAATACAACTTCGCTGCACTTGTTGAGGAACACCAGCCTCGGGCGCGCCACCTTTCTTCCCTTGGGGGTCGCCCACCACGTGGAGTGATCGGCGTTGCCGTTTATCGTGCCCTCCCCCACTATCCTTATATTCTTCTGTCTGTATGCCGAAATCAAAGACTGGTGACAGTCGTAAAGTTCGCCCTCCCAGCTTGCCATCGGCACCGTTTTGCCGTCCAAAAATACGCTTGCGGGCACGTAGGGATAGTGCGTTTCCACCACGTCGCCCAAAAGCTCCGCGCCCTTTTTAATTTCAAGGGTTATGTCGCTCTTTAAAACGACGGGGCGTATGAGGTAGCTGCCGCCCTCCACCAGCACCCTGCCGCCTGCGGGGCACTTGTCTATCGCCATCTGCACGTAGTACGTGTCGTCGGAGACGCCGTCGCCCTTGGCGCCGAGCTCTTTTACGCTTATGACCGCCGTTTCGGTGGGCGTAGTGAACGTGAGGCTGCCCCTGCCCGGTTTGGTTGACACGGTGTATTCCGTGCCGGGGGTGAGGTCAAACAGCGAAAATACGTTGGTGTTGCGTTCGCCGCCGACTTCCTCCCCGTTCAGCAGCACCTTATATTTTTTGGGGCTGTAGTAGGGATTTGTATTTTTAAACTCGAAGCACGCCGAGGTGCCGGAAACAAAGAGCTTTTTAAACATTGGCCGCTTTCTCCTTTTTCCTGTTTTTTATGTGACGGACAAGCGCAACCACGCCGTCCTTTATGCCTATAAATACCATATCGATCGCCACGCAAATGACGCCGAACAGCAGCGGTTCAACGCCCCTAACCACATTTAAAAATACCAGTCCCGTGTACGATACGGCGATAAGATATCCGACTATTATATAGTAGAATATGTTGGCAAAAAAGGTCCAGAACGCCTTGAACGGGAAGGGGAACATCATGTAAGCGTTGAATTCCCGCCTGTCCGATTCCATAAACCTGAACAGCGGGTTTACGAGAATGTCCACCACGAGCCCCATCACCGCGCCCGTCAAAACGGCCTGGTCGAGATAGCCGGAGTTGGGCATAATGCCCATCATCACAAAATAGCACACCGCGCCTGCGAACCAAAACTTGATAAAAATCGCCTTGATCCATGTGGGAACCCTGCCCAAAAAATCTGTTTTGTAGGGGTCGAATTCCTTGTCCTTGCCGTTGCGCTTTACGTTCTTGGGGTCATACACGCCCATATTGGCGTTCATGGCATAGTTTACGGCCTCGCTGTCCGTGGTAACGTCCCCCTTTAAAACGGCCACAAGCTCGTCTACCTTATCCACCTTCAGATCGTAATAGTTTTCGATAGTGGTTTCGGGTGTTTTGTTTTTCTTTTTTGACATTTCAAGTCCCTTTGGAAAAATAACCGACAAAAATTTATTTTGCCGGTTATAGTTCGGTTAAATTTTTAAATATTATCAGTCTTCCTGAATATCTATGTTGCCCTTCATGTTTTCGGTTGCAGATTCAAGTTTAACGGACGTATTGATCTTTTGGATGAGTCTGCTATACACGGGCAGGAGCGCAAATACGACCGCCGCGATCGCAAGAAGGATAATATGTACAAACACGAAAGGCTGTGCCGCAGCCGCCGCTGCCTTGCCTGCGCCCGCCGGGCTGTTGAGATAGAGATTAACGGGGATATAGTAGCCTATGTCGCATCCTATTATACCCGCAATCATCACGCACGTGAGCACAAGGAAAAAGATGTTGGGCTTTTTGCGCTTGGGGAACGAGTTTAAAAAACTTACAAGCACGAGTATCGAAAGCAGCGTTGCAATAAAGGTGCATATACCCGTTGCGGGCAGGCTGGCCTCTGCGTTTGTTTCGTTGATGGCCGCGCCGATTACAAACATTATAAACATGTAGTAAACGGAAGCTATCGCAAGGAACAAAAGCGCAATGTTTTGGGGGTGCCGCTTTAAATTTACTATCTTTTTGCGGAACCATTCCTTGACTTTGGCGCCGAAGGAGGGTTTGGAGGGTTCTGCAACGTTATTCTGAACCTGAACGTTTTCTTCTGACATATCTCTATTACCTCCTTACCTTATCGCCTTGCCGGGCAATTCCTTGCCGTTTTCATCCGGCTGCGGCTTTTCGAAGAAGTGCATCATCTCGTGGTCGAAGCCTATCTGAATGGTATCGCCCGCTTTATAGTTGCACCACTCGGCAAACTTGCACACGATTATCTTTTTGCCGCCTATCTTGCCGTGCACCAGGGTGTTCATGCCGAGGTTTTCGTTGTTGGTGACCAAAAGATCTATGTGGCCGTCGCGGGTAACGTTTTCGGGACGAACGCCGAGGATAACCGTTTCACCCTCGTGCCCCGAAAGAGTTTTCTGCTGTTCGGGCGTGAGAGGATACTCAAACAGTTCGCTTACAAACTTGCCGCCCTCGATCTTGCCCTCGAACATGTTCATGGGAGGAAGTCCTATGAAAGTTGCAACGAAGGTGTTGGCGGGCTTTTCGTAGAGCTCTATGGGCTTGCCTATCTGCTGAACGTGGCCCATTGACATGCAAACTATTCTGTCCGCAAGGGTCAAGGCCTCGGTCTGGTCGTGCGTTACGTACATTATCGTCGCGTTCAGCTTTTTGTGAAGCAGGATAAGCTCGCGCCGCATCGAACCGCGGAGTTTCGCGTCGAGGTTGGACAAAGGTTCGTCAAACAGGAACACTTTGGGATTGCGCACAATCGCACGGCCCATCGCAACACGCTGGCGCTGGCCGCCGGAAAGCTGGCGGGGCTTTTTGTTGAGCTGGGTCTTTAAATCCAGAATCTCGGCCGCGGCCATAACCTTTCTGTGGATCAGTTCCTTATTCTCCTTGCGGAGCGTTAAGGAGAACGCCATGTTTTCATAAATCGTCATGTGCCCGTACAGAGCGTAGTTCTGGAACACCATCGCTATGTCTCTGTCCTTAGGGGGCAGCTGCGTGCAGTCCTTACCGTCTATTATAAGGGTGCCCGCGGATATATCTTCAAGTCCGGCAACCATACGAAGGGTCGTCGATTTGCCGCAACCGGAAGGTCCTACAAGGACTATAAACTCGCCGTCGGCTATGTCCAGGTTAAAGTCGTAAACCGCCTGCACGCCGCCGTCATAAATTTTGTCCAGATGTTGAATATTAACTTCAGGCATTATTGCACCTCCTCTTGCTCATTTACGGCAACTTCGGGAGTTGCATGCGCCTTTGCTGCATCTTCTGCATCCAACTGCTTTACGGTTTCCATTATGTCAACTTCGCCGCTTTCAACCTTTTTGTTGAACTCGGCAACCTGCTTGCTGCGGATATAACCTATCACAGCCGAGGCAATTTCAAGCACGCCGGAAGCCCCGAGAGAAATAGCCATAACAAGGAACTTGCCTATGTCGATAGCGGCGGGTTTTGTCAACAGTCCGCCGAGCGGCAACCAAAAGATTCTGCCTATCTGGCAAACGCCGAAAATTATTTGCAGAATGACAAGTTTGCTGTTATAGTTTTTTACCTGTTCGGACAGAAGGAACGTTATAAGCAGGAACACGAGGTTGAATATAACGTCAAACGCTATCGCCCACGTGGAGTAGTAGCTTGTTCCGACTACCGAATACAGGAACATAAAACTGAGGCAGTCAAACGCTATCGCGCCGAGCGCAAGGTTTGCGCCCAATTTGTTCTTTTTGTAGCGCATTATATCGCTGCTTATTATAGGATTGGAAGTTGCGTCTTTCATGCTGCACCTCCTTCTTTGAGCGCGCTGCCGTCAAGCAGTTGCTTTTCACCCTTCATAAGAAGCACTTTCCAAACAAGGTTCAAAATGAGCAATACCGCGGCGATAATAACTATCGCATATACGAAATAGCCGATTATAAACCAAAGTTGCGAAGTGTTGTAGTGAATTGTGGAAGCGTCTGTGCCCAATTCAAAATAAACTTCATACGCTTTATACCAGGCTTCGAAATCTACCTTTTGGAACTCAGAGTGCCAATAGCCGCACATAACCAAAAGAATCAACGAAATGACGATATCGCCGCCCGCGCACAGGCCGGTTGCAATATAGTTGCTTATGTAGTAATTTCTTCTCTTATTGCATCCGGTTATATACAGCACAACCGCAAGGAGTATCATAACTATGCCCATAATCATCAAAAGATTGTTGAAAGGTTGCACAGCGTTATAAAACTGCGCGTCGTACTTGCCCTCCGCCGCTGTAAAAATTGATACGTTTTTACCGTTCTCAAGTTTCATTGCCTGACCGAGCTCGGAAAGAGCGCCCGAACAGTAGAAAAATGCATACAGCAATGACAATGCGCCCGCAAGCAGCATCGCAAGGCATATGTATTTTTGGAATCTCATCTGAGTTTTCATTTTTATCCCCCGAAAGGTTTTTCGGGACGCCCGCGCCCGCGCGGGCGCCCCTCAATAATTTTAATGTTTGTTTAAGTTTACTTACTTAATTAGAAAGTATACTGCTCATCCTGTTGGTTGTATGTTCCGGTCAGACCATTAAGGATAACATAGTTCATAATGCTGAGGAAGTTTTTATCACCACTCTTCTTTGCAGTGCCAGTTATATACTTAAGATGCTGCATGTTGGTGTTGTCAAGTATATCGGCCTGTATGTTGGAAGCGATGGGAAGTCCGGAAGGAACGCAGGTGAACCAGTAGTTGTTTTCGTCGATTGCAAGGCTCATGCCCTTAACCGTGCCGAGCGCAAGGCCCTGTCCTACTTTGTTTGCACCCTCGCGGCCCATGGAAGCCGTAAGCTGGTTTTCGAAGGACTGATCCTTAACGCCTACGGGAAGCGTGGAACCGATAAGTTTACGAGCATAGTCAGTAAAGCTACGTTGCGTACCTTCAAGGTTGGCTGCGCCGCCGCCGGTAACGCCCTCTTTGCCTGCGAATGCGTCATAGAGAGTTGTGGTTACTGTAGGGGTAGCCTTGCCCTTGTACATCGTGCCCTTGTAGTAGTTGCCCTTGTACTGGAAGCTGTCGGCTGCGCCCTTCGTGCCTGCCTCGTTATACCAGAAGCCGCCCGTGCCCTGTGCGTTGGTAGCCATGGGGCCGTAAGTGGAAACTATCTGACCGTCTTCGGAGTACAGGTAGTCAACGAACTGAAGGGCTGCCTTTAATTTGTTTGCGTCTTCCTTGAGCGCGCCGTTGAGTGCAAGGCCGCCGGTCTTGGTGGAACGCCAGCTCTCGGTGAATCTGATTATTTCGCCCTCTTCGCCGTAGGTGCCGTTGCCGTTTACGTCCCATTTAGCTACGGGAGTCATAACGGGTCCGAAGTGATAGCCTTCGGGAAGATCCATTTCAATGCCTGCATCAAGCGCAATAGCACTGGAAGTCTGCGTCTGAGAATAATCGTAGAGCATTAAGTACTCTTTCTCTGCTTGTAAACCTTGTGCACCCTTGAAGTCGCCGTAGCCGGTGTAGTCGGCGATGAGGCCCTCAGCCCTAAAGTTGTGGAAAAGAGCCATAGCCTCCCAATAGTGAGCGTCGTTGCGGGCGTCCTGAAGGTTACCGCTGTTATCTATATAGGTCTGTTCGAATCTGGAAGTTGCGCCGCGTGCGCCGAAGAGCTGGCCTGCAAGGGAAACCATATCGGGAGTTCTGTCGTTCTGGCCCGAACGGGGAGCTATGCCGCCGAGTTCCTTGCCCTCGCCTACGAGCATACCGGAGTTGGTCATTGCGCAACGGAGCAGAGCCGCAAGGTCGTCTGCATCCCAGCATGCGTCATAGCCGTTGAAGAGGTTGGCGCGGGTTGTGGAGGTGTAGTAAGCGCTGCCGTCTTCCTTCTGGTAGCATACGTCGATGTATGCGCGGAAGAGGGTAAGGAGCTGGGCGCCCGTAGCCTCGTTGTTCTTCTTAACGGCATAGTTCATAAGGTCAACTATGTTGCCGCTCTCCTCTGCGTAAGCCTCGCCGGCGATCGCCTTATAAGCTGCGCCGAGCGCGGTGTTTTCGTCTTTGGCTGCCGTAACAACTGCGTCATAGTTTTTAACTATCTTCGTAACGGCCGTGCCTGTAGCGTTAAGGCTGTCGATAGCCAACTTGCCGGTTGCGCCCATATAAGCGCTTACGCTGGGAGTTTCGCCGCATACATCCTTGAAGGTTGCGGTGCTGGTGGAAGCCGTATCCCCGTTGAGGAGCTTTTCAACCATATCCTGGCGCATCAGGCAATATCTTTCGATATCGTCGTAACCGTCGAAGTAGGGAGCAACGTACAGCGTCTTGCCGCTGCCGTCCGTCGTGCTCATGCCGCTCTGAAGGAGGGACAGATATACGATGGGGTTCTCGTTGAGGAATTTAGCGAAGTTGGGCATATAGTCCAGATAGTCGGCCAAGTTCAGAATGGATATGCCGGCAGCAGCCTGCGATACGGCCACGCTGAGGTCGGTAGTATACATATCTGTTGTCGCATAGGAAGCGCCGTCGTCGCCCGCTACAATCTTGTTGAGGTTGGAGTTCGAAGACCAGCCCTTGAATACGTCGTTCCAGGTAATGTTGAGGTCCTTGCCCATCTGCGCCCAGGCGGGTTTAGCATCGCCGTTGGAATATTGATTACCGTCGGGAAGGGTTAAGGTCTTACCAAGGTTGGAAGCGAAATGGGTTGAAGTAGCCGCACTGTTGTGACCTATCGCAATGTTGAGGGTCACGGGAGTAGATCTGGTGTACGCGGTGTAATCGAGCGTGCCGTCGTCTTTCAGAACGTGGTACTCATCCTTGAGAGCGCCTGTATTTGCGCCCTTGAGGTATGCCCAGTAATCTTTTACCGTCTTCCAGCCCTGCGTGTTGAAAGCGTTTTCTCTTACCTGAGAATTGTTTTCAGTCAGATGGCCAAGCAGAGCGGTAATCTTAGCGGAGTCAACGGTTGCGCCGGTGTTTTCGCCGGACTGTATGCCGCCGCCTGTGCCCGTGCCGCTACCGCCTCCGCCGTTGCCGCCGCAGGCCGCCAATGAAACTGCCATTGTTCCTGCCATTACCATGGAGACCGCGGCAATGGCGAGCTTTTTGTATTTGTTCATATTTTTCTCCTTATAAAAAATTTTTTTCTTTATTACAGGGTTTTGCCCCATATAAAACTTTATTATTCCTTTACGCCGCCCATATTTACGCCCTTTGCAAAGTACTTCTGAATGAACGGGTAGATTGCAAGGATGGGAATTATAGCGCAGACAACCATTGAATACACTACGGATATAGCCGCATAAGAATGATCTCTATCCCAGTTCTGTATAACAAGTTCTTCTTGAAGAGGGCTATTGGAAATAGTAGTTTTCCTATCAATAAAGTCGCGGATATACACCTGCACGGGCCAGGAATAGCTCTGCGTGGAGGGTATTACCTTGTACGCCCAGAAGTAGCCGTTCCAGCGGGAGATACCGAAGAAGAGCGCTACCGTCGCTATCGTGGCCTTGCTCATGGGGATATACACTTTGGTGAGAATCTGCAACTCGGTGGCGCCGTCTATCCTTGCCGCCTCCTCTATCTCGGAGGGAACGCCCTCGAAGGAGTTTCTCAACAGGATTATGTTGGTGGCGTTCATACCCATCGCAAGAACAACCGTCCACTTGAGGTCGCTTATGCCTATGGAAGCAAATACCTGCGCGGTGTTGAGATAGTTCTGGTACTGGGGTACGATACCTGCCGAAAACCACATTGTGAATACAAGGAAGAAGTTGAAGGCGCGCCTTGCCATAAGTCTCTTCTTGGAGAGGGCGTATGCGCCGAGTATGGAATAGCCCAGCGCCCAAATCGTACCGAAGAAAGTGAGGAACAAGGTGTTGGAGTAGTTTACCCAAAACAAATTATCTTTCAAGACGGCCAAAAACGCTTCGCCCTGAGGATCTACGGGAACAATTACAACACTACCACTATTCAACGCCGAGGACGAACTGAACGCAGCTGATACAGCATACAACAGAGGATATACGCAGAGAAGGGCAAATACTATCAGAATGAAATATGCAACAATCCGGAATATAAGTTCGGATCTTTCTGTTTTTCTTTTCATGACTTTACTATCCCTCCTTAATACAGCGATACGTCGGAAGCCTTCTTTGCTATGGCGTTTGCGCCGAGCACGAGGATCATACCGATCAAGTTATTGAGCATTTCGGCCGCGGTACCGAGAGATCTGCCGCCCGCAGGTCCACCACCGCCCGACCACTGGTTGGCCAGCGTTGAAATAACCTGAGCTACCGCATAGTTGTTGGTATTGTTGGTGCCGTCGCCCAATAACAGGTAAATCTTTTCGTAGCCTACGGAGAGAAGTCCGCCGATCTTCATTATGAGCATTATTACGACGGTGGAGAGTATGGAGGGAATAACCACATATCTCATCTGCGCCATCTTGCCCGCGCCGTCTATCTGCGCCGCCTCGTACGAGGTGGGAGAAACTGCTATTACCGCCGCAAAGAATACTATCGAGTCATAGCCCGCATGCTCCCACAGGTCGGTGATTATGTATATTGCCCTGTAGTACTGGGTAGTGAACACAAGGCCGCTGTCGATAAGCTCCTGCTTTGCGCCGAACGCCTTGAATACCGCCGCCACAATACCTTCGCTCTGCTTGCCGTTTGCCGTGCCGCGGAACAGAATGAGCGTGAGTGACGTTACTATAACCGTTGAAAGGAATTTGGGCAGATATACGCATACCTGCATAACCGAGCGCACGATATTGGAACGCACTTCGTTGAAGAACAGCGCCAATATTATGGGCGCGGGGAAGCCGAACAGCAACCCGTAGAACGCGGTTATGAACGTGTTTCTGAACGCCAGCCAAAAGTCGGGGCTTAGTTTTGCGTCCGTGAACAACATCTGGAAATATCTTAAGCCTGCCCACGAGAACGTGTTGACATGCAAAGTATCGCCGGTGGACGGATCCTTAAAGCAGGCGGTCAGCTCGTACATGGGCATGTACTTCCAAAGGAAATACACCAAGATCATGGGCACGAGCATCAGATACAGACGCCAGTCTTTGAGGAGCGTGAATCCGGCGGTTTTCCAGGTGTTCTTCTCGGCTTCGTCCCTTACTTTCTGGTCCGGCGCCATCGAATAGGTGCCCGTTGACTCATCAAAGACAAGGAAGTCGTCGCACTTGAGTTTGAACATTGAAAATTTTCCTCCATATCACTTAAAATTAAATGATTATTTGTAATGCGGTGTTGCCCGCTTGTTACCCTTTACTATTTGCCCAGCTCGTCGTCGCGCTTGTTGAGTATGGACAGCGTTTCTTCGTCGATCTCTATCGGCGTTTCGCCAAACTCGTCTATGCGGCGCATTTCCTGCGCTTCGGCGTCGAGGCGTTTAAGATAGCTCTTCTGGTCCTCGAACATGCCGTCGAGGCGGCGGAGTATCAATATTATGACTATGCCCGCCGCAAGCGACATCAGCCCGCTGCCGCCCAAACCGAAGTTGGCGAAAAAATAGGAAAGAAAGTTGCCGCGGTAGAGTGCCGTCATCGCCAGCGTGAGGCCGAGGTTTTGCAAAACCCATCCGAAAATGACAAACAACACAGAGAAGTACCACTTCCCTGCAATTTTTTGTTTACCGAAAAATTTTGTCGCGAGCATCAGCAACAGTATAAAACAGTTACCCGCGGCATAGCACAGATAGCTCTGCCAGACCGCCGTATTGTTTAAAAGGCTTAAAAACAGCCCGTCGCCTATCGCAAAAAATACGCACGGCCAGCCCCAACGCACCATTATCAAAAGAACTATCGGAACTGTGAGTATAAAAGTGAAGTTCGCGCCCGAGGCAAACGCCCTCGGGGCAAAGTGCGCCACCAGGTCAAATGCGATCAATATAACTGCGAACAAAAACAAGTCGGTTAATTTATATTGTTTGAAGGAAATGAACCTTGAACCGTTCTTACGCATATATCTTAAAAGCTGACATTTAAATGACCGCAGAATGTTACATTCTTACATTTAGCTTACCCATTATAACATAGGCTATTTTAAAAATCAATACTTTTTTTATTGTTTCACGAAAAAAATTGTGTTATAATAGAGGCACAAAAACAGGAGTTTTTTTATGATTGAATTGCACCTCTCGCCGACGGATAATTTGTCGGATATATTGAATAATGTAAAGGAACCCGCCACCATATATCTGAAAAGCGGAATTTACCGCCAAAAGACCGTTTTGGAGCGCGGCGACCTTACGATAATAGGCGAAAATCGTGAAACAACCGTCATAACTTACGGCGATTACGCGCGCAAAATCCACGCCGACGGGCGGGAATACAACACCTTCAGAACGTACACGCTTTGCGTTACGGGCGAGCGCGTAAAACTTGAAAATTTAACCGTGGAAAACTCCACCGCCGACCCCAAAACCGCGGGGCAGTGCGTGGCGCTTTCTGTAAACGCCAAAAACTTTTCGGCGGAGAACGTCACTTTGAAATCCACGCAGGACACGCTGTTTTTAGCTCCCTTCCCCGACGACCTCGTGGTGCGCTACCGCGGGTTTATCCCCGAAAAACAGCTGTATATGGACGGCGGGTCCCTCCACCTCTTTAAAAACTGCAAAATCTGCGGCACGGTGGACTTTATTTTCGGCTGCGCGACCGCGCTGTTTGAAAACTGCGAGATTGTTTCCCTGCACGACGACAGGGGCTACGGGTTTGTTGCCGCGCCTGCTCACTCCTTAAAGCAGGAGCGCGGGTTTGTGTTTTACGGCTGCGACTTTATTGCGGAGGGGGCCGAAAAGGGCACGGTGTACCTTGCACGGCCGTGGAGGGACTTCGGCAAGTGCGAATTTATAGACTGCGCGTTAGGGGAACACGTGAACCCCGCGCTCTACGACAAGTGGAACGACACCGACCGCGACAAAACGGCGAGGTTCTCCCGCTGCAACCTCCGCTCCCCCGTTGCGCTTTCCCCCGCAAAATGGGGCAGGGAGCTGTCCCGCGCGGAGGCAAATGAAATTATAAATACTTTAACGGCGCGTTTTAACGCTACAAAATGAGAATTATGTAGTTTATTGCAAATAAATAAGACAACCGTACAAAAAAATTACGGGCGCGGCTTTTGGCCGCGCCCGCGTTTTGTTTAAACCTTAACGGTTTATTCACCGAGGAATTTCAGGGTGAGATAGGGTGCCTGAATATGCTGGTCGTCACCGTCTACGGTAACTGCGGTCCATCTGGTCTCCAGATCGAACTTGCAGACATTGGTCAACGCCTGTATAGCTACGGAATCTGCCGAGTATGCATTTATGCCGCTATACGTTGCGCCTTGCTCGTACACGCCGACACCTATTGTAGCGCAGTTGCTTGCAATGGTGTGAGAACCGGACCACTGTCCCCAAAGCGCAGATGCATTCTTCTGAGGGATCTCGTTGACGTTGATGCCGTTTGCCGAGAAGCTGGGTATTGCAACTAAGCAGCCCGTGATCTTCACGTCGGAGTAGCCGCCCTTGTGATATCCATAGATACCGCTGCAGCGCACGCCGCCTGTTGCGAGAATGTTGCCATAGTACATACAGTTGGTCACTTCAAGGGCGTAGCTTGCACTCTGGTCCTCGTAGCAGCCTACCATGCCGCCGAAGTCGGAATAAACCTGCCCATTGGTTACAACGGCGCAGTTGCTGATATAGATCTGCGAACCTATATCGTCGTTTTTCTCGCACTGTACAAGTCCGATAAGACCGCCCGAACGGGAATCGTTTTCGGTTGCTTTTATCAGGCAGGTCGTGTTATTGGTAATATCGTTGGTAAGAGATACCTGATCGATATATACGGGAACCGACTCCGTTTCGCCTACCGTACCTATAAGAGCAGCTACACGCTGGTTACCGCTGGCGTTGATATTCTTCATTGCGATATTGTAGAAGTAGCCGCCGTAGCAGGTACCTACTATAGCTACAACACGGTAACCCTCAAGGTCGATATTCTCAAACTTAACGTTCATTATCGTGCCGCCCTTGACCTGATAGAATACGTTAGATGTGTTGGAGCCTACCGTTGAGCTTGTTCCTGCTTTCAGCGTAATATTGCTTATGGTATGACCTGCGCCGTTGAACAGACCCGTGAAAGCCTTAGCGGAGTTGGTCCATACATCCCACGTATAATCATTTGTACCGAAATCAAGATCGGTAGTAAGCTTATAGATAGTTGTAGCAGGATTTTCCGTACCTATCTTTTCGCCGCCGGCAATCTTGCGGAAGTCTGCCTTGGTGGCGATGTCGACAACCTTTACTTCTGCCGTGTAAACTTCTGCGGAAGTTATGTCGCCGTTGTTGTTGCCGAGCGCGTAGTAGATATAGTACTCCGCCGCGTTGTCGTTCGCATATTCGAACTTGATGCTTACGCCCTCGAACGATTCAACCTGAACGCCGTTGTAAGTTTTGATGCTTTCCAAGGTTACGTCGGTCAAAGCCGTGGGAGATACAACGGTATAAATCTTGCCCTTCGGGCTGTTGACTGCGCCTGCAATGGAGAAGCCGTCGCGATATACAACCACTTCGGAAGCGGAACCGGTGAAGTCAACCTGCGCTTCGGGGCTTGCGTTGTAGATATAGATGGTCAGCGAGCTCTTTTCTTCGCCCATCTTTGCGGTATAAGTGATGGTGAACACGCCCGCGTGCGAAGGTGTGTAGCCCTTAACCTGAATCTTGGGCGAGTTGCTGTTTTCCTGCCACTCGTACTTTGCGGTCACTTCATACTGGTCTTCGGGAAGGAGCTTGCCGTTGTAGTCGTAGCCGTTTTCAACGGTGATCGTGGGCTCCCTGTAGATGGTGTAGCTGTCGAGAATTATGCTGGAACCGTCTGCGAGAACGTTGCCCTCCGAGTCGGTTGCTATAACTTTGCCCAGCTTGAATTCGTTCTTAACTATGGTAAGATTGAATTCCTTGGTTGCGGTTACCTGGTTTGCGCCCGAGCCGTACGTCAAAGTTGCGGTGAGTTTTGCCGTCTTGTCTCCGTCGGCCTGGCGGTGAACTATTACAGATATCGTGGTAATCTGTGAAATAGATTCTTTCTTGTTGTCGGTAATCTCGAGCAGGTCGGGCTGGTCCGTCGTCCAGGATACGGACACGAAAGTGCTCGTTCCGGCCATTTGCGTAGGCACTTCGAAGTCCTGATATACCGCGTCTGCGTCTACGGGAATTACCAGCGCGTTTTTGGCCCTTTCAACTACGGCCTGGTTTGCGTTTTGTACGTCGGCGTAAGGATTTTCCGCCTCGAAATACTCGTATGCGCCCTGGTTTGCCCTGCTGAGGTCCGCGCCGAGATCAACGTCGCTTATAAACGACTTTCTGTCCTTTATCTTGAGTATGTCGCCCATGTTTACGGAGCCGTCGTCGTTGCGGAGCTGCTTGTGGATGGGGGTTTCGGACTTGTAGGAATCCTTGCCTGAAATATTATAGGTGAGGGCCTCTCCGTCCTTCGTTACGGGAAGCTGCTCGAATATGTCCGCAGCAACCAAAGCCGGAGTCTCGTCGCCGGTTATGCCGTTTTTGGCGTCCGCGTCGAGCACGCCTTCTATTTTATAATACTTCGTGCCGCGCGTGAGAATACTGTCGCGAACGGAACCGCGGTATTCGTCGTCTGCAACGCCGCCGCTCAACACGCCCTTAACGGAAAGGGTGTTTTCGATGATGTTGTAGCTGTTTGCGTGGCGGGAAAGGTCAACGTTGCCCGACCAGTCGCTCGAGGACGAGCCGCCCGAAGAACCGTCTATAACCTGCCCGAGCGTAGGGCTGCCCGTGGTGTTGTCCACCGCCCTGCCGTTGTCGTAGCTGGTGCAGTTTTTGATGGTTATAACGCCGGGATTGGAGTTATCGGTGAAGCCGTGCAGCCTGTTGTGGAAGGAAAGGCAGTTATACATATAAACGTCCGCTTCCATGTTTTCGCCGCCGAGCTTGAAGCCGTTGCCGTCGCCGTTGGCCGTCGTGTACTTGTCGGCATAGACCGCGGGATCTTCGAGTTTATCCTGGTTGGCGTTTTCAAATCTTTCGTTATAGACGCTCTGCGTGGACTCTATAAAGCCGTTTTCGAAGGCAACGCAGTTATAGAGGATAACCGTACCGATGTTGCCCGAATCGTTCTTCGCGTAGAGGTCCCAGCCGTCGTCCGAGTTGCGGTATGCTATGCAGCCGTCGAACACGTTGCCGTAGCCTACCGTAAGTTTTGCCGCGAAACCGTCGGCGTTTTCGCCTGCGGATTCGTTGTCGTAGTTGTTGTGCGAAGTGCAGTTTTTGATGAGATTATAGTTGGGCCACTGGCGGATGGAAGTCAAATCGGACTTCGATCTGCCGAGCTGCAGACCCGTGTCGCGGCAGAAGGAGAATTCGCAGTTTTCGATGGTGTTGTAGCTGCCCGCTATAAACATGCCGTTGTCGCCTGCGCCCTCGATATTGATGCCTGCCCAGTAAACGTAGTTGCCGTAAATCTGCACGCCGCGGGGGCCGAACGTCTGGCTGTCGAAATTGAGCACGGGCGTAGTCCCCTCTTCGGCTATAATCTTTATATAGTTGTTGTATTCGCCGCTCTTTCTGAATACCAGACCCGCGGTGGAGCTAATGTTGTCGTCCTTGGTGGGCGTTGAGTTGCTGACGTCGGTGTTGCCGAGGTTATACGTGCCGCCCTTTACGATGACGGTGTCGCCGGGGCCGACGGGCGAATGAAGCGAATCTTCATACTCGTCGTAGAGCAACGCGGCTATACTGCCGGGGTTCGTTTCGGAATATTCTTCGCTCGTGCCGTCGGGGGAAACGTAGTACGTTTTGCCGCCGCCCTGCTGCTGTTGGGCGCCGCCCCAGGCCGTCGCTATAACGTTGTGGCCGAGGTCGGTATTCGCCTGAATATACGTATTGCCGTTTTTATTGTTTACCAGCGCAACAGTTCCCGCAACCGCGGAAGCCGAAACAGCGAGTACGGCAATTCCCGAAAATACTTTCTTTTTAATATCTGATTTCATAAATTTCTTTTACCTCCCCGCCTTTAATTAATTCACACCGTCAACGACAACAAGCTTGTTGATACGTGCGCCTCTGTCGTTAGTCGTACTTCCTGCAGTTATCGTATATGTTCCTGCCTCTACAGTGAAGGTTACCTCTACAAACGAAGTGCCAGTCACACTATACATTCCTGTCGTCGTGCTCTCTGTTGCTCCTGTACCGCTTACAAACGTGCCGTCCGCTTTCTTAAGACCAAAGTCGGAAGTGTTGCTTGAACCTGTGGAAGCAAACGCTATCGTTATCGTGCCCGCATGCGTAAGCGTTACCTGTAACCTGTCGCCCTTGATTTCAAAGCAGCCGCCGCTCGACGTCCTGTATTGGTCGCTCTTCGTGCTGCCTTCAAGGAACGTTATGAAACTGTTCTTTTCGCCTGCAAAGTCTGTGGCGTCAAGCTGTATCTTATCGCCCAATGTGTCGCTTTCTATATAAGGTTTATTCTCGTTGTTGGGGTTTGTGTTAGGCACTATCTGACTTACACGCTCTTTTATCTTCGCTTGAAGTTCAGCAAAGTCAAACGTGTATGTCTTAGATGCTTCTGAACCACCGCCAACACCGTCAACGACAACAAGCTTGTTGATACGTGCGCCTCTGTCGTTAGTCGTACTTCCTGCAGTTATCGTATATGTTCCTGCCTCTACAGTGAAGGTTACCTCTACAAACGAAGTGCCAGTCACACTATACATTCCTGTCGTCGTGCTCTCTGTTGCTCCTGTACCGCTTACAAACGTGCCGTCCGCTTTCTTAAGACCAAAGTCGGAAGTGTTGCTTGAACCTGTGGAAGCAAACGCTATCGTTATCGTGCCCGCATGCGTAAGCGTTACCTGTAACCTGTCGCCCTTGATTTCAAAGCAGCCGCCGCTCGACGTCCTGTATTGGTCGCTCTTCGTGCTGCCTTCAAGGAACGTTATGAAACTGTTCTTTTCGCCTGCAAAGTCTGTGGCGTCAAGCTGTATCTTATCGCCCAATGTGTCGCTTTCTATATAAGGTTTATTCTCGTTGTTGGGGTTTGTGTTAGGCACTATCTGACTTACACGCTCTTTTATCTTTGCTTGAAGTTCAGCAAAATCAAACGTGTATGTCTTAGATGCTTCTGAGCTACCCGATGAAGTGATCGTGTAGGTTACGTCGGCGGTCTTGGAAATTTCTTCGCCCTTGGCGTTTGCTTCGGTATAGGTTGCCGTTGCGGTTTTGTTCTCGCCCGCGGTCTTCGTTTCAACGCCCGAAAGAACTACGTCTTCGGTTACGTCCTTCGTGTCGCCGTTTGCATAGGCGGCGGTGAACTTCCACGTCGAGGATATGCTGTCGGTGGAGCTTGCAGTCTGCTCGGTGAGGGTGCCTGCCGCTTCGCTGTCCCACGTGAGGGTTGTAAGGTTGTTTACAACGTAAACGAGAACGAAGTTGGAAGGATTCCAATTCTCGTCATACGCGTATGCGGTTTTAGCGGTTGCCCAAATCTGGTAAACGCCGCCGCCGAGGCCGGAAGTTTCGTCGAGCTTTTGGTCGTCCTTGTACAGCTCTGCCGTGTATTGGTCGGCAGTGAGCGTGTCCATAGTTTCGCCCGTTGCGGAAACAACTTCCACCACTATTTTAGTTAAGTCGATCGTGGCGGTTTTTTCCGATTCGGAAAGTTCGATAGTGTCCTCAACGCCCGTCGCAAGGGACACCTTGAGGCCGGGGCCCTTTAAGCCGTCCTTTACGGAAACGGTGTAGTTTGCCGTTTTGGTTACACCGTTTAAGGTGTAGGACACGTTGATGGTGTACTGGCCGACCGTATCCTTTTTGTAGGCGCTTGAATCGACGGTGAGATTGCTGTCAGTCAAAGGAACGTTTTTGTCCTGCGTAGCGCCGTCAACTTCTACTTTGGCAGTTACGACAAGACCTTCGGAGCTGAATTCTTCGCCGATAACGTATTGCGTTTTGGCAGATGAATAATCAACCGCGATTGACGTGAGCGTTTCGGTGGTTTCTCCATTTCCGCCGTTGCCGCCGTTACCGCCGCAACTTCCATTGCAGGCAACCGCGAATACCATGACGAAGGCAAGCGCGACCGCAATGAAAGCGGGCAAAAGTTTTTTGAGTTTTTTCATCTTTTCCTCCATTTTTAATTTTTGCTAAATTTTAATATTTATCGGTTGCCCGTCAAAGTTTTTAAAGGCGCAGTTTTGCGCCTTTGCCCCTTATTGGCGGCCCGCCGACAATAAATTAATTTTTAACGGCATAATTCTATCACATTATTATTTAGCTGTCAACGCTTTAAATAAAAATTTTCCCGCCCCCCGCCCGCAGAAGCATTCCCACTGTGGGCGGACAAAAGCAGCGCGTCGCTACAACCGAATTTCTTTATTGTGTTAACGCTTGACTTATATTGCCGCACGTCAAACGGGAATTGACAATCCCCTCAGTCACCTATCGGTGACAGCTCCCGCTTACTAAGGGGAGCCACGGGTGTGCCGTTCCACGCGCGGAAAGACAAGCCTTAACTTGCTTTGCAATTATTTTAAAATTGCGGTATTGCGTTCCCACTGTGTTAACATTATTGGGTGGGTGGGCGGGACAAAATATAAAAATGAAAAATTATTATTATGGCTGCTCCCACCCGTCACTTCGTGACACCCTCCCCCGTTTACACGGAAGAGGGCAAGGTTTAGTTAACGTTTCATCAAGCATCGACCTATCCACGAGGGGATTACCTCGCGCTCCGCGACTCGGAATGACACGGATTAATTTTCTCCGTTATAAAATGTACGGGCGCGCCGTTCGGCGCGCCCGCTTAAACAATATAAACTGCCTTTACGTAGTTAGCGGTGGGTAGAAGCGAGCAAGACAACAATTATTTTAAATAATTATGTTGCAAGCAGGGTTCCCCCTGCGCCGCAAGACCCAATTTGCGAATACTTTCGCCTCAGCAGTGGGAATTGCCGCGATTATATAATATGCGCGCCCCTATTAATCGCGGCAAGGGCGGCTGGCCGCCCAAACTCACGAAAAAATGCGGCGCCCGCAAAGGCACCGCATTTTTTGTGAACTTTTTAGAATCCGAAGTATTCGGCGGCGTTGTTGTAGCAAATATCCTCCACAATCTTGCCGAGGCGGGGAAGTTCGCTTGCGGGATACTGTCCGCTTTCAACCAAGCGGCCGAGCATCTGGCAGAGCAATCTTCTGTAATACTCGTGGCGGGGATATGCGAGGAAGGAGCGGCTGTCGGTGAGCATGCCCACGGACTGCGCGACAAGGCCGACCTGCATCAGCGTTTCGAGATTCTGGCGCATGCCGTCCTGCTGGTCGAGGAACCACCACGCCGTGCCGACCTGCACTCTGCCCTTTACTCCCTCCTTCTGGAAGCAGCCCGCAAGCACCGTAAGCGCGTAGTTGTCGCGCGGGTTGAGGCAATACAAAATTGTTTTGGGCAGGTTGCCGTCCTTGTCTATCTCGCCGAGGAGCGCGGAGAGCTTTTCCATATAGACCGCGTCCTCTATGGCGTCGTAGCCGGTGTCGGGGCCTATCTTTTCGAGCATGCTCTTGGAGTTGTTGCGGAGCGCGCCGATGTGATACTGCTGCACCCAGCCGTACTTTGCGTATTCCTTGGCAAGCGCGATGAGCACGTAGCCCTTGTATTTATCCTGTTCGTCCAAGGAGATATGTTCGCCGTTCATGCCCTTTACAAAGATTGCGTTCGCCTCGTCGTAGGTGGCGGGGGCGTAGCAAACGACGTCGAGAGCGTGGTCGGAGAGTTTGGAGCCCATGGAATCGAAGAATTTAATCCTTTCGGCGAGCGCGTCGAGCAGATCCTGTAAGGATTTGATGGGTCTGCCCACCACTCCCGCAAGCTGGTCCACCCAGCTACGGAACCACGAGAGTTCGACGTTTATCGCCTTGTCGGGACGGAAGGCGGGGCGCACGCGCACTTTGAGCGTCTTGTCCTCGTTCATCTTCTTGTGCCACTCGAGGCTGTCCACGGGGTCGTCGGTGGTGCACACCGTCTTTACGTTGAACTTATACATCATCTCGCGCGCGGTCAGCGTTTCGAGAACCTTGTTGGCCTTTTCCCAGATTTTGGGCGCGTTTTCCTTGTTGATTATGTCGTCTATGCCGAAATATCTGCGCATCTCGAGGTGGGACCAGTGATAGAGGGGATTGCCCACAAAATAGGGCATGCTCTCGGCGAACTGCATGAACTTTTTGTAGTCGTCGTCGGGCCCGGAAATGGAGTCCTCCTCGTAGCCCCTCGCGCGGAGGGCGCGCCACTTGTAGTGGTCGCCGTATCTGTCGCCCGCGCCCAGCCAGACTTCGGCGAGATTTCTGAACTTCTTGTCCTCGTAAATCTCCTTGGGCTGGAGGTGGCAGTGATAGTCTATTATGGGCATCTTCTCGGCGTGCTCGTGATAGAGCGTTTTTGCCGTGTCGGTGTCGAGAAGGAAGTCCTTATCCATAAATTCTTTCATTATAAAGTAACCCCCGTTTTGAATATTGCTATTTCTTTGGTGTGGTTGAGTTCGTTCTTCGCGGGTTTGCCGTTGGCCGTCTCAACCACGAGGTCTATCAGCTTTTCGAGCTGCGTGTCGAAGTCGCTCTCGAGCACCGCGCCCGCGTTGAAGTCAATCCAGCTGGCCTTGTTTTTGGCAAGGTCGGAGTTGGTGGCTATCTTGAGGGTGGGCACGAAGCCGCCGAAGGGCGTGCCCCGTCCCGTTGTGAACAGCACGAGGTGGCAGCCCGCCGCCGCAATGTTCGTCACGGCGCACATGTCGTTGCCGGGGCCGTTCAAAAGGTTGAGGCCCTTGTGAGTTACAAAGCCGTCGTCGAAAACCACGTCCTCGACGGGGCCCGAACCCGACTTTTGCGTGCAGCCGAGCGATTTGTCCTCGAGCGTGGTTATGCCGCCCGCCTTGTTGCCGGGCGAGGGGTTTTCGTACACCTCCTGCCCGTTTCTTATGAAATATTCCTTGAATTCGTTGATGAGCTTTACTACCTTTCGGAAGGTCGCCTCGTCCTTGGCCCTGTTCATGAGGAGCTGCTCCGCGCCGAACATTTCGGGCACTTCCGAAAGCACGGTCGTGCCGCCCGCCGCCACGATATAGTCCGAAAAACGTCCCACGAGCGGGTTGGCGGTTATGCCCGAAAGCCCGTCCGAGCCGCCGCACTTAAGTCCCACTTTAAGGCAGGATATGTCCTTTTCCACGCGCTTGTCGTGCTTTATTACTTCGGCTATCTCGTGCAGCTTTTCAACGCCCGCCGCTATCTCGTCCTCCACTTCCTGGCAGACGAGGAACTTTATCCTGCTCCCGTCCACGGGGCCCAAAGAGGCCTTAAAGGCGGACATCTGGTTGTTTTCGCAACCCAAGCCGAGCACCAGCACGCCGCCCGCGTTGGGATGGCGCACTATCTTCTGCAATATGAGCTTGGTTCTCTCGTGGTCGTCGCCGAGCTGGGAACAGCCGTAGGGATGGGTGTAGGTGAATACGCCGTCGTAGCCCTCGGTGCCGTACTTCTCCTTAAAGGTCTCCACAATGAGTTTGGCCTGTCCGTTGACGCAGCCCACGGTGGGAATTACCCACAGCTCGTTCCTTATGCCCACGTCGCCGTTAGCGCGCTCATAGACGTTTACTTTGCGGGATTTGACGGGCTTTAAGTCGGTGGGCACCTTGTTGTAGGTGTATTCGAGTTCGCCCTTTAAGTTGGTGTGGACGTTGTGCGTGTGCACGTGTTCGCCCGCGGCGATGTCTGCCGTGGCGTAGGCTATGGGGTTGCCGTATTTTATGATATGCTCCCCCGTCTTTATGGGCTTCAATGCAAACTTATGGCCCTTTGTGATATCCTCTGTAAGGGTCACGCCCTCGTGCTTTTCCCCCTTTTTGAGGTCGCAGAGGGCAACCGCCACGTTGTCGAGCGGGTTTATGATAATAGTCTTTTTAGCCATTTACAAATTCCTCTACCTCTGCTCTCATGCCCTTGGTTTCGATCGCTTCGAGATACTTTGCAACCGTCGCCGTGATTTCGGGGTGAATGGTGTTCATGTCTATGTCCCACGCCTCTTTCCATGCGAGGGCGTCGTGTGCGAGCTTTTCGTAGTCGCCGTTGAAGTTTGCCCAAAGCTCCTTCCACTTTGCAAGGTATGCGGGGTCGTCGTTCAAGGCTATGTCCTGCTCACCCCTCTTGCCCTTGTGGAACACTACTATCGCCGCAAAGGAGAACAGAAGGTGTTGGGGCAGGCCGCCCTTGATTTTGACGTAGTCCTCGAGCGTGGGCAGAAGCCTCGTCTTGAACTTCGTGGTGGAGTTGAGGGCTATGGACATGAGCTCGTGGCGGATAAAGGGATTCTGGTATCTCTCTATAACGCTGTCGGCAAAGGCAACCATCTGGTCCTGCGGCAGATTTATCGTGGGATTGACTTCGTTGAACACAAAGTCGCGCACGTACTTGCCTATAACGGGGTCGTTTACCGCCTCGCCCACCGTGTCTATGCCGCAAAGATATGCGACGGGCACCATGGCGGTGTGCGAACCGTTCAATATCTTGACCTTTCTCTGCTTATACGGCTTGATGTCGTCGGCAAAGATGACGTTCAGCCCCGTGCTGTCGGCGGGGAGAACTTTCTGGATATAGGGCTCCTTTTTGAGCACCCACAAATGGAATATCTCGCCCTTTACCACGTTGTTGTCGATATATCCCGTCTCTTTCCGGATTTCCTCTATCTCGTTTTTGGGATAGCCGGGAACTATTCTGTCCACGAGGGTGGAGGTGAAGTGGTTGGCGGCGTTGAGCCACTCGATAAACTTCTTGTCCATCTTGTTTACTTCGGCAAGCCGGTTGAGGCACTTTTTAAGCTCGTCCCCGTTGTTGTCTATGAGTTCGCAGGGGATAATCGCAAGTCCCTTGTCCAAGGCGCCGTTGTAGTGGTCGTATCTCCTCTTCAAAAGGGCGAGGAGCTTGCCGGGATAGCTCTTGGGGCAAACGGAAAAATCGGTGTCGGAGGGATCGAGCGCAATGCCCGCCTCCGTAGTGTTGGATATTATTATCTGCAAGTCGTCGCTCTCGGCGTATGCAAGATATTTGTCGTATTCGGTGAAGGGATTTATGCAGTCGCCGATAACGTTTATTACGCTGCTGTTTTTAACGGTTTTGCCGCCGTCGATGCCCTCGAGCCTCAAAGTGTACAGGCCGTCCTGCTCCTTAAGCTCCTTGACCCTGCCGAAAGGCATGGGCTGCACGACTACGACGTTTGCGTCTATCGCGCCCTTATCGTTGAGGTTCTGCAATATCCACTCCACGAACGCGCGGAGGAAGTTGCCCTCGCCGAACTGCATTATCTTTATCTTTCTTTCGGGCACGTCCTTGATTATTTTTTTGCTGATAAGTTCCATAATATATTTCGCTCCGGGATTTTTAAAAATTTACACGGCCGTGCCGCGCGGCAAAAAGCCGCGCGGACGCAGCGGAATTTGCTTTTTGGCCTGTCAGTGTCTTTCGACGGAGTTTTCAACTATCTGTTCGGTCTCCTGGTCGAATACATAGGCCGCCTTATAGGGCACCGCGAACTTGAATTCGGAACCCATCGCGGGCGTCTTGTGCGGGTTGACCTTCAATATTACGTTGACGTCGCCCACGTTCGCATACACGTTGGTGGTGTCGCCGAGGAGCTCGGTCAAATCCACGCGCGAATTTATAACGTAGCAGTCCTTGCCCGTAACGTCGGCTTCGATGGCCTCGGGACGGAAGGCAAACACGACCTTTCTGCCCTCGAGCGCGTCCACGTCGTTCACTATGGGCGCAAGATCGAGCGAAAGTTCGCCGACCGTCAGCTTGCCGCCCTCTACCGTGCCCTTAATGAAGTTCATCGGAGGCTCGCCTATAAAGCCCGCAACAAAGAGGTTCTGGGGATAGAAGTAGAGCTCGAACGGGGTGCCTACCTGCTGGATTCTGCCCGCGTTCATAACGACTATCCTGTCGGACATGGTCATGGCCTCGGTCTGGTCGTGGGTTACGTAGATCGTGGTTGCGCCCACCGAGCGGTGGATCTGCTTAATCTCCGAACGCATCGTAACGCGCTGCTTTGCGTCGAGGTTGGACAAAGGTTCGTCCATAAGGAAGATGTTAACCTTTCTTATCAACGCGCGGCCTACCGCAACACGCTGACACTGGCCGCCCGAAAGTGCGCGGGGGAACCTGTCGAGATAGGGCTCGAGGCCGAGAATCTTGGCGGTCGCCTGTACCTTTTCGTCGATGATGTCGGCGTCGATGCCCTCGAGCGTGAGGCCGAACGCAAGGTTTTCATACACCGTGAGGTGAGGATAGAGCGCGTAGGACTGGAATACCATCGCTATTCCCCTCTCCCTCGACGACATCTGGTTTGCAAGTTTGCCGTCGATCAAAAATTCGCCCGCGGTGATATCTTCAAGCCCGGCAACCATTCTGAGGGTGGTTGACTTTCCGCAGCCGGACGAACCTACGAGACAGATAAACTCGCCGTCCTTGATTTCAAGGTTAAAGTCGTGTACGGCATGGAAACCGTTGGGATAAACCTTGTTGATGTTTTTAAATGTAAGTTGTGCCATTTTTATTTATTTCCCCTATATAAAATTTTTTTAAAGTTTTAGTTCACGAAAATTTTCGTGCGGTTGCGCGCACTCACGCGAGCGAAGCGACGCTTTGCGCACCTTATAATAAATATTTCAGATAATAAGCCGCAAAATTTTTCGTGAGTTTGAGAAGCTCCGCTCCTCTCTCTTGTCATTCTGCGCGGAGGACCTTCCCCCTCCTCTGTCATTCTGAGGCGATAGCCGAAGAATCTGTCGCGCAGCGACTTTTTGGGGTCGCCATTTCATCAAACCCCGAGCAACCCACAGGGGGATTATTTCGCTTACCGCTTCGCTCACGCTCAAAATGACACGGCTTAATTTGCTTGCAATTATTTTTAAATAGTTTTTTGGGCGAAACGAGCGTTAATTCCTCAACTTTCGTTAACCATACATTCCGCTGAACGCTACAATACCGTTTCAAAAATGTTCACAAAATTCTCGGCAGGCCGTGCCTGCGAATTTTCGTGAGTTTGAGAAGCTCCGCTCCTCTCTCTTGTCATTCTGCGCGGAGGACCTTCCCCCTCCTCTGTCATTCTGAGGCGATAGCCGAAGAATCTGTCGCGCAGCGACTTTTTGGGGTCGCCATTTCATCAAACCCCGAGCAACCCACAGGGGGATTATTTCGCTTACCGCTTCGCTCACGCTCAAAATGACACGGCTTAATTTGCTTGCAATTATTTTTAAATAGTTTTTTGGGCGGAACGTGCATTAGTTCCTCAACTTTCGTTAGCCATACATTCCGCTGAACGCTACAATACCGTTTCAACATACAGTCGTGTGCCACCGCTTCCCCGTGCCCTCTTCCGTCGCCGACGGGGGAGGGTGCCCTGAAAGGGCAGGTGGGAGTGTCGGTTGCTTTTTTATTTCCCCT
>CANRKK010000017.1 GCA_947631195.1 uncultured Clostridia bacterium
CACCCCTTGGCTCCCTTTAGCAAGGGGAGCTGTCACCGATAGGTGACTGAGGGGATTGTCATTTAAGTTTGACGTGCAAAAAAACAAATCAAGCGTTATCGCAATAAAGAAACACTGATGCAACGTCACGTTGCTTTTTCTTTTTTATTTTTGTCCCGCCCACCCCCCCCAATATTGTAAAAAATATATGGGAACGTCCGCCGCAATTCTAAATAATACCGCCGCACCCGATGCGCCCCAACCGCTGTGAAGGGCGGGCGGATATAATACTTTACATTTCCCCTTTTGCGTGTTATAATGGTATAGGAGGAATAAAATGCTCAAACAACTTATAACTGCGGCCCGCCGCGAACAAAAGGCGGAGCTGGTCTTAAAAAATGCAACGTATGCCGACGTTTTCAGCGGCGTTCTGCGCCATGGCGACATAGCGATAACGGGCGGGAAAATAGTGGGAGTGGGCCAATACGACGGCTTGGAGGAAATCGACTGCTCGGCGCTCGTCGTTCTCCCGGGCTACATAGACGGCCACGTGCACATAGAGAGCTCCCAGCTCTCCCCCGAGGAATTTGCCTCTTTAGTGGTGCCGCGCGGCACTTCGGCGGTAATCGCCGACCCGCACGAAATCACGAACGTGTGCGGCATGGCGGGCTGCGAATACATATACGGCGCGTCGAAAAACCTGCCGCTCGACGTATTTTTGCAGCTGCCTTCCTGCGTGCCCGCAACGCCCTTTGAAACAAGCGGAGCCACTCTTTCGGGGCAGGACGTAGAGGACAATATCGGGTCTCCGCATATTTTCGGGCTGGGCGAATTTATGAACTACCCGGGCGTGATAAACTGCGACGGCGACGTCCTCAAAAAGCTCGAAGCGGCGCACGCGGCGGGCAAAATAATAGACGGCCACGCACCCTCGGTCTCGGGCTGCGACCTCAACGCATACCTCTGCGGCGGCATTTCCACCGACCATGAGTGCACCTTAAGGGAGGAAGTGGAGGAAAAGATATCCAAGGGCATGTACGTGCATATCCGCCACGGCTCCTCAACGCAAAATTTAAGCAACGCGCAATATATCACGCAGGCCAACGCCCGCCGTTTCATACTTTGCACCGACGACAGGCACGCCGTGGACCTGATGCAAAAGGGCCATATCGACGACGCACTGCGCCATATGGTGCAAGATTATCACATAGACCCGCTGACTGCGGTCACGTGCGCCACCTTGAACGCGGCCGAGTGTTACGGCTTAAAGTGGCGGGGCGGAATCGCACCCTTCTATAAGGCCGACCTCGTCGCCGTGGACAATCTCTCGGACTTCAACGCAAAAATAGTCATAAAGGACGGCAAAGTGGTTGCACGGGAGGGCAAGCCGCTGTTTGACACTTCAAAGCGGTATCTTCCCGAGGCCGTATTAAACACCGTCCGCCTCAAAAGGCCGCTTGTGCCCGACGACTTCAAAATAACGCTCAAGGGCGGCAGGGTCAGGGCAATCACGGCCGAGCCGGGCAGCATAGTCACGGGCTGCGAAACAGTCGAAGTAAAGAGCGCGGGCGGCGACGTCGCGCTTGACGGCACGGATCTTTTGAAGCTCGCCGTCGTGGAGAGGCACAAGCTCACGGGCAACATAGGACTCGGACTGTTCAAGGGCTACGGCTTCAAAGGGGGCGCGCTGGGCATTTCCGTCGCCCACGACTCCCACAACATAATCTTAATCGGGGACGACAACGCAGCGATGGCGGCTGCCGCAAACGCATTGAAGGAGGCGGGCGGCGGCATGGTCATAGCGGAGAGCGGCGGCAAACTGCACGTTCTTCCCCTCGATATAGGCGGTCTCATGTCCTCGGGCAGCGCGCCGCAGTTTATAAAGGAGAGCGCGGCGATGCTCGACAGGGCGTATGCCATGGGCGTAAACAGGGGCTACGAGGCCTTTATGTCCCTTGCCTTTATGTCGCTTGCGGTGATTCCCAAGCTGAAACTTCTGGACACGGGGCTGTTTGACGTGGAAAAATTCTCATTTACGGATTTGGAGGTGTAATATGAGCATGTATGACGAACTTGCGCACAGACTCAATCTCGGTCTCGAGGAATACAAACCCATTCCTTTGGCGGAGGTGCGCAATATCAGGTACAAGGGCGAGGACTTTCCCTTCGTGGTGTTTGAAAACAAGCAAAACCACAGGGGCATAGCCATTTCTTACAGCGAGGGATATTGGATAATAGAATATCTCGGCACGCACGTAACCGTTCCCGACATGGAGGACATAGACGAGTTCATTTTGGAGAACTACGTTCTTCCTATCTTCGCCGACATGCTTGTCGTGGCGGCAATGTCCGACGGCAGCAGATACACTTTTATGACTACCGAACTCGAAAACAAAAAATTCACCTCTGGCGAACTCGACGGCGACCCCGACACGCAGATAATATGCTGGAGCGGCGCGCTGAATAGGGAAGTGGAGCTGCGCTGCAAGGCGTACGCAAGGCGGCTGTGGCGGAAATAAAACTCCGTAAAATGGTTGCCGCGGCGGACAAAAGTCCGCCGCGGCCATATTTTTCCAAAAAAATACAAATTTTCCGAAAAAACAATTTTACATATACGGCAAAATATTGTACAATTAAGGTTGAATAACTATATAATTTGTTTATATAAAAATGTGTGCCCGCGCCTTTTGCGCGCCCGCACCCGTTCACCCCAATCCCAACAAAACAACAGGAGAAATTATGGGACTTATAAAATTCATTTTGGGCTCCGACAGCCGCGGCGCCCTCAAAAAACTCGATAAAATGGCCGACAAGGTCGAGGCTCTCGAACCCAAATACGCCGCCATGACCGACGAACAGCTCAAGGGCCAGACCAAAATTTTTAAGGACAGGCTGGCCGCGGGCGAAACGCTGGACGACATTCTCTACGACGCGTTTGCCGCTCTGCGCGAGGCGAGCTGGCGCGTTTTGAAGATGAAGCACTTCCACGTGCAGATAATGGGCGGCATCTGTCTGCATCAGGGCAGAATCGCCGAGATGAAAACGGGCGAAGGCAAAACGCTCGTCTCCACGCTTCCCGCCTATTTGAACGCGTTGACGGGCAAGGGCGTCCACATCGTAACGGTAAACGACTACCTTGCAAAGCGCGACGCCGAGTGGATGGGCAAAGTTCACAAATTTATGGGTCTCACGGTCGGAGTGGTCGTGCCCGGCATGGACGACAAAGACAAGCAGCACAGCTACAACTGCGACATAATCTACGCCACCAACAACGAGCTCGGCTTCGACTACTTGAGGGACAATCTCAAAACGTCCATACCCTCGATGGTGCAGAGGGAGCTGAACTTCTGCATAATCGACGAGGTGGACTCCATCTTGATAGACGAGGCCCGCACCCCGCTTATCATATCGGGCAGGGGGGGCGAAAGTTCCAAGCTCTATCAGGATGTGGACAGGTTCGTGCGCACCCTTTCGGGCGGCTTTGACGACGACAAAAAGGACGCCGAAAAGAAGGCGCCCTCCCGTAAGAAAAAAGAGCTGTCCAAGGCCGAGCAGGAGGCGCAGGACCGCCTTGCGCAGATTCTCGAGGATATGGAAAACTGGGACTATATCATCGACCGCAAGGATAAGTCGGTTACAATCACCGAAAAGGGCGCGGAAAAGGCCGAAAGATTTTTCAATATCAGAAACCTCGGCGACATCGAAAACGCCGATTTGAACCACCATATACAGCAGGCGCTCAAGGCGCACGAACTCTTCCACAACGGCGAGGAATACATCGTGTCCCCCGAGGGCGAAATTCTCATCGTGGACGAGTTTACGGGCCGTATCCTCAACGGCAGACGTTATTCCGACGGTCTCCATCAGGCGATAGAGGCCAAGGAGCACGTGAAGGTCAAGGAGGAAAACAAGACCCACGCCACCGTCACATTCCAGAATTATTTCCGTCTCTACAAAAAGCTGTCGGGCATGACGGGTACCGCCAAGACCGAGGAGGACGAATTCAGAACGATATATTCCCTCGACGTCGTTCCCATTCCCACCAACCGCCCCGTAAAGCGCGTGGACTATGCCGACATGATCTACTCCACGGTGGAGGGCAAAAAGCGCGCCATAGTAAACGAAATAGTTGAGCGCCACGCAAAGGGCCAGCCCATTCTGATAGGTACGGTAACGGTTGACAAGTCAGAGGAAATATCCAGGCTTCTCATACGCAACAACATAAAGCACAATATCTTAAACGCCAAAAACCACGAGCGCGAGGCCGAAATAGTCGCGCAGGCGGGCAGGCTCAACGCCGTAACCATCGCCACCAACATGGCGGGCCGCGGCACCGATATTCTCTTGGGCGGCAACCCCGAATACCTTGCCAAAAAGCGCATGCGCGAGGAGGGCTACGACCACGACATGATCGAAGTTGCAATCTCCTACGCCGACCGCGAATTCAACGAGGAGGAGCAGCAGGCGCGCGCCCGCTATGCCGAACTGTACGCAAAGTACAAGGAGGAAACGGACGCAGAAAAGCAGCAGGTCATCGCCGCGGGCGGTCTGTGCATACTCGGCACCGAACGTCACGAGAGCCGCCGCATAGACAACCAGCTCCGCGGCCGTTCGGGCAGGCAGGGCGACCCCGGCGACTCCATCTTCTTTATCTCCCTCGAGGACGATTTGGCAAAGCGCTTCGGCGGCGAGAGCATGAAAAAGCTGTACACCGTGTTCAAGATAGACGAGGACCAGTGCCTGCAATCCAAGATGCTCACCCGCTCGATAGAGAACGCGCAGAGGGCGATAGAGGGCCGCAACTTCGGCATAAGAAAAAACACCCTCCAATACGACGAAGTAATGAACGAACAGCGCAAAACCATCTACGGCGAGCGCATGAAAGTTTTGAAGGGCGAGGACGTGCACGAGCAGATGCTCAAATACATTCCCGACTATGTCGCAAAGGTTGTCGGGGAGGCGGTCAACACCGAGGAGATGCCCGAAAAGTGGGACGAAAACGTCCTCAACGAGGCCCTCGCGCAAAAAGTCTATCCCGAGGAGTGTACCTTCGTAATCACCCGCGAAATGCTTGAAAAGTGGGACTACGAGCACGCAATTAACAAGATAAGCAAGGAAGTAATCAAGGCCTACGAGCAAAAAATAACCAACATAACCCAAATGACCGAGGGTCAGGTCGACTATCACCAGATAGAGCGCAACGAACTGTTAAGAAGCGTAGACAGAAACTGGATCGACCACATCGACGCAATGGACCAGCTCAGAAAGGGCATAGGTCTGCGCGGCTACGCCCAGCAGGACCCCATAATCTCCTACAAAACCGAGGGCTACGAGATGTTTGAGGAGATGATAGAGCGCGTCCAGACCACGACTATTTCCCGCCTGTTAAAGGGCAGAATAGTCCGCGTCGCGCCGCAAACGCCCGTGCCCAAGCAAATAATCCCCACCCCCAAGCGCGAGGGCATAATGCCGATGAACCCTTCGGTCGCCGCCCGCGCGCAGGAGATAATGGACCGCCGCGTGCAGGAGCGCATGGAACAGGCGCAGGGTCAGGGAGAAACTCCCCAACAGCCCGCGCAGCCCCAACAGCCCGCCGCGCAGCAAACTCCCGCCGCGCCGCACAAAGCGGGGCCTTTGGCGGGGCCCGTGATAGGCGACGCGCCGCTGCCCCCGCAGGACCTTGCAACCAACATAGGCGGCAAGGCAATCCCCAAGGTCAACAGCAAAAAGAAGATAGGGCCCAACGATCCCTGCCCGTGCGGGTCGGGGTTGAAATACAAAAAGTGCCACGGCAAGATAGTGTAAAAGGTTCACAAAAATTTTCGTGCGGTTGCGCGCCCTCAAATTTTTCGTGAGTTTGGGCGGCTCTGCCGCCCTTGCCGCCATTTTTAGGGCGCACATATTATATAATGGCGGCAATTCCCACCGCTCAGGCGCAAGTGTGCGCAAATTGTGTCGTGCCGGCGCAGGGAAACCCTGCTTGCACCATAAATTATTTAAATTGTACGCGGCAATCCAACCCTTGCCCTCTTCCGTGTAACGGGGGAGGGTGCCCTGAAAGGGCAGGTGGGAGAAACGCAATACATATAATTATTTTTGGGCGAACCGAGCGTTACAACCTCAACTTTCGTTAGCCATTCATTCCGCTGAGCGCTACAAACCGTTTCAGCAAACAGGCGGCGGGCGCGCTTGCAACATTATTATTTAAAAAAATAACAACCCTCAACCTTGCCCTCTTCCGTGTAACGGGGGAGGGTGCCCTGAAAGGGCAGGTGGGAGTAGCCACCTTTCTCGTCATTCCGCGCGAGGGACCTTTCCTTCTCTTGTCATTCTGAGGAGGGCACAGCCCGACGAAGAATCTGTCGCGCAGCGACTTTCTAAAATAATATCACCGCCAATTAAGACTTGTCATTCCGCGCGAGGGCTTTGCCCGATGTTCTCACACGGCGTAAGGACAACGCCGTGTTCGGGCACCGTTCGCGCGGGACGAATGCGCTCACTCATCTCGCGCAGCAAAACAGCGCACTGTGCTGTTTTGAGAAATCTGCGCTCGTCCCCCAGTGGACTGCTTTTGGTGCGTTAAAAACGCACACAAAGCCGTCGCTGCGCTCGGGCGGGGCCTGATAACACGGTTCTCCTCATCTCCACCGCGGCTTCTTCCCCTTGGGGGGGGAAGCTCACGCGTAGCGGGTGATGGGAGGGGGATTGTCATAAAATTTATTTTATCTCCGCAACAAAAAAATTCAATCCGCGGCAAAAGCCGCAATATAAACCCATTTATGTTTAAAGCAGACGATTACAGATTAAAACTCAAAGCCCTTGCAGATTCCCTATCGGAGGCAAAGTACGCGCTCGATATCGACAATTTGGGCGCGCGGCTCGACGCTCTAAAAAAGGAACAGGAAGACCCCGAAGTCTGGCAGGATTTGGAAAAGTCCGCCAAAATCGGCAGGGAAATTTCCTCCGTCGAAAACAAAATATCGGGCTACAAAAAGGGCGAAGCCGCCCTTGCCGACGCTTATGCCTTCGTCGACCTCATCGAGGAGGCGGACGACGAAAGTCTTATTCCCGAACTCGAGCAGATGATAGCCGCCGCCGAAACGGATATCGAGGATATGCGCATACGCGCGCTTTTAAAGGGCAAGTACGATTCCAACAACGCAATCTTAAACCTGCACGCGGGCGCGGGCGGCACCGAGGCGTGCGACTGGACGCAGATGCTGTACAGAATGTATTGCCGCTACTGCGAACAGCAGGGCTTTAAAGTCACCGAACTCGACTTTGAGGACGGCGACGAGGCGGGCTTGAAGAGCGTAAGTTTCAAAGTGGACGGCGAAAACGCATACGGCTTTTTAAAGGCCGAAAAGGGAGTGCACCGCCTCGTGCGCATCTCCCCGTTCGACAGCAACAAACGCCGCCACACCTCCTTTGCCTCGCTTGAGGTAATGCCCGAAATCGAGGACGAAAACGAGGTGGAAATCCGTGACGAGGACATAAGGATAGACGTGTACCGTTCCTCGGGCGCGGGCGGACAAAAGGTAAACAAAACCGAAACGGCCATAAGGATCACCCACTTCCCGACGGGCATAGTCGTCACCTGCCAGAACGAAAGGAGCCAGCTCCAGAACAAGGCTATGGCGTTCGAATATCTGCGCGCCAAGTTGGTGGAGCGGCAGATAGCCGAGCGCGAGGCCTCGGACGCCGAATTAAAGGGCGAAATCAAAAAGATAGAGTGGGGCAGCCAAATCCGCTCCTACGTATTTTGCCCCTACACGCTGGTAAAGGACCACCGCACCGGCTACGAAAATTCCAACGTGCAGGCGGTCATGGACGGGGATATACAGGGGTTCATCATCGATTATCTGAAAAAAACAGTTTAACCGCGAGTGTGTATAAGCGTCGTTCTGCTGTGTTGCGCTGCGGCAACTTTCGGTTACGTACGTCTATGTACGCTCCCTCAAGTTTTCCTCGCGCGCCTTGCATAACTCGCTTCTGCGCACCGCCAACTTCGTGATTTCAGCTCCCGCCAACGGGTGATAAACGGCGCATAGCGGTGTCAAGCTCCGCGCCGCCTAAGTCACGTACGTCAATGTACGCTCCTGTCGTCGGTGCTCGCTTTCCTTGCTCTGCTTGTTTCTAACCCGTTGCCAACTTCGTAAATACAGTTTTCCTTGGCTCCCCGTAGTAGGGGGAGCTGTCACCGATAGGTGACTGAGGGGATTGTCACATTAAATTCAACAGATATAATAATTTTACTTTTCTATTTTGTCCCGCCCACCCCCCCAATATTGTTAGCAAAGTTCACAAAAATCTCGCGCGTGAGCGAAGCGCACCCCCCCTCTGTCATTCTGAGGAGGGCGCAGCCCGACGAAGAATCTGTCGCTCAGCGACTTTTTAAAATAATATCACCGCCAATTACTCCGTGTCATTCCGAGCGTGAGCGAAGCTCGAGAGTTCTCACACGGCGTAAGGGCAACGCCGTGTTCGGTAAGGCTGCGCCTTCGGTACGACACCGTTCGCGCGGGACGTATGCGCTCACTCATCTCGCGCAGCAAAACAGCGCACTGTGCTGTTTTGAGAAGTCTGCGCTCGTCCCCCCGTGGCTGCTCGGGGCTGTTTGAAACGGCACCCCAAACCTTGCCCTCTTCCGTGTAACGGGGGAGGGTGCCCTGAAAGGGCGGGTGGGAGCAACATAAATATTTTTATCCCGTCCCCCAAATATAGTAAATATCGGCGGCACGCCGCCTTCACTCTCCTGTCATTCTGCGCGAGGGACCTTTCCTTCTCTTGTCATTCTGCGCGAGGGCTTTGCCCGACGCCCTGCCGAGGGTTCCCTTTGGGAAACGGCAGAGTCGGGCGCAGCCCGACGAAGAATCTGCCGCGTAGCGCCTTTTTAAAATAATATCACCGCCAATTAAGCCTTGTCATTTCGAACGATATGAGCCCCACGCAGTGGGCGATTGAGTGAGAGAATCCCCCCGTGGCTGCTCGGGGCTGTTTGAAACGGCACCCCAAATCTTGCCCTCTTCCGTGCAACGGGGGAGGGTGCCCTGAAAGGGCGGGTGGGAGCAGCACAAATATTTTTATCCCGTCCCCAAAATATAGTCAATATCGGCGGCACGCCGCCTTCACTCTCCTGTCATTCTGCGCGAGGGACCTTTCCTTCTCTTGTCATTCTGAGGAGGGCGCAGCCCGACGAAGAATCTGCCGCGTAGCGCCTTTTTTAATAAAAATTATGTATTCACCAAACACAACCCTTAAACCCACACCCATAATTCTGGGCATAGAATCGAGTTGCGACGAAACGGCCGCGGCGGTAATCTGCGGCAGAAAACTACTTTCGTCGGAAATAATTTCCTCTGCAACCGAGCAGGCCAAATACGGCGGAGTGGTGCCCGAAATCGCCTCCCGCGCCCATACCGAGGCGGTGGACGAGGTGGTCCGCAGGGCTTTAAAAACCGCAAACGTATCGGCAAAACAGCTCGACGCCGTCGCCGTAACCTACGGCGCGGGGCTTTTGGGCGCGCTCTTAGTGGGGCTGTCCTTCGCCAAGGGTCTGGCCTGTTCCCTGAACATTCCGCTCATAGGCGTAAACCACATCCGCGGCCATCTTGCCGCCGCCTATCTCGTGGACGAAAACTTAAAGCCGCCCTTCGTCACGCTGCTTGCAAGCGGGGGGCACACGGCGGTTTTATATACCGAAAGTTATCTCTCGTTCAGGGACCTCGGCGGCACCTGCGACGACGCTGCGGGCGAAGCGTTTGACAAGGTTGCAAGGATTTTGGGGCTGGACTATCCGGGCGGGGCCAACGTGGAGCGGCTGGCGCGCGGCGGGGAAAACGTAGTAAAACTTCCGTCCGCGCTCGTCAAAAATTCGTCGCGCCTGCAATTTTCATACAGCGGGCTCAAAACGGCGGTCATAAACGCGGTACACAACGCCGAACAGCGCGGCGAAAGCATAAACTATGCCGACGTGGCATGTTCTTTCCAGCACGCCGCAGTGGACCCGCTCGTAAAAAAGACCGTCGAGTGCGCCAAAAATTTGGGAGTGGACGCGGTTACGGCGGGCGGCGGGGTGATTGCTAACGGCTACCTGCGCGACAGCCTCACCAAGGCCTGCCAAAAGGCGGGGCTGAGGTGCGTTCTCCCCGAAAAGAGGTTCTGCACCGACAACGCGGCGATGATAGCGGCGGAGGGGCTCACCCAATACCGCGCGGGCAACTTTGCCCCCCTCTCCATAAACGCCTGCGCCCGTATTCCGCTGGTATAAAAATTTCATTTTCCCTAAATTTTGTTTTACCGCCGAAAATGTGTTGACATAATTTATCGGCTTTGATATACTTTAAAAGCGTTTTAAATAAACGACTAAACGCACAGGGCAAAGGAGGGTAGGAAATGTCAACAATAAGAGTAGGCGAAAACGAGTCTGTGGAGAGCGCTCTCAGAAGATTCAAAAGAAAGTGCTCGCGCGACGGCATAATAGGCGATCTCCGTAAAAAGGAATTTTACGAATCTCCCTCCGTTAAAAAGCGCAAAAAGGCCGAAGCGGCAAGAAAGAGAAATAAAAACTAAAGCTAAGTTCGTTGCACAAAAGTGAAGTGCAACGGACTTTTTTCTTACAAAAAAATGTCGCAATTTATCGGATTATGGAAGGGTTTTATGGGTAACGACCTCAAGGTTTTGGCGCGCGCCGCCAAGCAGCGTCTCAAAAGCGATTTTTGGAAGGACTGCAAAAAAAATTTTAACGAAAACGCAAGCGGCGCCAGGGAGCGCGGCGTAAGCGAAATAAAAGTCAAATCTTCCCTCAAAGGCAAAGTGATAAGCGCCATCCGCGGCGAAAAGGAGGACGAGTTTTACCTCAGGGTCAAGGCAATGCTCGACGCCGAGGGGGAAGTTTCCGACGCAATAGGCAGGCTCACCGACAGGGCCTATTATGAAACGCTCACCTACGAGGAAAAGCAGCGCTACACGTTTGAGCTGTCCAACCGCTACCTTGCCGCCCTCGCCAAGTACAGAAAGGAAAAGGAGCTGTCCGCCCTAACGGGCGAATGACGGGTTGCGCCCGCCGCGGAATTTCCGCGGCGGGCGCGCGCTTTTTCGGCGCGGCGGCGTTAAAGCCGAAAAATCTATTGAGTTTTTTACCGCCCCGTGTTATAATAACCGTATGGACGAATTGCTAAACAGTTTAAATTCAGAACAGATTAAGCCCGTAAAAGACACCGAGGGCGCGGTGCTCGTGCTTGCGGGCGCGGGCAGCGGCAAAACGCGCGTTTTAACCAGCCGCATAGCCTATATCCTGCGCGAGGGCAAGGCAAGCCTTTCTCAGATTTTGGCCATCACTTTCACCAACAAAGCGGCAAACGAAATGAAGGAGCGCCTCACCCGTCTTATAGGCGAGGGCGAGAGCAAGTGGATATGCACAATCCACAGCATGTGCGTGAAGATTTTGCGCGAGTTCGGCTCCAAGACGGGCATAAAAAGCAACTTTTCCATCTACACCGACGTGGAGCGCAACAACGTGATAAAAAAGTCGTTCAAGGAGCTCGACTTTTCGGACGAAAGCCTTTTAAAAGCGGCCAAATATCACATAGGCAACGCAAAGATGCTCGGGCTCGATCCCGACCAGTACGGCCGCAAATTCCAGTTCGAGCGCGGCATCGACGATATAGTTTTGATCTACGACAAATACAACCAACACCTCAAAGCCAACAACGCGCTCGACTTTGACGACCTGCTCATCGAAACTTTGCGCCTTTTGCGCCATGACGGGGACGTGCGCGGCTATCTTGCCGATAAATTCCGCTACATTCTTGTGGATGAATTTCAGGATACCAACGCCGTCCAGTACAACATAATAAAGTTGCTCGCCTCGGTGCACAAAAACATATTCGTCGTGGGCGACGACGACCAGTCCATATACGGCTGGCGGGGGGCCGAAATAGAGAACATACTCAAATTCGACAGCGATTTCCCGGGCGCAAAGGTCTACAAGCTCGAGCGCAACTACCGCTCCACGAAATCAATTTTAAATCTTGCAAACGCAATAATAAAAAACAACCGCTCCCGCCGCGGCAAGGTGCTGTGGACGGAGGCGGCCGAGGGCGAAAAGCCGCAATACTATCAGGCGGACGAGGAATCGGGCGAGGCTCTCTTTGCCGCCCGCACGATAGTCGCGGGAGTAGATTCTGGCCGCAGATATTCCGACTACGCCGTTTTGATGCGCATCAACGCGCTCACCCGCTCGTACGAGCAGGAATTTACGAAATACGGCATACCGTATAAAGTTTTCGGCGGCTTCCGCTTCTACGAGCGCAAGGAAATCAAGGACATTTTGGCCTATTTAAGGCTTGTTTCCAACCCCTTTGACAGCGAGGCGGCCGAGCGCATAATCAACGTGCCCCGCCGCGGGATAGGCAGCAAAACAATCGACGCAATGTACGCGTATGCGCGGGACTATAACCTTTCGCTGTACGACGCCGCGGTGGACGCCGACAGCCTGCCCCTGCCCAAGGGCACGAGGGATAAATTAAAGGACTTTGCAAATCTTATTAAGGGCTTTATTTTAAGTTCCCTTCAAAACAACGCGGCGCAGCTCGTGCGCGACATAATACGGCTTGCAGATCTGCGTTCGGCATACGACGACGGCACCGACGAGGGCGACGGCAAACTCGCCAACCTGGACGAATTTATAGCCTCCGTGGACGACTTCGTGCGCCTCAACCCCGAAGCTACATTGGACGAATATCTCAATCAGGTCACGCTCTCCTCCGACGTGGACGACATGGACGACGGCAACTACGTCACCCTTGCCACAATCCACGCGGTAAAGGGTCTGGAATTCCCCGTGGTTTTCATCTGCGGGCTGGAGGACGGAATAATGCCCTCCTCCCGCGCGGAGGCGGACGGCAGGGATCTCGAGGAGGAGAGGCGGCTGATGTACGTGGCCATAACCCGCGCGCAGGAGAGGATATATCTCACCCGCTCCAAGTCCCGCTATCTCTACGGCCACCGCGCCGTTTCAACCCCGTCGCGCTTTATTTTGGAGCTCGCCTCCGAGCTGGGCATAAACGCAAAAGCCGATACATACCGCTCCGCAGACAGATACGGCGAATACCGCAGCCAAAGATATCGGGGCTATGAGGAGCGTTCCTCGGGCCGCTCCGTCTACTCCGACGATTCGGGATACCAAAGCGACGAGCCGCCCAAAACCGCGGGCACGTTCAAGGCCTTCTGGGGCGGGCAGCAAAAGGCGGGGGGCGGTCAAACCGCAAAGTACGCCGTCGGCATGAAAGTCAAGCACCCCAAATTCGGGTTCGGCATGGTGATAGCCGTAAAAAACGGCGGCAGCGTCGTAAACGTGGCGTTTGAAGGGCAGGGCATAAAGGAGCTCTCGGCCTCTCTCGCCCCCCTCGAAATAATAAAGTGAGGTAACATTATGGACAGAATGAGAGAGCTTATCGACATTTTAAACAAATGGGCGTACGAGTACTACGTTTTGGACAACCCCTCGGTGCCCGACAGGGAATACGACAGACTATACGACGAACTGCGCATGCTCGAGGAGACGAGCGGGCGGGTGGAGCAGGACAGCCCCACAAGGCGCGTAGGCGGCGAACCGATAAAGGAGTTTGCCCGCCACAGGCACATTTCCCGCCTGTATTCGCTGGACAAATGCGTGACCTACGACCAGCTCGACGCCTTTTTTACGAGAATGAACAAAGCGGTGGGCTCCCCCGAATACACGGTTGAATTCAAATACGACGGCTTAACCGTGTGCCTCACCTATCAAAACGGCAAGTTTGTGCGCGCCACCACGCGCGGCAACGGCGTCGAGGGGGAGGACGTGACGGCGCAGGCGCTCACCATTCACTCCTTCCCGCTCACCATAAAATATAAGGGCACGCTCGAAGTGCAGGGCGAGGCAGTGATAAGGCTTTCCGTGCTCGAAAACTACAACAAAACGGCAAAGGAACCCTTAAAGAACGCGCGCAACGCGGCGGCGGGGGCGATAAGAAATCTCGACCCCAAGGTGACCGCCGAACGCTCCCCCGAAATTTTGTTTTACAACGTGAATTATATGTCGGAGGGTAGCTTAAAAACGCAGACGGAGCACTTTGAATTTTTAAAGGAGGAGGGCTTTAAGGTCTATCCTTTCCTCCGCGTCTGCAAGACCCCGCAGGAGGTCATCGAGGCGATCGAGGAGATAGAAGTCGCCCGCAAAAATATAGACGTGCTCACGGACGGCGCGGTGATAAAGCTCAACAATGCCGAAGTGCGCGAAAATATAGGCTACACCGACAAATTCCCCCGCTGGGCGACGGCATACAAGTTCGAGGCGGAGGAGAGCGTGACCACCGTAAAGGAGATACGCTGGCAGGTGGGCAGGACGGGCAAACTCACCCCGCTCGCGATAGTCGAGCCGGTGGATTTGGCGGGCGCGACGGTACAGCGCGCCACGCTCAACAACTTCGGCGACCTCACAAGAAAGGACGTCAAGGTCGGCAGCAAGGTGCTTATCCGCCGCTCCAACGAGGTCATACCCGAAATTTTGGGCGCGGTGGAGCACGCCGAAAACGCAGAGGAAGTCAAAAAACCCGAAGTCTGTCCCTTCTGCGGCACGCCCGTTTCTGAAGTGGGCGCAAACATCTTTTGCCCCAACAAGTATTGCAGACCCCGCGTCGTGGGCAAGGTGGCGCACTTTGCCTCGAAGGACGCGATGGATATCGACGGCCTCTCCGAAAAGACCGCCGAACAGATGTACGACGTACTGAACCTGCGCGAGTGTTCCCAGCTCTACGGCTACACCGCGCTCGAGCTCTCCCTTTTGGACGGGTTTAAGGACAAAAAAATCTCCAACACCCTCGCGGCTCTCCAAAAAAGCAAGCACGTCCCCCTCGCAAGGTTTTTGCTTGCGCTCGGCATAGACGGAGTGGGCAAAGTGGCCGCCGCCGACCTCGCAAAGGAATATAAATCGGTGGATGGCTTAAAAAATGCCACGCGCGAGGGCCTTCTCGCAATGGAAAACGTGGGCGAAATCACCGCCGACGCCATAATAAATTGGTTCAACGACGGGGGCAACGTCGCCGAAATCGACAGCCTCCTCGCCGCGGGAGTAACGCCCGAAACGCCGCAGGAGGCCGTCCGCCAAGGCATATTCGCGGGCGAATTTGTGGTGCTGACTGGCACGCTTGCGGAATTTAAGCGCAGCGAAGCGCAAAAGCTCATCGAAGAACGGGGCGGGGAGTGCCAAAGCTCCGTCACCGCCAAAACCACCCTCGTGATAGCGGGGGAGGCGGCGGGCAGCAAGCTCGACAAGGCGCAAAAGCTGGGGGTTAGAATTATTGACGAGGCCACATTCAAGTCCTTATTATGAGCTGCCGCCAACGGGTGATAAACTTCGCAATACTGTGTCGCGTTTGCGCGCTCCTCGGTCACGTACTTCAGTGTACGCTCCCGTCGTCGCTTACGCACGCTCCTTGTCTTGCTCGTTTCTGCCCCGTTGCTAACTACGTAAGGGCAATGTCTTGCTCGTATCTGCGCGCTTGCTAACTTCGTAAGGGCAATGTCTTGTTCGTTTCTGCCCCGTTGCTAACTACGTAAAACAGCTCCCGCAATTTAAAAATAATTCCAACGCAAGTTAAGGCTTGTCATTTCGAGCGTGAGCGAAGCGGTAAGCGAGAGAATCCCCCCGTGGGCTGCTCGGGGTTGGATAAGACGCCACTCCTTGGCTCCCTTTAGTAAGGACGAGCGCGGATTTCTCAAAACAGCACAGTGCGCTGTTTTGCCGCGCGAGATGAGTGCGCGCATAGTGCAAGGCGCGCACGGTGACCGAACACGGCGTTTTCCTTACGCCGTGTGAGAAAGCTGTCACCGATAGGTGACTGAGGGGATTGTCCTTCAATTTTAAAACTCTCCACCCCCCAAACAAAAAATCCCAAGCACGGCGGCTTGGGATTTTTCTTAAACCATATTTACGCTAAAAGTTTTTTAACAGCATTTTGCATCTTTTCCAGCGCTTCCTCGGCGTCGGACTTTTTTTGCATCTTAACCGAGAAATAAATCTTCAGTTTGGGCTCCGTGCCGGAGGGGCGCACGCATATAAAGCTGCCGTTCTCCAGCTCGTAGTACACGCAGTTGGTGAGGGGGGAGCCTATCTCGCTCTTTTCGCCCGTCGCGATGTCCGTCTTTATATTTTTGGAGTAGTCGCGCACGGCGGAAACGTTGTATATATCGAACTTGGTTACGGGGTTAACTTTAAGTCCGTCAACCACCTTGTTCATATCGTCCATTGCGTGCAGGCCCTTGAACGGTATGGAAATGTTGCAGTCAAGCACGTATCCGTAGGTATCGTAAATTTCCTGCAATCTCTGATATACCGTTTTGCCTACCGAGGTATAATAGCAAACCATCTCGGCGCACAGCATCGAGGCTACCACGGCGTCCTTGTCGCGCGCGTGCGTGCCGCGCAGATATCCGCAGCTCTCCTCAAACCCGAACACAAAGGTGTAGGGGTGTTCGCAGTCGGGGCGCTCCCACAGCTTGATCTTTTCGCCTATAAATTTAAACCCGACGGGCACTTCGAACAGCGTGACGCCGAATCTCGCGCAAATGGCCTTTGCCATTCCCGTAGTTACGAACGATTTTACTACGGCGGGATTTTCGGGCATCGTGCCCTCTTCCTTCAGGCGGTTCAAAACGTAGTCCAAAAGGAGTATGCCCACCTGGTTGCCCGAAAGAGCTTCAAATTCGCCCTCGTTGTTTTTAACCGCAACGCCGAGGCGGTCGGAGTCGGGGTCCGTGCCGAACACAACCGTCGCGCCTATCTTTTCGGCGTATTTTATGCCCATCGAAAGGGTCTCTTTAAATTCGGGATTGGGCACTTCCACGGTGGAGAAGTCGGTGTCGCGCTTCGTCTGTTCCTCAACCACGGTGGCGTTTATGCCTATTCTCTTCAATATGGTGGTCACGGGTATGTATCCCGAGCCGTGCACGGGCGTATATACAAGTTTAAGGTCCTTGCCGTACTTCTTTATTGCCTGTTTGGAAATTGTCAGTTTTTCAAGTTCGTCATAGTACTTCTTGTCCACTTTTTCCGGAATGGGCTTTATATATTTTGCCTTTTGTTCCTCGGTGGGGGTGTGGGGGGCAAGGTAGTCGCTAATCTGCTTTATAAAGTCGACAACGACTTCGGTGTCCTCGGGGCTCATCTGCGCGCCGTCCTCGCCGTAAACCTTGTAGCCGTTGTATTGCTTGGGGTTGTGGGAGGCGGTGACCATAATTCCCGCAAAAGCGTTCAGCTCTCTGACCGCAAACGAGAGCATGGGCACGGGGTGTTCCATTCCGAACAGGTGCGCGGTTATGTTGTTTGAAGCCAACACTTCCGCCGCCGCCCTTGCAAATTCGTCGCTCTTAAGGCGTGTATCATAGGAGATTGCAACGCCGCGGTCCATGGCCGCCGCGCCCTTGGTCTTTATAAATTCGGCAAGGCCCTGGGTCGCGCGTTTAACGGTGTAAACGTTCATCATGTTGGTGCCAAAGCCTATAATGCCGCGCATGCCCGCCGTGCCGAACGCAAGTTCCGCGCCGAAGCGGTATTCTATATCTTCGTTATTTCCCGCAATTTTTTCAAGTTCGGCTTTTCCCTCTGCCGAAATACGGGGATCCGTAAGCCATTGTTTATAGGTATCAGTGTAACTCATCTTTTCCTCCTTAAATTATGTATATATGGCTATACATACCTTTATACCACGTTCAATTATATAAAAAAAACTTCCCCTTGTAAAGGGGGGAAGTCAAAAAAGTTAATTTTATAGCCAAATTTTTTCACTGGCTGTCATCGGGATCGTAGCCCTTAAAGAACTGTTCGCGGGTGATAACGCGCTCTTTTTCGGGTTTGATGATGGTGTATTTGTCCAAAAAGTATTTCAAATCCATCGTGTCGTAATAGTTTACCATCTCATAGCAGATTAAAGCCACGTAGCTCGCGGGCAGTGTGACGAGCAGCCCCACGCCGAAGGTGAAAAACAGCGCCATAACGTTCAAAGCCAATATTATGAGCTCTAAAATAACGAAGTTGGAATATATCCCCACGGTATGCTTGCCCTTGCGGTCAAAGGAATAGAGCATCGCCCTCTTTTGTCCCATCTTGCCGCGTATCAGCGCGGGCAGCCAGTCGCAGGTGAAGGTCATTTTAACGGCTATGGCGAGTATCATTATAAGCGTGAACAAAAACAGGCTCACAAACAGATAACCTATGCCGTGCAGGATAAAAAACAGAATGACTATCATCGCCGCGGCTATCGCAAGGTCGAACAGCATGGAGAGGGGCACGTATATCAGATTATACAGCGCGGCCTCCTTAAAATGGCTTATCAGCGTCTGGAAGAAGGGGGATGACTTCCTCAGCGCCATCTTGTCGTTTATTATGACGGCGGTGGTGTAGTTGCCCAGGCCCGTAAACCACTTTTCGACGAGGAGCACGGCCAGCAGCAACAGCCCCGTCAGCACAAGTTGCACTATCCTTGTGTTCAAAAGGTGCAACACCTGTTCGTATGCCTCCGCCACGCGCACGGAAATGGCTTTCAGTTCCATAACGTCGCCCTGCAACAGCTCTACTATAAAGTTGTGCACGCCCGACAGCAGCGAGTTCAGCGCCTCGGAATTTATGAACACCGTGATAAACGGGGTGATGCAGCCCCAGCTTATGGCAAGCGCAACGATAAGTATCACCAACCTGTACAGCATCTGCTTATAGGTCACCGAAAAGTTGTCCACGAAAACGTGGAATGTATGTTTGAATTTCATAAGTTCCTCTCATCGGCGTCAACGATCTTTGCAACCGCTTTTGCGCCGTTTATAACAAGATAACAGTAACTTTTTTTGGAATAGCGGGAGAGCGTCCCGGGGTTTACAACCAGCACGCCGTCAACTTCGCCCTCAAACGCCGAGTGCGTGTGCCCGTACAGCGCCACGCCGCACCCCAGCGCCTTTGCCCGCTCTATAAGTTTGGCCTGCGTGTATTTTACCGAATACATATGTCCGTGGCAGGCAAAAATCTTAACCCCCTCGACGGTGAGCGTAAGTTCGTTTTCGCCGGCTTTCATAAGGTCGCAGTTGCCGTTCACGACGTAAGTTTTTTGGGGGAAAGCCGCCCGTATATACGCTCCGTCCTGCGAGGTGTCGCCGAGGTGTATGATATAGTCGCACTCCCCCATGACGGGGAAAAGTTCCTCTATCGCCCGCCTGTTTCCGTGCGTATCCGAAACAACTATTATAGTTTTCATGTCAGTTTAGTTTATTTTTCAAATCCTGCAGCGCGCGGAAGCGGTGCGACACCGAGTTTTTCTCCTCCTCGGTCGCAAGCCCGAACGACTTTTTAAGGTCGTCCGAATAGAACAGACGGTCATATCCGAAGCCCGATCGGCCTATCTCCTCGTACAGAATTTTTCCGTAGGTCTTGCCCTCGCCGAAGTATGTATGTCCGTCGGGCAGATACAGGCACACCGCGCACTCGAAGTGCGCCCTCCTGTCCGCCACGTGCTCCATTCTCTGCAAAAGCAGCTTTCTGTTCGCCGCTTCGCCCTCGCCCGAAAACCGCGCCGAGTATATCCCGGGCGCGCCGTTCAGTCCGTCCACGCACAGCCCCGAGTCGTCCGCAAGGGTGGGCAGGTTAAAGGCTTTGGCCACGGCTTCGGCCTTTATCTTTGCGTTTTCCCTGAAGTTTTTGCCCGTTTCCTCTATGTCGCCCGTAAATCCGAGTTCGGCCATGGACACGAGTTCTACGCCCGTAAAAATCTCTTTTATTTCTCTGAGTTTGCCCGCATTGCCTGTGGCAACGGCGATTTTGGTCAGTTCCATAATAATATTATAGTATAAATATTTTAAAAAGTAAAGAAGTTAATCCCACTTTAAGCGGTGCAACTGCCCTTCGGTTTTAAAACCTTTGTAATCCAGCTGCCTCAAACCCTCGTAAACGGCTATCGCGACGGAGTTGGACAAATTCAGGCTCCTTGTTTCGCCTATCATCGGAATTCTCAAACAGCTTTCCCTGCGGCCTTTAAGCAGTTCCTCGGGCAAACCTTTTGTCTCCTTGCCGAACACCAAAAAATCCCCCTCGGCAAACTTCGCGTCGGAGTGTCTCTTTTGTCCCTTAGTGGTAAAAAACCAAAAGCGGGAGGAGGGGAACGCGGCAAAAACTTCCTCTATGCAATCATAATAAAATATCTCCACGTCGCTCCAATAATCCAGCCCCGCGCGTTTTAAGTGCTTGTCGTCCACCTCAAACCCAAGCGGGCGCACAAGGTGCAGGCGGCAGCCCGTCGCGGCGCACGTCCTTGCGATATTGCCCGTATTTTGCGGTATTTCGGGCTCCACCAAAACTATGTCGAACATATCTATATTGTAATTTATCCCGCGCGCAAATGCAACCCATATCGGCTAAAATTTTATTTGACATTTATTGCCGTTTGTTGTTACAATATTAACGGTGGAAATTGTTCCATTAATCTTATTTGAGAGTGATTTATGGCTTCAGCAATGCTCGCGCCCCTTGCTTTCGGCGACGTTCTCACGGTAATAAACAATTTTCTGTTGCTTCTCGGCGGCATAGCCGCCCTGATGATAGGCATAAACATGATGGGCGGCAACCTCGAAAAGGCCGCGGGCAGGCACATGCGCCGCCTGATGGGCAAGGCCACCAAAAACCGCTTTGTCGGCGTGGGAACGGGCGCGGCGGTAACCGCGCTCGTAACAAGCTCGGGCGCCACCACGGTAATGATAGTCGGCTTTGTAAACGTCGGTTTGATGACCTTGACGCAGGCCGTCCCCGTGATTATGGGCGCAAACATAGGCACAACGATAACCGCGCTCATCACGGCCATTTCCACCACGGGCGGCGGCATAGAGACGGCTGCGATATTCGCCTTTTTGGCCTTCGTCGGCGTGATGATGAACATGTTCGGCAAAAAGGATATCGTAAAGCAGATAGGTCTTATATTGGCGGGCCTCGGCCTGATTTTCGTGGGCATGACCACCATGACTTCGGCTATGGGCGAACTGATGGCCGAAAAAATAATAGTCAACGGCGAACTTGCCGACAACCCGATAGCCGCGGCGGTAAAGAATATGTTTGCGGCGATAGGCGGGGGAGGCGGCACTTTAACGTGGCAGATACCCGTTCTGTTCCTTTTGGGCGCGCTGTTGACGGGCCTCGTGCAGTCCTCGGCGGCGGTTACGGCGATAGTGATGTCTCTCGCCTCGCAGGGCGCGGTGGATATGCAGTTTGCCATCTTCGTTATCCTCGGCACCAACCTCGGCACCTGCGCGGTCGCGCTCTTATCCTCGCTGGGGACTTCCGTAAACGCAAGGCGCGCGGCGTTCGTGCACTTTTCGTTCAACTTAATCGGCGGCGTGCTCTTTATAATTCCGTTGTCGTTTCCTGCGGTCAGCGGTGCGCTCGTCGGCTTTTTGCAGTCCTTTATTCCCAATATCGCGCTGCAGATAGCCGTATTCCACATGTTCTTCAACATAGTGACTACCGCGCTGTTGCTGCCCTTCCAAAACCTCCTCGTAAAGCTCGCCATGGTTGTCGTCCGCGACAAAAAGGGCGCAAAGACGGGCGCGGAGGAGGACGAAACGCTGGACTACCGTCTCCTCAAAACTCCCGCCATAGCCATAGGCCAAACCCGCAAGCAGATAATAAAAATGGGCCAGCTTGCCTTTGCCAACTACAAGCTGTCCCTCGAAATGTTGCTCTCGGGCGACCTGTCGCAGGCCGACGAATTCGCCTCCCGCGAAAAGCACATCAACGAAATAAATCACTACATAAATTCTTTCCTCGTAAAGCTCTCTTTGGAGCCCCTCTCCCAGACCGACGAAAAAAAGCTGTCCTCGTTCTATCACGTCACCAGCGATATGGAAAGAATAGGCGACTACGCCGAAAACATAGTGGAGTACGCCCAGACCGCGTTGCAGGATAAAATCGTCTTTTCGGAGCACGCCGTGGAGCAGATCCACAAGATGGACTACCACCTCACCGAACTGTATCAAAACGTGGAGGCGGCCTTTGAAAAAATTGATTTGAGCAACCTCGGAACGATATACGCGGAGGAGCAGGCCACCGACGACATGTGCACGCAGATGCAGCAGTCCCACCTGCGCCGCCTCAGCGAAAACAGGTGCACTCCCGAAGCGGGCGCAATCTTCCTGCAGCTCGCCTTAAACATGGAGAGGATAGGGGATCATATGACTAATATTGCCAACTCGGTAAAGGACTACGCCCACAAATAAGCTCCCGCCGTTGCGGCGTGTATAAGCGTCGTTCTGCTGTGTTGCGCTGCGGCAACTTTCAGTTACGTACGTCTATGTACGCTCCTTCAAGTTTTCCTCGCGCGCCTTGCATAACTCGCTTCTACCCACCGCTGAATTACAGAGCCGTGACTTCGTAATTACAGCTACATTTTTTAAGAAACATCGTTTTCGTCCGTTGCGGCGGCTTCGGCCTGCCGTTCGGCCTCTTCGGGGATATCCGCGGGTGCGGTCTGCGGCGCGGCGGCGTGTCTTGCCGAAACGCGCTTTTTTATCGCCAAAATGGCATAGTATGCGCCGTTCATTGCGTAGAACAACCCCACGTACACTGCGTACAATATTATCAAGTATGCGATATTCATGTCGCACTTCCAAATCCTCACGTTCAGCACCGGTTCGGGAATGGGCAGAGGATTTTTTTGCGTAAAGGCATAGTTGGGGTACAGCCATTCGCTCTCCTGCAGCGTGTATCCGCCGTACGAGAACGTCATCGAGGCGGAGGTAACCAGCGCGCTCGCCACCGCGGCTATAATAATCACTATGCAGTAGTATATAAGGGGGATTATCGCGTCCTTGGGCCTGAATTTATAGTGCCCCAGCGCCGTCGGCATAACCGAAAGGGTGAACAAAAGGCAGTGCGTCAGGCAGAAGTACATTATGGAATATCCGCAGAATATGCCGTAGTTTGAAATCTTGTCCCCGAAGTACAAAAACACCGTTATCGCGCCCGCCGCGTGCACGAAAAAGGAGATGGCGTACAAAACTTTTTTCCTTAAGAACACCGAAAGGCAGGCCACGTACACGCCGATGTTGCATATAAACAGCGGTATGCAGGCAAACACGGTGTAATATACGTTGTAGCCGTCGCCCATCACGGCCGAATCCTTGCTGTGGTACTGGATAAGCAAAACGACGGCCATCGCAACGAGATAATCGTTTTGCTTCTCCTTCGGCTTGTTGCGGAGGAAGTAATAGCACCCTATGGTAAACGCAACCAAAATCGCAACCACCAAAAGGTGCCACACGGTAAAGCTCTTGAACAGCAAAAAGCTGTCCCCCACAAATTCGGGCGAGCGGTTATCGAACAAATTTTCGTTGTAAAAATTCTCAAAGATATTCAGCGGAGTCACCGCAACTATGGCTACGGGCAGCCACCTGAAAGATTTTAGTTCAACTTTGAACCCGTCGCGCACGAACAGCGCGGCGCACGCGGCAAGCATAAATTCGCTCTCCAAAAAGAACAGCAGCTGGTGCACGGACTTGGGCATAAACTCGTTTATGTGCGCATACACCTTGTCCGCGGGCGAAGCGCCCTCCGTCAGCATCGTTATGTCGAAAAAATCCCCGTAAGTAAACAGAGAAACTATAATAAACAGCGGCAGAAAGTACTTCGCGATATCAGCGCAGCTCCGCTTTTTCAAAAACGCCGCAAGGGCCACAAGCAGCAGCCCCGCCTTTTTGACCCACTGGCAGATTATAAACAGCGGATTGTATTGTGTGAATTTGTCAAATATGTAGTAGTCCGAAACGGTAAAAGTAAGTACGAGCGAAATCGCAAGCAAAACGCCCGCAAAAACTTTCAGCGCACCGTCCGCGCCCTTAAAAGTTTTCATACCGCTATTATAAAATATCCCGCCCGCCTTGTCAAGGGCAGAGCGGCGGGGCAGACCCGTATAAATTTTTCCAAACGGTCCATACTCATTTACAAGGAGAATTTATATGGTTATAGCAAATGTCATTTCCTACGTACTCGTCATAGTCGGCGCCCTCAACTGGGGTCTGTACGGCATATTCAACTTCAATCTGGTAAGCTGGATATTCCAGGGTCCCCGCAGCGTCGGCTCGATAATCATCTATTCCCTCATAACGCTGGCGGCAATCTGGCTTATAATCTCGCCCATCATCTCGGGCCACGGTTTAAGGCTCGCCATGCGCGACGGGGAAGAACGCGAAGCCCGCAAGCGCGAACAGGGCGTATAAAGTGGAGGGGCGGCAACGTCCCTTTTTCTTTTTTATATTTTGGGCGTAACGAGCGTTAAAGCCTCAACGTGCGTTAGCCATACATTCCGCTTTTCGCTACTTTCCCGTTTCATCGGGCAAAAAATCAACCGATACCGCCCTATACGGGCAAAAACGTCACCCATTTTATTGCAAAACACTGCGGATTATGGTATAATAATCCTATATATTAATTTTTTATGAATAAATATACCGACGAATCTATCCGCGGCATGGCGGAATATATCACGGGCACAGACTTCTGGCGCGCGGGCGGCGTCCGTTTTTCCGACGGTCCCGCGGGGCTGAGGATGCCGGGGGACAAGCGCGAGGGGCTCGGCCTTAAAACCACCCGTCCCGCAACCCTTTTCCCCGCCCATTCCGCGCTGGCGTGCTCCTTCAACCGCGGTTTGGCGCGCGCCGTGGGGCGCGCCATCGGGGAGGAGGCGGCCGCAAACGGCGCGGACATTCTGCTCGCCCCCGCCGTGAACATAAAGCGCAGCCCGTATAACGGCAGAAACTTCGAATATTTTTCCGAGGACCCCTATCTTACGGGCGAACTCGGCGCGGCGTACGTTGAGGGGGTGCAGTCGGCGGGCGTCGGCGCATGCGTAAAGCACTTCGCCTGCAACAACCGCGAAACGGCGAGGAGCGCGGGCGACAGCGTCGTCTCCGAACGCACTTTGCGCGAGCTGTATCTGTCTGCGTTCGAACACATAGTAAAAACCGCGCGCCCCGCCGCGGTGATGACCTCCTACAATAAGCTCAACGGCGTATATTGCAACGAAAACCATTGGCTCCTCGGCGGAGTGCTCAGGGGGGAGTGGGGCTTTGACGGCCTGATAATTTCCGATTGGGGCGGCACGTACGACCGCGTGCAATCGGTAAAGGCGGGGGCCGACGTGGAGATGCCCGCCTGCCCCGTGTCAACGGAAATATTGGTTGAAGCGTACGGGCGCGGGGAAATTTCTGGCGAAGAGATCGAAGCCTGCGCAAACCGCTTAAAGGCGGCAGCCGCACGGCCCAAGCCCCAAACAGGGAAATACGACGGGGCGGCGCACGCGGAATTGGCGTACAAGGCGGCGTGCGAAAGCGAAGTTCTCCTCAAAAACGACGGCGTTCTCCCGCTGAGTGCGGGCGCGCGCGTGGCGGTTTTCGGCCGCGCCGCTAAAAACGCGCCCGTGCAGGGCGGCGGCTCCTCGCACATACAGGCGGGCGGCGCAAATATTCTTTCGGAATTGGAGAGGGTTTTCACCGTAACGGGCTATGCCGCCGATTGCAAAAAGTACGGCAGGAGGGAGCGCAAACTTTTGGATGGGGCGGAGGCGGCAATAGTCTGCGTCGCCGCCTCGGGCGACACCGAGGGGCAGGACAAATCCTCCCTGAGCCTCACCGACGACAGTCTCAAACTCCTTGCCGCGCTCGGGGCGAGCGGCAAAAAGATAGTGTGCCTTCTCTCCTGCGGCGGCGCAATCGACACGGGCTGGGACGGCGGCGTAAACGCCCTCTTATATCTCGGGCTGTCGGGTCAGGGCACGGCGCGGGCGGCGGCGGACATACTCTGCGGCAAAGTCAACCCGTCGGGCAGGCTGGCAGAAAGTTTTTTCAACGACGTTTCTGAACTTCCCTCCGCAAAATACTTCGGCGGGGCGGAGTACTACACCGTCTACGGCGAGGAGCTTGCCGTGGGCTACAGATACTATTCGGCAAGCGGAGTTTCCGCAAAATATCCCTTCGGCTACGGCTTGAGCTATACCGATTTTGTATATTCCGAACTGACCGCAGACGAAAACGGCGCAACTTTCACGCTCACAAACTGCGGCGGACGGAGCGGGGCGGAAACGGCGCAGGTCTATGCAAAGTTTCCCGAAGCCGCAAACGAGCCTCCCCGCCTGATAGGTTTTCAAAAGGTGTTTTTGGCGGCGGGCGAAAGCAAAACGATAACTATCCCCTTCGGCGGGCGCGCCTTTTCGGTGTACGATGCTCGTGCGCAAAAGTACGTTACCGTAAGCGGCAAATATCTCGTCTGCGTGTCGCAAAACAGCGGCCGCGCCGCGCTCTCGGCGGAACTCGGTATCAAGGGGGAGTGCGGCGGCGTTCCGCAAGGGCGTGCGCAGGGCGAACCGTGCGTTCCGCAGCTTAAACTTACAAAGCGCGGCAGGGTGGAGGCAGACCTTTCTACCCCGTTCGGCGAACTCAAAAATTCCAAAGCGCCGCTCACCCGTCTGTTTGTAAAATGCGCGATGTTCTTTGTGCGCAAGGACCCCTTAAAGTCGGGATCGCTTAAATATTCGCCCGTAAAAACGGTGGCGCAGTTCGCCTCGATGGGCGCAAACGGCACGCGGGGATTTATATATCTTTTAAACGGCAACTATATCGAGGGAATAAAACTTTTTTTAAAGAGAGGCGGCAAAACAAAATGAGGGCTGCAATCTACGGCGCGGGGGCGATGGGCACGGTGCTCGGCGCGTTCCTCTCCCGCGCGGGCGTGCAAATAGATCTCATAACCCGCAACGTGGCTCACGTAAACGCGCTCAAAACCCGCGGGGCGACCATAGGCGGCACGGTAAATTTCACCGTACCCGTAACCGCGCTCACGCCCGCGGAAATGACGGGCGAATACGACATAATTTTTTTGATGACCAAGCAGCGCGAAAATTCCGCCATCTGCAATTTTTTAAAGGACTATCTTGCCGCGGACGGGGCCGTCTGCACCATGCAAAACGGCCTGCCTGAGCCATCGGTTGCGGCGGTCGTCGGCGAAGAGCGCACTTTGGGCTGCGCGGTGTCTTGGGGCGCTACTTTTAAAGGCGAGGGGTGCGCGGTTTTGACTTCCGACCCCTCAAAGCTCACGTTCGCGCTCGGCGGCTATAACGCCGGCAATCCCAAAATAGCCGAAGCGGCCGCCCTCCTCAAAAATATGGGCCCCGTCGCTGTGGAGGAAAATTTCCTCGGCGCGCGCTGGGCTAAACTTGCCGTCAACTCCGCGTTTTCCTCCCTTTCGGCGATAACGGGCCTCACGTTCGGCGAGGTGGCAAGGGGCAGGGAGAGCAAAAAAATCGCGCTCGCGCTCCTGAACGAGGCCTTTGCCGTTGCGGCGGCCTGCGGCGTGCGAATCGCAAAGATACAGGGGCACGACATAGTAAAAATTTACGGCTGCAGGGGCGGGCTTAAAAAGATGATCGCCCTAAAACTTCTCCCCCTCGCAATGAAGAACCACGGCGACATAGTTTCGGGAATGTACTATGACTTAAAGGCGGGCAAAAAGTGCGACATATACTACATAAACGGCGTCATAGCGCACTCTGCCAAAAATTTCGGCGTGCCCGTTCCATACAACCTAAAAGTGCTCTCCGCCGCGCAGCGGATAATGGACGGGCAACTTGAAATCTCCCCGCAAAATATCGGACTTTTAACCGGCTTGAAATAAAAAAATATATGATAAAGGTGGAACAATGGAAGAATTCAGCTATCTGTCCGCGGACAAAAAAACAACTATACACGCAGTTATATGGCGCCCCCAAGGCGAGGCGCGCGGCTTGGTGCAGATAATCCACGGCATGTGCGAATATATCGAACGCTACGCACCCTTTGCCGAATATCTTAACGCAAACGGCTATATCGTCTGCGGCGAGGACCACGCGGGCCACGGCAAATCGGCTGCGGACGACGGCGGGCTCGGCTACTTCAACGACAGCCGCAGCCTCGACATGACGCTTGCCGACATCCGAACCCTGCACCTGAAAATGCAGGAGGAGGCCAAGGGTTTGCCCTACTTTATACTCGGCCACAGCATGGGCTCCTTTTTCTGCCGCAACTATATCGCCCGCTACGGGCAGGAGCTTTCCGGCGCGGTCATAATGGGCACGGGCTACAAGGGCAAACTGCTCCTCGGCACGGCGCTCGCGCTCACAAAACTCAACGCCGCGTTCAAGGGCTGGGACCACAGGAGCAAGTTTATCGACGGCCTCGCGTTCGGCTCCTACAACAAACGCTTCAAAGCGGAGAACAACTCAAAGGCGTGGCTCTCCGTCGATACGGACAACACCGACAGATACAAGGCCGACAAGTACTGCACGTTTATGTTTACCGACAACGGCTTTTACATTCTGTTTTCGGCAATAAAGGGGGCGTGCTCGAATAAAACCATAAAATCCGTCCCCAAAAATCTGCCCGTCTACTTTGTCGCGGGCGAGGACGACCCCGTCGGCGACTACTCGAAGGGAGTAAAAAAGGCCTACTCCAAATTTAAAAAGGCAGGCGTGCACAGGGTAGACATAAAGCTCTACAAGGGCGCCCGTCACGAGATTTTAAACGACTTCTGCAAGGACGAAGTCAGGGCCGATTTACTCAACTTTTTCAGCGTAAACTCAACACGTTCTTAACTTTTTCATCAAGGATGGGCTTATTATGATACTTAAATGGGACGTTAAAATCCCCGCTCTCACGGGCGAAAAAACGCGCAAGGCCTACGTCTATCTTCCCGTGGGCTACGGAAAGGACAAAACGGCGCGCTATCCCGTTTTATACATGTTCGACGGCCACAATCTCTTTTCCGACGACGAGGCCACCTACGGCAAATGCTGGGGGCTTGCCGACTATCTCGACGGCACCGAAACGCAGATTATCGTCGCCGCCGTGGAGTGCAACCATGAGGGCAACCGCAGGCTTTCGGAATATTCCCCCGTCAACTTCACCATGCCCGACGGCCAAAAGATCGCGGGGCGCGGCAAAAAATATATGGACTGGCTTGTCGGCGAGTTCAAACCCTACATAGACGCAAATTTCCCCACGCTGCCCGACAGAACGTCTACGGCGATAGGCGGCAGCTCGATGGGCGGGCTGATGACCCTCTACGCAATGGCGCGCTACGGCAAATATTTTTCGCGCGGGGCGGCGCTTTCGCCCAGCCTTTGGGTAAACGGCCAAAGCGTGTTGCCCTTTATTAAAAACTGCACCTTCCGCCGCGACTCGGTGATATATACCGACTACGGCAGCCGCGAGTTTTCAAATAGCAGCCCCCGCAGGGAGGCTTTTGCGGGGACGTGTGCGGTTTTGATAGAAAAGGGGGTCAACCTCACCGCCCGCGTCGTGCCGGGCGGGCTCCATTGCGAGGCTTCGTGGGAAAAGCAAATTCCCTATTTTATGCACGTTCTGGGCTTTTTGCCCCGCGTGCCCGACGATTAGCTTTGTTTAACAGAGGTTACATATGAAAAATTTTATTTTTATTTCTCCCAATTTCCCCGCAAACTACTTCAGGTTTTGCCGTCACTTAAAAAATAACGGTTTCAACGTGCTGGGCATAGGCGACAGCCCCTATGACGCGCTGTCCTACGACCTCAAAATCTCCCTCACGGAGTACTACAGGGTCGGCTCTCTCGAAGATTATGACCAGGTCTACCGCGCCGTGGCGTTTTTTGCTTTCAAATACGGCAGGATAGACTTTTTGGAGAGCAACAACGAGTATTGGCTGGAAAGCGACGCAAGGCTGCGCACCGACTTCAACATAACCACGGGTTTCGGCGTGGGGGACATAAAGAAAATAAAATACAAGTCCGAAATGAAAAGGTACTACCAAAAGGCGGGCGTAAAAGTTGCGCGCTACCATTTGGTGGATACGCCGGAGGGCTGCAAAGAGTTTATAAAAGAGGTGGGCTATCCCGTGATAGTCAAGCCCGATAACGGCGTGGGAGCCAACGCAACGTATAAAATTTCCGACGAGGACGGCCTTAAATCTTTCCTCGCCGCAAATCCCCGAGATTATATTATGGAGGAATACGTGGACGGCGAGGTCAACTCCTACGACGCCATAATCGACAGCCGCGGCAACCCCGTTTTCGAAACGGGCAACGTAACTCCAAATTCCCTGATGGACGTCGTCAACAACAACGACAACAGCATCTATTATATTGTCAAAGAACCTTTCCCCGACGTCCGCGAACTCGGCAGAAAAACGGTAAAGGCCTTCGGCGTAAAGAGCCGCTTCGTGCACTTTGAATTTTTCAGGTTATTAAGCGACCAGCCCATCGGCAAAAAGGGAGAGGTCGTCGCGCTCGAAGTCAACATGCGCCCCTGCGGCGGGTTTTCCCCCGACATGATGAACTACGCAAACTCCACCGACGTATATAAAATCTGGGCGGACGTGATGGCGTTCGACAAAACCTCCGTTCTGACGGGCGAAAAGAAGTATTGCGCCTATGCGGGCCGCCGCAATGGCAAAAACTTTGCGTATTCCGAGCAGGACATAATAGACAAATACGGCCAGAACATCAAAACGGTTGCGGCCATTCCCGACGCGCTCTCCCCCGCGATGGGCAACACGATGTACCTTGCAACTTTCAAAACCAAGGAGGCCCTCTCCGCGTTCTATAAGGATATACTTATGGAATCCCCGGATTAAAAAATATCACCGCAACTTAAACTCTGTCGCGCAGCGACTTCTAAAATTTGCCCGCGGCACCCCCAAAACCTTGCCCTCTTCCGTGTCAACGGGGGAGGGTGCCCTGAAAGGGCGGGTGGGAGAAGCGCAATACATATATTTATTTTTGGGCGAAACGAGCGTTACAACCTCAACTTTCGTTAGCCATACATTCCGCTGAGCGCTACAAACCGTTCCAAAAAAGGTTCACAAAAATCTCGCGCCATTGCGGGCGCTGCGATTTTTCGTGATTTGAGGGCTACTCGCCCTCTGTCTGCGATTTATAAGGGCGCACATATTATATAATCGCAGACATTCACCCCGCTCAGGCGCAAGTGTGCGCAAATCGTGTCGTGCCGGCGCAGGGAAACCCTGCTTGCACCATATATTATTTTAAATAAGTACCCCACCCATTAAAGCTTGTCATTTCGAACGATATGAGACCCACGCAGTGGGCGATTGAGTGAGAGTTCTCACACGGCGTAAGGACAACGCCGTGTTCGGGCACCGTGCGCGCCTTGCACTATGCGCGCACTCATCTCGCGCAGCAAAACAGCGCACTGTGCTGTTTTGAGAAATCTGCGCTCGTCCCCCCGTGGCTGCTCTTGGCTGTTTGAAACGCCGCCTCAAACTAATTCGGCCTATCCACCCCGCGGGTGGATTTTTATTTGTCCGTCCGTTCTAAATCACGCGCCTCCGCCGTATGTTATTATACATAGATTTTGCGGAGGCGTTTATGCTTGATTACAACGTTTACGAGGATGTCGCCAAACGGAGCGGCGGCGATATATACATAGGAGTGGTGGGTCCCGTGCGCACGGGCAAATCCACGCTCATAAACAGGTTTATGACCGAGCTCGTGATACCCAACGCCGTGGGCAACGAGCGCGCGGTTATGACGGACGAACTTCCACAGGCGGGGTCGGGCAGGAGCGTTATGACCACCGAACCCAAGTTTGTGCCCGCAACGGCCGCCGAAGTAAAAATAGACAGCGCCACGGCAAAGGTCCGTTTCTGCGACTGCGTGGGCTTTATCGCCGACGGCGCGACGGGCTTTGAGGAGGACGGCTCGCCCCGCCTCGTGCACACCCCGTGGAGCAGCAGCCCGCTGCCTTTCGAGCGCGCCGCCGAACTCGGTACCGAAAAGGTGATAAGCGAACATTCCACGATAGGCATAATCGTAACTACCGACGGCAGTATATCCGATATCCCCCGCGCGGGCTACGTTCAGGCCGAAGAAAAAACGGTTGCCTCGCTCAAAAAATCGGGCAAACCGTTCGTCATGGTTTTAAATTGTTCCAACCCCGCTTCTGAGAGCGCAAAAGCCCTGAGGCAGGGGCTTGAAAGCAAGTACGGCGTGGCGTGCATCGCCTTAAATTGCAAGGAGGCGGACGCCGACGCACTCATAAACATTCTCCGCGCCGTTCTGTTCGAATTCCCCGTGACGGGGCTCGATGTGGATATCCCCGGCTGGATGCGCTTTTTGCCGCAGGAAAGCTCGGCAATATCCGAACTCATCGCAAAAGTCAAAACGTTCGCGCAAAACGTTGCCAAAATGAAGGACTGCGCGGCCTTTGATTCCGTGCTTTCGGACTGCCAGTTCTGGAAGAACGAGGGCACGCTCTCCCTCAATCTCGCAAACGGCAAGGCCACTTTGACCGCGGGCGTAAAGGAGGGAGTGTTCTTCAACATGCTCTCCGAAATCGCGGGCGAGGAACTCACCGACGAATACTCTATAATGCGCTACGTCCGCGCAACTTCCTCGGCAAAGCGCAGCTACGACAAAATAAAGGACGCGTTCGAGTGCGCCCGCATAAACGGCTACGGCATAGTCCAGCCCTCCGACGAGGACATGAGCCTCGAAAGCCCCTCGGTAGTCCACCGCGGCGGCAACGTGGGCATAAAGCTCCGCGCCACGGCCCCCAGCTACCACATAGTCAAGGTGGAAGTCACGGGCGAGGTAAGCCCCATAATGGGCGCGGCGGCGCAGTCCGAGTCCATCGTATTGGGCATGATGAACGGCTTTGAAACCCACCCCGAGGACATGTGGGACACAAACGTTTTCGGCAAATCGCTGAGGAGCATGGTAAAGGACGGACTTTCGGGCAAAGTTACGGGAATGCCCGACGAGGCAAAAACAAAAATGCGCCGCGCAATCACCCGCATAATAAACGAGGGCAAGGGCGGCATAATCTGTATATTGCTCTAATATTCCTTTTTTTCATCTTTTTTGTCAATGAGCGGCGGCACAAAAATCTCGCCGTTTGCACTGTATGCCGAGGCTTCGTCCTTTATGCTCATTATATAGGCGTTGTACTGTTCTTCGGTCAGGCGGGCAATCTTTTTCTTCTTCTTACCCATAAAAATCCTCCGCGTTTTTTATTTTATTATGCGCGGAGGAGGTTTTATTTATACTTCCCGCGGCGCTTAAAGGAAATTCGTCCGCCGCGGAAAAACTTGCCTCGATTTTATGCAAAAAATGAGTTATCCCCCCAAATATGCCCCGACCAATCATAAAAAAATACAAAAATGCCGCAAATTTTCAAGTAATTATATTTACTTTTTGTTGTATTTGGTGTAAACTATAGAAGAGAACATTTTTTTAAAAATCTTTTCGGTTTTTGTGTTCAAGAGGTGAATTATGGCTAACGGTAAAAACGACCCCGATTACAAGCGCAACAGGCAGACGGCAAACAAGGCCGATCTTATTCTGGAGGCCGACAAAGTCATTTTGGAAAAACTTGTCAAGCTCTCCGACGATATCAAGCGGACCAACGAGCGGATTACCGCTCTGGCAAAGCCCGCCCCCGCGCCCGCACAAAACGATATGGCTTCAAAACAGATATCCGAAGTCCACGATTCCCTTCAGGGCGAAATAAATTCCATCAGGCAGGAAATCAAATTTCTCTCCGTACAGAGCGAGAGCATTTTTGTCGCCGTGCAGAGGCAGCTCGAGGCTTTAACCTCCGCATTGGGCGGCGCGCCCGTGATGCCCGTGACCGCCGCCGCGCCCCGCGCCGAGGTGGACTACGACAAACTTGCCGAAAAGATTGCGCAGTTGCTTCCCGTACAGGAGAGTATTTCCCCCGACTATATCGCGTGCAAAGTTGCCGAGCAGATAGTCGTGCCCGAATACGCGCCCGTGCAAAGCGGGCAAACGGAGCCTTCGGGGGATTTAAGACCCGCCCCGTCCGTTCCCGTGGATTTGCAGCTTGACGAGGACGACCTCGCCGACAGGATTGCCGTCAGATTGGGCGGAGTAAAGCCCGAGGACTTCGATATTTTGGTGGACGACGACGGCTGCGAATCCATCTCTAAGGAGATAGTTGCCAACATAAACTACGCCGAACTTGCCGCCGCCATAGCCGAAAAACTCGGCCCCACCTTGGAATATCTTGCCGACAGGGGGACGGACTACGACGAAGTTGCCACCCGCATGGGCGACAAGATAAAGGTTGCGGGCATAAACGAGGACGCCATAGCCGAAAAGGCCGCTGCCGTTCTCTCGGAATATCTGCCCGAAATAGACGCCGACGATATGGCAGACAAGATAGCGGCGCAGCTGATAAGCGTCATGCCCTCGGCCGAAGCGGGCGGCGACGACCTCAGCAAAAAGATAGCCGACAGGCTTGCGGAAATGCAGGACGGCCACGACTACGATATAGTGCTCGACGAAGAGGGACTGGGCCAGATAACCGGCCGCGTCTCCGAAGATATAGACAATCTCACAAGCGAGCGGTTTGACAAGATTGAGCGCGAAATAGCCGAAATCAAGGCCATGCTCGCCGCGGGAGTTGCGGTGGGAGTTGCCTCGGCCGCGCCCGCTGCGGAGGAAAGCGACGCCGACGGGGAATCCCTCGTTACCGTAAGCGATTTGGTGGAGGAAGCAGGCGGGCAGGAATCCTATGACAGCTTCGACGACCTTGTCGGCGAAGAACCCGAAGAGCTCCCGCAGGAGGAAGAGCCCGAAGAAGAGTCCGAAAGCCGGGCCGCGGGCGGTGTTGACTTTGAAAACATGATGAAGTACAACCGTTCGTTTATAGCCCGCATAATACAGGGCAGCGACGAGCAAAAGCAGTACTACGGAAGCGTAAAAACGGCGCTATTGTCCTATGCCAAGGTAAATTCCAACGTGGCGTGGGGCGCCGAGCGTTTCAACAAGGGCAGGGAAACGATCGCCCGCTTTAAAATCCGCGGCAAAACTCTGTGCCTGTATCTGGCGCTCAACCCCACCGATTACCCCTATTCGGTGTATCACCAGGTTGACGTGTCCGGCAACAAGAGCCTTCACGGCACGCCCATGATGGTCAAAATAAAATCTCCGCGCGGCGTAAAAAAGGCCATAAGGCTGATAGACGACATGCTGGAAAAGCGCGGGGCGGTAAAGCGCAACAAGGTGCTTGAGCGCGACTATGCCGCAATGTATCCCTATGAAACCATAGAGGAACTCATAGAGGACGGGCTTGTGAAGGACGTAAACAAAAACAAATAAAAACCGAAGGGGGCTTGCCCCCCTTTTATAAATTTAATAAAAAAAACCTTAAAGAGGATCAGTATTGGAAAACGAACAAAACGGAGCCAAGGTAAATAAGCTCCCGCGCCGCCGTACACAGGGCGCGCGCAAACAGGACGCAAAACCCACGAAAGCCGAACCCGTGCCCCGCGCAAAAAAGGAACCGCGCACACCCAAGGCCAAGCCCCAAAAAGTCAAAGCGGAGCCCGCAAAGGAGGCCAAGCCGCAGCGTTCCAAGCAAAAGGCGGTAAAGATAATATTTTTGGGCGGCGTGGGCGAAATAGGCAAAAACATGGCCGCGATAGAGTGCGGCAACGACATAATCATAATAGACGCGGGCGCAATTTTTCCCACCGAGGAGACCCCGGGTTTTGACCTCGTAGTCCCCGACATAACCTATCTTATCGAAAACTCGAAAAAGATCCGCGCCCTCATTCTGACCCACGGTCACGAGGACCACATCGGCGGCGTTCCCTATTTGTTAAAGGAAATACAGGTGCCCGTTATCGGCACAAAACTCACGCTCGCCCTTGTGGACAACAAGCTGCGCGAACACCGCATAAACGACGCCAAAATGCAGGTTGTCACCCCGGGCGAAGTGATCCGTTTAGGCTGTTTTACGGTGCACTGCATCAACGTAAACCACTCCATAGCGGGCTCACTGGCCTTTGCGATAGAGACCCCGCAGGGCATTGTTTTCCACAGCGGCGACTACAAGATAGATTTAACTCCCGTTGCGGGCGAGCCAATAGATTTGACCCAAATCGCCAAAATCGGCTCGGACGGGGTGCTGTTATATTTGGGTGAAAGCACCAATATCGAACGCCCCGGGTTTACCATGAGCGAAACGGTCGTTGGCGACACGCTGGACGGGCTGTTTTCCGAAAACGCGAAGAGGCGCATCATAATCGCCACCTTCGCCTCAAACGTGCACAGGCTAAAGCAGATCGTGGATTTGGCCGTAAAGCACCGCCGCAAGGTCGCCCTGTCGGGGCGCAGCATGCAAAACGTGGTGGAGGCGGCCGAAAAGATAGGCGAACTCGACATTCCCGACGACGTTTTGATAGACGTCTCCCGCATAAAAAACATGCGCGACAGCGAGATAGTGATAGTATCCACGGGCAGCCAGGGCGAGCCGATGAGCGCCCTTACGCGCATGGCCAACGGCGAAAATCCCGCCGTCACCGTGGGCGAAAACGACACGGTGATAATTTCCGCTTCGCCCATTCCGGGCAACGAAAAGCTGATATATAAAGTTATAGACAACCTGTACCGCAAGGGCGCAAAGGTGGTGTACGAGAGCATAAAAAACATTCACGTGTCGGGCCATGCCTGCTGTGAGGAACATAAGATAATGCACAGCCTCATAAAGCCCAAGTATTTTATCCCCGTCCACGGCGAATACAGGCACCTCAAAAAGCACGCCGAACTTGCCGAAGATTTGGGCATGCCCTCAAACCGCATCTTCATCCCCGATATCGGCAACTGCATAGAGGTCACTTCAAAGGGCGGTCTCCGCCGCCTTGCCGACGTTCCTTCGGGCGCAAGACTTATCGACGGCGAGGGGATAGAGGACGAAAAGGCTTCAACGGTCATCGAGGACAGGCGCCAGCTCTCCGCCGAGGGTCTGTTCATAGTTTCGGTTGCCGTTTCGGGCAGCGTGGTGATAGGCGAACCCGCCATAAATTCCCGCGGCTTTGTGTTTGATTTCCACCGCGACTACAACAGGGAGATGCGCGAGGTGATAAAGCGGGCGATAGCCGGCTACGACCTCTACCGCGGCTCGGTGGACGAGCTCAAAAGGGTGATAAAGCGGGCTTTAAGCAACTATATCTACAAAAAAACCAAGCAGTCGCCGATGATCGTGCCCGTGGTGGTGGAGCTGTAAATGGATTTTTCATACGCCCACAGGGACACCTCCCAACCCGAAAAGCAAAGCCCCACCGCGCAGTTCAACCGCGCGGAATTCGGCGCGGAGCTCGAGGAAATCATATCTTCGGCCAACCTGCGCGAGATACCCGTCTCCGACAGGGAAACGCTGACCTTTTTAACCGTCCTGCTTTCCGCCCTGCAACCAAAGAACATATTGGAGCTGGGCACGGCGGTAGGCGTCTCTGCGGCGGCGATGCTCTCGGCGTGCAAAGATGCGCATATCACCACGGTTGAAAAGGACAAAAATTTTGCCGCGGAAGCGCTGTCAAATTTCAAAAAACTCAACATACTCCCGCAAATAACCCTCATCGAGGGGGACGCGGGCGAGGTGCTCGGAACGCTTGAAGGCCCCTTTGATTTTGTATTTCTCGACAGCGCAAAGGCGCAGTACGTAAAGTATCTCCCGCAGCTTGCTCGGGTCATAAAAAAGGGGGGCGTTCTGCTTGCCGACGACGTATTGCTCTACGGCTACGTGACGGGGGAGGCACAAACTCCCAAAAAGCGGCAGATGCTCGTCGAGCACATCAAAGAATACATCGCGGCCGTAACTTCGGGCACGGATTTCAAAACCACGGTAATAAACGCCGGCAACGGGCTTGCGCTGTCGGTAAAACAATAAAAAACGGAAGTATAATTATGCCTGAACTTTTGGCTCCCGCCGGCAACTTTGCAAAATTGAAAACCGCGCTCTACTTCGGCGCGGACGCGGCATATATAGGGGGCAAAGACTTTTCCCTGCGCTCGTTTGCCGACAATTTCACGCGGGACGAACTCAAAGAGGCGGTAAACTACGCCCACGCGCTCAACAAAAAGGTGTACGTAACCGCAAATATATTTGCAAAAAACTCCGATATGCCCCTCTTGGAGGACTATTTTAAGTTTCTTTCGGAGGCGGGTGCGGACGCGGCGATAATTTCCGACAGCGGCGTGTTTGCGGCGGCAAAAAAGGCGGCCCCCGCCCTGCCGTTGCACATCTCCACGCAGGCCAATTTAACCAACAAATACGCGGTAAAATTCTGGTTCGAACAGGGCGCCTCACGCGCGATTCTCGCCCGCGAACTGTCCATAGCCGAAATTGCGGAAATCCACGATTTTGTGCCGCAAATCGAACTCGAATGTTTCGTGCACGGCGCAATGTGCATATCCTATTCGGGCAGGTGCCTCTTGTCCAACTACCTTGCCGGGCGGGAGAGCAACCGCGGCGAGTGCGTGCAGGCCTGCCGCTGGAAATATTCGGTGAGAAAGCGGGACGAGCTCTCCGACAGCGGCTGGCTGGACATGGAGGAGGACGAACGGGGCACGTATATTTTAAATTCCAAAGATCTCAACATGAGCGCGCACCTCGGCGAACTTGCGGCCGCGGGCGTAAGCTCTTTCAAAATAGAGGGCAGGATGAAGGGGGAATACTATCTTGCCACGGTGATAAACGCCTACCGCCGCTGCCTCGACGTCGGCTATTCGGCCGAGACCCTGCGCGAGCTGTTAACGGCCGCCCACAGGGACTATACGACGGCATATATGTTGGGGCAAAACGACAAGACGGTAAACTATTCCGACAGTCAGGCAAAGGGCGACTGCGACTATATCGGCAACGTCGTCCGTTGGGAAAACGGCTATGCGTATATTGAAATGCGCGGACGTTTCAGGGCGGGCGACGAGCTTGAAATTTTGACCCCGTACAAAGATTTCGGCAAATCTTTCAGGGTGGAAAGGGCATATCTTCCCACGGGCGAGGAGACGGACGACTGCAAGCTCGTGCAGACGGTCTACAAGGTGCCCTGCCCGTACCGGTTGCACGCGGGCGACATGCTCCGCAGGAGAAAGGCATGAACTACAAGGTAAAAAACATCTACAACAAGATAACTAACAGAGACGCGGCGGTAGAGGTGCCGGGCTCCAAGAGCATCACCGCGCGCGCCCTCCTCATCGCCGCCCTTGCGCGGGGGGAGAGCATATTATATAACGTGCGGCTTTCGGACGACTGCAACACCTTTTTGGAGTGCATAAAAACTTTGGGCATACGCTGCGGGTTGGAGGGCTCGACCCTCAAGATCGCGGGATGCGGCGGAGTTTTGCCCGTAAAACGCGCAAAAATAAACGTCGGCTCGGCTGGGACGGCGGCGCGGTTTTTAACTGCCCTTCTCGCCTTTTCGGACGGCGAATATATCGTAGACAGCTCGCCGCAGATGAAAAAGCGGCCCATATTGCCCCTCATAGAAACCCTCACGCAGGCGGGCGCAAAAATTATCAGCGATAACGGCACTTTCCCCCTCACGATATGCGGCACGTCCTCGCCGAAGAGCGGGATAACGGTCGATATCACAAGCAGCAGCCAGTTTTTGTCCGCCCTTTTAATGGCGGGCGTGTGCGCCAAAAACGGCATAAAACTCAACACGGTCGGACGGCACGGCCTCGACTACGTCAATATGACCGTCGATATGATGTGGTCTTTCGGGGTTACGGTCAAGGAGGACGGCGGCTCCTACGCGGTAAAGGGAAGCTACGTCGCCAAGCGCTACGGCATAGAGCCCGACGTTTCGGCCGCGTGCTACTTCTACGCCGCCAACAAAATTTTGGGCACAAACATTTCGGTTAAGGGCGTCCTGCCGCACAGCATACAGGGCGATTTGAAATTTATAGAACTTTTAAAGGATTTCAACGGCGGCCGCGTGGACATGGGCTCCTTTTCCGACCAGGCCCTGACCCTCGCCGCAATCGCGCCATATCTTAAAGAGCCCACGGAGATCGTCGGCATAGCCCACACCCGCGGGCAGGAGTGCGACAGGATAAGGGCTATGGCCGAAAATCTTTCGCTGATGGGGGTGCGCTGCGAGGAGAGGGAGGACGGTGTAAAAATCTATCCCTCCGCGCCGCAACCCGCGCAAATCCAGACCTTTGGCGACCACCGCGTGGCAATGGCGTTTTCGCTCACGGGTCTGCGCGCCGACGGCATAGAAATTTTAAACGCGGAGGTCTGCTCCAAAACTTTTTCAAATTACTTCGAAGTGTTGGACGGCCTTATCGCAACCCTCACAAAATAGTACATACGGCCCGTCCTAACGGAAGGCAGGACGGGTTTTATTTTAAAAATAAAGGTATGTATCGGCATGGAACGCATTGTAATTCACTCTGATCTCAACAATTTTTATGCCTCCGTGGAGCGCCTTCTGCACCCCGAACTTGCGGGCAAACCGATAGCGGTGTGCGGCAACAAGGAAGAACGCAAGGGCATAGTGCTCGCCAAGAGCGAGGAGGCAAAGCGCTGCGGTGTCAAGACGGGCGACACGGTGTGGCAGGCCCAAAAAAAGTGCGCGGGCCTTATAACCGTGCCCCCGCATTTCGATAAATATATGGAGTATTCCCGCAAGGTCCGCGCCATCTACGCCCGCTACACCGACCTTATCGAAAGCTACGGCATAGACGAGTGCTGGCTGGACGTCACTCACTCCACATTGATTTTTCCCAAGTTCGAACCTAAATTTACCGAGGCGGAGGGCGAAAAGCATTTTTCGGACGAATATCTCAGATTTTTGGGGGACGTCATACGCGAAACGGTAAAGGGTGAGCTCGGCGTAACCGTCTCCTGCGGCGTGTCTTTCAACAAAGTTTTCGCAAAGCTCGGCAGCGATCTAAAAAAACCCGACGGCACCTCGGTCATATCCTTTTTAAACTACAAAAAGGTGATATCGGGCCTGCCCGTCGGAGACCTTCTGTACGTGGGCAGGGCGACCGCCGAAAAGCTGAAATCTATGGGCATAACCACAATCGGCAGGCTGGCCGCCGCCGACGACGGCCAAATCAAGTCCGCGTTCGGCAAGGTGGGGGAGACCCTTTTAACCTACGCCCGCGGCGGGGACGATGAGCCCGTAAAACACATGGACTACAAGAGGGAATACAAGTCCATAGGCAATTCCTCAACCTATCCCGAGGACGTCGAAAGCCTCAACAAGATAGAGCGGCTCCTGTACGTGCTCGCCGAAAGCGTTGCCGCCCGCCTGCGCGAATCGGGGCAGGGCCTCGCCAACACCGTGCATCTGTGGGTGCGCGACAGCAATCTCAACAGCATTTCCGTGCAAAAAAAGGTGCGCCACACCGCCCTTTGTAGCGAAATAGCCGCCCACGCCTTCGATTTATTCAAAGAAAACGTCAAGCCCCCGTTCAAAGTCCGCGCCCTCGGCGTAACCGTATCTGGTTTTGACAACGGCATGTCGCAGATGACCTTCGACGAGAGTTTCGGCGACTATCAGAAGCGGGAAAAGGCCGAGCGCACCGTGGACGAGATCCGCAAAAAGCACGGTTATGACAAGCTCCAGCGCGGCATACTCGCCAACGACCCCGTCCAGATGCACAACGACGTAAAAAATTCCCACGTTATAAAGCCCGCCAACTTCGAGGACAGGGAGAAAGACTGGGAGGATTGGGACCCCGACGGCGATATATAAAATATAAATTTTTGTTAAAAAGTTCCATAACCGCGGGTTATATCTTTTATAAACACTACAAAACCATATTGGCGGCCAATTAATTTGACTATTTTAAAATAATTTTTTATAATCAAAAACGTAAATCCAACGGTCGGCTTATGTTAGCGGCTTAATTTAAAAGGAGTAAAGTTTTTTATGAATCTTCCCTCAAAATTCGGTGAAAACGTTTTCAACGAAGCGGTCCAAAAGGAGATGCTCCCCAAGGAGGTCTATAAGGCCCTGCGGGAAACGGTAGAGGCGGGCAAACCTTTGGACACGTCCATAGCCGGCGCCGTTGCCGCGGCGATGAAGGACTGGGCGGTAAGCAAGGGCGCAACGCACTACACCCACTGGTTCCAGCCGCTCACAGGCCTCACCGCCGAAAAGCACGACAGTTTTATAGAGCCCGACGGCGACAAGGTGATAATGCGCCTCACGGGCAGGAGCCTTATAGTCGGCGAGCCCGACGCCTCGAGTTTCCCTTCGGGCGGCTCCCGCGCAACCTACATGGCGCGCGGCTACACCGCGTGGGACCCCACGTCCCCCGCGTTCGTAAAGGAGGGAACGCTATACATACCCACAATCTTCGTCTCCTACACGGGCGAAACGCTCGACAAAAAGGGCCCCCTGCTGCGCTCTATGACCGCGCTCGACGCGCAGGCCAAGCGCATATTAAAGCTGTTCGGCATAAACTGCAAAAAGGTCTCCACCACGGTCGGGCCCGAGCAGGAGTATTTTTTGATCTCCGAGGAGCAGTACAAACAGAGAAAGGATCTGCGCCTCACGGGCAGAACGCTCTTCGGCGCGCCCGTCACCCGCGGGCAGGAGCTGGAGGAACACTACTTCGGCGTGCTCAAAACGCAAATTTCCGAATTTATGCGGGATCTTGACAGCGAGCTATGGAGCTACGGAGTCCCCTCAAAGACAAAGCACAACGAGGTCGCCCCCGCCCAGCACGAAATGGCGCCCATCTACGCTACTACCAACGTCGCGGTGGACGAAAACATGCTCACTATGGAGATAATGAAAAAGGTCGCCAAAAAACACGGGCTGGCATGCCTTCTTCACGAAAAGCCTTTCCGCGGCATAAACGGCAGCGGCAAGCACAACAACTGGTCCATGTCCACCGACGCGGGCTTCAACCTGCTCGACCCGGGCAACAATCCCGAGGAGAACACCCTGTTCAAACTTGTGTTGACGGCCGTTTTAAAGGCGGTGGACGACTATCAGGGCCCCCTGCGCGCCTCCGTGGCCTCGGCGGCAAACGATCACCGTCTCGGCGCAAACGAGGCTCCCCCCGCAATCATCTCGGTATATCTCGGCGACCAGCTCGGCGCAATGGTTGACAGCATAGTCAACGGCGAAAAATACGTCCCCTGCGAGGCGCTCGAGGGCAGTTTGGGCGTGCCCGAATCGCCCATCTTCCCCAAGGACGCCACCGACAGAAACCGCACTTCGCCCTTTGCCTTCACGGGCAACAAGTTCGAATTCAGAATGCTCGGCTCTCAGGCTTCCGTCGCCGATCCCAACATCGTACTCAACACCATTGCGGCACAGATGTTCTCGGAGGCGGTGGCGGCGCTCGAGGGGGCGGAGGACTTCCCCGCCGCATGCAAGGCGTACACCGAGAAGCTGT
>CANRKK010000018.1 GCA_947631195.1 uncultured Clostridia bacterium
CCGTTCAGATCCGTAACGGCTTCGCTGACTTTCGCGGAGATTTCCTCGGAAGTCTGCTTCAAAATCGACTCTTTGGTGATGGTGATCGTTTGGTCGATTTCCGCTTCGGCTTCGGTTGCCCGCTTGATTTCTTCCCTGATCAGGCTCTCCAACGTGCCTTGCTCCGCCGTGAATTTCTGTTGCAATTTTTCCGCCGTATCATTCGACTGCTTCTTCACCTTGTCCACGACAACCGATTCTTGACGGGTAAGCGGATTTGCACGAGCATACGATTTCCGCTTAACCGTTTTTCCTTTCCCCGCTATCGAGGTGGAAGTGTTCATCTTGAAAGTCGCGTGAGTTATGATTGTCGAATGAGCCGTACCCGTCTTGTCTATGTAGGTGATTTTATCCATAGGGTAAAGATGCGGCATCGGCTTTATACGGCACGAATATGGACGGTAGGCAAAACCGTTCAACCGAGCGTTTAAGTTGTCTACAACCTCTTTCTGATCGTGCGTGATGAGCTTGTTTCCCGTAAGGTCGAACGCATAATCGGTCGTACCCGCAAGGTAAACCGTGTTATCCTCGTCAACGAACTGCACACCCGTGATTACAATGTCGGTCTCGTACATATCGGAGTCGTACCGCTCGGCGGGTGTGATAGTGGTCGGCGTGTCCTCGTACCATTGCATACGGAGTTTTCCGTCCCAATCTATAAAGGCACACGTTCCCGTGATTTCTGCCGCCCATTGCAGGACTTGCCGATAGGTCAAATCGTCATCATTTTCGCCGGGCGTATAAGTAACTACATAGCCCTTGTTCGGGAGCGTAGACAGGTCGGTAGCCAACTCCACGCCACAATGATTACAGCACACTCTGATAAGGTTTTCCACCGTATTCGGAAACACGCCCGCCTCGGCAAGAAGCAGGTCGAATTTCACCATACGGTCGAGAGCCGTGAGCTTTATACTTGCAAGTTTTCTCGGGGGATCGTCAATAGTGAAATAGCCGCACGGGATCCAAAGTACCTGCGCGTTCTCCCACATATAGGCATCCCACTTTTTGATACCAACCTTTACTTCCAACTCCGCGCCCTCGAACAACTCGTCCGAGAAGCGGTCATCGTTGTTTTCGAGAGTGAGTTCCAACTCGGCAGCTACGGCAGAACCGACTTCGACGGTATCACCCGACATAGAATATCGGTCGATAGAAAATCCGCCCTGCCGGATGTCTGCTTCCGTCAAAGTAAAGGTACGGTTGTTTTTGCCACGGAACGTGATGTTGACAACCTGCCTGTAATTCTTCTTGAACAGGTCGAGGGCTTCATTGGTTATCTTGTACATTCTTTTTCACCCCCGACCGTTCAATGAGATTAAAGGAGATCTTCGACCACAAACCGAGCCGTGAATTGTAGAGGGGCGTAGTACGGTTGCCGACATAAAATTCGGACGTAAGCCACTTGCCCTCCATAGCATCGAGGTAGCAAACCCGTATGTATTCGGGATTGAACGCCTTTAAGATGACAGCTGCGGTTGCAATGTCAACATTCTGCCAACTCAACTCAATACCCACGACTTGCCCGATGCGTTTCTTGTCCATAACGGTATCTTCGGTGCGCCCGGCATCGCTCGCGGATATATCTTCGAGTTTCCATTGATAAGAGGAGGGGCAAGGTATGGCGTGACCGTCAACCGAGCGAATAGGATTATATTCGTCTTTGTCATAATCTTCGTACATACCTTAACCTCCTACTGTGATAATTGTTTTTCCGTCTCTGCGGTTTTTGCGTTCGGCGGCGGTAATGATAGCCTCTCCGCGAACTCTACCACCGTCATCAACGATTTGAATTGTCCAATCTCCGCCTTGACCGCCTCCGCTTTCCTGCATAGCTTCGATGACACCTTGCTTGATGCCCTCGATGATGTCTGCATTGTTGGCAACTGCGGCGTGTCTGCCGACAGTACCAACAAGTTCGGGGATGCCGTTCTCACGAGCGGCGAAAATCTCTCCCGACTCGGGCATACCACCGGTCGCATAGCCGTTAGACAATAACGATTGAAGCCATTCGATAAACTCTTTTTGTTCCTTTGCGGTGTCTCTATCCGCAAGGAAGTCGTCTCCGAACAATCCTGTGATCCATCCACCTAACCAAGCCAAGCCGTCAAGTATTCCGACATCCGCCCAATACTCATCGTAGTCGAGAGCTTTTGCCGCAAACGAATCAATGATTGCTTGTAAGACTTCGTTATATTTCTTCTGTACTTCGGCAACCTGTGCATTATAGTTTTCCATGAGCGTTGCATACACTTCGCTCTGTTCAAACGAGCTTTCGCCCTTATAAAAGCCAAGTTGACCGCCGAACAAATCACGGTCTTTTTCCCACAACTGTTCGAGCGTACTCAAACTCGAAGCCTGATTTTGTCTCAAAGTCTCCAAGTATGCTTTGCGATTTTCAGTCAAATCGCTGACTGCTTGCTTGACTGCTTCCTCGTTGTCTCCTGCGTTAATGCCTTGTTGAAGAACTTGTTCAAGCGACAACGCCCATTCGGTAGAGGAAGTTTTATCGGTAAGTGTAAACTTGTTGATGTCACTACGAAGCTGTTCAAGTCGCTCTCTTTGTTCGCTTGTCGGCGTTCCGCCCTGCGCTTGAATTTCGTTCAAGAGCTGTTGATATTCGGCAGTTAAGCCCGAGACTTTTACGTTCAATAGATCCTGCGCTGTCTGCAAGGAAGCAAGCAAGCCGTCAAGTTTTGCGGTGAGTTCGGGCGTGATATTCATCTCAATACCCGTGCGAATACTTGCCATGACGCTTTGGATCGCAGCTTCGTTTAGAGCAACTGCGGCATCCGCCAAGTCGTTAAATGCCGAAGCGAGTTTTTCGATGTCGTTTGAGTCTATCGTCTCACAACCCTTAATCGAATACCAAAGTTCGTCATAGTTGCGAGCGGCATCTATAAGATTGTCGGAGGCTTCCGCCAACTTTTCGTTCCATTCTGCTTGTTTGTCGATATTCAAACTGCGGAAATATCCGTCCAACAAATCATTGACGGTGGAAATTTCCACGCCCGCACTCTTAAAAAACTCCGCCATGTCTTGTTCATGTTTAAGTTCTCTTTGTGCTTTTCGCACACCGCCGATAGCGGAGACAACGGCAGCGAGCAAGGTTATAACGATTCCAACCGGACCGAACATCGCCGTCATGGCAGCACCGACAACTACGGTAATAGGGATAAGTTCGAGTAGAACAGATCCTGCCGAACGAGTACCTTTTGCCAAGTCATAAAAACCGTTATAAACAGTTACAACTTCCGTACCGATAGCGGCAATAGCCAAGCCGGCTTTCTTCCATCCCGTGACGTTTTTGAGATACTTCCAAGCGTTTGCAATACCTTTGCCAATCTTGCCGAAAAAGTCACCGACTTTCACGCCTTTTATAAGCATGATAAGTCCCGTTACGGAAGCAACGATAGCCGCAATTTTGGCGGCAGATCCCGCAATATCCCATCCCGAGATGTCAACTTCCTCGAACATTTGAGAAACGTCCTCGTTTGTCGTGTCCTGCTTTCCCAAAATGTTGAGTTCGTCAAAGCCCGTGACGGAACGCTTGACTTCGTTCAGCGTATCGACATAGTTTTGGGCATACTTCTTTGCCTTAACGAACGTCTTGTCACCGTTAATGGCGGCGGAGAGCATACCGATACTGTTTGTAATATCGACAAACGCATCACCGATGCGAATGACGATGGGGAGTACAGATTTAAGCATCGGGATTAGCGCACTTCCGATGCTGTTTTTCATATAGGTAAATTCGGACTTGTAACTCGACATTATGGAGTTCGCTTCGCTACTGAACTTTGCAATGTTCTCCAAGCCCTCGCGCGCACCGTTGGCGATTTGCGAGAGCAAGAAGCGGATCGTGCGGTAAAGCAGAATGTTCTTCATTCGAGCGATCAATCTGCCGAACTTGCCTTGCGCTTTCTTGCTTTCCTCGCCAAGATGATTGACTGCGGTAGCGTTCTTTGTAACCTGCTGCTCCAAAGCCTGATATTGCAGTCTAACGGACAGTAATTGCTTTTGCAACTGATCCCAACTCGTAAGGTCAACATTGTCGTTTTCGACCATGCTATCGAGCTTTTCAGACAAGATTTCAGCTTGAAGTTGCAGCCGTACCATTTTGTCTTGCAAAGAGTCTGCAAGATTGCTTCCGCTGACGAAAGTTTTGTCCGCCGAGAACTGTTTACGCTTGCTATCTAATGCGGTAGTGAGATTTGTTCTTGCCGTTGCCAATTTCGTGGCGGAAACGGTAAGAGACTCGCTGATAGCCTTACACTCGCTCTGCATACCGCCAAGCCATTCAGGACGTTTTACTTCCACGGTGTCGCTGAACGATTCTCCGACATTTTGGACTTCTTCTCTCGTCTGACGAACTTCGTCTACCATCTCATTGAGATTTTCGACTACTTCCGTGGTATCGACAGTAGGCGGCTTAACGCTGATCTCGCCTAACCGTTTGCTCGCCCGTTGCAGTTGTTCTACATAGGCGGTAACGTCTTTAAGCTGCCCGGAAATGTTATCAAAATGAATAGCCGCAATACCTCGAAGCTGTTTCTTTACTTCTACGAGTCCTGCGGCTTTTCCTATTTTATCGAGCTTTTTGATAGAGGAGATCAAGCCGTTAAGCGATTTTTGAGCTTCGCTCGATGACGAAGTAATTTCAATTTGTAGCGAGTCAATCGTTTCGTCTGCCATCGCTTGTACCTCCTTTTGATTTTTTGCCTACCATAGCCGTCACTTTCGCTTTGATTTTTTCATATTGAGCCTTTTGCCGAGCTTCCTCACGTTCGTTCTTCTCCTTGATACTCAACGGGAAAGGACTGTCAAGGTAGGGCTGCGGTTGCGTTCCCGGCTTCGCAAACGCATGAAGTACGGGTGCAACATCGATCAGGGCTTCATAGAAATAGAGTCCCTGTAAGTAAAGTCGTTCGTTTTCCCGTTTCTGCCGATATTCGTGGGCTTTTCGATAATACTTTACGAGAATACAATCTTGATTCCAATACTCATCGGCGGTCATACCTATCGAAAGGTAGAACGGGAAATAGTTATAGAATGTTTCGGTATAAGATTTAAGGGGAGTGGAAGCTGAACGTCCGCTCCCCTCGTCATCGGGCAAAAGATCACCGACTAATCCGTTGCCCACGCTATGTTTCCCTCGTTGTTCTCCGAGGGTTCTTCCATAAGCGCGGAGATAGGCTCATTGTACATACCGACAAGCGTGGTGAATAACTCATCGCGGTTTGTCATGTTGTCGAAGATTTCGTCAATGATCTCGTTCTTAACGAAACGATGGTGCGCGAGGAACGCGCCTCTGAACAAGGTAGGGAGTATCGTCATCGGTTTCTCCGAGATGTCCGAGAGTACGAAGCCTTTATGCTCCATAATCTCGATACTCTTACGGGTAAATTCGAGCGTGTAGTCCACACCCTTGTAGGAAAACTTGATCGTTTTTGCCATAATTTAAGCCTCCTTATTCGCCCTCATCTTCGACAAGCGGAGAAGTGGGCGTAAGTTTGACAAGCATCTCGCGCACCTCGTTGACACCCTTACCAACGATAGAAGCACTGATCTTGCCTTTGCATTTGAATTTGCCGTCCTCACCTGTGGGAGTGGTCGTACCGTCATCCTGTTCCGTGCCGCCGAACCAAATGGCGAGGTTGAGTTCCTGCCCTTTGAGACCACGGAGAGTTGCGAAAGTCTCTTTGGTGTAGTTCGAGGTGAACTCCATCGCCTCGGTTTCTTCGATGCCCTCCTCATACGTTCTCGCACGGTCGGAAAGCGTGGTCGTCTCCAAGCCCTCGGGAGAGGGGAACAGATCGGGATAGTCCTTGATGTCTACGAGCTTTTCGTACTGCCCGCCGCCCTCGGCTTTTTCCCGCATCAAGAAAGTTTTGTAGCTGTTCATGTTTTACCTCCGATAAATTGTTTTGTTTGGTGATACAACAGCCGTATAACGCCCGATCAGGCGGAAAATACCGCTGCCGACATCGTTGACAGGTGTTCTGCTTATGCGGGTAAACCCAAGATTGATAAGCACGTCATCTGCCACTTTGAAAAGCTCTTTGCACTCGGTTTTATGCCCCGTCTTTTTGTTGGAAAAGACATATACTTCGTACAAAACATTTGCGTAGTTTTCGTTGCTCTTACTGTCCTGCGAGGTAGTGTGCGAATAGTTGTCCGCTTCGTATACGCTCACGCAGGGAAATTCGGGTGGAACGGCAACGGGATCGCTTGTGATAAAGAGGGACGGATATTTTTCCATGTAGGCATCATGCACTTTCGTGTAGACAGCGTTTTCAATATCAATCATCCGAATACCTCCTTTGCGATCCGTCTTATTTCCGCTCGCATCTTTTTATCTGCTTCCCACATACAGCGGTTTGCGGGATTACCGTGTGTGAACACTAACCCTTTCGCCGCCATTGATGGATCATTCGGGATTTGCCCGTTCGTACCGGGATCTCCCCGATAATACCAAAAGTCGTGTTTACCTCTGCCTTGCCCATATCCGCCGCGCTCGTACCCGAGTTCTTCCGCTTTTTCGTGTACGGGAGTTGCGTAGTGTACGCCCGTACCAAACTCGATAAACAAAATCGAACTGCCGCTTGCTCTGACCGCTATCGTGGTATCGTTTACCCATTGAGGCTCGTCTACCACAACATCGTTTGTACCGTCATACTCCGCCAAACTGAAACGGGTTTTTGCTTCCGCCGCTCCGATTTCTGCAAGCCTTTGAAGAAACTCTTTGTGCTTCTCGACAAGAGAATCACGGTATTGTTCGAGTTCCTCAACGGCTTTTGAAAGATTGCCGAGACTGACTTTAATCTTCATGATCTACCCTGCTTATAGCGATGGAAACGCTGTTAAGGGATTTTGCCGTAGCCTTGACAATGTAGTCGTGAGCGGGAGTTTTTTCGGCAGAATACGGCTCGGGAACGATGTCGATGCACAATATCGAGTTTTCGTCAATCGGACATTGTGGATCGTCTACGACAATAACTTTCTCGTACTGCACGTTCGTTCCGAACAGTTCCGTTTGAGCATCGCCGTTTCCTGCGGAAATATTACCAGCACATTCGACAGGGCGTTTGTACACAAGCGTATATTCGCCCGTTTTGTTTCCCTCGTCATCCGTTATCGGAATTTTGTCCCGGTAGAGGTAGTAATGGAATGTTTTCAAATTTCTTCTCAAACAGCGCATCACATCACCCCACAAAACGGGATTATGTCCTTTAACATATCCTCGGGAATATCGGCACTCCCGTAAGTTCGGTCGATGCCGTTTTCCTTATGAGCCGTTTCGCCCTCCGCGCCTCGCTTGTTGAGCAGATAGCAAGCAATCGAGACTTGCTTCATGGCGTACCGATTCGGCACTTCCGTTTTGGTCGTATCGAACGGATATAAACGGGTAAGGATAACATCTGCGGCGGCAGATAAATAGGTGAGCAATACAGCATCGGCATCGGTATCACCGCACATTTGTTTCAATGCCGTGAGTTTTTCAGCTTCTGACATATCGCTCACCTCCTGTCTTATTCACCCTCGGCAATTTCCAAAGTGAACTCTCTGCTCGTAACTCCGTAGTCGTTGTACGCCTTGATGGAGAATACGAACGTGCCGAGTTCGGTAGGAGTGCCGCTGATCTTGCCGTCCTCGGACAGAGTGAGACCGGGAGGCAGAGTGCCTCTTTCAAGCTCCGTCTTGACGGTAGCGGTGCCGGTGAGCGTAAGGTTGGCGGTGTACTCCGAATCCTTTGTGCCTTTGTCAAGCGAGGTCTCGGTGATACCCGCGCCCTTGTTCTCCGCACCCTTGATGATCCTGACAACCTGCGTTTCGTCCGTGAGGGCGGGCAGGAAGTATTTACGGGAATAGACGGTGTTCAGACGAACATTCGCATCGCGCTCCTGCTCGACTTCCGTACCTTTCTTGACGAAGTAGGTAACGGCTTTTCTCGTAGCGAGAACGATGTAGTTCTTCGGGCTGTCTTTCTTCGTGTAAAGGTTTACACCGCCGACAGTACCGATGTAGCCCGTTCTGACGAACGCTTCGACATACTTCAAATCGTCTTTGAGTACCTTGCGAAGCTCCGCCGTCTGCGCGGGATTGACGAACGCAAACACTTCGATAGCGTTTCTCGCGTTCTCGTCCTCGGGGAGATCAAGCAGGGCAACCGCATCCACGAACGCCGCGAAGTCGTAAGCGGTGGTGTTGACGGCAAGGGTAGCCTTGCAGAACTCCGCCATCATGCGCTTCTGCGAGTCGTTGAACATATCGGTAGTCATGTGATTCACGCCGACCGGGACGGTGTTGGGATCGCGCATCTGCTCCTCGTCATAGTACGGGAATCTGTTCTGCAAGAGATAGATCCTGTACTGTTCGTCCGCATAGCGCACCTCGATGTTCTTCGTGTTGCCCTCGCCCATAGCAAGCATTTCCGTACCGTCCGTAGCACGGTATCTGCGGATCTTCTTGATGTCGCCGGCAACTCCCTCGAGGCTCCTATCGACCGTCACGAAACGCATGAGGTCGAGATGGGAATTGAACTGATCTTCGATCTCGTTTGCGAGAACGAAGTTGTCATAAATGACATGATTGTGATTGAGTGGCATATATTATTCCTCCGTGTTCATTTTTTTATAGAGAGTGGGATTTTCGTTTGCCAACTTCTGTTTGTCGGCAAGCGACATAGCACGATACTGTTCTCTCGTGAGGGTTTCGCCGTTCGGTCCGGGAGGGGGAGTGGGAGTTTTGCGCATCAGTTCATCCTTGATTTGGGAACGCTGTTTTTCGAGGAACTTCTTCTGATTTGCAAAGATCTTCGCCGTGTCACCGTCTACCATCGCCTGTGCGGTTTCGCTTGCGAGAGCATCATCGTACCCCAACGCTACGAGTTGCAATTTGTTACCGTTCAGTAACTTTTCCTTTTCGAGGTTGGCAACCTGCTCGCGGAGAGAAGTCAACTCCTGCTCCTGTGCCTCTTTTGCCTGTTCTTCCTCGGTCTGTTTTTCCCGCAGCTTGCGCTTGTTTTCCGCCGCCTCGGCGTTGGATTTGGAAAGAGCTTGCGTGAGTCGCTCGATTTCCTTTTTCTGCGCTTCGTTTTCGGGCAAATCGACCGATGCGAGAGCTGCTTCGATTTCTGCTGCGGTCATACCGTCCTTATACGCATCACCGAGTAAGTCTTTGAGTTTGAGTGCCATAAATTTACCTCCTGCGATTTGAGTCTTCCCTGACTATGATTTCTGTTTTAACGTCTTGTCTTGACGGTGCGATTTGAGTCTTCCCTGACTAAATTCAACCCGTGAGGGCATCGTTTCAAATAAAATGAGAGCTATAAGCTGTTGCTCATAGCCCTCATCGGCTGTTTCCTACTAACCCGTTATAGTAGTCTTTATTTTCACTTGTCTTTTAAGCTCGACCACTACTATTTTGTCACGTTCTTGCCGAACTTCCGCCGAATTGCCTCGTGAGATGATCTCCATCACCACGGCAACCCATTCATTATTCTTCGTTTCCGTTGGAGCCATCGTCATTTCCGCCTTTCGCCATAGCTTGTTTTTGGGCAAGCTCGGCGGCTTTCTTTTCCTGTTCCTCGGTGTATTCTGCGCTCATCTTGTATGCGAGTTCGGCATCTGCAAACATACCACAATGCTGAAATGCCAACTTCGGATGGATTTTCCCGCTTGCAAGCATGGCGGTAAGAACAGTCGATTTGTTGGAAATGTTCTCGTAGTTTCTTCGGGTAAAGCGAACATCCAACTGTGCCGCCCGCAGATCCAAGCCCGACAGCGTTTTGGCGATATTCAGAGCGATCTTCAAAAAGGCTTTTTCCGAACGCTTGAACATAAGCTCGGTGTCTTTCGCCTTTGCTTCCGCAACTTCCCAACCGTCACGCATAATGACAGCCGAGCCGGTATCGGAAGTGGAGCTGCCGCCGTTACGGTTGGGCATCCCGCAAATCGTCAATATCGTCTGATACAGGTCGTCAAGGATCTGTTGAGTGTTGGACTGATTGAGTTCGGGCGTGAGATAATCCACATCGGCGGGATTCTCACTCGTACTCTTGAACTTGATGCCGCCGAGATCCTTTAACTCTTTGAACTGCTCGGGGCTTATATCCACGTTCACGAACTTGATAAGGGACTGAACGAACTGCTCCAACCCGTTCATGCGGTCGGAAACCGCAAGGTTGTAGGCATCAAGCAGGGGAATAACCACCTCGAACGCACCGAGACGGGCGTTGTTGGCGGGATATTCGATAATCGGGACTGCGCCCAAAATATGCGCCTCATGCTTGATGACGGCATCGTTCTCTATCTCAAAATACTCACGATCCGTATATACGCAGTAAGTGGTCGTGGTATCGGATTTCTGTACACACTTAACCCCCATGACGGGCTTGTTGCCGAGTCCGTTGTGATACACCACGAAAGTGTACCGGGGATCAAGTGTGTAAATATGGAAAGGAGTATGGTCGGGATCGTTATCGCTACAAGGAAGCACCATGCGATAAGCCGTGCCGCAAATCGTAAACCAATCTGCAAGCTCTTTGTCTTTGGAAGCCTTATCCTCATCGTACATATACTCGTTGAGTTGAGTGATTTTGTCGGTGATGGCGTCATCTTCCGAGTCACGGCTTACATACTGCAAAGGCTCCCCGAGCAAGTAGCCAACTTTGAAAGAGGATATTTCATTCGCACGGTTGACGACAATTCGGTTGTTGATTTCCGGGCGAACGTCTTTTTGGCGTTCAAGAATCGGCTGATTGCCGTTGTTGTAGTTGTAGAGGTACTCAATACACGCCTGATTTGCCGAATGTTCATTGAGTGCCAAGTGCAGAACGTCAACCACGTTCTCCGCCGTGATGTCGCTATAATCGGTGTAAATCACCTTTCTACCCGTCAAATCGACTCTCGGTGAAACGGACATTGAAAATACCTCCTTATAATTCTTGCGGCTAAATTATAACATAAATTTTTGGTGTTGTCAACGGTTTTAGAAAGTTTTCTACGATAAAAACCATAAGAGACTTAAAAAAGTCGGCGGAAAATCTCGGGAGCAGCCCCGTAAGAGTCCTCTTTCATCTCGACAAGCATAGCCAACGAGTCGGGAGCATCGTCGTTTTTGTTCTTCCCGGTGATCTTAAAAGAGAACAGGTTTACCATGAACTGATTATACTCTTTTGAGCGTTTTCCTTGCTCCAAGAAGTAAAATTCGCGGATTTCGGGGGCTTTCTCGAAGATTCTCTCCTCTTTTCGTTTGGTCGTTTTCGCCCGCTTCGAGGTGATATTCAGTCTGTACTTTCGCCGTTTGAGTTCTTCCTCAACCCACTCTTGATACTCTTCGCCGCCGTTGTTCGCTTCAAAGCGAGCCGTCTTGACTTTGTTTCGTAGAATAGTTTCTACTACCATAGGTCGAGTAACCTTTTTGTCGCCCGGATTGAATACGAGGTCGGGAATGAAAATATCGTTGCCGTACTGTACCGCCACGGGAGCAGAAACAAAGTCTCCGCCGCCGAACGCAGGATCGCAAGCCATGAACACGCGATCAGGCTCACCGTCCGGGAGGATGCCGTTGTAGTAACGCATATCCTCGGGAGTGAAGAGCGCACCGTCACGCTCGATAGGCTCGCCCATATACTGCGCCGTCCACGATGCCATATCGTTGTTGCGCTCGAACGAGGCGCGGCGTTGACGGTAGTATTCAGTGGAGAAGCCCACGCCATAAGCATAGTTGAAGTTCGACTCGTCCGTCTGCGGATCGAGTGCGGGGATGTTGATAATGAGATACCTGCGGCTCGTGTACTCCGAGTCGTTTTGGAGTAAGTCCATACGGATGCCCGCAGGATCTACCATAGACCACCGAGTACCAACCCAAAGCAGCTTCGCCTTTTCTTTCGCACGGGGGATAAGGTTGTTATCTACCTTGAACCACGCCGAGGCGAGGCGGTCTTTGTTCAACGCTTCCTCGATGCCGCCGATAAGGTCATCGGAGATCAGGAAGCCGTTACAGTCGCAAGCACCGTTCAGCGTACCGTACAGGGAACGGCAGGTAAGCGAGGGATAACGCTTCTTTCGGTCGATATTGATGATTTCGTCTTTCGCGTTCGTGGCAACGATTTTGCTGTCGGGGAAGATTTCGTGCCAAGTATAGGTAACGCTGTCGTTTATGATTTCGAGAACGCCCGAGTACATAGCCGCCGTGATTATGTCCGAATAGGCGGAGTACAGGTTAGAGAGTTCCGAGTTCCGCCCGATCATCCAAGTGAGCGCAAACAGGATAAGCGTGGTCTTGCCGACACGAGGCGGCATCGAGATGAACAGTTCGTCCAACTCGTCATCGACAAGTGCCTGAATTGCATCGACTACCACTTTCAGCCGTTTGCGGCGGGGCATATAAAACCGTTCGCTCGGCTTTCGGTTGATTTCGAGGTACCGCATATAGCTGTCGAAAACGTAGGGAGCTTCAAACAACAGAGTTCTCCGTACCAAATTGATGAGCGGCGGGATGATTGCACCGTCAAGGCGGCGGATATTCTGCTCGCATATCGAGCGCAGCTCTGCGCTGTATTTCAGCGCGGTCTTTTTGTCGTCCGCAAGTCCCGCCCGGCAGAGGGAGAACAGATCTTCGTAGGCTTGAAAGTTGGCGGGAGCGGATTCTATCCTGCTCAAAACCACCTTGATTAAAATTTCGTCCATGTTACCTCCGATAAAAAGAGGACTACGAGCTTTTGCCCATAGTCCTCATTGACTTTTAACCGCGCCTGTTTGCGCGGAGTTATATTTTGCAGTTTTCAGTCGGCAAAAACGCCGTTCGTGAATTTATATACCGATTCGTTGTTGCCGTCAAACACTTGAAAGATAATGTCGTAGTCCTCGGCATCATTTTCACCGAAGTATAGAAGCATCGCCGCATAGTAGCCGTCACTCAAAGACTTCGCTTCGGTGAAGTCACTTGCCATATCGGTTGGCACGAAGATGATGATTTCCGTTTTCACGGTCTCCGTCACTTCCTCGCCCAACAGTTTTTCGTAGCCCGAGTTGATGTGAACACCCGTGTAGCCCTGTCGGTAAAGGTTTGCGCCTTTGAGGAACGCCTCGATGTCATCTTCCATTTGAGTTTCCTGTTCGTGAGTGATGAAGTAGCGGCAGGACTCTTTCGGCGGCTTGTCTTTGCCCCAACAGCCTGTCAAACACACCAATCCGAGCAGAAGTACCAAGATTGCATAAATCACTTTCTTCATACGGTCGCCTCCTTGCAAAGTCTGTACCACTTGCTTTTGGTGATTTTCAGCTCTCTGATTGCTTCGACTACCTGCATTTCGCCGTTTTCAACGCGCCGCCGATACTCTCCGAACAGCGGAACAGCCTTTTTGTGCCGTCCCTCTTTGTAGTCGGGCTTCATGCGGGCGATTGCCTTTCCCGCATCGGTGCGCTCTTTTATCATAGCTCGCTCGAACTCTGCAAAGGCAAGCAGATTTGTTACGATAAGCCGCCCGACAGGAGAATCTTCTATCAAGCCCATGTTGAGGATGTGGACGTTGACGTTCTTATTGTGCAGGAAGTCGATGTACTCCAAGCCCTCTTTGGTGGAGCGGCAAAACCTATCGAGCTTCGTGACGACAATCGTGTCGCCCGAGACACACTTTTCGAGCAGTTTCAGAAACTTCGGGCGTTCTTTCGCTCCGCTGTACGTTTCCTCGATAAGAGTGGCGGCGGGATAGCGTTCCCGAATTGCTTGCGCTTGATCTTCTTTCGAGTTCCCTTGTTCCTGCTTCATGGTGGAGATGCGAATATAGCCGTAAATCATTTTACGTCTCCGTCCGTAAGAGTGACTTTCCAACTGTCCTTACTGCCCGTGCTACGATCGCGAACGGTTACTTCATAGCCCATAGCGTTCAAGAGCCTGACGAAGTTGTCAATGCGAATATTCGAGCTGCGGAACATTTCGCTTACGTTGGAAGCGCGTTTTAGTTGAGCGATGTCTGCGAGAGTGGAGTAAGTGTAGTTCCGTGCTTTCATCGCTTCTTTGAGAATTGTTTTGCCTGTCATGTGTCATACCTCCGTTTCGCATACAGGATAACATATATTTCTGTAAAAGTCAAGAGATTTTACGAAATTTCTCGAAAAAATTTTTCGGGGAACGAGCGAGAGTGATAAAAGTGAATGATTTTAGCCTTTTTCCATAAAGTCCTCTATATATACTGTTCTATAAGACACTTTATAGCAAAATACAAAAATAAGTCACTTTTATCACTTTGAAAAGGGTGCCTTTTTATTTTTTGCGGGTGCAAACGGGCTTCACCCCGCCCCCGCTCCGCTGCCATAATCCCCCACGCCGGGACGGATCGCTGCCGGGAATCAGGACGACAGGCGCGGCGCGTTGCGAAAATGTGCAAAAATGGAACGCTGAAAAACAAACAGAAAAAACTGTAAAAAAGTTGCCTCAAACCCTTGACAACATACAGAAAAAACTGTATAATAATAGAGGATACAGAAAAAACTGTATTACACTATTATTTTTTGGAGGTTGTAACAATGGAACAGGAAAAAAGAGTCTGCTATGATTGCGGATGCGAGATCGAGGATCGCGAGGGCGTGCAGATCGGCGGCGAATGGTTTTGCAAGAACTGCGCGGACGAATGGACGGAGTGCGCAAATTGCGGCGAATTGATCCGCATAGAGGACGCGCACACCACGCCGGACGGCGACTATTATTGCGACAGTTGCGCGGATGATTATCTTTATTATTGCGACCGTTGCGGCGATGTGGTATGGGCTGATGATATTATACAAGTTGCCCGCGATAGCTATTCACGCCGCCGGGGCGATGTGGAGTATTGCTGCCGGGATTGTGCAGAACGGATCGCAACACAATGTAAGAATTGCGGCGAATGGTACACCGATGGCGTGACGGAAACGCGAGATGGCGCACGTTGCGAGGATTGCCTCGAGGATTATTGCTATTGCGAGGAATGTGGCGAATATGTTCATTATGACGACTACGACAGTGAGGCGGAAATGTGTTGCCGTTGCGCCGAGGAAAGCGGCTACAATGGATTGATTAAAGGCTACCACGACAGACCATCCCTCCATTATTACGGAGAACAGCCGAAACAATGGCGCGGGATATGGCGCGGGATCGGCGTTGAATTAGAGATCGACCGGGATGACCACGACAGCGAGGCGGAGGCAGATTGCGCCGCGCAAATAAAAGAGATCGCCGGAGATCATGTCTATTTCAACCGGGACGGATCCCTCGATAACGGTTTTGAGATTATCACTCAACCGCATACCGAGGCGGCGTTTTGGGCGATGGGATGGGATCGGATCTTGCAGACCTGCCTCGATAATGATTACAGATCACACGATGCCGGAACGTGCGGGCTGCACCTGCATATTTCGCGGGAAATGTTCGGCGCAAACGAAAAGCGGCAAGGAATAGCGATCTCAAAACTGATCCGTTTTTATGATCTCTATTTTGCCGATATACTCAAAATATCACGCCGGACGGCTGAACAAGCTGACAGATGGGCGGCGGCATACAACACACGCGACCGCAAAGAGGCGGAGCATTTCGGCAAGATCAAAGGCGCAACCGGGCGTTATTTCGCGGTGAATAACACAAACCGCGCAACCGTTGAGATCAGGATCACGCGAGGAACGCTGAATTATAACACTTTCCGCGCCTGCATTGATTTCATGCTGACAGTTGCAAAGAACAGCCGCCGGATCGCATGGGCGAATATAAGCAATGTTGCCGAATGGCTCAAAGGGATCAAGCCCGAAACGGCGGATTATGTCCGGGCGCGGGGCGCGTTCGCGGAGGTGATGTGATATGTGCATTATAGCATACAAGCCCGCCGGGGCGGCATTTCCTCCGAAAAAGATTTTGCAAACCTGCTTCCAAAATAATCCCGATGGCGGCGGATTTATGTTCGCCGCCGGGGGCGTTGTCCATATTGTAAAAGGCTTGATGTCCTTTTCTGCATACTATAAAGAGTTGAAAACAGCCCGCCGAATATACGGCGATGCGATCCCGTATGTACTGCATTTCAGGATCACCACGCAAGCCGGAGTCCGCCGGGATTGTACGCATCCCTTTCCGCTTTCTGACAAGATGGAACAGCTGCGAAAACTCAAAACGACCGCGCAAATCGGAGTCGCGCATAATGGCGTTATATCCTTGACCTCGACCTATTACAGCAAACAGATCACATATAGCGACACGATGGAATTTATCACGGATTATTTATCGCTCATTATCGACAGCCCCGAATATTACAAGAACGAAAAAACAGTAAAGCTAATAGCCCGCCTCGCGGAGTCCCGCCTCGCTATTCTTGACGGATCCGGGCATTGTGAGATTATCGGGGATGGATGGGTGATGGATGATGGCGTATTGTATAGCAACAGCTCATACAAGCCCCGCAAGCCCGTTGCGCCGCCGAAAACAGGCAAGCCCGCGCCGATCTACGATTTTTATAATGATCCGTATTATGAGGAATACGATAAACTCATAAACGCCCGCTATAATGAGTCAACAGGCAAATACGATTTTGAAACGCCGGATTGCCCCGCATTTATTGACGGTGACGACAGTTTTTGCGAGGAATGTAGCGCATATAGCAAGTGCTATAATATCGGGAAAAAGGAGGAAACAGATTGACAACATACACCACGCCCGCAAGCCGTATAATCACACATACGGCTTGTGACAGCGGCGGCGGATCGGTTTACAAGGGCGAGGATATTGCCTCCGTGCTTTCTGCATGGGGGCTACCTTGCCGCTTTCTGCAACTTGACGCCGCGCCGCAAATTTTAACCTATCATTTTGACCTACTCAACCCGTTACAGCGGGCAAAGGTGAAACGGCTGATGCCGCCGCTTTCTGCCGTTCTGCGATGCAAGGCGGCGGAGTCCGACAGCGTTCGCGGGGCGCATTTCGCGGTGAGTGTACCACGATCAAACCGAATTACCGTGCCTTTCTGCGATGTTCTGCTCAACAAACGATATAACGATATTACAAGCCCTTATGCTGTCTGCCTCGGCTATGATACGGCAAATAATCCCGTGATAGTGGATATATCAAAAGCCCCGCATCTGCTCATAGCGGGCGCAACCGGCAGCGGCAAAAGCGTATGCCTGAACACACTTATAAACAGCTTGCTATTTCGGGCTACACCTAACCGATTGCGGCTACTGATGATAGATACAAAGCGCGTAGAGCTTTCTGCCTATGAGGGATTACCGCATTTGTACGCGCCGATTGCAAAGGATGGTACTTCTGCCGTCTCTATGATTGCCGAATTAAACCAGCTTATGAGGCGGCGGCAAGAGATGATGGAGGCGGCGGGCATTACCGATATTGTCAACTCGGATTATCCCCGGATCTTCCTAATCATTGATGAGCTTGCCGATCTAATCCTTATGAAAAAGGACGAGGTGGAGCCGCTTTTAATCACGATAGCGCAACTCGGACGGGCGGCGGGCATACACTTAATACTCGCAACTCAACGCCCGACTGTCAATGTTGTAACCGGCTTATTAAAGGCGAATGTGCCTTGCCGAATAGCCCTGCAAACAGCCTCGATCCGTGACAGCGTGACGATCCTCGACCACAAGGGCGCGGAACAGCTGACAGGGCGCGGAGATGCCATACTCAAAACGCCTGACAAGGTAGAGGAAACGCGCTTGCAAGTGGCGTATATCGACCGACAGGATATAAACGCCGTTGCCGAATGGTGGCGCACAAAGGGCATAACCTAACGATTACACACAACCTCCAAAAAAAATATCCGTAGCTGCCTGATCACAACTGCGGATATTTTTCTTTACCGGCAATTTCGCCTGTACTCGATTTCTGACAGGATGAGGTTGTAACAGAATTGATCGAAGTAAATAACGCCGTTCTGCCGCTTGTAATGTCCCTTGTTTATGAACGCCCGCCAACCGTGCAGCTTGATAGCCTCCGACCACTCGGGATCGTTCTCAAATTGTTTTGAATTGTACTCAAAGTCCATTTCTGCCTCCATAACGATAAGCTATTATACCACGTTTCTGCCGTTCTGTCAATCCTCGGAGTCGGTGTTCTCGGGGATTTCTGCCGTTTCTGCGGCTTCTTCCAAGTAACGGCGTTTAACTTCCTCGGGATCTTCTGCCGTTCCGAGCGGGTTTTTCGGCTCTACCACGATTTCCTGTTTGTCTGTATAGCCGAAGTGATTTTTGCCGAGGAAGATGCCGCTGACGGGATTTATTTTGCCGTTCTGCATATAATCTTCCCAAAGCGTTTCGAGGATAGAGATCGCTTTTTTGACTATGGGAGAATGTGTGACATCACGGGTTTCGCCTCTGCTCCACGCATACAGCGTTCTCCTATCCACTCCTAACGCCATAGCAAGCCCGCTGACAGTCGGTTTCATGTCGTCCTTGATGCAATACTCGAAGTACCACTCAATCCGTTTCTGCACCTGTTCTGCATCGGCTATGTCGATTGTGGGCAAGTCCCAAATCCCGAACGCATGGCGCAGATAGCGTGAGTTGTCTCCCGGCTGTGTTTCCACGCTCCCGAAGCCGCCAATGCCCTCGGGATTATTGTTCTTCCGCTTGACAACTTCTTTTGCCGTATCTTCTGTGATAGGAAGATTCTTGTCTGACTCTTTTTTCATTTCAATACCTCCGTTTTCTATTTCGCAAAGTGATAAAAGTGACTTATTTTAGGTTTTTTCCATAAAGTCCCTTATAGAGTAGTATATATAGAACACTTTATAGAAAAAAGCAATTATTTATCACTTTTATCACTCTCTCGGTCGTAAGCAAGCCTCTCTTTCTCATACGGGCAGCCGTTCTGCAAGCAGTCGTCCACGAAGTCCCACATATCGAAAACCGCCTCGATGCTCCCGTTGTTCTGCATCATAAATTTTTCGGCGGCAGCTGTGCCGAGAGGACAAGCCTTGATGCAATACATACTGTATCTATCCATCGTTGCGTACCAATATCGGACAAAGAAGCCCGCAGCCGTACTCCGACTTCAAGTATAAAGGCTTCCGCTCTTTTCCGACCACGGACGGAACGAGAACGACATCGGGCAGGATCTCCAACACGTCAAGAAGCAGAAGCGCATCCACATGGATCCCCGGCGCGATTTCGTAGGGAACATTCGTGAGCCGCGATCCGTCTGCTTTTGCCTCGGCTCTCTTAACGCTGATAAGCGAGGAAAGCTCCGAGAGAGAGGGCGGCGTGATTTCGTCTCCGAGATTTTCGGAAGCCATCTTTATGAAGCCCTCGACCGCCTTTGTAACGTCCGCAACGGTGTTGTCCGTGTTGTCGGGTATATGTAACGGCGTGACGAGCTTTATTGCCCGATAGCCGTCCGAGATGAGCTGCTGTCCGTCCGAAGCGACAAGGGCTTTCGTGAGCTTCTCCTGCTTGTTCTTGTAGGACATTTTGAGGATGCGGAGAGCCGCCACCTGTGCGTTCCGCCGCCCGTTTTTCTTTTCTGCCGCCGCATTGATCTCTGCCTGTAAGTCTGCCACGAACGAGGCACACTCCTCGATCACGGCGGACTCACGGCTTGCGACATTCATAATCCGTAAAACCTTTTCAAGTGCCTTTTCTGCTGTCATTGTTATTCTCCTTTTCCATGTATTCGATATAGTCTTTTGCCATTTCTTCCGCCCGGCGATTGTCCTCTTCACGGGGACAATAGCCGTCTTTGATTTTCTTCATCGTTCCCCATTCTATCTTGTCGCAAACTTCGCCTGTGTCTCCGTGATAGAAGCAGTAGCCGTCACAATAGTTCGAGCATTTCATGTTGCCGCCTCCCGTTCGATAAGCAAGCATTTTCCGTGCTTGTAAGCCATGCAATGGTCGCCCGCGCAGTCTCCGAAGCGTTCTGCCGACTCTGCGACAGGCTTGCCCTTGCGGGTGATTACGTTGCGTACCACGTCCTTTTTGAACGGACAGAGCATTGTTTTCTGTTTCATCTTGTTTTTCTCCTTTCGGGAATGTACCCGTTTTCAAATCGTTCCATGAGTTCTTTAAGCGAGAGTCTCGGCTTAAATGTGTTATGACTGTCTTTCTCCATCTCCACGAGAACGGAGAAGTACGAGGGATAGTTCTTCCACAAGTCGTACAAATCGGCGTAGCATTGCTTTACGCAAAACCAACAACCGCCACGGAAGCCGCCGTTGCTGTAAACGGGGCTGATAAGGTCGAACGGTCGGCAAATCTCAAACGCTTCTCTCTCTATGATGCCGTTCTCGAATAAAACCGACTTGTAGACGACTTTCTCATTGTTTCTGCGCATAAGCCGCTGATAGCGCGGAGTCTCATCTGCGGCGATGCCTATATATTCGCAAACGGTGTCGTGCAGGGATGAGATATAGGTGTCTATAACGTCAAGTTTCAACCGAGCATTGCACCATGCGCCAACGATGTATGGATAGCCGTAGTTGTCTCCGATGTGATTTCCTTTCTGCTTTATTCGGTAGAAGTAGTCCCTGAATGTGTATTTTGCGGTAAGGTGCTTTACCTTGATACCGAAACGGTCAAGCAGGATCTTTTCTGCCGTTGGGATCCACGCTGCCATAGCAGGATGTTCTCCGCTTATATCCTTGTCGAAGCGAATATCCACATAGACCACTTCGTCCAAAGGTAATTGAAGTTCTTTGATTTTGATTATTTGAGCGAGGCTGTCTTTCCCGAACGATAGAAATGCTATGTATTTCATTTGCCTTGCTACCTCCTTATATCCATTGAATTTGAGTTCCGCCCGAATAACCTTTCTGCCATACAAACCACGCATACGCGACAGCCGAGCCGCCGCCCTCGCGCATCTGCTGAAATTCGGCGTTCTTTGCGCATAACACACGCTCGCTGAAAACATAAATTGTTTTCGGGGGATATTTGCTGAATAGTTCGTTATATCGAGCCTTGCCCTCTAAAAAGGTGAGTTTCAAGAACATATACACCTTTCGTCCGGGCTTAACCATCTCTAACGCTTTCAGTACAAATTCCTTTGCGTACTTATACGGCGGGTTGGTGAGTATGTCGCAGGTGCAGGGGGGGGGAGTTGCCGTCAAGAAGTCCGAGACTTTTGTCCCCGGATAGCCGCGATCCACGAGGTCGGACGAAAGAACGATGAAGCCTTTGTCTTTGAGCCTTTGCGATAGATGCCCTTGTCCGCAAGCACATTCCCAAACGATTGAGAACGGCTTGTCAACGGTAAGCAGCTTGTCTATTGCCACGGGATCGGTGGCGTAGTAGTCGTTGCTCTCCCGTTCCTTGTCTGTGTGATTTGATGCCCCGAGAGTCTTGTATATCGAGTTGGTATTTCCGCTCCAATCTTTCATACTCAACCTCTCAACTTGATGCCGCGATAGAACGGGTAGCCGTCACGGGTGCATCTGCCTTTGTGAAGTTCGGGGTGTTGCTCCATCCCGGCATTGAACTTCTTTGCGCTACACACGAAGTAGCCGTTGCTCTTGCACCAAATCTTGTAGGCATCGTAGAGCGATTTTGCCCGACTCCCGAGGCTCTCGTCCGTCTGTTCGCATTGCTCCTCAATGAACTGCAAAACGAGGTCGTTGTCCTTTTCGTACTGCTTGATAACCTCGCGCATTGCGGCGTTCATGGTAAGCCCGCGTTGTTTGTATTTGAAGTAGCCACCAAGTAACCAAGTGAAGATGCCCTGAACGGCTTCCTTTGTCTTGAACGCTTCTTTGAGGTTTGTGTCCCGTTCCGCTTCCGTGAAGTGACGGTCGAACGCGATAACGCGCACACGATCCGAAGCAAAGAGGGATTTGTCCTGTACGGCGGGCAGGTCGTTACATGACAACCACATGGTGAATTGCGGAAGATAAGTCATCATAGACTCGTACAAGTTCCGTGCGGTGATTTCTTCGCCGCCTGTGAGCTGCTTTATGACTTCCTCGTCAAGTTTACCGTACTGACTGCTCTCCGCCATTGAGACAAAGCGTTTGCCTTTCAGAGCGGCGATTGTGGGGCTTGCCGCTTCGGCGTTCCGTGTTCTGTCCGTTTTGCAAATAATGGAGACGGGGGAAACGGTGGCGTAGTCGCCAAGTAAGTGGTGGATTGTGTTTAAGAGCGTACTCTTGCCGTTGCGGGTTGTTTTGCCCCAAAGGATAAACATACATTCTTCCTTGCAAACGCCGAGCATCGAGTAGCCCAACGCCCGTTGCAGGTAGTCCGCTTTTTCCTTGTCGCCGCAGGTTATTTCGTCAATAAACCGCTCCCACCGTTCGCACCGATTTTCGCCCGTAGCGGAGTATTCGATATTACTTCGCATCGTCAAGAAGTCGCGCCAATCATGCTCCCGGAACGTCATACTGTCAAGGTCGTAGGTGCCGTTGATGCAGTTGATAAGATTCGGGTTGCTGTCGAACATTGCCACGGGGATAGGCTTCACGCCCGTTGCATCTTTCATCAACCGGTCGCGGAAGCGGCGATCTCCCATTTTGGAAACGAACTTGAAGTATTCTTTGCGCTTGTCATCGTCTGTGATCTCGCCGCAGTATAACGTCATAAGGCGTGTAAACTCTTTGATTTTCTCACCGACAAGAAGTGCGCCCACGTCCTTTTTCCAATAACCGTCATCGTATGTGTACCAACTGCGATTCTCGGGGCAGTAGCGCGTGTCGTTCTCGTAACATTCCGAGAACAGTTCCGCCATCCCGCTTTCGTCCCACGAATAGCCGGTGTCGCTCGTAGGATGCGCCTCGGGTTTGGCGTTCTTTATGTAATACATTTTGTTGGAAAGTTCTTCCGAGAGGATGTATTGTCCGTTTCGGAGTTGAAACAATTCTGCTTCGTTCATACTGCCTCCTTGTCGGTTTCAAACAGGTGCCTGAAACGTGAATATTGAAAGATAAGCGCGGGAGTTTTCCACGGCTTGCCCATAACTTCCATAGAGAGCGCGTTTCGCTGTTCTACGACCGCAGGGATGCCTGTGAGCGATAATTGCAGATAAGCCATGTGAACGCACCGGCTGTCAATATCTCCCGCCAAAACGAAGCTGTGCGCCGCATAATTGATTTTGCAATCGTTTTGCAGAACGTCCGCAAACGCGAGGATCATTCCGCCGCTGCCGCAAGCAGGTTCATACATCGTGAGAATGTCGTTTTTCAAATTGTCGCTTCCCGTCAACGTGAGCTGCGCCGATACTCGGGAAACGTCATACGGAGTGAAAAACTGTCCTGCCTGTTTACTGCTCGTGTCGCTCAACATATACAGCTCGCCTAACAGGTCATAAAAGCCCGTCTCCGGCATTTTCGTTAAGCCGTCCCACACCAATGCGAACAGTTGCGCCATCAAGTCCAAATCGGCTTTATCGTACTTCTGAACGATGTGCAGATAGCGTTTCTCCCGTTCGTCAAAGTTCGGTATGTCTACCATGTTTGAAATGCAGATCGCCCAACACTCGAAGCAGTCCGATAGGATCTCGTGCCTGTGGTGCCGCCCGCTGAACTTGTTGACGAGTTTTAGCATTTCTTGTGTTCTATTGTTCATTCTTTATTCTCCTGATCCGTTCTATTATTGAGTAGATATTCGAGTCGATATAGGGAAGTAGCCGCTCTCGGGCAACCGAGTAGTAACAGTCGTTCTTCTCTATCCCGATGCCGTTTCTGCCGTTTTCGGCGGCTACAAGCAAGTGACTTCCGCTTCCCATACAAGGATCAAATACCGTGTCGCCCTCGTTCGTGTTGTCTAAAATCAACTCTTTCAAAAGGCTGTGATTTTTCTCGGTCGGGTGCAGTTTACTCGTCCCGTTAGGGTATTTGAAAACCACGTTTTTGCACCGAGCGTTGAAAGTCTTTGAGCCTTTCTTTTTGTACCATACGGCGAACTCCACGCCGCTCAAATACACATACTCGCCGTTCATGGGAGAGGGATTTGTTTTCTGCCAAACAATCGGTCGGCAAGTCCCCCCCCCAATCGAGGTGAAAAACCTATGTATCTCGCTGAACTGTCCTCTGCCGCAGAATACGCAAATATTGTTTTTCGTAACACGATAGACTTCGGATAGAAATTCTTTGATGCCAAAAGTGATAACGTCCGCTTGCCCTTTGTGGAGTGATTGTAAGCCGTTGTCTCTGCGATTCACTTCTCCGTAGGGGATGTCCGTTAAGGTGAAGTCAACGCTGTTGTCGGGCATTGTGGGCATCACTTTCATGCAATCTCCGTGAGTAATTTTTATTTGCATAGACCGCTCCTATGCCCACTTCCGTGGGCAGATTTTTCCGATAAGGCGATTAAAAACCGAAAGCCGGAGCCACGCCATAGGAATAATAAGCGTTGTTACCGTTGGCGCCGCCGTTGCTGTTGACATAGCAGAAAAAGGGCGAGTAGTCGTAATAAGCCGAACGCTCCCACCACCATCTTGAATACTCCTCGCTGTTCTTGAACTTGCAACGGTGGCATTTCTCCGCATAGTAGGGGTACTGCTTGCCCGTGTTGTCGTTGGAGTAGATCGTTCTGCCGAAGATCTCCATTTCGCTGTGCAGGAACAGTTTGCAGGTCTTTCCGTCTTTCTGAACGGGGATGATGCCGTCCCGAATATCGGCGGGGAGCCGCTTCGAGAACAGGTTTTCGAGGTACTCGTCCATGTCGTCCATACTGCACGATTCTTCGAGCAGATTTACCGCCGTGAACGTGATGGGAACGAGGTTGCCGTTCTCGTCCGTATCGTGGTAGAAGTCCGCGATGGCAACGGTGAGGATCTCGTCATTATCGAGCTTGATGTAGAGCTTGTCTCCTACCTTGAAATATTTCTCGACTTCGCCGCGCTTTTCGATCTCCTTGATCTCCGCGACCGTGTAGGCGGAGAGGGGCTTGATGTCTTTCGACTTTACGCGCTTCGTAACTTTGCCGTTCTCCGAGATGTTGATATTGAGGTCAATTTCAATCTTGTGATTTTCCATTTTTATACTCCTTTCTGATTTGAAAATAGTGTCGCCAACAGGTGGCGGCGGGTACTGCGTTACAATGCTTTTCGCACCATTCCGCGCCGTTTCTGTGCAGGATCTCCGCACATTCTTTGTGGTCGCAAGGATGACCGAACAGTCGTGCTATTTCTTCGTAAACGGTCATCTTTGATACCTCGTAACGCTGTTTACGATGCTCTCTATTTCTCGGGTTGGGAGAGGTGGTGAACACGCTTCCTGATTGCATCGGAGCAGCTCTTTGTAGATTTGCTCTTTGGTATATCCCCGGCTATGTAACTGTCCCGCAAGTGAAGTCAATGACTGATTTCGGGAGCCGGGAGTGATTTTCGGATATTTCGGTCTCAATGAGATTTTCTGCCCGCTCGGCTTCTCAAAGACAGGTGTGTAAAACGGTGCCGTCTTAACCGAGATTCCCGTAGAGGTTTTCTCAACCTCGGGGAAATACTTCTCGACCACATAGTCGATAGCCGCCTGATCTTCGACAATTCGGTCATAGACAAGGCATCTGCCCGTCATTATGAAAAACCTGCCTGTCTGATAGATCTCAACGCCGTTACGGTTGTTTCTGCCGCCAAAAGGCAGCGTTCCTTTGATGTAGATGTGAATACCATGTCCGCTTTTGGACTTCTCCGTGAATGACTTACAGGCTTTCATTATGTCGATACTCAAATCGGACAGAAAACCGTTCTCATCGAAGCCCTTGTCAATATCAATTCCGACAATTCCGTTATTGTTAAACACGAAGCCGAGATAGTCATATCTGCCGCCCGTAACGGCTTCTTTTGCTTCCTCAAAGGCACACCAAGTCGTAGGATCGGAAGATGCGGCGGCTCTCTTTTCGTTCGCCCTCATAGGGATTTTGGAGCCGTCCCATGCGCATACCCATTGATGTAAGTCCGTTAATTCTTTTGGAATGTTATCGAAATTGTAGCGCATGACTATTCCTCGCTTGCTTCAAAGAAGTATTTGTTATCGACACAAAGGGGAAAGCCCGGTACTTTATCGCTGATACTTACGCTCCCGTTCTTGATGATTTCCCGTGCGATTTTCTCGCTCATAAGATCGTGAGAATAATCCCCGTTGGAGAACAGGTAGAAACTTGCTTGACCGTTCCGTATTTTTAATTTGAAACTGTTAGCCATTCTCGCCCTCCTGTATGTGCCGTATTTCGTTTACAAAATCCTCGAGGGTGGGAGGACGGTAGAGCCGCCCTCCGCTCTTTTTCAACCGCTTGTCGCTCTTGTCGTTGTCCTCTCCGAAGCGGAAAGCGAACAGCTTCTCCCGGATGCAGACATACAAGTCCGTGCCTGAAACGGTATAAAAGATTCCCTCGGATTTGCAGAACTTGATGCAGTTTACCTGCAACCTGTTCTCTCTCATTTCCTGCCCAAGATTGCCGCCAAATCAACCTTTTTCGGAGCGGTAGCGGCGGGAGAAGTGGGAGCAACCGCAGGTGCGGATTTCGGTGTAGCTTTCGGTGCCACGGGCGCGGCAGCGGGCTTTGACAGGGTGACGGGTGCATCGTCATCGAAGCCGTTTGCCATTGCCTTTTCTCCCAAGCGGGAGAACGTGATCGTTTTCGTGGGATCGTTTTTGTTGGGCTGAACATCGTGCTTGACTTCGCATTTGATGAAGTGACCGATAAGGTCGGTATGGTCGATCTCGTCAAGGTCGAAGTCCTGCAAGGCGATTTTTGCAAGGGTGCTGAATACGCCGAGCGCAACCTCGTTCGGCTCGCCGTTGGATTTGACGAACGCAAACCGTTCGATGTGCGTGTAGCCCTCGCGGGTTTTCATCGTGATATTGAGTTTGCCGAAGTCCTCTTTGTACTGCACATCGGTGATCTGAAAGATGTGCGTTCCCTCGGGAACAACGCTGAAATTACTTTCGGAAAGTGCGATTTTTGCCATTTTTATTTACTCCTTTTTATTGTTTTTGTGTTGTTAAGCGATAGCCGATTTTCTTTTTGCTGTACTGTGCGAGAAGTCCCGCTTTTTCGAGAGCGGCGGTATCGACTTCCACGCCCTCGCTTTTGGAAAGCACCCAATTCAACGCCGCGCCCGACAGGGTGACTTTTTCGTCTCCGTCCCTGAACTTCGACATGGCGTATTCCTTGATTTGCTTTTTGAGGTTATCGAGCCTGTCCGTGTCCTTTTTGATCTCCGCCATAACCTTGTTGATTTTCGCCGTAAGTATCTCGGCTTCCGCAAGGATCGCGGTGATTTCCGTTTCCGGGTTGAGGTTGTTTGTGCGCAAAACCTTTAAGATTTCGGCATCCGCTTTCTCGTCAAACTCCGGGGAGATCCCGCCGACCACGAGAGCGTTCCACCATTCCCGGGCGGGGATGATATAATCTTCCTCGAACTTCGGGTAGCGTTCGCTCAAACGGAACGGGACGGTGATGGTGTTCTTTGCGCTCGGGACAAATTCTTCGGGGTGCGCATAGTCGCTTTCTTCGAGGAACGAGCAGACCATTATCACGCTGTCCACGCCGAGCAGATAAGCGTACAGAGCCGCTTGCAGGGCGTAGTATTCGGGGATTTCTCCCTGCCAATCCTCGGCGCGTTTGGTCGTCTTGAACTCCAAAACCGAGGTGGGCTTGCCGTCCTTGTCTACGCGAATTGCATCCCACATTCCGCCGAAAATCGGATCGTCCTTGAAAAAGTCGCCATGCGTTTTGTCGAAGAAGTTTTCGCCGTAAATGTCGGTAGGAGCCTTGATGTCGGTCATGTAGTAGGACTTCCGCATATAGGCAATTTGCTTCGGCTCGATAGCCTTACCCGCAAGCGTGTACTGCGTATCTTCGTAAGGCTTTTCGTAGGTCTTTGTGATCTCGCACCATGTCGCAAAGGGAGAAGTCCACTTGTTCTTCCCGAAGATCGCCGCGAGCCTTGTACCCGTGATTTTCTTCGGCTTTTTGGGTGTGTCGATTTTGATTTGATTTTTAAGCCATTCCATTTGTTATGCCTCCGTGGGTTTTGATACTGTTCCGTAGGATTCTACGAGTTGCGTAAGTTCGGTAATGAGCTGCTCGCAAGCCACCTTGTTGATGTTCGTCAACTTATCGGTCTGTACCACGATGTCCTGTACGAACGACTCCTGATCAGGATCGAGTTCGAGAAGTTTTTCGAGCAGGGCTTTGAGTGCCTGAATTTGCAGGTCGTCCGCCTGTCCATTGCTGTCTACGACTTCCTGTTTGATCTCTTTCCGCTGTTCGGCGGTGACGGGAGCTTTCTTCGCAGATGCGAGCTTTTTGGTCGTTGTCGCCGCTTCGGGCGCACCGAGTTCGCTGTCAAAGGTGTCGTTCTCCACGACATCGAGTGCGGTCATGTAAAGGTAACGTCTCTGATAGGTCTCCGCAGATCCCAAGTTCTGAATTGCGTTCGTGAGCTTGCCGCCGGTACGGGTGGATTCGATGGATTCGATCTCCCGCATGGGGGAAGTGAACTCTATCGTATTCTCGGGATGCTCGACATCGACCACTTTCATACGCGCATACTCGTTATCGAAAGTTGTCAAGAACAACAGTCCGAGTTCGTGCGCGATGGGAGTGATGACCGGGACAATATCTTCAAGCTCGAAGTATTTGATTTCGAGATGACGGTTTAAGCCGGTCTTTTTCACTCCTGCTTCGAGGAAACGCTTCCTTGCTTCCAAGAGCTTTGCAAACACGTTCGTGAGAGCGGGAGTGCTGTTTTCTTTGTTATTTGCTGCCATTTGAGTTATCCTCCAAAATTTTATTTATTCGTTTTTTGATTGCCCTTACTCGGTTGCCGTTAGGCTTTTTCACAACGATACCGAGGAAGTCTTTGATATACCTTTTCGCCAAGCGGATATACCATGCTTTGTCGATGTCCGCGATGGTGAGGTGATTGTCGTTGTCAATCACACAATGTTCGGGTAGGTTTGGTATTTTGTTGTCATTGCTTTTGGTCGCGTGTACCTTGTAGAGCGTTCCGTTCCGCATATCCGTGGAAGCGTACACACGGTTGCATCGCTGTATCGGGATCTTCTGTCCGTCCACAATCTGAAAGGCTTCCGTGTACTTGCTCGACACTTTGGCGATAAGCTGAAACATGAGAACTTCTTGACAGTCGGTTATCGTCTTTTCGACCGGCACATCGTCTACGAAGTAGTCAACGATTGCTTTTGCCACGATAACGGCATCGTTATTGATGTTGAACGCTCCGCCTTTGACTTGCTCCCAATCGGTGGGGCAAACGGTGGAAAGGTCGAGTTTCATGTTCGTGACAATCCCTCGTACCAACCGCCCGCCTTTGATCTTCGGCTTTCCGCTGTTCGGGATTTCGATGTAGTTGTTGACATCCTTTTGCACGATCTCTTTAATGCAATCTTCTTCAAGCTCGAAACCCGTTCTTTCCTGCCACTCATCGCAGATGGCGAAGTAGGTTTCCAAGTCCGAATTGTCGAGACTTACCATGATGCCGTCCGTGTTGAGCTGAATGACTTTCAAGGTCGGACACTCTCTTACGAGGTGGAACGCGAGTTCGAGAAGTCGAAGCTGCCCGGTAATGCACACCGACCGTCCCATGAGCGGATCAAACAGGTCGTTATACTGATTGAGCATCGCTCCGTAGGTCGTATTTGCCACGAGTTTGAGCGCATTTGCGGTCGCTCCATCGCCCGCCTTTTTCGCCGCCATGCGCTTTTCAAGCATTTCTGCGTAGATGGTCGGATTCGGGATATTTCGGCTACAATAGCCGTCCAAAGTCATAAGGTGGGGATAGTAGCTGCCAACGTCCTTGTTGCGGATGCTACGCTCGTCTGTCGCCCTCTCCCGATAGCACGGGATCGCTCCGTGGATGCCGCCATAAGCCACCGTACATTCGCAGTCTCCTATCTTGAAAGTGTAGTTACTGTTGAAAATCACGTCATCGGGGATGCTCTTGTCATGCAGCTTGTCGAAGAAGTCGAACACTTCCTGCGGTATGTACTCCCGAAGCAGATTGTCCGGGTAGCGGTAGTCCCGTTCGTCCGTGTACTCGACTGTCCGTTTGGCATCGAGGTAGGCAGCAGTCAATTTTGCGTTCGTCATGTAGAGAGCTTTTGTGTCGCTGATACCTTTTACTCTGCCAAGCGTGAGCTTGTTTTCGAGGTAGTTCTGCCGCAAGAACATGAGCTTTTCTGTTGCATCCACGTCCGATTTGCAGTACCTGATCGTCAAGTCAAGTTCCTCGGACGTGAGCGGTCGGTCGAGGTTGAAGTCTACATCGGTTTCTTTGATGTTTATCCCCAAGTGAGCCTCGATAGCTTTGAGCGACAGTCCCTGTTGCGTATCGTCCATAAGGTCGAACGAGTCGAAGTAGCATTTGCTCGCCTGAATAAAGGGATGCTCCCAACCGTTGTGACCGCTGATTATGAAGTCGCTTATGGTCTTGATCGTTTCGGGATCTGCATCGCAAAGCACCGCTTTGAGAATGTGATTGTCGTAGTTCTTATTGTTGAAGCCCGCGAGTACATCTTCCTGTTGCATAAATGCCTTTACTGCTTCGTTATCGTTATGAATGACGGTGTATTCGCCGCTCGAAGCGTTCTTGAATACGAACAGCCAATCGTACTTGAAAACTTCGCAGTCAAAGATATACATTCGTTCACCTCCTTTTGATTGATAATAGTAGTTGCTTTCGCAGTTGAGCGGCTATGCCCTGCATGACGAACAGTACACACGGAAGTGCCATACCGTTGCCCCACATTTTGTACTCCGCCGCATCGCTGTGTTTAATGCCGTCACACCACCAATCGGGCATACCTTGTAGTCTCGCGCACTCGGTCGGCGTTACGCGCCGTACAATCCATTTTGTGGGCGTAGGACAAGCTACAATCTCTCTTTCCTTTCCGTTGCGCTCTCCGCAGCCTTTGTAGTAGTTTGCATCAAGCGTTCCGGCTTTGGTGCCGTGCAGTCCTGCCGAGTAACAAACCGCGCCCGGTCCTTTTGCGACAAGCGTGTAGGAAATACCGCTGCTGTCAATGCCAATTTTGTATTGTGCGTTTTGTCCTTGATTAAATGCCGCTCGGTCGATGGAGTAACATACTCCGATATTCGCTTGCCCTGTTTTCGGGTTGCCCGTTGACAGGCATGGTGCTATGTCCTCGTGAGAAATGGGATCTTGCAGAATATTCATCCCGCGAATGACGATAAGTGGTGTATTGTTACCGCCTGTTCCCATTCGGGTAGTCAAAGTTTGCAGAGCCGTTTGGTCGCCGCTGACTTTCAACCTGCTGTCGTGCGGGTGATTATCAAGCAATATTACGGGGGGGGGAGCGGTCGTATCGCCGCGATCTCCGCTTCCGTCAATTCCGCTTGCTTCACGAGCGCATTTAACAGAATCGGATCTAATTCCGTGCCACGTTTCGCGGCTCTCCGCAAAACTCCTTTGCAAGCCGTCTTGCTTAAAGAGTATTTCTCCGGCACATTGTCCTGTAAAATCTGCCACAAGGAAGATTCTTCTACGGCGTTGGGGAACTCCCCAAAATTGCGCATCGAGGACTCTCCATCCGAGGGAATACCCGTCTGCCACGATAAGCCCTGCTGTTCGCCATTTGCCGTCCGTAGGTCGAGGAACAGCGGCTCTACCGTCTTTGACTTTGCAAAATTCTTCGAGGACGATTCTAAAATCTTCTCCCTTATGCGAACTGAACGCTCCGGGAACATTTTCCCAAACGGCGTATTTTGGGTATCGTCCATTTGTTGCTTCATTCATCTCCTTTATGATTCTGATTGCTTCCATGAATAAGCCTGATCTCTCGCCATCCAATCCTGCCCGCCGCCCTGCGACCGAGAGGTCTTGACACGGGGAGCCGAATGTAATGACATCTACGGGAGCTATTTCCTTGCCGTTTATTTTCGTGACATCGCCCAAGTGCTTCATTTTCGGAAACCTTGCCGAGGTCACTTGTATCGGGAACGGCTCTATCTCGCTTGCCCACAAGGGTACGAGACCGAATTGTGTTGCCGCGAACGGGAATGTACCCGAGCCGTCAAACAGGCTTCCTAACGTCATTTCCTGTCCCCGTACAATATCCACAAGGCTTTCTCGTGTTCGGTCAACGGCAGACCGAGAGTGATTTTCGCCTGTATTCTTTTCAGTTCTTCGTTTAACATTGATACCTCCTTAATTTCCGATAAAGTAGCAGTTGTTCTTCTTATAGGTTAAGCACCGTTTCTTGTACGCCTTGAATAAGTACCGCGCATCGTCCACGAAGTCGTAGCAGACGGGATCCTGCTTGCCGTCACACGCTCGGGCTATTCGTCCGATACTCTGCGTAACCACGGCATAATCCTTTTGCGGAGAAGCCATGAACAGACGATCCAAACACGGTATGTCCAAGCCCTCTTTGGCAAGGGAGTACGTTGCAAACAGGTACTTTTTCTTGCCGAGCCGCATATCTTCGATTGCTTGCTCCCGTTCCAACTTCTCTTTTTTGGTCGTCATCGAGCCGTCTATCATCACCGCATTTGCCCGCATATCTCTCGGCAGAGAGTTGAACAGGGTTTCGAGGTGATTCAGTCTGTCCGACAGGATCAGGCAGGAATGACCAGCGTTCTCGACAAGGTGGTGCAGGATGAGACTGTTTCGTTCGGTGTCCGTGCAAAGGTGAGTGATGGTCTTTGTGTAGTTGATCGTTCCGTCCGTATTCAGACAGTCGCTCGTGAGCTGCGTTGTCGTTCCGATAGGTCGTACTCCGACTTGCATCACACGGCTTTCCACTTCCTCACGGGGAACGGTGTAGACGATCTCTCCGAGCAACGCATAGGTCGCTTTTATCATTCCGTCACTTCGATGCACCGTAGCCGACAAGCCGTATTTGTTCCGAGCTACCAACGAGTTGAGTACCTTGTAGAACTGTGTTACCGCTGTGGGGCTTCCTGCGCATCTGTGGCACTCGTCCACGATTATGCAGTCCCAACAATGCCTGTATCGAGCCAAGTCCAAGCGGCACATCGTCTGTATGGTAGCAAAGGTTATTCCTGCGCCGATATTTACTTTTCCCTCGGTTATCGTACCGAGCAACGATTTGTCTATGTAGCGTTCCGCCCGAGCCATGCTTTGCGTGAGTAAGTCTTTCGTGTGGGTGAGCCATAAGGTTTTGACTTTCAGTCTTGTGGCAAGGGCTATGCCCATTTGCGTTTTGCCGCTCCCCGCGGGGCTTTGCAGTATGCCGTAGAACTCGTCTGTGAGCCTATCTACCGCTTGTTGTTGGTAGTCGTAGAGGGGAATGTCGGCATTGTAGTTGATCTGTTCCGTATTGCCGAACACGGTTGTTATCGGGCTATCGGAGATGTACTTCATAAGCTGCCGTAGAAGTCCGAAAGGAAGTATTAGAGCGTTTCCGTGAACTTCATAAAGGTAGAGCTTTTCGGGCGTGTCTCCGAGCCAAAGGTGCATCCGTACTTTCTTCGAGTATTCAGGGTTGCTGATTACCAAGTTCCTTTTGCACCAAGCCACCAAGTCGGGCGTAGGATCGTAAACATTGATTGTGCTTCCGATTATTGTTCGCATCGTCTCATCCACCTTTCAAGCGTTTCGAGCCGTTGAATCTCCGCGCCGGGGATTTCCGATTTGCCTATTTGCTTGATAGCCTCGAAAGAGATCATGTAGATTTGCTCTTTGAACTTCAAGGCGAAGAAGCAGGTGTCGTTTCCGTTGCCACAGTTTTGCCAAAGGCGCATCGCGCTTTCCTGATTGTCCTCTATCCTCGATAGGGGGAAGCCCCTTCCCGAACATACCTTGCAGTCAATAAGAAAGGCTCTACCGTTCTTAACCGCAAGAACATCGGCAGGTTGTCCCGCTTGCTTTTGAGCGAGGTTGTGCGCCCAAAAACCATTGGAGAATAATATCTCACAAAAAAAGGCTTCAAAGCTGTTGCCCGATTTTTTATTCGTCATGTTTCCGCTGATACTTCTCGGTGTAGTATCTCACCAAGTCGGCGCAGTCGTGCGCATAGAGCCAAGTAAGCAAATCATTGACTTGCTCGTCCGTACACCACCTATCTACTAACTTAAATACTTTGTAGATGTCGGGTTTCGTGGTGTTTATGAACTTTCCTCCGCCCGGACGGCGTTCAAAAAACTTGTCGAGGATCAAGGTTATTTTGCCTCTGCCGTCATTGTAGTTGATTACAAATTCTTTGTACATTTTTCTTCTCCTTTCCAAATATAGGGTTTGCCGTAGACTGTCAAGTACCATTTCTCAAACGCTCTGCGATGTTCCTCGTTCTCAAAAAATCTCCTGACGGCGGCGGTTACAGCCCGACCTAACACGGCTTGATTTTCTTTCGGGATCTCTGCTGCCATCTTACTTTTTAACTTTCCACGTCTCGTAGTCGTGAAGAATAAGCAAGGATGTTTCAATGATCTTGTCAATCTTCGTGCCGGTGCGAGAGCCGCTTAATGCCGAACTCAACTCGGACTTGTCGGTCGTAATACCTCTTTCAGCGAGCTGATTGATGAGCCACACCTGCGACAGGTTGTTGTTGAGGAGCTTGATGCGGATTTCGTCACGCTTCCTTGTCATAATAACCTCCTTAATTTTTCTAAAAATATAAACAACAATCGTTGACATCTGCTGTCCTCTATGGTATAATATAGTCGCCACAACTTAATAACCATCGGAGAACTCTTGACTGTAAAAACTACTTCGCAGAGAGTGTTTTTTCTGTACCGCAAATCTCAACGAAAGTTGTTTACAGGAGTTATTATACTCGAAAGTTTTCTACTTGTCAAGTGTTTTCTCGAAAGTTTTCTAAAAAATTTTTCGGAGGGTGCTATGACACTGTATGATCGTATCGAAAGCTGCGCTCGGGAGCGCAAAATAAGCATTACCAACCTCGAAAAAGAGGTCGGTTTCGGCAATGGAACTATCGGGAAGTGGAAAGATTCCGTCCCGAAAGCGGACAAACTCTACCTTGTAGCCAAGTGTTTGGGCAGGTCGGTAGAATACTTTCTAACGGGCATTGAGGAACTCGGCGGCAGGAACAATGGGAACATTCTTACTAATTCTATCAATGAAAGCCCTAACTCCGTGCTGTTTATCAACGGCGAGGAGTCGAAGCTGTCGAAGCAGGAACTCGAACTTATTCTCACCTATCGGGAGTTGGGGATTAAAGAGCAAGCCGACTTAATCACTTTCCTTTTGAAATTGAAAAGTGATAAAAGTGAATAATCCGAGGCTTTTTCCATAAAGTCCCTTATAGTATCATTCTTATAGAACACTTTTGGTAAAATCTTAAAATAAGTCACTTTTATCACTTTGGAGAGGTCGTATGGATGTAGTTTTATATATGAGATATAGTTCCGACAGGCAAAATGAGCAGTCAATCGAGGGGCAACGCCACGTCTGCGAAGAATTTTGCAGAGCATCGGGATTTACCATTCGGGGCGAATATGTTGACCGGGCATTGACGGCGACAAAGGATGCAGAGAAACGTCTCGAATTTCAGAAAATGATTAAAGACAGCGAGAAAGGCTTATGGCAAGCGGTTGTCGTTTATAAGCTCGACCGCTTCGCTCGTAACCGTTTCGACAGCGCAACATACAAGGCAAGGCTGAAAAAGAACGGTGTGAGAGTTATCTCCGCCACGGAGAACATAAGCGACAATCCCGAGGGCATTATTCTTGAATCCGTGTTGGAGGGAATGGCGGAGTTTTACTCGAAAGAGCTTGCACAAAAAATCACTCGCGGGATGCACGAGTCGGCTTTGAAGTGTAATTCGTGCGGCGGGCATATCTCGCTCGGATATAAGATAGTGGATAAGAAGTTAGTCATTGACGAGGAAAAGGCTCCCATCGTCCGTAAGGCGTTCGCTATGTATGCGGCGGGGCAAAGTGTGTCGGAGATCTGCCGGGTACTGAACGCCGCAGGTTATCGCACCAAGACGGGCGCACGGTTTAACAAGAACAGCTTCCATTCCATGTTCCGTAATAAAAAGTATATAGGACAATATAAATTTATGGATATAGTTATAGACGATGGCGTACCCGCGATTATAGATAAGGAAACATTTCAAAAGGTACAAGAACGGCTCAAATCTTGCGCTAACGCTCCCGCAAGGGGCAAGGCGTTGGTAGACTATATGCTGTCGGGAAAGCTGTTCTGTGGGCATTGTGGCGGGCTTATGACGGGTACTGCAAGCACAAGTCATACCGGGCGTAAATATTTCTACTACACCTGCGTAGGACGGCGTGGAGAGCGCAGCATAAATTGCTCTAAAACGCCCGTGCGTAAAGAGTGGATAGAAAAGGTCGTATTTGAAGATACTCTCGAACTTCTTACGCCCGAGATGATAGACCACATAGCAGACATTGCCGTTCAAGCTGCCAACAAAGAGAAAGACGAAAAAACCGCTATCCCGGTCATAGAAGCCGAAATAGCGGATATTGAGAAGTCTATCGGGAGACTTCTTAAATTGGTCGAGAACGGCGCAGATTCGCCCACATTGGCAGAGAGACTGAATGAGTTGGAGAAAGATCGCAGGAACGCAGAAAGTCGGCTTTTAGAGGAAAAAGCGACCGTTATAAGGTTGGATAAGCCACAAGTCGTTTACTTCCTTACGGAGTTTACCAACGGTAACGTGGACGATCCCGAATTTCAGCGGCGCATTATCGACTTGCTTGTCAACTCTGTTACGGTGTGGGATGACGAAGAAGATCCCGGCTCGCAGAAGTTTACCATAACCTATAACCTCAATCCCGCCCAAAGTCGAACGATCAGAGTGAAAAACCCCGGCAAAGTCGGGTGCGTATTTCACCCCGACAACTCCACCAAAGCAAGCGGAGGGCTTAATAGCCCTCCGCTTGCTTTGGTGGAAGTGGGGGATGAGCAGCATGATGCTGAACCCGTGGTCGCGCCTATGCGTAACGGATTTCAAAGCAAATTTCCGCGCACGGGCGTAATTTTTAACTTAATATTAAAAATGCTATAATTTCAAAAAAAGTATTGCATTTTTGGGCTTAATGTGTTATACTGATATTGCCAAATGAATCTTACACTACTTAATAAGGAGGGTGGGGAATTTTTTAATATAAAAAATAGCAACATAATTTTTGCAATTCGATACACAATAGAATTTGGTAAAAATGCAAATTCTCTTTACGTGTATCGGAATTTCCCCATTATTGCGTAAGATTTGTTTGGCGACAATCGGAGTTTGCGTTTTTCGTGCGCCGGCTTCGGTTGGCGCACTTTTTATTTTATAGGAGGAGAATAAGATTATATGTCATTTACTTTAACCATTAATGATGAAACCAGCAATAAACCCATGACGATTAATGAGCCCACTATCGCCGATATAAAAAAAGCGATAGATATTTTGAAACAAGATGAGCAAAATTTCTTGATTTTAGATAGTTCGCCACCGGTTGAATTATTTTCAGTTATTCAAGCTTATTTCTTTGACGACAATACTTTTCATGCGGAAACACGTTATGATGAAGGCAATGCTTTATATATGTATAGCCACGAACTTACGGAAAAAGATTTAACAAAAATACTATCGAATTTTATTTCAGGCATTGTGCCCGATATAGATGATTGGGAATACGAAGATGATTTTGGCGGATATGAATTTTACAAAGAATTTAAGTTACGCAAATTTTTAGCGGAAAACGGTTTTCTTGCTCTTAAAGTACAAAATCCCCCGGCAAACAGTATTCAATTAACCACTTCCGATATTCAAGTCTTTATTAAAATTGCAAAAGACAGCAATGTAAAAACCGTTTTTTATAGCTATGACTATGTAAATAAAGACATTTATAATATAGATAGAGTTAGGCATGATAATGATTTATCGAAGGTGGCTTCCGATGAAATAGTAGAATATATGAAAAACATTAATACACATGATTTTGACCAACCTGCGATTTTAGAATTGTTTTTTATGAATTACGGTACAATAATTTCTATGAAAATAATCGACCACTGGGTAGAAGAATTAACTCCCGCAAATAAATTTATTGACTTCTTGGAGATGAAATACAGTGAGAAATTGACAGAAGTTAAATCTGATAGATATGAACAAAAAGATGCCTTACTTGAAGAACTGAAAACCTTATTGTTAAATGACTCCGAGTTTATTTATTGCACCAATCGGGATCTTCGACGTGATTTTATGAGAAAGTTTTTAATAAAGCCGGATAATAGAAAATATGTACAAGCATTTCTTAATGACAACGGCTACTTGAATCAAAATGAACTACAAAATTTCGTTGATATGGTATATGCCGTGTATAAACGTATGGAAAAATTAAATAAATTGGGAGTAAACAAAAAATGAACGATAAAAAAATTACAAACGATCAAGTCGCCAACGTTATTATCGAAATTACTGGGAGTAGTGGATATTGCGATGACGATACTGCCAAGGGATTTAAGACATCAAAAAAGAAAGAGATCTTAAAATCCTCAAATGATAATTCTTTCGCAAAATTTACTCAAGAAATAATAAAAAGACAAAATAAGAAAGACGGAGAAATTTAATTATGACTATCAAACAAGCCCAAGCTAAATATCGTTATGAAATAGAAGAATGCTATAAGCAAACGAAAATAGAAACAAAAAAAAGTAACAAGAAAATGCTTAAAGTTGGTTCAGTCCTCTTATTTATAGGTATTGTGCTTTTAATAGTAGGATTGGCTATTCCTCCGAAAACTGATTATGTTTTCTCCGATGGCTCGATATTGACATCCAGAACTATAGGAGCAATGCTTGCAATTGGTTTTGGAGCATTGATAATGTGGATTGGTACAATTGCATTTATTCTATTTATAGTTTCGTTTATATCACTGAAAAAGGATAAAATCAAGATAGACGCTACACCGTACATCATTGAATTATACTTAAATTATATTAGGTGCGAAGATTTGTCGCCTGAAGATAAAGAATATTATAAACAAAAGTTAGAAAATTACCGAGCCGGTAACATAGCGCGCTCTATGGATAGCGCTTCGGCAATGGCGGCAGCGGCTATGATGTACAGTGCAATAAATAAGTAATATTTTATTTTGACCTTTTATCACTAAATTCGATTTAGTATCAAAAAAATATGACATCCTTTCCGGTGTCATATTTTTTGTAGGAAGATTAAAATTCGTACCGCTTGGAACAGCGAAGAAGAGGACTGGTATTTTTCGGTAGTCGACGTCGTCGCAGTGCTTACCGACAGCGCTAATCCAAGAAGATATTGGAGCGATCTAAAAAGAAAATTAATCTTAGAAGGTAGTGAGTTGTACGAAAAAATCGTACAACTGAAATTGCTTTCGCCGGACGGAAAATATTACGCTACCGACGTGCTTTCCACAAAGGGAGTTTTGCGCCTCGTTCAGTCAATTCCCTCGCCCAAAGCCGAGCCGTTCAAAATGTGGCTCGCCCAAGTCGGCAGCGAACGCCTTGACGAGATTGCCGACCCCGAAAAGGGAATCAACCGCAGCCTTGCATATTATCGCGCCAAAGGATACAGTGAGGAATGGATAAATCAACGCCTTAAAGCCATCGAAACACGCAAAAAGCTTACCGACGAGTGGGAAAGATCGCGGAATAAGCGAAGGAAAAGACTATGCGATTCTGACCAATGAAATGACCGAAGCTTGGTCGGGCATGACCGTCGGCGCATACAAAGACTATAAAGGTTTACATAAAGAAAATCTTCGGGACAACATGACCGACCTTGAACTTATTATCAATATGCTTGCCGAAGCCACCACTACAAGGATATCGCAAAATGAGCAGCCGGAAGGTTTGAAAGCAAACAAGCAAGTCGCGCGTAAAGGCGGCACGGCTGCACGACGCGCCCGCGAAAACGTAGAAGAAGCCATCGGCGAATCCATAATCTCTCCTCTCAATGCATCCGACAAAAAACAGCTTGATACCTCAAAGAAAGAATAAAGTACGAAAGGAATCGACATAAAAGCTGCAAGAACTATTTTTGCCTAAGGCAAAAATAGTTTTCGCACGGTTGTGCACCAAAAAAAATATGACATCGTAAGATGTCATATTTTTTTGGTGGAGCTAACCGGGTTCGAACCGGTGACCTTTTGAATGCCATTCAAACGCGCTACCAACTGCGCCATAACCCCGCAACAAATACATTATACATGATAAAATGCGATAAAGTCAATCAATTGGCGGGCGAAAAACATAAAAAACACGCCTGTACGCGGGGAATTGCTTTACAATGCCTTACGCACAGGCGCGACCAAGGGTGCAGCGTCACGTTGCCGCTGCTATAAATTGAGGACGATGATCATAAGGGTTTGATAGGTGGCAAAGAGTATCCAGCCCCAATAGGGCAGCAGCAGAGCGGACGCGAGAGGCTTTATAAAAAAGCCGAGGGTGACGAGCGAGGTCACGCTTCCGACGAGCAGGCAGTTGATAACAAAAGCCGCCGTATGGTCGAGCCTGAAAAACACAAAGGGCCACAATAAACTAAGCACGAACTGCACGCCCCAAAGCACGATAGCCGCGAGGCGAATGTTGCGCTCGGTCCGGCTTATGGGGAAGTGGCTTATAAGCAGGTAGAGCGAAATGCCCATAAGCGCGTAGATAGCCGTCCACACTACGCCGTACACCCAATCGGGCAAGGCAAAGGACGGCATATTGAGCCCTTCGTAACCGTTCATCGAGCCGCTTAAAAAGCCGACGAGGACGCCGGCTGCAACGGGGAGAAGCATACAGGCGATAAAATTCCAAAATGGTGCGATTTTCTTTTCGGTGATAGTGTTTTGCATAATGGTAGTATGCGAAAAACGCCCGCCGTTATGCAAAAAAAAGAAAAGGGGAATAAAAAAGGCAACGGGGGGGGGTTCCGTCGCCTTTTGACCTTTTATAAGATAAATTCCAATGCGCTAAATTGTATTGCAAGTCAAGCTATGAAGTGGAAGAAATCCAATGCGTCCCGTATAAAATCTCGGTGGGAAAATCAAGGGGTGGTAGGGGTCGTGGATGTCGTGAAAGTGTTTACGCCGTTAAGGGGTTGTACTGTGACGCTGCCGCTCCAAAGAGCTTTTCCGTTGTAGGCAATCTCGACGGTGCCCTTCGCCCCTTGTCTTTTTGAGGACGATTTTTCCGTCCTCGATACTCTTGTATCAAAAGTAGCATCAATATATTTATTGGTGTTATTATCGGTGTTATCTTTGACTTTAACAGTACCCGGTACGTTTACTTCGTAGCCGTAACCTTTAAGCGGGTTGTAATTCGGATTATAGTATTCGGGGCGGAGAATATAAAGTAATTGTCGCCTTGGAGAGTGGAAACCGAAACATCGGTCGTTCCCGCGATGCCCGCATATTCGTTTGCACGTCTACCCCACCAATATTCCCGCATGTATACTTGTTGTTGATTTTTATTGTAGACAGGTTTATCATTCTTGTCCAAGACGGGTGTAAATTTTCGGTTATTTTCTGTATCATGCAACCACCATCCTTGTGTTTCATATCGTCGCTCGTCGCACGTCGCAGGCTGCGCTATTTAACCCCACGAGTACAAGTATCTCGTGGGGACCCCGATCGGCTGGTTGTTCGTAAATTCGCAAACGAGCCCCAAACCATTGACAATCGCCCAAAAAGGTGGTATAATTGGGCTAATCGAAAAGGAGAATGGGCGAATGAGGAGTTTTGACTACGGCAAATTAAGGGGGGTCAGGTGGGACAACGAGGTACTCGGCTTGATTGCGGCAATACACGAATACAAGGGCAGGCAGGAGTTATATCTCAGGCAGAAGCCGGCGACGCTAAACAGGCTTGTGGAGATCGCGAAGGTGCAAAGTACCGAATCGTCCAATAAGATCGAGGGAATAGTCACTACCGCGACACGGGTAAGACAGCTGTGCGAGCAGAAAGTGACGCCGAGGAACCGTGACGAGGAGGAGATATCGGGGTATCGGGACGCACTGGCGCTCATACACGAGAGTTACGAGTATATTCCGATCAAGACGTCGTATATCTTGCAGCTACATCGGGTTTTGTATGGGTATTCGCAGCGCGGGATCGGCGGCAGGTTCAAGAGCGTGCAGAATTATATCGAGGAAACGCGAGCGGACGGGGCTCGGGTGATCGGGTTCACGCCGCTCGATCCGTTTGAAACGCCCGGGGCGATGGAGGCTATTTGCGAGAGTTACAATCGCGAGATCGATGCGTGCGAGGTCGATCCGCTCATTTTGATTGCCGCGTTCGTCTTGGATTTTTTGTGTATTCACCCGTTCAATGACGGGAACGGGCGTATGTCGAGGCTGCTTACCGCCTTGCTCTTGTATCGCGCGGGCTATGTTGTGGGCAGGTTTGTCAGTTTGGAAAGCAAGATCGAAAGGACTAAGGACGGCTATTATGAGGCGCTGCTCGGTAGCGATGTCGATTGGCGCGGCGAGGAAAACGACATTACCCCGTTCGTTAAGTATTTGCTCGGGATCGTTCTTGCGTCGTATCGCGATTTCGAGGACAGAGTCGCTCTGTTGGATCGTTCCGACGGACGACGCGCCTCGTCGGCTTTGGACTTGGTAAAAGCTGCTGTCGCTAACACGCTCGGCAAGTTCACCAAGAACGATATCTTGCAGCGCGTGCCCTCGCTTGGAAAATCGTCCGTCGAATACGCGCTTAAAACTCTGGTCGATAACGGCTTCATCGTAAGATCCGGTAACGGCAAAGCTACTTTCTATTATAGAAGGAGTTAGGTTTTGCGCAACTTTTTTGAAAAAAAGTTGCGCAAAAAACTTTTATCTGCGGCGAGGTAAAAAAATACTTTTCAACCTCGCCGCAGATTAAAACCTTTTTGTCCACTCTTTTGCACCTTATAAAAACAAAACGCGTAAATAATTGTTAACGCCGATTAGGCACGTAATGCCTGAATAACGAACCTCGCTTGCGATACTTGTACGCAAGCAGCCGCAAGCAGCCGAAAAAAACTTAAAAAAA
>CANRKK010000019.1 GCA_947631195.1 uncultured Clostridia bacterium
GTGGGCGGGACAAAATAAAAAAGAAAAAGCAACGTGACGTTGCATCCGAGTATCTTTATTGCGATTATGCTTGGCTGGGATTGCCGCACGTCAAACTTTAAACAATCCCCTCAGTCACCTATCGGTGACAGCTCCCCCTACTACGGGGAGCCATGGGGGCGTCCTATCCAACCTTGCCCGAGCGTAGCGACGGCTTTGTGTGCGATTTAACGCACCAAAACCAGCCCACAAGGAGATTATCCTGCCCCGGAAGTTAAGCCCGCCGACATGCAAAAAATAAAACAGCCCGCTTTATGGACTGTTTTATTTTTGAAATCCGGCAACGACCTTTTCTCGGCGGTTGTAAGGACAACAACCGCCTCGGGCACCGCCTGCGCCTTTCTCTTTGCGCAGGCTCACCTCGCTCGGCACGCACAGCGCACAGTGCTGTGCTATGAAATGCCTCGCTCGCCTCCCAGCCTTAAAAGGCAAGTACTTCCGGCGCGGGCGAGCTTAACAAAAAGTGTAAAGCCGCTTCGTGCGGCGTGTCGCCGCGGCCGGGTTTCTTTATTGCGATAGTGCTTGACTTGCCTTTACACAAATCAAACTATCGCGGCTTGCCACAGAAGTTAAGCCCGCGGGAATATAAAAAAAGATATAGCCAACCAAATTGGCTATATCTTTTTTGAAATCCGGCAACGACCTTATCTCCCAGAGTTAAAACCCAAGTACTTCTGGCGCGGGCGAGCTTAACTTCTGTGTTCGGAATGGGAACAGGTGGATCCTCGCCGCCATTGTCACCGGAATGGCTCCGCTTGTTGGACTCGAACCAACAGACGGGCTATAAAAATAAGGCGTTTTTGGGGGATTTTGCGCCTTAAAATACGAAAAATGGGCAATTTTTGAGACCTTAAAAATTCTCTGCCCCAATTCTGCCCCAAATTTTTAAGCCGTTTCTTTCGTTTCTTTTGGCGGCAAATCTACGCCGCACCATTTGATAAAGCGAACCTGCTCGTCCGCTTTAATATTCATTTCCTCCACGGCTTTCACGGCGGTCATATTGTAGCCGCCTACCATGCCGATTGTGCCGAAAATCAAAATGATAGCGATTTTTACGAGGCACATTATAACGGTCGCCAGCGAGAAGTCGGTGATGAGCTGTAATGCCATAGATACGCCGAGAACCGACGTAATCGCCGTCGTGAACAGGGTGCGAACCGTGTTGAACCGCTCCATCGATTTTACAGTCATGCGCTGGCTCGGTGATTTGCGTTTACCATATTTATTGTATACGGAAAGGTAATCCTCGTTGAAGCGGAGCCGCTTCGTGCGCTTGGCGCGTTTGATAATCTTTATTTCAAACTTGCTCAAGGTGTTATATTTCGCTTTGATTTCCTTTATGGTGTACTTCAAATACTTCTCATTAAAGTCCTTCAATTCAATGCCCGCATCGGCGAGGATGCGCTCGCGGCTACCGTCCAGCTCGTCTTCCTCCCACTTTTTACAGTACTCCTTCGTTTTGTCGGCAATGCCTTTTGTGATTATCCAATCGTTATTGCGTTCGACGGCGGCGAAAGCATTACCCCACGCCTCCGTCGCCACACCTTTGCGGCGAGCGAAGGAGCGTAAAAGAAGGTAGATTGAGACGGTCGCGCCATACAGTACCCCGCTTTCAAGTCCGAGCGTTAAGAGGTCTATATCTGCGTTCACGCTGATTTGTGTCATGTACAGCATACCGATGATTATCACAAGTATGCCGACCACACTAAGCGTTATGCCGTCGAGAACAGAGGAGAAGGTCTTATTCGTCCTATACCGCTTTTCCATAGGGGGTAAAAGATTGTTGTCGCTATTCATAATTCCTCCGTTTAAGGTTTAGTTTGGAAAGCCCCACTTAATACCGTAGCCTTAACGCTTTGTGCGTACTTCGCGTATTTTCGATGCAGACCCCAAAAAATACAGGACACGACGGAGCCGAGAGCTGCCGCCAATTCTATCCACAAAAACTTGTCCATGTACTCGGCAAAAATATTGAACGTGAATAGCGTACCGAGTATGCCGAATCCGATGGCAAAAAGATTGAGCATCGGAAAATGAGCCAAGAATGATTTGAATACCCCGCAGAGGAACGGTAGCGCATTTATAATCACTATCAATATTCCGAGCGCGGTTTTGTACCCCGCATCGGCTTTGTAGATGAAGGGAAACGTACACGCCGTGACTATAATGAATGGAAGGAAGTACACGACGATTGCCAGCGCGAAGAATATCCACTTCTCTTTTTTGAAAGTTCTGTAAGGTTTAGACAATTTTCTTCACCTCCTCTGCGGCGGCATCAAGAGCTTTGTCGCTCTCTTTAAGCGTGGCAATGGTGCTTTCATACTTCGTACCGGGGAGCAATTCGCACAATGCCGCCGCCTGTGCCTTCTGACTTTTCATAATGGCGAGCTGTGCCTCCTCGATTTGATTGTCGCAAGCCTTCAGGGTCGCAAGGTCGGCGGTAATCTTCTTGTTCTTCTTCGCGCGATATAAAATATAGATGCCTACGCAAAACAAAAGAATCGCATCAGCTCCGACGCCAACCCACGCATTGACGGTGGTCAACAGCTCCGTGGCTTTATATTTGTACTCATCGGGAAGATTATCGCTGGCATTCAGGAGGAAGTTTTCAACGCTCCCCCAATTCTCTATAATCTTGTTATAATACACTTCGTAATCATCGCCGTAAATGCCCTGTAAATACGCTTTCACGCGGTCTGCGAGCGTTTCCTCGCCGTCATTGTCCACGGGCGGCTCAGGCTCATTCTCGGCGGCTGTCGCGCTTATTTCGGCGGCGGATGCGGATACTGTCCGCAAGCACAAAAGGCAGACCGCCAACGTAAAAACTGTCATAAGGATTACCACCAATATAGTGGTAAATTTTCTGCTGTTCATTTTTATTCCTCCTCAATTTTCAAATCATTTATGTAAGGGATTGCGGAAATGCAATCGTGTGCAAATTTTTTGAGTGCCGCGAGCTGTCTTTTGGCGGACTCGATTTCCTCGACGAGAACCTTCCGCAACTCGGCGTTTTCTTTGAGTGTTTCCTCAAACTGCTTCTCGGTGTTCTCGACGGTTTCCTCTACGGTAGACAGCCGTGCCAGCGCATCGCTGAATACAGCCGTGGCAGTAAAACCGCCGCCCTGCATATCGGTAATAACAAGCGGCTCGATATGGTACGCGCCCTTGTTTATCTCGACGTTGCCCGCAAGCGAGAACTGCATGAGCTGTGTTTTGAGTTCGCCCGCTCCGGCTTCTCTCAACCACTTGCCTTCAACCACGATGGTTTTGCCGTGTTCTATGCCCACATACTTTTCCTGCTTGCCGTTAAGCTCCAATATGGCTTTAAATACGCCCATTTTCGATTTAATGCCAGACAAATCGAAAGTGATATACAGGTCGTCATTGTCGGCAATATCAAACGTGGGCGTTGAATACACGCCCACGTTATCAATGAATTTTAGATTTATTTTCATCGTCGCTCCTTTGCACCTCCTCGGCGCACATTTTATTAAATTCTGCTTTGCTGAAACTTTGGTAAGATTGTACAAGCACACCGTCCACAACGCGCTCGGTGAACAGGCGCACCTCGTCGGGTTCGGTGTCTTCAGTTGATAAACTCTGCATCTTCGCTTTGCCCCTCAGGTGGCTCATCGGGTTGCTCGGCATAAGTGAAAGGGCAGGGATACACGTCTACCGCCTCCTCATACACACCGCCCGTTTCCTGCTGGACAATCATCTTGCCGCAGTCGCTGTAATGCTTGATACGCCCGTGGTCACTTTCGCCTTTTTCGTTTACATAAGGGTACTGCTCCACTACTGCCATTTTGTTGAAACCTCCTTAAAATATGATTTTTTAGATATATCCTGACGGTGCCACGCGCCTTGTTTGCGTTGCATCCTGAGAATGCCGCCATAGAAGAACGGCAGGACTCCAAAGCCGCCTGAACCGTCATTTTCCCATTTTCAATTTTTCGCTCAAATACGCGAATCTTCCGCTTTAAGCGTTTAATCTTCTTTTTGTCCGTCAGCCGAATTACCGCACCATCGGTAGTAAGAATCACCCGCTCCTTCAAATAGCAAATGCCACGGCTTAACTTCACGATTTGAGTTTTTCGATAATTCAGGGTCAGCCCCAATTTATCGCACAACGACCTCATAACGCAAAAGCAATCGCCCAGCTTTGCCTTGCTCTCGCTTATGTTGTAGGTGTCGTCCATATATCGCGCGTAGAATTTTTGTTGAAGCCACGACTTTAAGGTTTTATCGAGGTCATCGGGATATTTAACGGCTGATATTTGTGAGACCTGACTGCCCAGCCCCAGCCCTACGTCACCGAAGGCATCAATGAACATGTCATAGACCCACAACAGCCCTCCGTCCTTATAATACCTCTTGATTATCCCCTTTAAAATATCGTGGTTTATGCTGTCGAAATAACCCTTAAAATCGGTAACAAGCGCAAACCCGTTATTGGAGTTGCCGTTTGCCCTGTAAAACCGCTTCAGGTGCGTTACAAGCCGCCTGCGGGCGAAATGTACGCCGCGCCCTTTAATGGTCGCGGCGTTATCGTAAATCAGCGTAGACACGAGCATGGGAGCGAGTGAGAAGTCGCACAAACAGCGTTGAACGACCCTCTCGCTTATGTGAACGCTCCTGATGAAGCGCGTTTTGCCACGGTCAACGAGATAGAACGAATAGAACCCCTTGCTGTGATATTTCCTCCGATGCAAGTCGGTGTAGGTCTTATAAATATTCGTTATTGGGCTGTTCCTGTATCGCTGTGTGCTGGCTTTCCATCCAACGCCCTTTAAGCACTTTTTATGACTTTTCCATAAATGCGAAAAAGAGAATACAACGTCGAAATTATCATACAAAGCCGCCTTCTGCGCCTTCTTCTCTTGGCGGGCGGCTACGCGGCGCAAATACCGCGCTCTGTGTCTTTCCAAGCTGTTCATATCAAATTTTACGGCGCGTACTGCAAGCCGCCTTATATCCTGCGGTTGCGGAAAACAGCAGTCATTGCCGACGGTCATTAAACGCGAGTCCGCGACTTCGCGCAATGCAAAAAGCGTTTCAACCGGGCAAACCGCGCCGCTTATTTATCACGGCTCACGCCGTGAAAGACTATACACTCCTTTGAAAAATGTGTCGATTTCACTATAAAGCTACTTTGTCTTACTATTACAAATCAGGGGGACACGCAGTTCGTGTTGTTCGCATTATTGTTATTGTAATTGCCGTTGCTGTTCACATTGCAGAAATTGTTGGTATTGCCGGAGTAAGGCGAACGGAGCCACGCGGAAATTCAGCGTATAGCCTATTTTATAAAGTGGTTTACTCGCCATCGGGAACCTCCTTCTTTTTGGAGGTTCCCGCACGACTTTCGTCACTCTCTAAAACCTTTCTTATTAAATTTTTCTCTTTGAAAATAAGCTCGCCCCAATGGAGCCAAGCGTAGTCGGAAATCTTACACTCCTCGCGGGTTTTCGCGTTGAGCTTGTCATAATAATCCTTTGCAATTCCCACTTCGCAATCGAGTGCGCAGAGTTTTCCGTAAGCAAGCTGTAATTCGCGGCGGCGAACAGGGAAATCTTCGGGATATTTCAAATAAATATTCTGTGCCGTGGCGACGTGTTTATATATCTCTGCGCTCAAATTTGCGAGGTTGGTAGAAATATAGAACGTCACTCTTTTGGGGAATTTTGGCGCATTTTCAATGGTATGTACCCGCAACTCCCGCGCCGTATCGAGATATTGAATTACGCTTTCATTGCGCTTGTCCGAGCGGACTGACATATTACCTCCTTCGCCCCACTATGGCGTGGGGCGAGTATTTGATTTATTGATTTAGCCTACGGCAAAGCAGGGGGACACGCAGCCCGCGTAGTACGCACCACCGTTACTGCAACCGCCGCCGCTGTACACACTGCAGAAAACGTCGGCACTGCCGGAGTAAGGCGAACGGAGCCACCACCATTGACTGCTTGTACCATCAACGAAGTGTTTCTGTCTTTCGGGGCATGTGGAGCCGTCCGACGTTGTGATTGCCGCATAATAGTCAAATTGTTTATATTTGGGATACACGCCCGTACCCTCTGCCGAACTGTGCCTGTCCTTGAATACCTCTGTTTCTGCGGGCAGGAACAGCTTTGCCGTGTATGAACGCGGCGTGGGAGCTGTATAGCTATATTCGGACATTGTAATTTCGGCAATGCCCGCCTGTATTTCGGCAGGAAGGTCATCGAAGAAATCTTGCAGATAAATGTTTAGCATATCGCTCATGGCGAAGCCGCCGCCCGTCCAATACCCTTCTTTTTGCGTAGCGTTTATTGCCCGCGTGTTGTTGCCGCTTATCTTTACGCCGGTTGTAAATTCGAGAACGGCTTTTGTTGTACCCGAACCATCCGCGAGGCTATACCGACCTTCTTGTTTATCGGAAAGACGTAAAGCGTATTCTTGCCCGCTGTTTGAAATGAACGTCTTTGTGTCGCCCGGCTTCCAAAACTGCAAGCCAACACCGCTACGGATGCCGTCGAAAATGAGCGTCCAGCTATTGTTTTCAAATACGGGGTCAAGAGGCACAGTAACGCCATCCCAATAAATGGCGACGATTGCAAGTGCTGTGGTCATTTCAAAGGTATTGCCGCTCTCGAACTCCTCACCGTTCACGGTGAAAATGTAGGGGATATACCCCTCGGCGGCAGTTGCCGTTATTGTAACCACGGTATTGGTAGGAATACCTTCACCCACTCTGTATATCTTGTCCTCGGATGAAACGGTAATAGTACAGTTATCGACCGCGCAACTGGTGAAGCCGTAGCCGAGCTTTTCCTCGCCCGCCTTGCAGTAGTACTCCGCGCCCTCGTCTTCGATAGTTGTCGCGGGTTCGGTGCAGTCCTTGTCTTTATACCAAGTGAGCGCATAACCTTCGGTATTGAGTTCGGGCAAAGCCTCACCAACGCCGTATGTGCCCGCAGGAATATACCCGATGAGCGAATCGGCAATATCCGTCCAGTTGGTCGCCTTGCGATAGGCATCAAGCGCGTTGTAATGTACAAAGATTTTGTAGTTCGTAGCGTTCGCCCATGCGGTGGTTGCCGAGAGCGTTGGCGGCGTTAATCCGGGGAAATAAAACTCACAATGGTCGCTGTACCTAAACGCATTTCCCGATATTGTAGAAAGAGTTGAAGGTAAGCGGATGCGCATATATTGTGTGCGGTAGCTCGCGGAAGAACTGTCGCTGCCGAAAGCGTAACTCTGCACCGTTGGGAACCGCGACTTTGAAAAATCAAGGTCTATAATGTTCTCGGAGGGGTTCGGACGGTTGGTCGCAAAGCGTGAAAAGGCATAGCTCCCCAATGTGGCTATTACGCTGGTATTATCGATTTCGACGTGTTCCACGTTCGTGCATCCGTAGAAGGCATAGTTGTCCACCGCGCCCGAAACTTTCAGCTTGACGGACTTTAAGGCGGTATCGTTGTTGAAGGCATATGTGCCAATGCCCTTGCAGTCCTTAATATCGACGGAAGCGAGCTTTGTGCATGATGCGAAAGCATATGAACCGATAGCGGCAAAGTAGCCGCTAAGAAGCCCTATATTCGAAGCATTAAATGCGTAGGTTGCAATGTTGCACGTTTCCTCGGTTTCAAAGGTAAACGTTTCGCTCCCCGCGTTACCAGCATTGCGGAAGGCATATTGTTCGACAGACGTAACGACGGCGGGAATAATAAGGCTGTGCAGATTTGTACACCCATCAAAAGCATACTGCCCGATTTTTTGTGCGCCGCCGAGGTCGGCGGATTCGAGAGCGGTCATTTGGAAAAACCTGTACTGCCAAATTTCGGATTGTCCGTTCGGCATTATGAAGTTCACGATAGAGCCGTTCACGATTCCGTCCAGCTCGGTCTCGACCGCGCCCGTGCGCGTTCCTACGAGCCTTGCCCCGTTTGAATATGCCGTCTTTCCTGCGGCAATATCATCGGCTTGCGCCGTAGTTCCGCTTGTATCAATAAAGTCTGTAAGCTCGCCAGTCTCGGCGTTTATTGCCCTTATTTTGAATACGTTATCATACACCTTGCCATCTATTTTTAATTTACGCATTTAATATAACCTCCGTTTCGATGCCTTCTTCTGTTTCGATTTCCGTAAACTGTGTTTTTAAGCCCTCGCCCTCCGCATTAAGAGTAACCGCGCCGCCTGAGTACCTGACTACAAGCGGTGCGGTTTTGCTTCCACCTTGCGATAAGAGGAATAAGAGCATTCGTCTGAATGAACTCATACTATACCTCTACCATTATCCCGATATTTTCCTCGATGGAAAAGAGATATGTTCTGTTTGCTTCAAGGACGGGATTCCCTCCCACCCATGTTATAGATGCCGGGGATTTGAACTCCCCGACGTTGTTGCCTGTATGGAACTGTCCTTTATATTCGCTCTCGCCCCTCGAAGCAGCACCGAGCGTGATTGTAAGAGAGCTTATATCGCCCGTGAACAGATAGAAGGTATTAACCACAAGCATCTGCGTTACCGCGCCCGAAGTGGCTATCGTTTCTTTACCGTCTACGGGCGGATTTTCAAACGCGAACCCGTCCTTCGTGCGGGTAAGAATTTGACCGACCGCGCCCTTCAAAAGCGGGGCGAGGAACTTGTCGATTATTTCTGCGTTCGACAGCTCTTTACCACCCGTGCCGTTTTGCGATTGCCACCATTTGGTAAACGTTATCGTTTTCCCTTCATCAGTTGCGGCTTCCGTGGGCGTAAGCTCCAAGTTAAGGTTGGATGATTTCATTGAGAATCACCCCCTTACTCTATAACGAACTTTACAGCCCCTTCCTTAAGCACGAGTACGCGGTTGGGCTGGGTTTCGATGGGTTTGGGTTGCCATTCCTCGCCCTCGTCGTACTCACCGATTTCGCCCGCAGCAAGCAAGTTACCGTTCGTTTCAGCATCGAAGAGACAAGCGTAAGCCACAGTACCCCACGCGCCCGTGGACTCGTTGAAGTGTATTTCGCGCGAATTGGTTATGGTGCCGTCTTCGGGATTGGAAAATGCGGAGCCTGCCGTATCGTCGTAATACCCCACCTGAACGCGCTTATAGCCGTTTCCTTGCGGCTCTGTTACGCCCTGCCCGTTCGGTTGGGGCGTGGTCGTAGACAGCGCGAGGAAGGCGCGTGTCGCCATTCCGTACTGCCCGCCTTTGGCGAGCATACCTCTTAACATGTAGTTCTTTGTGTAGTTGCTTAACATTTTTATACTCCTTAAAATTTATTTCAGCGCAATGCGCCAAGTGTCGATAATGTTTCGCCGCCCCGCGATAGCAGGGTGTCGCCGTTCATGTCGTACAGAGTGAACCTGTGCATTTCATAAACCGCAAAGCTGAGTTCGTGGGCTGATTGAGAATAAGCCGCTATGTTGTCAGGTAGAACGGGAACCGCAGGAAGCATTTCGAACTTCAGCTTGTCCCGACTAACGCTACCGCAGTCGATTGCAATAGCATCATCGACCCCGGTAATCTTCCCGCTTGTCTTTCCGTCAAACAAAAAATGCGGGAAGTCAATCCACGCATTGTGAAGGTCTATCGTCGCAGTAAATTCCGTTATGCTCTCAACTCCAACAATGTCTGATGCACCCGCATCAGTAAATTTTGTAAGTAAATCGAAAGCAATCAGGATGCGCTCTATTCCAAAAGATTTAATTGCGGTGTCCATTCCTGCGAAGGTAAACCTCTCACAGGTTTTTGTTGAGGTCTGTAATGCTATATTGCTCGCTTCCGCTTCCTTAAACTCCAGCATTCCCGCGAAGCTCCAAGTCTCGGATATAACTATATCGTCCGCTCCCGCAGACTCCATAACGATTTGGTCATAGAAGTGAATATCTATGTCAAACCTTATATCCATCGGAAGGCTTATTTTTACTGTCGCGGTGAACTTGGAATCCGTTTCCGACAGCGCATAGAAATAAATGGTCTCTGCGGAAATTTGCGATAGGAAGATTTGTTTATAGCGCAGATAATTACTGCCGCGCAGGTGCTTCATCTTACACCTCCACTAAATTGCAGTAAAGGTTTACGCCATCACAAACAATTATGAGAACGACGGACTTTTTCGCCGTCAAGTCGTAATCTTCCAACGCCGCGCCACGGCTCATAAGTTTGAGCGGGAACGTTGTGCGATTCGTAAATTTCAGCTCTGTGGGAGTGCCCGCCGCCACCGTGAAATTCACCCCGGCATAGAACCCGTGCGCCGCGTTTTCAGGGATAATAAGCCGCAGTTTGGATATTGCCATATCAGTAAACGTTGTGTCAGTTTCCGTCCGAAGCTCGTAAACCACGTCGCCCGTGTCGGCGTTTTCGAGACACTCGGTTTCCTTGATGAGGTCTTTCGCTTGGTTGAGATAGCCCTGCATTTGATTGTGAGCATCTTCGAGCCATTCCTGTACGGCATCCTTCGCTTCCTTTAGGTAAATTTGTACTTGCTGAACCATAGAGACGAGGTCGGCATCGGATATATAATCGCCACTGGCATCAACAATACTATTTTTGACGACGAGCGTATAATTTGTGCTGTTGAGCGACTTATACCGAACATTGCCCTCGGCGTTCTCGGAAAAATCCCAGCGGTTACTGATTGAGAAGTTCCACTCGCCGGGTTCCGTTACCAACAAGTCTTCGGGGATGGGTATTTCGTAAAAATCCTCCACGGGATGATAGACCATAATGATATGGTTCACGGTATATTTCATCCCGCTTCTAAGTTCTCTTTCAAAGCCTATCCACAGCGAATGTCCTTCTTCGAGCTTCCAGCCGTCGAGCTTGACCACGATATATTGAGAGCTGTGTGAGTTCTGCGTTAAATCAACGCTGTCTTTGAGGGGCGTTATTATCATACCCTCGGTCAGCGAGAGCAATACTTTTTTTACTTCCATATCTTACTCCTTAGATAATATCCTCTATCTTGTGCATGGGCAGAGCGTAAACAACGGTATTGAACGGGATGTCCTCGCCAAGCCCCTTGTTTTCACCGAATATTATTTGGTAGCTCCCAGCCGCATCTGTGCGCCCGACGTATGCCCACGCCTTATATTTATAGGTGCCGTCGTCGTTTACGGCGTTAATGCCCGCAGGAAGCGTTATTTTAAGCGCATCCGTGCCGCGCGAGATAATATCTGCCGAAAGGGACGACGTTATATAATCGGCTCCTGAGAGCGAAATGTGGCGGCTGAAAATGTTTATTCTCTCGCGGAAACCGTAGACCCCGAAATTATACGAGGAGCCACCAACGAGCGGACAGAAGTTTGAAAAGCCGCTTCCGATTATGAAGTCTGTGCCGTCCCTCTCGCTCGTTATATCGGTAACGAAGTGAATCTGTGTGTCACAGGTTATCGCCTCGCTGCTGTTCTTTTCGACCAGCACTTTATCGACCGATATAAGGTTGTCGCCCCGCCATTCAGTGATTTCGGCGGCGTTCATCGTCTTTATGCGCCCGTCCTTGAGTGGTAATGAGTGAGCGATTATACGAGCAATTTCACTAACGTCGGAAACTACCGCCGTTATATCTATTCCGTTATAAATTGCTTCCGTAGAATTTATAGATTTTATTTCTTTAAAACCCACAATCATCGCCGCAAATGAAATGTTACAGCCCGTAGACCCTACGGGTATCACATTGCGCCCCGTGTATTCGCGCTCCTCCTCTATCTCCTCGCCTTCAAGGTTTGTCGTGGTGCATTTGACAGTTGCCCGCACGGTAATATTGACAGGATATTGAATACTTTTTTCAATATTTACAATAACCAAACCCTCGTTAATCGTAGACGTTACTTCATATGGATACAGCCTATCCTCTACGCTATCATCCTCAATCCATACAGTAGAACCCGAAGCTGTCGGGCCGTCGGTCATAAGACTATAACTGAGCGATTCGAGCCGTCCGTAACTATCAGCATATTTGACAGCTTGCTGTGCCCTGTCATACGCAGTCCCCGAAGTAGCCGAGGTTGCTCCCGATGGTGCCTTTTGAGACATATAGCCGGCAGAATAATTATTTTGATATTTCCAATGGAAAAGCACCGAATTACCGATAGCAAGCGAAACCACGGGAAGCAACACCGTAGTCATCTTGTCGCCCTCTTTTGTGTATCCAGTCGCCTGAACACACGTTATTGTGTTTGAATAGTACTTGGGCATTATATTATTCAATGCTCCACGGGTAATCGCCTTTGAGGTTCCCGAAAGAGTGCTGTCGTGCGTGAAAAGCAAAAACTCATTATATGAGATTTGTCGTTCATAGCATTTGTCTATTGATACGTCGCTGTCCTTCCAAGCGTTTTTAACGCCGATAAACTGCGATAGTTCGGCGTACCTGACAAATGAAATCGTTGCGTTTACGCGGTTCTCGCGGATAGACATTTTAATATCATAAATGCTATAATCGCCCACCAGCGTACCAACTTCGGGAACGTCGTCCAGCGAGTTGAACGTGTATGTTTTTTGAAACACCCTATTGCCGAGCTTGCGCATCAGCTCCTTCAGGTGTTCGCCATACATTTCCGAATCAACCAGCTCTGCGGTTTGATTATATTTAATTGAACCGGGGTGAGCGAAGTCCGAGAAATTCTCTTTGTATTGCTTTACGCGGGCGTTTATAACGGGAATATACTGCGTTCTGAATAAAAGCTCCGAAAAACCGTATTTATTATCATTTTTAAGGTTGAGCAAGCTCGATATATATTCCACCACACCCGAACCATATTTTATTCCCGATTTCGCTTGTATGATATTGCTGATTGCTGGCTGTGTAAAAGCCTTTGCCAAATTAGAAGCGGATGAGTTTATTCTGTGAGCGAGTTCGCCAATATTAGCCCCCATCTGCGACCATTTCAAAGCATAGCCTTTACTTGATGGGTAGCTGCCATTATAATCCGATAATGCTTCGTAGTCGCCGCTTTCGTAGATATAGGGTGTAATATCATAAACAGGCATACCGCCGTCGTAAACTATACCGAACTTTTCGCCAATGTGCAGATACATATTATATTCTGTTGGTATGATAGCCGTATCTTGCGTGATGGCTGAACCACCCGAAGACCTCGTAGACTTCCACCCATTTTTGTAAGGCTCGGTGAGTGTTCCTATTTGACTATTATTAACGCCAACAAGGTTTTGTACTGACGTTTCTATATGTGTGCAATATTGCTCTATATCGGAGCTTGATATATCGTCCACGGGAGGAGGAAGTTCTTCTTCTGTAAGTCTCACCCCATTCCACATTGTGCGAAATGATACTGTTCTGTCTCCCTGCTCGCCTATGTCAAGCTCAGGGAACGACCCTTTATAGCTCGACATTTGATAAAGAGCTTCAAACAGCGTGTGGTTTGTGAAGGCAAATTCAGGGCTTTCTTCGCCCGAATACTCATCAAGCTGTGACTTGTTGAATACATATTTGCTTCCTTCCGATAGTAGCCGCGTAGGGGTTACGTTTAAAAGACGTTCTATTGACTCATTAAATTTATATGGCTGGACTGCCTTTTCGGTAGAATTTACCGCAAAACAAGATGAATAGTAAAATTCGCACAGCCTATATCCAATTCCGTCTTGAAACTGCGTGTACGTTTGAATACGAATATCTATTTTATACTCACCAACCTCGTTTATCTGTATGGGTATATAGCTATCTTTATAATACCAAATAGCTCCGTCTCGATGGTCTTCAGCTAAAGGGGAAGAATAATTATAAATTCTGTTAGACGGAGTCGTTATTGTAAGGGTGAGTTCACGCACATACATTGTAGAAGGCTCTTTAAGCCCGACGTTGACCTTACTTAAATTATCGCTTAATAGATAATTATCTTGCTTTGCAAGAAGCATCGGGATATCAGGCGGTTGCCATCCGCAATAATCGATAAGAAAATGTTCTCCCGACCCTGACAGGTCTGCTATACGACCACCCGGAATACCGAACGCAAATGACCTTGTGAATCCGTCTGTATAATTCCAAAATATATTAGACTGCGCATCATACTGCCTCGGTATTGGGTTAGTAAAGGTGAGAGTATCAACGGATTCACGCTCAAGCTCTTTTGTGAACTCAATCAGCTTGATATTGTGAATATAGCTCCGATATTGCCCCTCGCTCTTTCGCTCCATTCGGCAATCGTCATGGGAGATGAACATATCAATATGCGACCTTTGGTCAACAAAGGTATCACCCACAGGTTTTTGAAATTTTACCCTTACTATTGACATTTGCTCGAACGCCTTTGTAACGTCAATGCCGTGCTGCGAAAATATATTTTCATAGTCCTTCCGCCGCAGGTCGCTCAATACGATTTGCGCGGTGTTTAGCGTTTCGTCAAGCACAGGGTTAAATACTATCGGGAGGTCGAGTGCATTCGTAAAATCGACCTGAACGCTTGCTCCGCGTTGCTTTTTTGATTTAAAAGTAAAAACGCAGGATTTGATTTTATTCCATGCGGTTAAATTTGTCATATAATCTCCAATAGAAAAGAGGCACACCATTGTGTACCTCTTTATGTTTTTATGAATTTCAATCCTCTGAATCGCGCGGTTTTTGATGCCGATAAATTGTAAAAGCTATAAAATCTAATACCAGCAGACCACCGCCAACCCCACATAAAGTTGGAGTAAGCCACGAGCTACCCGGTGTTTCGGCAATATTGATTGTTTCGTTGTGATTAAACTGGTCACCAAATGTATTTACCTTGTAGAACGTTATAATGTCGCCATCAACCGAATACTTCCCCGTGCAATTAGATACAACTTTACCATTAACAGTATATTTGTATTCGTAATTGTTGCCGAGTTTACAGGTATATTCGAATGTTTCGCTACCCCATCTGCTGACACGATATGTTGTTTCGATAGGAACTTTCAAAAAAGCATTTATTATACCAAGAATTAAAAGAAGAACTGCTACTGCAGATATAACAGACATAAATTTTCTCATAATTACCTCCGTCAAAGTATAGCATTTGAATAATTGAATGTCAAGACCGCCGAGAGCGGGAACTCGCGGCACTATACCCACGCGCCGCCTGATACTCGGAAATATCATAATTTTCCCACGCTCTTTCGCGGTTACGCTTGGCGACCTTGAAGCCATAGCTTATGCCCTGACAAGCCAGCGAAGCAACAAGCGCATAGGGGTTTGTCGCGGCCATAAATACAGACGACACGGTATTTATCGCAATCGACTGCAAAGCACTACTCTGTTCGGCGAGCTGTGAGTTTTCGATATTTTGAATGGAATTGTTGATGGTCGTTTTGAGCATCTGCTGAACGATTGCTAAATTGACAAAAGTCCTTGCGGCTCTCGCTCCCGTTTTTTCACCGGCTATTTTGGTCTCTATTTTGGAGTCGTCGGCAGGAGCGGCGGGCGTTGACGGCTCGTCGCCTTCCGAAGATACGTTTTTATGGAAGTTGAAAGTTATTCCCGTAATCGCCATAATCACCTCACGGCTTTTTGATAAGCGTTATTGAAAGCGCGATATAAACGCCCGTCTCGCGCGTTTCCTTGATTTCATAGATATAATAGGTGCTTCTGACTTCTCTCGATTCTGCGCCTGACGTGCCGGGGTAAAGCTCTTTTAACGTCATTTCGGGCTTCCCTGTACTCCGATTGATAAACGGGTTATTTTCGTCGTCAAGCAGTCCCTGTGAGAAGTCGCTCAAAAGCCGACCTATCTCGTCGTTACGCAATAGCACAATGAGCGTTTTTGCATTAGTGAACGCGACGTATTCCGTGTCAGGTCGAAAGGAACCCGCCTTGACGGGCGATTCTATATTTGCCTGACACGAGCTTTCCACGGTGCGCCCCGTGACCTGATATTCCTTGTCGCCTATTACGATATAGCTTTCTACCATATCACCGAGGATGCCACCGTCACCACGGGTTATGTGCATATCGCCTTTAACAACGATTGTTGAGGTGTATCCCGATTGGATATTTTCGGGGTCGCCGCTGGCTTCTGTCGAGAAGTTCGAGCAGAATGTATAATTTATCGGCTTTTCGTCCTCGTCTTCATAGTTGAATCCGCCCGTAACAAAGCCGAGGCATTTATTGATTATATTTAAAACCTGTACTTTTTCTTCGGCGGGTTCCGAGGGGTATTTTATAAAAAGCCGAACGTTGGCTGTCATGCAATGCGCCCCCTTGAGCATATACGGGGTTACGGACAGCTTTAAAGTACAGGTATATTTTTCGTTTGAATTTATTTGGGGTTTATCTCCGAAGTAAACGCCGAATAACGGCTTCTCTGCGGCAGTATTGAGCATATTTTGTAGAACTGCGGCAATCGTTGAGCCGTTGATATATTGTTCTTCGTTGTTGAACCAAAACAACGGGGAATTTTTTTTAATCACTTATTCCTCCTCCCAGCCTTCGCCCAATAAAAAAGACCGAAATTTGTTGATAGATTTTTCAATGTAATTCGGGCGACGAGAAGTCTTGTTTGCGAATAGCGCATACCGCGCTGGCTCGTAGCCGTGGCGGACTTCCAAGCCGTCGCCCGTCGATACAATAACCGAGCCGTTCACCTTAAGGTTTCCGGGGAACGGTGATATAATAATTCCGTGACTCCTTATAACGTGCGGCTTTGCATCGTCGTCACGCTTGGGAGCTTCTTCATATAGGATGCGGACAAGTTGCTCAGCGTGTTCCGTCAACTCCGCATCCGTAAAGTCTGTCATTGCCATACTCTACCCTTCGAGGGTGAGCCTGTACCTGAAGGTCGGACGTAATCCACCCACGTTGTTTATAATTTTGTTGTACCCTGTAATTTTTAAATCACCGAAATTGGGCACTTCGAGATTGTAATTGCCTGATACTATTCCCATGTCGAATGCCGTCGGTTTTGTCAGCACGGTCATTATTGAGCCTTCGCTAAGCTGAGAGCCAAGCGCAAACTCGCTCGTATTCGAAAGCCCGGACGGTGCTTCAATATCAAAAAAGGCTATCGGCTTTTTATCCTTGTCTGCGCGGGTGTACAGCTTGCAGTTTTTAATAACGCCTGAAAAGCTCATATTTCGCCACCCGCAAATAAAACGCTCGGTTCGAGCGCAAATACCTGTTGCCACACAAGCGGCGGCACAACAGCAAGTAAACGCTCCTGAAGCGATTTTGAACTATATTCCCCTGAGTCAAGCCGAGACATTCCGTTCCATAAACCTATCAGGTCGCCGCTTTCGTGAATGGAGCGGGCAATATTGATAAGTATCTGCTTTATGGGTTCTTCCAGCTCCTCCATGTGCTGTTCGATTATTCTTTTGCGCCAACTGCGGAACGAGGCGAAGATTACAAACTCATACAGGGTTTGATGAGTAAAGCTAAGTAAAAGTTTTTGAGCCTTCGCATCCGTTTCAACGATGCCGTTTTCGTTCAGCTCGTCCAAATCAATTTCAATGGGATATTTCATACTTCACCTACCTTATACTGAACGAACCGCGAGTGTACGGCTTCAAAAGAGTCTCGGCGTTACGGCTACACAATATGGTCTTCTTCGTGGTCGTGCCTGCAAACGCCGCTTCCGCTTCGTATGCGTTCTTTATTGTCGCCCTCGACGTTGCTCCCGACTCCCTCAAATTGATGAGCGCACCGAGAGATTGCAAGCTCGTGATTTGCTTGTGCATTACGGCATTCAGGTCTTCATTCATAAACCCCAGCGCATTGTACACGGCGGCGGTTTTTACGTTCTGCGGAATCGTCCGCTCGAAGTTTCGCGGGAACTGCATCGGCTGACAAGGGTCGGTTTTACGTCCCGTGAATATGAGAGTATCGATTTGCTCCGCCGATTTGACAAGGTAGCTTTCCTTACCGTCCTCGTCGAGTGCTTCCCAATATACACGAAATTCGTCAAGCCGTTTAAAACGGAGGCGGACAATTTCGTCCGCCTCCGCTATGCTGACGTAAGAGTTGACCCCTACTGTCATTTACGCCTCCTCTATCCACCTTGCGGTGAGCTTCACGTTGCTGTTAGGCATTATATACGTTGCGCCAGCGGCATAGAGGTTTGCGCCGTCATCCCAGCCGACGAACTTATGACCTTTGTAGGTGTTTGTGTTCGCGGCGAGCTTTATCTCAACACCGGGCTTGGTCGCATCCTGCGTAGGCACTTCCTCTACGCCGTCCGCTTTCCCCTTGTCGTATGTAACGGTGTGGGTAACGGCTCCTGCCGTGTCGTCGAGATACAGCACTATTCCCCTTGCGATTTCCTCGTAAACGAAGCAATCGTGGTAGATGCCTATATCCGCCTCTGCTCTCCTGCCGCCGAAGCCAGGGATTTTATCGAAGTATTCACACTCCTGATACTTCTTCATCGCGGCGGCGACGTCCTTATTGAGCATTATAGCCTGTACACCCGAAGGAAGATAATCGTCGGGAACGACTATTATCTTTGCTTCTTTGAACATGTACACCTTTGCTTCCATGTTGCCGTTCCAGTTGCCGAGGGAAAGCGTACCCTTCGTCATGGCGACGTCGGACATTACGCTTTCGGCGGATGCCGAGAGATAGAGCAGAAGCCCGTCGAGGTTGATATGGCTGTTTATAAGCAACTTCCTACCTGAGAGGAGTTTGTTTACGATATTTGCGGTCGTAAAGGTGCCTGAAACCACGTTTGCGTGGTTCGCAGAGCCGACGACCTTAAGCCTGTACTTGTCCACTTCGGGAGCCTGCACCTGTTTGATATAGCGATTGGCAATACGAACAATACCGTTCGCCATTGCTTCCTCGTCATCCATTTTGTCGATATAGAGCTTGTCGCCCTTATCCTGCGTGATTTTTTCCTCGACGAACTCAAGGATTATATCCTTAGAGCCGTAGCCCTTCTCTCTGTCGAAGTCGCCGAGCTTGTAGTCCCCGAATTTTATTCTCTGATATTTAACGGTCTGTGCGCCGATAAATACAGAGGGTACTTCGAGGTCTTTGGTCTTGATTGATAAATCAATGGTCTTTTCGAGCGCATCGGGTGATTTTAAATACCTTATTGCTCTTTCAATTTCGTTCATAATTAAAGTCTCCTTATTTTAATTTATTGCGCGGAGGTCTGAGAAGCCGTCGGGGTCTCCGCTACCACCCCCGCCGTGTCCATCCGAGCCGCCTCCGTGCGCAGGATTACCTGTGCCGGGCTGTGCGGTTTCGAAGCTGTCGGGATAGTCCTTTTTGAACGCGCTCATATAGCTATCCTCGTACTCCTTTGTTACTTTCCCGTCATCACCGAGTTTTACCTCGTCGGCGTTAAGACCTTTAATGACGAGCTTCGCCATGTCAGCCTTTACCTTATGACGGGTGAGCATTTCCTTTACCGCATCTTCCACAGCTTTCTTCTTCTGCGCCGCTTTGGTATCGGTCTCGAACTTTTTCAAACGCTCGTGTTCCTTCGGGTCTATGTACTTTTTGCCGTCTTTCTTTTCGTAGTCGTCGAGCTGCCTACGCAGCTCTGCTTTTTCAGCTTCCAGCGTTTCAACACCCGCTTTCTTCTTCGCGTTTTCTATATCGGCACCGTTAATTTCAAGTATCTGGTCAACGATTTCACTATTGTCCGCACCCTCTTTAACAGCGGCGATAAGTGCCTTGATTTGTTTCCTGTCCATAATATAAATCCTCCTACACGCTTTTTACGGGTGCGCTACCCTCTAAAAGATTATTATATTTCACCCCTTATTACGCTTGGGATGATTAAGCCTTAAATTATAAATATTTACGCCAATAATGGCTTTTGGCATAGGCGTTGCTTCCCTCTTTCGAGCGGAAGGCTCGCCTGAATGACCCGATAGTTTTATAGGGCGGTTCTATGCCCTTCTCTTTGTATGCTTGTTGAAACTCGCCGAACTCGTTAAGTTCCCGATTGTACTGCCGCATCATCATTTGCCCGCGAGCATATTCGTCGCGCTGGCTCTGTAGCTGGTTGAAGTGGCTGTTGCCTGAGTCCTGCTTGAACGGTCTGCGCGTTCCTTCTTCCAATCGCGCCCGCTCTGCGGCGGTATGGAACTGTGGCTTATACGGCACAACTATGTGTCGGCAATTCGGGTGAATGGTCGAATAGCCGCGCTTGAACACCGTGTCGTATAATTTGGGATAGCCCGCCGTCTTGCCCGAAATAGAATAAATGCGCCCTTGATACATGGCGCACAAATCACACGTCGGTGTGAACACGGGAATTTCCACTAAGTCAATATCCTCATCAATCGCCTTACATAAAAAAGAGACGTTTTGCGCCTCAACGCGAGAGGTTGTCGAGAGCATTGCCGCGTATTTCCCGACGGGCATTTTGGCTCCGCTACTGTATTCGACTGCAAACGCCCCACCCTCTGTCAGCTTGTCCGTTACATACTGTCGGAGCTTGCCGATGGTAACGGTTTCACCTCGCTTTTCGGTATTATTTATGAAGTCGTTTATAGAATCTCGCAGTTGCTCCGCCGATGAGGTCAGCGCGGTAACGATTTGAATATACGTCGTAACCTTCACGTTGGCGGCATCAAATACCGCGCCGTAGCTTTTAAGCAAACTTGCGGCTTTATCGCTGTAATCTACTTCGGGAAACATTCCGTTAATAAATCGCTTGGCACTTTTTTTGAACTCAACCAACGCCTTATCGACCCGTTTCAAAAACACGTTCTTGTATCCATACGCGCTTTCCTCGGACTTGTTATTGGCGGCTTTGAATATCAAACGCTCATATCGCTCAAATATCTTCCGAAGCTCCTCGTCGTCATATACCAACGTTATTCACCGTCCCCGTCGTCGGGCGGATTTTGCCCCTCTGCGCCCTTTTTATTGGTCTCGTCGGGTTCTTGCTCGCCGCTTCCGTCCGCGCCGCTCGTGGGCGAATTGAACGGGTTTGTGAACCCGCCGAGTGCCCTTACAGCATTGAAGTCTGCTTCTTCTTCCAAAGCCTCCTGAACAATCTGCTCTGCTTCCTCAGGGGTATGTTCGAAGCGGGTTTGAAGCTCGCGTTTGCGCGACGAAAGCCCCGCCGTTATCTTCTGCGTGGCAACAAGAACTTCCTTCTGCTCATCGTCAGGTAATCCATCATACCAAACCACGTTAATGTCATCTTCGGGAATCGGCTCGCCGTATCCGCTCATTGAAAGTAAGTGAAACAGCTTCTTGACTGACTCCGTATTGCGGCTTGTGAGCCTTTGCGACTTCTTGATTGCCGAGGCGTACAGCGTTTTCATTGTCTCCGTGGAAATATTCGAGATTGTTGTTTCGGACGTAAGAGCCGCACCCATTTCGGACAGCTCTTTAATTCTCGCCACGTTGTATTCGAGCATACGGAAGTAATATTCCAGCTTTGCAAGGTCGGGTTCGAGGAACTGCGGAATAATGCCACCTTCGGGAATCCCGACGGCTTTGCCAATTTCCATTATGTTTTCGCCGCCGTCTTCCCTTAGTGCCTCCGTGGGCACCGCCATTGTCGGTGTGGTGTATTTATCGAAAATCAGCGAAATTTCCGTAAGCGTCCTTTGATTGCTCGCTACATGGCTGTCGATGCGGTCATAGTCGCTCATGCCGTGGGTGCGGTCGGAGTTCTTTATGTTGGATAGCGGCACGATGGCAAAATCGTCAAGGAGGGTTTCCACCTTCACGTCGCTCCCGATTTGCTCCTCTATCTTATATGCCTTGCATCGGAAGATTTCGTCCGTCGCCCGGTCAAGCACCAGCGAATAGAGGTCGCTCTTTGCATTGTCTGCCTCATACGGTTCGAAACGTTTTGAGGTGCAAAGCTCCGATGGGAACGCTTCCCTAACCTTGTAATCGCGCTTGATATAGTACCCTTTGTAATGAATTTGAACGCAAAGCTGTTTGTTGTCTTTAAGCCACGCCACAACGTAGTTTGTGATTTCGTAGTCGTCCTCCTCGTCGGTGACGGGGATAATCATTGCCGGGGATTGCAGGGTGTAAGTGTTCCTGTTGAGCTGCTTGCTGAAATAAACGCGGAAGTAAGCCTCACCATATTTCGACGTGTCCACAATGCCGTCATAGAATTTTTTGTCGTGCATTGTGACCTTCCGTATCTCGTCAAGAATATTCTGCTGTCTTTCCTTTTTTGCTTCGTCGTCCGATGCAGAGAGTATGTCGGGCAGTTCTCCACATACGAAGTCCGCCGTTTTTATGGAGGTAAGTTGAAAATAGTTAGACTCCACCGACATATAGGTTTTTCGCCAGCCGAGCAATAAGGCGAGCCGATTTATATTGTCAAGTGTCTGCCGAAAATGTCTTTCTTCCACGGCGTGGGTGTTCCCGTCAAACATAAGGTCATAGTCGGCGATTGCCCCGATTCGCTTAGCTTCTTCAAGCGGCGGGAATATCTGCCCTTTGTTTAGAAAGTTTAAATTTTTCAACGTATTCCTCCCGATATTCTGTACTTTTGCGCTCTCATAATTTCTTCATTCTGCGCATATCTCGTTGCATCTTGGAAATGGTTATTCTCGTCAGGATAGCCACTCACGAAGTTGCCGTCTTTGTCTTTCAGGTATTCGGAGTTCTCAAACTCCTTCGCCGCCTCCGGGCACCGAACGCGGTCAATAACTATCTTCGCGCGGCTGGCGAGCCACTTCATTCCATACTCAACAGACCCCGCCCCCTTTACGCACGGCTTAATGAGATAGCCGTTTTCTTTAAAGTAGGCAATGGATTTTTCCTCTGCGTTGTCGGCAATGGTCTGTGTGCGCTTGTAGTCCGAGAGCTTTTCCACAAGCACCTCGTTCCCCGTCTTCAAATACTTACGCTCGTCAAAGATATAAAGGGTGAGTGTCGCGGGGTTGTAGGCGGTACGCACAAACGCCGTCGGGTCGGGGAAGTAGCCCCAGTCAAGACCTTGCTTGATGGTATTGAACGTGTCGATTTCCGCATCCGTGATTGTACGGATTTCGAGGTTCTCGAAGACGTTCCCACCCGTGCCTGTTACGATACCGAGATATTCATTCTCATATGCCTTGTAGTTCGTCTTTTTAAGTAGCTCCGCCTCATATAAAAACTCATCACCCAACCACTCAGGCGGTAAGTCCGTGTAGTTGGCGTGCAGGACGGCAATTCGTCTGTTTCTGTTCTCTTTTTCGCCCGCCGCTTCAATATCCGCCGTATATTGATTTACCCAAGCCTGTGTAGGCTTGGGCGGGTTGTAGGTCTCTAACACGATAGCATTGCTCTCGCCTTTGGAGTCTGTTCCGCGCAGGGCGGACTGTTTTATGTTTCGAATTGCTTCGGTTCCTGAATATTGGTCGAACTCCTCGAACCACAATATACCGATATACCCGAACGGCGGCTTGATTGATTTTATCTTCGCGGGTTCGTCCGCGCCACGGAAATATATCTTCTGTCCTGTCGGTAGGTATGTAATCTGCAGGGGCGACGTGGTACACTTGAACCTGTCCGTCACGCCGAGCATATCGATAGACCACACGATTTGTGCGTAAACGCTGTCTTTGAGTGTGTCCTTGACGTTCCTCATGACAAGCGCGTGTCGTTCGGGGTTCGCCATAAGCAGCTCTACCACCTTCAAGCCCGCAAAGCTCGACTTAAACGAGCCGCGCCCGCCTTTGATAATCGCTTCGCGTACCTCGCCCCGCGATATGCGGCGGTTGAGGTCAAGGTATTTTGCACATATCATTTCGGCAGGGATAGCCACGGGAGCGTAGTCAGGCGAATTGCCTACTTCTTCCTCGCCCGGTGCTTCGCCTATCATATCCCGAATAGCGGTGAACGCTTTGACGTTCCCCAAATATGCCTGTCTAACCATTCCTGCCGCGATTGCTGTCTTAACCTTCGTGCGGTTCGTTACAATCAGCCCCAAATCGGTGAGATTTTTTTTCATCTTTTCATTTTTGACAGGCAAATCGAGGAGGTCTTCAAGTGTCTCACGGAACAGCTTTTTCTCACGTCTTGCCGCTCCGCTTGCCTTACCGCCTTTTGACCCATTTTTCGCGGCTTCCTCACGGCTTTGATTAGAGGTGAACGGTCTTAAATTTTTATTCTTGTCGCGCTTGTCCACATTTATGCTACCTCTCTAATTTTGACCGCTTTCTTGCCTGTTAACTTTTCCCAACGCTCAACTATAACGTCACAAAATTCAGGCTTTAGCTCCATAGCATAAACCTTGCGGTCAAGCTGTTCGCTCGCAACGATGGTGGTACCGCTCCCCGCAAACAAATCAACGACGAGGTCTTTCGGTTGTGAGCTGTTTTGAATAAGCTCCGAGAACAGCGCGACGGGCTTCATGGTCGGATGGTCTTCGTTCCTGAGCGGCTTGTTGTACTTCAAAATTGTAGACTGCTTTCTGTCCGAATACCACTTATGCGCGGCTCCATCCTTCCAACCGTATAGACACGGCTCGTGCTGCCATTGATAATCCTGCCGCCCAAGCACAATGCCGTTCTTTTCCCAAATAAGGCATTGACGAACGGTCAAACCGACGTCCACGCAAGCACCACGGAAATTATAACCTTCCGAATCGGCGTGCCAAATATAGAACGGCGAACCGGGCTTGATTATGTCTCTTGCGCATTCAAACGCCGACTTTAAAAACTCGCGGAAGTCCGAATTGGACATGTTGTCGTTCTCGATTTTGAGCCGCTTTGCGTTTTTGCCCTCGTAGTCAACGTTGTAGGGCGGGTCTGTAAGAAGCATATCGGCTAACGCGCCGTCCATCAACAGAGCGACCTCCTCCGCCTTTGTACTGTCGCCGCACATTAAGCGGTGTTCGCCGAGCTGGTAAATATCGCCCCGATGCGTTTTCGGCTCTGTGATAGCTTCAAGTGCTTCTTCAACGGCAAAGTCGTCTTCCTTTGCTTCGACCACGGCGGGAGCATCGTCGAGACCCCAGTCAATATCGAAATCGCCAAAATCAAGCTCCTTTACTTCGTCGGACAGGGCATCCCAATCCCAGCTTGACAGTTCGGCGGTCTTATTGTGAAGTATTGCATACTCGCGCCGCTCCTCGTCGGTGAGATGGTCAAGGCGGATACACGGCACTTCCGTCATTCCCAATGACTTTGCGGCGAGAAGTCGCCCGTGCCCTTCGACTATAACGTTATGGTCGCTCCATATCCCGATAGGGTCGGAAAAGCCGTACTTTTGAATTGACTTCGCTATTTCTGCGACGTCGTATTTCTCATGCTTCCGTGCGTTCTTGCTGTAAGGCTGAAGCTCGTCAATGCTTATGTATTCAATTTTTAATTTAAAATCGGTTTTTGAGTTTTTATCCATTTTTTCCTCGTGCAATCGACTGCAAAAAACAGACGGCTCACTCATTTATCGAGTGAGCCGTCAAGCTGAAAGGAGTTTGACCATGAATGCGCGGATTTTCCTCCGCGCCCACCTATGTCAACGATAACATTATATCACGGGATTTTGGGAAAAACACGCAAACTTTTTGCGTTTTCAAAAAAGTTTGAAGAATTTCGCCCACCTAAACGCCGTCTCTGTAATGTCGCTCATCCAATAATCGTAGGTGCGCGGCGAGATAGCCATTTCATGGCAGATTAGATATTTCCCCTTCCCCTCGATATACTTCTTTTTGAGAACATTGTCTTTGTGTTCCCACGAAAATTTGATACAGGTAAATTCAAATACACGCACCCATAACGCCATGCGCTCGCTGTCGGATAAGGCTTTAATGACCCTGTTTTCTGCGGTGTTCCCCGGACTACTGCTCACGCGGACGTTTGAGTAATTGAAATTCAAACCGCCGTAGAACGCATCAGCGAGGGTTTCTTTGACCTGTGATTTGTACTCCTTGTAATTATAGAACTCCCTGTTTATTTGCCGCCGCTGGTCATTCGTCATGCCCGTCACCTCCATTCAAAATCTTTGCAAGTTGCTTGATTATCGCCGCCGCCCGAAGGTCGCCAATATCGTAGGTCGATTTGAGGACAGCTCCGAGCGATGCGACGAACGCCTCCTCCGACGTAACGGAAGCCTTCCCAGCCTTAACGCCCTTTGCGTAAAGGTCAGCCGCCCACTTCGCCATATCCTCGTAATTCATAGATTTAATCGCCGCGTACATTGACAGCGTTAATATGTAGTCTTTCATAAATTTACCCTCTTATTTTCGGAATGCCGCGAGCTGCCGCTCGCTGATTTATTGATTTGATGATTATCCTATTGCAAAGCAGGGGGACACGCAGCCCGCGTCGCTCGCATAATAGTAATTGCAACCGCCGCCGCTGTACACACCGCAGAACGTGCTGGTCCTGCCGGAGTAAGGCGAACGGAGCGCATACCACATGCCATAATCGCCGTTCGGAACGCTCTTTATTCTGTTTATCCATCCTTTGAACAGTTCGAGCTGTTCGCCCTCGCCTTTGCTTGAATAATAGCATTGCCCGAACACTTCCACCTCGCTCGGCAAATAGAGCTTGTCTGTGGTTTCGGTTATTTTGCCCTTACTGTCCGCCGTGAGCTTTACGACGGGCGTTAATACTTCTTGCCACTCGTCCGGGAGCAGGGCATAAAAGTCATTGTTCAGGAACTGTCGCGCGAGAGAGCTTTCCCAAGTATATGCCTTGTTGTCCTTTTGCATCTGCACCCTGTTCCCGCCATTGTCGTAGAGCTGCTTGAAATTCAATGTGAGCGGTGCTTTGGTACCGTCGGGCTTTACGTCATGATTTATCGCCGCTATTATCAAGTCGCCCTTCCAGCCGTTCTTGAGCGTTATGGGGTGGGTGTCGCCAACTCGGAATTTATCGGGGTCGCTTTTTGCCGCCTCAACAATCTCTTTGGGCGTAAGAGCCGCAAATAAATTTTTATCTGCGGGTAACGAAATGCTCATAAGGGAAAATTCGGGTTTAATGCCCTCAATTTCACAGCCACAGCTTGGGCACGTCACAGCAATGTCGTAATAAGGTGCGCTTTGTCGGGTAATGCCAAAATGACAATCCGCCGCCTCATATTCGATGACTGCGCCGCAGTCGCACTCAATAACGTTCTTTTGATTTTTGTTGATAACCTTCATTTTTTGAACTCCTTTGGTATAATATTTTTTATTGGGGTCAGGCAGTCGTATGACGAACGATATGGGAAAGCGACCTCAGGCACGGCTCCAAAATAGTCATTTTGAGGATAGACTGACTTTGCGGGGTCTATCTTTATTCCGTGAAAATCGCTGTACTCTGCGCATTCGCCCTTTGTTTTAGTGTTGACTTTCATAAATGCACTCCTGTTGTTTTTCCTGTAATTCGACTGATTACAGTCTTGCGGTCTTGCCCAACAAAACCGCCTTCTTTTACTTCTTTACTGTTGGAATTGACAAGCGTTACCATGCCGCAGTAGGAGCAGTAGAACTTGTCATTGATATACCACAGCGGCTCGTTGCGTTTCGCCGCATGGCACATTTCGCAAAATAACTTGACCTTCGGAGCGCGGGCGGATGCCGCCTTTTGCTTACTGCGACCGCGCGGCGCGGTTTGTTTTTTTATGGATTCCATTTCACACCTCTTTGAGTTTCGCCCCACAATGCGAGCAATAATTCGGCATTGCCTTGATTGCGTGTAGCCCTGCGAGACCTTCGCTCTGCCCTATTTTTTTGATAAGTTCTGTTCCGCATACCGGGCACAAGACCGTGGCGTGGTGTGTTCCGATGGGGGCAAAAGAAATAGGTAGGCGGTCAATTTTGATTTGCGGTTTATGTAAATCATCTTCGCGGGTTCTTTTGCCTTTTTTTGCTGTTTCCATCATCCGCGCACACTCATTGCATTTTTTTATATCGCGCTTCGCGCACAACGGCTTGTTGTCAAACGGTATGTGGAAAACATTATGGAACGCGCCACAATAAAATCTCGCGCCGAAAAATGGGTCTATTTCGTACTTGAACTGGTTGCAGTCCACACTTCCGTCTGCCCTTTGGCAATAATCACCATCGGGAACGTTGAACTCGGTTGTAGTAATCTTTCTTATTTTCATGGTTTTTTCCTCTTTGACAGCCCGCCCTCAATGATGGTAAACGCGGGCTGTTCTTCGGTTTGGGTTTTGAAGCTCGGAAAGCGTAAATAATGTCCGTCGGGAAGGTGTTCGTTTACAATGTCCGAAATAACCGAGAGTGCGTTGATTGTTCCCCCTGTTATAATCGCTGTTTTCAAACATATCCTGCCTGTCCAGCTCTGCCACATACGACACCACTTCTTTGACGTCGAGAAGTATCCGACGTAGAGCATAGTTTTCTTTTTCAAGCCGCTTATTATAATCTTCAAGGTCTGCCTTTGTCATTCGCTTACCCCCTCCAATTCGGCTTTTACCTGTTCATATTCGCCCTTGTCTACCGCTTCCCACCTGTATTCAAATGACCCGTCCGTATAAACTATGTGATAATATACCTCGTATTTTTCGGGAATATTTGCGGTGCGTACTTCGGGGATAAGTTGAAACTCGCCTACTAAAAAATTATATTTGTAATGATAGTCTGTAACGACTTCCTGCCGTTCGGGTGTGTAACGTGTAGCTAACGGCGATTTGCTTTTTATTTCCTTACCATCGGCACAAGCCGCAAATAAGGAGACAGAGGCGATGAGGATAAACAAAAGCATAATTGTTTTGAGCCTTTTCATTGTTTGCTCCCTTTCAAATACGCGCTTAATTTCGTAAGGTCATTTATTGTTGCATCGATGCGCTCAAAAATCCATTTCAAACCAAGATTGCGGAACGCCTCAAATTCGTTAATAGCTTCCTCGATATTGTCCGAACGCCAAATATGAAGCCTATTTAGTAAATTATTGTACTTTTCGATTTTATCGGCTTCGTTCAGTACCTTTTCTTTAAGGTAACTTGTGTGGCGTTCTTCGCTTTCCTTTTCATCTTTACGCCCTCTTTCGTATTCGGCGCGGAGTTCTTGCTCTGACGGTTGCATACTTTGTATAGCTCGTGTTATCGAAGCGAGGAACGCTCGCGGAACAGGTGCGTCTGCCTTTCTATCTTCAAGGGCGAGCGCCTTGCGTTTATATCGCGTACTCCCGTCCTCGTTGACGATTAAGATTCCCCACTTCTTTGGTATAATATCCATAAGCGGCTCCGTCACGCCATTTGGAACTGCAAGGGTGTAATAGTCAATGACGTCAAAAAAGGCAACATGCTTTTCGGGGTCTTCAAGCTCTCGGCGCAAATCCGACGTGCTAACTTTTATCTCAAAGCCGTCTATCCTGAAGCCGTTGGAGTTATAGCAGTCAAGAACCATCATATCAAGGCGACGGTGCGAAAACCCCGTAGTCAAACCTACTTCTTCCGCTATTGCATACTGCCTATGGTCGTTATATTTTTTCCGAAGTGCCGCTCTTATGTCCTGCGCGTTCATTCGTCATCCTCCTCATCGTCATCGTCGAAAATTGACTTTTCCTCAAAGCCGTTGTTGCATTCGACGTGCCGACCGCAAGGAAGGTCGTGGTATCCTATAATCGTACATTCAGGATATTCCTTACAATCTTCGCAGAAATTGTAATCCTCAGAGTACTTACAAATATCCTGCAAGTCGCACTCGTTGCAGCTATCGCAGTACTTATAGTCGCGCCCAGCTTCGAACGCGCGCATGAGATTTTCATTATCCTTTTGGAGTGCCTCGCACTTGCCCGTCAAGCCCGCGATTTCGTCCAACAGGTCGTCTGCCTTGCGATAATTCTCATCTTGCAAACATTCAGCGATTGCCGTTATTTGGCTCTCAAAATACGGATGCGGCTCATTCGTATATTCATTGCGACTGTTCGCCTTTTCAAAGCCTTTACGAATAACATTTTTTATAATTTCAAGCTCTTGCTCTTTATCAGTCATGTTTAACTCCTTTTAGCCGATTTCGGCATATGTTAATATTGTCTTCCGCAAGCTCTATCAGGATATATCCACGCCCGCTGTTTTGCGCCACAACGCCCGTTGTGCCTGTCCCCGCAAAACAGTCCAACACCACGCCACCCTGCGGACAGCCGGCGAGAATGCACGGCTTTATGAGCTTCTGCGGAAATGTGGCATAGTGGTTAAATTTTGAGCCTACAGAGCTAACGCTCCATACAGAACGCTTGCGCCTTAGCCCTTCTTCGTTTGGCGCGTTCCCGTGGCTCGCATTTTCATTGTGTGCCATATTGTCAAACGATTTATTGTTGGTATAAGCCCCGCCGCCACGGAACGTTTTCCTGTTTACCGCTTGTCTTCTTCCCGCGTTGGGAGTTAAGGCTCCTCTGCTTCCACGGGGTGAAGATTTATCTTCGGTAACGCACGGCTCTCGGATTGATTGCGGCATAATCGAAGTAATAACGGCGAGACTTCGCAAACATTAAAATGTACTCATGACTGTTTGTGCATCGGTCTGTAACGCTTTCGGGCATACAATTCGGTTTTTCCCAAATGTCAACCTGTCGCCAATACCAGCCGTCCGCACGAAGGGCAAAGGCAAGTAGCCACGGAACTCCGATTAAATCTTTCGGTTTAACCCCAATGGATTCGGGTGCGACCATCGCGTATTTATGAATACTCAAAATGCCCTTATTGGAAGATTGCACTTCGGACAGCGGAGTGGTTTGACCTTTGCCCTTCCCGCTCCCCGCGTAGCAGTCCATGATATTGACCCACAGGGTTCCGCCCGATTTTAATACGCGCTTTACTTCGCGGAATACCGCTGTCAGTTTGTCTATGTATTCCTGAACCGTGCTTTCCAGCCCAATTTGCCCCTCTACACCATAATCACGCAATCGGTAATATGGCGGCGAGGTAACACAGCAGTCAACACTATCGGACGGTATCGATTTAAGCATGGTCAAGGCATCGCCCTGTAAAATCAAATTGTACATATCAAGCCGCTTGAATTATTCGCTGATGCCGTTTGCCCCATTCACCCATTTCACCGAGCGGAACTTCACGCAACACCTTCACTTTTGATGCCCGCAGTTGGTCTTTGGCATCGGGAATTACTATATCGTTTATTTGTACTTCCAGCTCAAGAATCGCTACGTTGTCCCACGCATCGCCGTAGTTCTGCGCAAATTCGAGAGATGCAATGTGTATCCCCCGAACCGCGACCTTGTCAGGGTTCTTTTCGGTGTCGGTCTCAACGAACTGTCCGGGGATATATTCCGTCTTGTTGTCCCATGCGCTTATATATCTTCCGTCCACCTTTCTAACCGCCTTATAGAATATCCGTGTCAAGCTGTCGGCAATATCCGCCCTGCGATGGTTAAACCAGCCCCTGTATTTTTCGAGAAACTCCTCAACCTCAGGCGGAGGGTCGCAGTTCTTAAACCCGCGCACTTGCACGATATTTAAGGCATTCATAATCGGTTTGATTTCCATTGTGAAATAGGGTTTATCCCTTTCTGCGACCTTGCGGATGAAAAGGATTATATCTTGACCCTCTGCCACCCTCTCGGCGTAGTTCCCCACGCAATGGCTCTGTTCTTTACCCTCATTCTTTATATCTTCAAAATACTGAGGCATCACAACGCACATATCTCTGTCGGAAAACTCGCAGAATGCGTGATACCTTTCGTAAACCGCCTTAATAGCGGAATTGGTCTCGGTGGTAAAGGCGATTTCTACCAGCTTTGAAGTGTTCTCGTGCGCCCTGTTCAGGTCGGTAGGGAATAGAACTCTGTCGTCCGTCATATCGTAGGCGAGCTTTACGCATTCCTTTATGTAATCCGTGTAGTCCCTGCCCACATTACTTCTCGAATCCCCTCCGTTTTTGCCCTGCTGGTTCCTCAAGTATTTGAATACCTTACGCGCGTTATCACGGGTAAGGACGGAGTTGCCATACCCGAATATGTCTTCCATCCGCATAGCAAGTCCGATATTTTGACAAGTAGGTAAAACATTGAAATTGTAAAGGTTACGGATTGCTTTAAGCTCCTCCAACCCAATACCATTACCGACGTTGGCGATTATTTGATTGTAGTCTGCTCTCAACACTTCGGATATTTTAGAGCTGTCCTCGAACTCACCCGGATTATAGAACATGTCTTCGAGCAACTCGTCAAAGCCATATCTGCGCAGGGTACAGAACGTTTTATACGGCAAAACTTTTGAGAGCTTATCCATCAGGGGTTTACCCAGCGCATCTAACGTATCTTTTATATCGCTCAAGTAAAAACTATCATAGTCCCCACGGCTGTTTATGATATAAAAATTGTCGTCATCCAGCTCGTTGCCGTCTACCTCCTCCCACTCAGGACAGCCGTAGTCCTCGTTTACGCTGATGAAATATCTCGCCTTCCCCTCGTGCCAATATTCCCTGCCGTACTCAAAAATGCGCATTTGAGGATAGCATTCAAGCGTTGTGTATTCGTCATACTCGCGGTCGCTGTAATCCAAGAAGGATTTGAAAAGTCTAAGGCAATACCCGTTTTTATATACTTCCAGCAATGCGTAGTCCTGTTCGTTCATTTCGGACAGCGGGTAATTTCTGTCCCTGTACTCTGCAAGCACTCCTTCCGCTCCGCAATGCGGACAAGTAAAATTATCCCCGCTTTTCGGCTCCTCGCTATAAAGGTCACACTTGCCACCAATCGTAAATAGATTTTGACAGTTGGGGCATTTGCAATAGGTCTTGCTCTCATCCAACAGCTCGTCTTCGTCTTGAAAAAGCGAATTGTCAGGGTCGTTAATGAGCTGTCCGAAAAAGAAAACAGGGAACTCCTCGCAAATACTTGTGAACTCGTCCTCAGCCACCCTCTCAACGCGAGCGCAGACGAACGTTTCTTCATCCATTTCGGATAAATCAATTTCCGACATGCCGCACCTCACAAATCGTCAAGGTTTATACGCCTACGAGGTGTGCGGGCGTTGCCTTCAAGCATATCCATTGCCATATTTTCAAGCCGCGCTACACCGTCATTTTGAGTGTTGAGCTTCTCGGCAATCAGCCGCGCCGCCTCGAACGGGCCGACACAATGTTCGGGTGATTTTTTCCCCTTGTCCTCGATGAGCTTGTACAGGTCTTTGACGGTAATCGAGGAATCCACCTCAAAGTCTTTGTCTTCATCTATGAGCGCGATTATCGTGCAGTCTATCACCTGAGCATAGAGCGTTTTGCGCGGCTCCTTTTCTGTTTCATTGTCTTGACGGAGCATTTTTATAAATTCCGCTTTTTTCATTTTACCCCTCCAAGTCCCTTTGAGCGACTTCGATAAACTTTGCGAGTTTTGCCTTGCATTTAGCGGCATAATTGCTGTCGGTATCGTTTATGGTATTTACGGCACTCAACACGTCGTCCCACACACCGAACAGGTTTTCAGCGCAAACTTTGAAGGTTGCTATTGCTTCTTGGGTTTTCTTATAAGCCGCAAGCTCCTCCGTTGCCTTTTTCGCCTGTTCCTCGGCAACAGCTTTATCCGCCTTTGCTTTTTCCATTTCGGCTTGAGCTTCTTCCAAAGCCTTTTGAGTTTCGGGGTTGTCAACGGGCTTCTCTACCGTCTTCTCAACGACTTTTGCCTTTTGCTTTTTCAGCTTCTCTATCTCCGCCTCTTTCTTTGTGAGTCTGTCTGTGGCGGCGGCGAGGTCGTCTTGGGCGGCTTTGAGTTTGTCCTCGACATTTCTTAATTCCTGCTCATGCTCCGATTGTGATATACTCTCTGCTTTCTGTTCTTCAAGCTCATCGGTTAACAGCCTGATTTGCTCGTTCTTGGAGTTGAGAGCTTCTTCCTGCTGCTTGATGGTCGCGGCAAGCTCCCTCACGGATTTTTCCGAGGTTTCCTCGTCCGCCATCAGCCTGTCCGCAACTTCCCCGGAAGCGGAAGCTATCAAGGCGAGCTTGGTCACGCCCATCCGGGCGTTCTTAGTCAAATACTCCTCAGGTAAACTGAGGATGCTTATCCAGTTGTACGCCTGACGTTCCTTTATATCGAGAGCCGTTTCGACGTAGTCGCGGAAGGTTTCAAACCCTGCCGCGCGGTATAATTCCTCGTCCCGCATCCTTTTCATATCGTTAGCGACGATTAAAAGGCACTCTGCGGCTTTTTGACTTGCCATAAGCATTTCGTTATGTACCGCGAGGAATGTCTGTTGAGGAGCTGTCAGCTCATCTTTGGGCAATAATGCCAGTTGTTGATAGGTTACGTTTTCCATAATAAACTCCTTATTTGCAGTCAACTGCAATTTTATTTTTTAGCCGATTATAAGAATCGACATGATTTTGACTTTTGACTGAGCAACGTTTGAAGGGTGAGTATATACCCTGACCTTATGACCGTTAAGCGTTGCTAAAAACATAAAGTTGTACTCGTGCTTTGCGCTCCCCGCATCAAGGTTTAATGCCTTTTCAAGCGACTGCGCGTTATTATCGATTTCCCACATATATCCTCCTTGTGTTCACTCTTTTTCCTCGCACGGTAGGCGCATATATCCACACGATATAGCTGAATCCACCTCTTTCGCCTTCAAACGGTCGTCTTTGCCGTATTTCATGTCCAGCGCGACGATTATCCCTTCGAGGCGGTCATTGATGATTACAACGCCATTAGCCAGCGAATGCCGAATAAAGTTGACCAGCGATTCACGCAGTCGCCGCGAAACGTTGAAGTCTTCAAAAATCTCGTCGTAAGATTGAACCTTTTTTTTATTACTTACTTTCTTACTTACTTTATAGATATAATTATCTATATCATTATTGGGGGTCATATTGAGCCACCCCCCGGCGCATTTTGAGCTGGGGGGTGGCTCATTTTGAGCTACCCCCCACCTACCAAACGCAAACGCCGTTTCAAGGGGTACAATCTTGTAGGCGTTGGGGGTTCCCGCCTCGGCGTTGCACTCTGTTTTTGTTATGTAGCCCGCCTTTTCGAGCTGTGCAAGCCCTCTTTTTACGGTTTCACGAGAGGCACCGATAAAGTCCTTGATATAATCTATACTGCCCTTATATTCGGTCTTTCCGTCTTGCGTAAAAGAGTATATAAGAGCGTAGATTTTCAAGTTATTACCTTCGAGATGAAGGCGGTTAATCATCCATCCGAAGATGGTATAGTAGTTTTCGTCTTTAATCATTGTGCGCCGCTCCGAGGTGTTTGGGCTTAATATTTTGACTTCCAAAATTCAAAGTAGGTTTCGAGCAATCCCATAGCCTTCATATCGTTTATAAAATCCGATATTATCGTGGTAATACTCTGCGGTATATCTTCTCTTTTATAGGTGTCCGCCGTATAAACTTCCTCACCGTCGCAGACGACGTATTGGAATTTGAACGCGGAATCTATAACTTCCAAATACATGGGGTGCTGTGCGCTGTGATAGTATTTGCCCGGTTCGTAGTTTGTTACGCGCTTGCAATCATATATCACGCCAGCCCGCACCCAGTCGCACTTTGCCATGAGTACGAAGTCTATGCCGTCTATGCGCTTGTCCTTGTAAGCGGTAAGCTGATACACCCCGCCGCGCATAATCTCTGCGACTTTTTTGACGGCAGATTCTTCCAGCTTTTCTTTACCTCTTGAAGCGTATATCTTTGCATGGCGGGCAGGGGCATCCGTGTCGCCATTGAGATATGCGTAAACAGCATCCTCGAACGATATGCCGCGTAGCATTTCCTCGGACTGTTCTTGCTGTTCTCGCCGCAGGGTGGCGAGGAAGCTCTCGCGGGCTTCCTCGCTTGCGGTCTCGGCGCAATCGTGCATATAGCTCCATGCGGACAAGAGACTTTGTGTCATTAGATACTTCATTTTTTACCTCTGCGGGACGGCTGTTCTTTAAGAAGGCTCTGCTGTTCTGCCGTGCCACCGTCTGTGCTGTTTACGGGGGGCTGTGCGCCTTGCTTGTCCTCTGTGGGCGTTTCCCCGTTCCCTTCGCCTTTCTCGCCCTGTGTGGGCGTTTGTGCGGCTTCAGCGCGCTTTTCGTAGCACTTATTTTCAGGGTTCCAAGCGAAGCCTTCCTCCCTGACCTTGTCCTTGTAGAGCTGGCGCAACTCCACCAAAGAGGTGAGATATTGCGGAAGCTCTTTAATCTTCGCGCCGACCGAGACAATATCCTCGGCGGTCTTGATGCTGCCTATAAGCTCTATTCCAGCCTTTATCGTTTCGTCATACTTTTTGCGTTCTTCTGCGAAATAGGTTTTGTCGGCTTCTATATTCCTGTTTGCTTCGTTGAAAAGATTTGTGAGGAATGTATTCGGCACATTTTCACCGAAGGGAACGATGCGGACTCCGTTTATTCCGTAACAGCCCTTTGCAAAGTACTCGTCCGTCGGGGTAAAGCCTATTTCGGTTTGGTTGCCGTTTTTGTACATATACCCGCCGAAGTCGCAGGGTTGCCATACAATATTTTTTGCCGAGCCGTCGCACAGAAGCCTTTGAAGCGGTGCGCCGTTCTTGTCCTTTTCTTCAAGTGAATGGAAGACATAGATTACGTTCTTGCGAAGTTCGAGCTTCAGCATATCCGTGAGCCGTTTAAATTCGAGCTTTGCCGCGCCGTAGCCCTTTTGGGAGGGTGCGCCGTTCTTCTGCCTGTTGACGGGGTCTATCCTGCCGACGTAGTCCAAAATCATAGTGACGAGTGCACCGCCCGTGTCTATGATATAGGAATCGAACTGTCTCGCTTCCTCGGACTTTATGTCCTCAAGCAATTCCTCGTAAGTGTTTACGAAGGATGCCGGGGGTCTGTGCTGTGCCTTAACGCGGCGGAGACCCCTGTCAAGGTCAAACATAATGGGGTTCGGCGCGGACGATGCAAGCGTGGACTTGCCAACGCCGGGTGCGCCATACAGGATAACGGAAAATCTTTCTTCACCGAAATCCATCTCTGAGGGTTTTTTAATCATGGTTCTACTCCTTTAAAAAATATTTTTTGCTTTGAAAGCTGGCGCGAGAGCCGCGAATCGAACACGGTACAGCCGCCTTTTATGGCGAGTTATGAGGGGCGACTGCATAACCATACTCCCGCATGAAATAGCGAACCGCGTATCGGGAACGCTATCTAATCCAAATTTGACCGTTTAACAGGGGTTTGGGCAATTTCTCAACAATCTTGAACTTGCCGCACTTTACGCATTGCAAAAGGTGTTTTTTGCCACCGTCGTCGAGACCTTCCCATTCCGAGAGCTTTTTGTAATGGTGGCGGCAGAAGACTTTTTTAATTTTCATCGCCTTCCTCACCCCCATCTTTCGGCGCGTGAATAGCCTTAAATATATCAAGCACCGTCGTCGGCGCACCCAGCTCCGTCATGGCTTCCGCTACGCGCGAAAGCGTTTTTGCGGTGGGTTGGAACTTCTTGCCGTAATGTTCCAACGCCTGTCTCGACACGTCCATTTTTTGAGCCACGAGGCGGGTCGTCAACCCACGCGATTCTATATATTCGTGCATCGTCATATCAAACTCCTTCGGGCTTTTCCTTTTCCCAAAAATAATTATTTTCGCACATGCTCTTTGCTTCCTTGATTGTCCCTTTGGGCGGCATCCTGATTGTCCTGATGCCGTTGTGCGATGAATAGCGGCTCCAAAACAATTTGCCCGTTTGGTTGATTGTGAAGGTTCCTTCTTCGCCCTCAGCTTGCCATAGCCGGTTCTCAATCTTCACCCACTTCATCATCTTCCTCCTCATAATCCTCGTCGTCATAGCTATCCAAATACGGGTCATGCCACGGGTCGCCCGTGAGTTCCGCCCGCCGTATCCACGGCGCATCGGGAATGTTCATTTCACCACCTCCGCCATTTTATGGAAGGTTATATCGAGCGGGTCGTCTATATGGATTCTTCCGACCCTGTTATCCCCGACGAATATGTCGGCGGTGTCCCTGTTGTCGTATATGGAGATTTGAAATATCCCTCTCGCAAACACATAAACCTTGAACTGCGGTTCGTCCGACAGGTTCCCCAAATAGCTACACGCGCCACCGAACAGGGTGCGGGCGACCGCCTTAGCTTGAGTCTTTGTTACTTTTTTCATTTCTCGACATATGCCTCCGTACACACTTTGCCGTCACGTTGGAAAACGTGTATCAAATACGGGTATTTGTCGCTTTGCGTATAATCGCCGTCTATCGCGTAGTCGATTTTGAACGTTGCGCTCTCAACCGAATTACCGCGCCCGCTCATTTCGTAAGACTTAACGTTCCGTATCTCTGCGCCCGGACGTTTTTTCGCCTCCCGCTCGAAATGCTTTATTGCTTTTTGCATTGCCTGTCCTAACGTCATTTCGGTTCCTCCTTATGCAATCATCAGTACAACGCGCTTTTCAAAGATATGTACTATGAGTACTTCCGATAGCCATTGCCGCCCGTCCAATTCAAGCGAGTTGAATATGGGGGCTTCCATATCTTCACCAAAATAGGTGTTGTCAAAAACTACTATCTTTTTCTCGCCGAGGTGCAGGAAATCGTTATCGTTCGCTTCGTCGAAAAATCTTTCTACTGTCATCTTTTCCGCAATCTCGCGGCTTTCAAAATTCCTGTTATCAAAAATTTTCATGGTTTACTCCTTTGATTTTATCGCCCCTCCGTTGGCGGCGGGGAATTTCACTCCGCCGCCTCGGTTGGTTTGGCGACTATAGGAACTTGCGGCTCCCTACTAATTTTTAATCGTTCCAGCACACGGTGTAATGCCGCGTTCCGAGAATAGCCACGCACGATACAACAGCGGCGTGTCCTGCCTTGTTCAGGCTCTCGCAGAGGGCGAGGGCTTTATTTTCATCAAACATTGTCGTTGAAATATGGTCGAACATTTTATTCTGCCTCCGTATTTACTCAACCGCAGTTTCAATGTAGTCCAAAACTTCGTCTATACTGTCAAGCGCATCGGACAGAGCCTCCGCCGCTTCCGAAGCCTTTTCGCCGCGTTCGCTTTGTTGAAAACCTTCGGGCATGTTGTCGTAATATTCCTGCTCCTCTGCCTGTAACTCTTCAAGTTCATCGCGCAACTCACTTATCTTGTCCGCGATATTGTTTAATGCTTTTCTTCTTTCCTTATTCATGATTTTTACTCCTTTCAAAAGTTCCTTATTCGTACCTTTGTGCCTCTATTATAGATACATTTTCCAAACTTGTCAACCATTTTTTATCGAAAAAGTTGCAAATTCTCAACTTTTTTCTATAATAAAAATATCTAAGCTGAAAAAAGGAGGTAAAAATGACCATTCAACAAATCAAGGCTTATTTAAAGTCTAATAAGATTACTTACGATGAGCTATCAGAGCGGTCGGGTATTCCAATAGGTACGCTGAAGCATATATTTAGCGGAGTAACGAAGAACCCCCGCATAGACACCGTACAATCTATCGAGCGAGCTTTAGGGCTTGCCGATGCTCCGCCGAATAAAAGCTCGGACGATATGTACAACGAAGCGGAAAAGCGGCTTATAAACGCTTACAGACAGCTCGTCCCTGCTATGAAGGATTATGTATTGGAAATGGTAGAGAAGCTGATAGAGAGCCAACCAGCCGCACTTAAAACAGCAAAAAAGGCATAAAAAAAGCCGTCCTTTCGGGCGGCGAGGAGGAATAACATATGGATATAAATTTGGAGTTTTTAAAGAGTTTAACAGTAGAGATTATGGCGCATATAAATGCGCAGGAAAAGGGATAAAGAAGAACGGCGGCAAATGTTGTACGCGCTGAACGGTATTGTACGGGCTGACACCACGGTGATACCGTTCCCGGACAATCGCAGTCGATTGCAAACGAAAGAAACGGCATTATTCTTTACCGAGGAGGATATAAGGAAAATGCCGAAAACATTCCGCAATGAGTTCCGCGTGGACGGATGCACGTCGCATATCCGCGAACGCAAAAGCGGCAAAAATACAATCAGTTATGAAATTCGGTACCGAAGGAACGGCTATAATATAACGGTATCGAGTACAAACAAAAGCGTTGCAAAAGAGCGGTTTATCGAAGCTCTGCACACCGCCGTCAAAACCGATGGCGCACCAAAGCTCCCAAACACGTTTCAGGGTTTTGCTGAATACTTTTTTGAAAACTTCTATAAAAGGAAAGTCAAACCCGAAACGCTCCGCATCGCTTTAAGCCAATACAAAAACCACATGAAGCCTTGCTTTGGGGCGATAGCACTTAAACGCATTACTCCCGCCCTCTGCCAAACCTTGCTTGATAAGCTCAAATCGGCGGGGATGGGGAAAACGGCGGATGACATTCATAGCCTTCTTAACCTTATATTTAAGGCGGCGGTCAAGCACAATCTAATCAATAACAATCCGCTCGATATGGTATTTCACACGCAGCACGAACGCGAGCATGGAACAGCGTTATCAAAAGAGGAGGAAAAACTTCTTATTGATACTACTGCAGGGACACCATTGCAGTTAATGTTTGTCGTTCCCCTTTATACGGGTATGCGCCCGTATGAGTACGCTTCGGCGCGGATAGAAGGTGAGTTCATTGTAGCTATAAACGGCAAGCAGAAAAATGGAAAAGTGGTATATAAAAAAATACCAATCACCCCCATGCTTCGTCCTTATTTGGAAGGGGTGACGGAATTAAAGTTCTTCTCGCTCCGGGTGCTGCGTGGTAGGTTCGCTAAAATCTTACCTAACCACAAGCTATACGACCTACGGACTACTTTTTACACCCGTTGTCAGGAGTGCGAAATTTCGGACGTGGCGAGAAAGACCTTTGTAGGTCATTCGCTCGGTGTTTTAGAGAACACTTACACCGACTTGTCCGATGAGTTTTTGCTTTCAGAAGGAGAGAAATTCCGCTACTGATTTCTGCCCCAAATTCTGCCCCAAAATCGGATTTTAAACGGCATTTTCAGCCGCCTGCGAGCAAGTGAGCGAACCGCCAACCGTCGCCGTTTTTAGCCGCATTTTTGCGCCCCAAATAGCAAAATAAATCAAACTTTATATAGCAGAGGACAAAAAGGAAAACGCCCGATTTTTGGGCATTTTTGCCTAAAATCGGGCGTTTTTTGATTGAAATCGGGCAACGACCTATTTTCCCAACCTTAAAAGGTAAGTATCTTCGGCGCGAGTGAGCTTAACTTCTGTGTTCGGAATGGGAACAGGTGGTTCCTCACTGCCATAGTCACCCGAATGGCTCCGCTTGTTGGACTTGAACCAACGACACTTCGGTTAACAGCCGAATGCTCTACCGACTGAGCTAAAGCGGAATAAATTTTAAAAAACTCAACACGTGTCAAGTTTTTTAAGGTTTGCAAACTACTCACCTTATTCCTCGCTAAAATCGCAAGAATGAGATTTTAGCGAAAGAGGAGAGGCAATCGAGCAATCTTGCTGTCCGAGCTGTGCGCGGACAGCTCAAAGCGAGATTTGCCTCGACGAAACCTAACAACTGCACAGTCAAGAAGAAAACAAGGTATAAAGGCTTAATTACGCTCGTTAAAAATGTAGCTAATCTTTGTTTCGATTCGTTTAAATCTCTGTTCTTTACTCA
>CANRKK010000020.1 GCA_947631195.1 uncultured Clostridia bacterium
AAGCAACGTGACGTTGCATCCATGTATTTATACTGCAATTACGAAGTTGCAACCGCACGAAAATTTTTGTGAACATTATTAAAATAATTAACGGCGCAAGCAAGCTACACTTGCGCCAGCGCAACACATTTGCGCATACCTGCGCCTCTGCCGTTTCCCAAAGGGAGCCCTCGGCAGGGCAGAGGACGAGCAGTCCTCAAACTCACGAAAAATACCAAGCACAGCCTGCTTGGTATTTTTGTGAACCCTTATGTGTATTCCTCCACGATGTTTTTTGCGGCGGCGGCCACCTTTTGTTTGAGGGAGGCGGGGGAGAGCACTTTCACCGCGCCGCCGTAGCTCAAAATCATGCTTACAAGGCGCGAATCGTCGGGCAGGGTGACGTCGGCTATAAAGCTGTTCCCCCGCGGCTCTATGTTGTCTATGCCCAGCCATTCCTCTATGTCGGGCAGCGAGTCTTTCTCTATCTGGAAAGTGACGGGCGTCAACTCGCCCGCGGGATAGTAAAAGTCGAGGGGTATGTCGCTTCTTTTCACGTTTTTCTTTTTAAATGCGCCCCCCGTAAAGCTCGCCTTTTTTATCCTGCCTATCTTAAAGGTGCGGAACTCCTGCTTGGTGTGGCAAAACGCATACACGTACCACACGTTTTGCTTAAAAATCAGCACGTGCGGGTCTATCACCCGCTTGCTGTGTTCGCCCTCGCGGGAGATGTAGTCTATCATCAGGCTTTTGCAGCCGTTCATGGCCTCCTCAACCACCTTCATCTTGTCTGAAAATTTGGTGGTGTCTCCCCACGTTCCGCCGTCGACTATGATGTTTCCGCTCACGGAAAGGTCGGTGCGTTCGTCCTTTTGGCGGCTCGCAAGTTTTTCGCGCGCGGAAATTAGGCTCTCGTTGTGCACCTGCCCCGCCATGGCGTCCAGCGCGTTTATCGCAGCGGCGTATTCCTCCCGCGTGAAGTATCCCGCAGGCAGGCGGAAGGTGTCGGCTATAGTAAGCCCGCCGTACCGCCCGCGCGCCACGTCCACGGGCACCCCGCACACGTTCAGCTCCTCCACGTACCTGTACACGCTGCGCAGCGATATGCCGTATCTTTCGGCAATTTCCTTGGCCGTGATTTTCCTTTTCGACAAAAGCAGCGTCAAAATTTTCAGCATTATCTGGTATTTCATTGCCCCGTCCTCCGTAAAATAAACCGTAAATTTCAAAAATTATTTTATCATATATGACAATACTTGTCAACATTCGGCGATAAAATATTTGTAAAAAGGATAGGGGAGGACGATTATGAATTTCACAGCCTACATACAGTCCCAAAAGACGATGATACGCCGCCGCGGCTCGGCCTTTATGGCGGAGGACGGCAGCGTGTCGGTAGTGCCGAGCAGGGAAAAACTTTTATCCGAGCTGGACGGGATAAAGGGGCTCAACGTAGAGGACAGGGAGAGGTACGCCCGCCTCGCCCGGCGCCGCTAAAACTGTTTTACGACGATTTTTTCTATCAGCGCGATGACGCCGTACATGCACCCCGCCAGCACGCACAATATAAAGGTTGCGGTCATTACGAGGTCGAGCTTCATCACCTGCCCGCCGTAGACGATAAGATACCCCAGCCCCGCGCGGGAGACGATGTATTCCCCCATGATGGAGCCTATCCACGCCAGCCCCACGGCAACTTTCAAAGTGTTCATAAGCGCGGGCAGGGAGGCGGGAATTACGAGTTTTGCAAGCGTTGCGCGGCGGCTTGCGCCCATGGCCTTCATCAGCGTGAGTTTGGTGGGGTCCACCGCCAAAAACCCCGCCAACGTGTTCATTATGCACAGGATTATTGCCACAATCACCGTCATAAAAATTATCGCCGTGTAGCCCGTGCCTATCCATATGATGATAAGCGGGCCGAGCGCGATTTTTGGCAGGGAATTCAGCACCACTATATACGGTTCGGCAACGGCGCGCACCGTTTGGCTGGACCACAGCACGAGGGCTATCGAGTAGCCCAAAATGACGGCTATAAAAAAGCCTGCAAGCGTTTCGCCGAGGGTTATCCCCACGTGGCGGAAGAGTTCGCCGCTTGCATACAGCGAGCCGAGCGTTTTTATAACGCGGGAGGGGGAGCTCGTGATAAACGGGTCTGCCACCTTTAAAAAGGTCAAAAGTTCCCACAGCCCCAGAACGGCCGCCAAAATTATCCAGCGCAGGGAGATCACGAGTATTTTTTTGCGTTTTTGTTTTTTCAGATATGCGAGATGCTCGCCCGAAAAGTTCATTTTGTTTTTCATCTTTGGAAATTCCTTTTGTGCGGCGGGGCGCCCGTTTGCGGCGGGCGCCCCGCCCCTTATTTTTATGCCTTAAATGCCGAGTTCTGTCCGCAAAACTTCAAACATCTCCGCAAAACGGCTGTCGTTGCGCCTCGATTTGGGATTGTTTGCAAAGGAAACGGGGTGTTCCGCAATCACGTGCGCGGGGCGCGGGGAAAGCACTATCACTTTGTCCGAAAGGGCTATGGCCTCCGAGATGTCGTGCGTCACCAAAAGCGCCGTCTTTTTTTCCGACTTGATTATCGCCTGCACGTCGTCGCACACTTCCAGCCTCGTCTGGTAGTCGAGCGCGGAAAAGGGTTCGTCTAAAAGGAGTATTTCGGGTTCGGCTGCGAGGGTGCGTATCAGCGCCGCCCGCTGCCTCATTCCGCCCGAAAGCTGGGAGGGGCTCTTTTTTAAAAACTCGCCCAGCCCGTATTTTTTTGCGAGCGCAAGCGCCTTTTCCCTCATTTCGGGAGTGTTGCGCTTTTTTATTTCGAGGGGCAAAAATATGTTTTGCTCCACCGTGCGCCACTCAAACAGGGCGTCCCGCTGCAACATATAGCCGGCTTCCCCGCTGCCCTTTACAATCTCGCCCGAGGAGGGGGTTATAAGCCCCGCCGCCATGGAGAGTATCGTGGACTTGCCGCAGCCCGACGGGCCTATAACCGAGGCAAACTGCCCCTTTTCTATCTTAAAGCTCAGCCCCGATACGGCCGCCGTCTCCCCCGTCTTTGTGTGGTAGGAGTAGGAGATATTTTTAAATTCCAGCATTATCCGTAAATTTCCCGGTAAACCTTTTCGGCCGTCTCCGTGGTAACAACCGAGCCGAATTCAACCCGCCTTTCAAGCTGTCCCGCAAGCTCTATAACTTCCTGCAGGCGGTCGAAGGCCTCCTCTTTCATCGCCATATTATTCACCCACGCATCTATGTTTTTATAGCTTATCAGCGAGGTTTTGATGCTCTCCGCGCTCGTGTCGGCGAAGTATTTGGTCAAAAGGCCCGCGGCTTCCTCCACATCCGCCTCGTTAAGATATTTAATAGCCCTTGTAACGGCGCGCAGCAACCCCTCTATTTTGTCGGGATTTTTGTCCATATAGCTCTGTTTTGCGATAAAGCAGGTGTAGGGGATCTCGCCCGAAGCCTCTCCCACGGAGGCCACTATATAGCCGTTGCCCTGCGCCTGTATCTCGCTTGCGGTGGGTTCAAACACCGTGCAATAGTCCGCCTTGCCGCCGAGGAAGGCCGAAGTCATCATGTTGAACGCCACGTCCGAATTGAGATTTGCGTTCACGCCGTGCGCCTTCATAACGTATTCAAAGGTCATAAACGGCACGCCGCCCGGTCTGCCCGCAAGGATTTCCTTGCCCTCCAGATTTTTCCAGTCGAAGTCGGGTTCGGGTTTTCTGCCCATTAAAAAGGAGCCGTCCCGCTTTGTAAGCTGCCCGAACACCATCGGCTGGTCATCGCTGCCGCCTATCTCGACGTATATCGCCGCTTCGGGCCCGCAAAAGCCTATGTCCGCCCCGCCCGAGAGCACGGCCGCCATCGTGGAGTCTGCGCCGCCGCCCGTCGTAAGCTCTATTTCAAAGCCCTCGTCCCCGTAATATCCCAGCGCGTCCGCAAGATACATGGGCGCGTAGAACACCGAGCGGGTCACTTCGTTTATCCTGACGACTTTGCCGTCGTCCTTTGAACAGCTTGCCGCAGCAAACGGCACTACAAACGCGCACGCCGCGGCCAGCAATAAGTAAATCAGTTTTCTTTTCACTGTTGTCTCCTTAAAAATTTAATAATACATATTATGCGGGCGGGTTTTGCGTTTGACAATCAACCGCCTTTTAATATATAATTACTCTGTATAACGCTCCCGCCAACGGGTGATAAACTTCGCAATACTGTGTCGCGCTCCGCTTGTCTGCGGGTCACGTACGTCTATGTACGCTCCCCTTGCCAATGCTCGCGCTCCTTGTCTTGCTCGTTTCTGACCCGTTGCCAACTTCGTAAGTAAGGTAATAAATAATAAACAGAGGTTCCGCATGGAAAAAAAGTACAATCCCAAGAGTTTTGAGGACAGATTATACAGAGAGTGGGAAGAGTCGGGCTGCTTTAAGGCGGTGCGCGACGACAGCAAGGTGCCCTTCACTATAGTTATGCCGCCCCCCAACATCACGGGGCAGTTGCACATGGGCCACGCGATGGACGAGACGTTGCAGGATACGATAATCCGCTTCAAGCGCATGCAGGGATACTGCGCTCTCTGGCTGCCCGGCACCGACCATGCCTCCATAGCCACCGAAGTTAAGATAGTGGAGGAGATGAAAAGGGAGGGGCTCTCGAAGGAGCAACTCGGCAGGGAAGGCTTTTTGGAGCGCGCGTGGGCGTGGAAAGAAAAGTATGAAAACAGGATCTGCACCCAGATAAAGAAGTTGGGCTCCTCCTGCGACTGGTCCCGCCTCACTTTCACCATGGACGAAAAGTGCACCCGCGCCGTGCGCGAGGCCTTCGTAAACCTATACAATAAAAATCTTATCTACAGGGGCAACCGCATAATCAACTGGTGCCCGCGCTGCAAGACCACCCTTTCGGACGTGGAAGTGGAATACGCCGAGGAGGCGGGTCATCTTTGGCACATAAAATATTTTATCGAGGGCAAGAATGACGCGCTGGTTGTTGCAACCACCCGCCCCGAAACCATGTTCGGCGACGTGGCCGTCGCGGTCAACCCCAAGGACGCAAGATACAGGCGCCTTATCGGCAAAAACGTAATTTTGCCCGTTGTGAACAAGCCCATACCGATTGTCGGGGACGAGCATGCGGACATGGAATTCGGCACGGGCGTCGTTAAAATCACCCCCGCCCACGACCCCAACGACTTTGAAGTGGGTTTAAGGCACAGGCTGCCCGTAGTGCGCGTAATGAACGACGACGGCACTATGAACGACAAGGCGGGCAAGTATGAGGGGCTGGACAGGTACGAGTGCAGAAAGCTGCTGTTAAAGGAGCTTTCCGAGGGGGGATATCTCGTAAAGGAGGAGCCCCACGCCCACAACGTAGGGCACTGCTACCGCTGCGGCTGCACGGTGGAGCCGATAGTCTCCAGACAATGGTTCGTAAAGATGGAGGAGCTGGCCCGCCCCGCGATAGACGCGGTGATGAACAAAAAAGTGACCTTTATCCCCGAACGCTTCGCAAAGACCTACTACAACTGGATGGAGAACGTCAAGGATTGGTGCATTTCCCGCCAGCTGTGGTGGGGGCACAGGATTCCCGTGTGGTACTGCGAGGAGTGCGGCGCGGAGATATGCGAAAAGAACGACCCCGAAGTCTGCCCCGTTTGCGGCGGTAAATCGCTGGCGCAGGACGAGGACGTTTTAGACACGTGGTTCTCCTCCGCGCTGTGGCCGTTCTCCACGCTGGGTTATCCCGAGGACACTTCCGACCTCGAGTACTTCTATCCCACCGACGTTTTGGTTACGGGCTACGACATAATTTTCTTCTGGGTTTCGAGAATGATTTTTTCGGGGTTGGAGCACATGAGAAAGGTGCCTTTCCGCGACGTTTTGATGCACGGCCTCGTGCGGGACGAAAAGGGCAGAAAGATGTCCAAGAGCCTCGGCAACGGCGTGGACCCCCTCGAAGTGATAGACAAATACGGCGCGGACAGCCTCAGGTTTTCGCTGCTGCAGGGGGTTGCGCCCGGAAACGACACGCGCTACTCCGACGCAAAGGTGGAGGCGTGCGCCAACTTTATGAACAAGATATGGAACGCCAGCCGCTTTGTAATAACCAATGCGGAGAACGTAAAGGTAAAGCCCCTTCAGCAAGTGAAGCCGGGCGCGGCCGACAAATGGATAATCTCCAAGCTGCAGGCCGTAATCCGCGACGTCACCCTCGCTTTGAACAAGTATGAGCTGGGCGTTGCCTGCCAGATACTCTACGACTTCACGTGGTCGGACTTCTGCGACTGGTATATAGAGCTGTGCAAGCCCGCGCTCTATGGCGGGGACGAGGCCAAAAAGGAGAGCGTTATCGCCGTTTTGACCTTCGTGCTGGAAAACACGCTCAAACTTCTGCACCCCTTTATACCCTTTATCACCGACGAAATTTACCGCAACCTGCCGGGGACCGAGGGCACGATAATGTTAAAGGATTATCCCCGCTACAATTCCAAAATAGCCTACAAGAGGGACGCGGCGGCGTTCGAGGGCATAATGGACATAATCAAGGCGGTGCGCGCGGCAAAGACGGAGCTGGGCTGCCCGCCCTCCAAAAAGGTGAGCCTGTATATTGTTACGGAGAGCAGGCGGCTTATTTCCTCCAACGAGGACAGCATCTTAAAGCTCGCGGGGGCAAAGGACATAACCTTTATCTCCTCTGCGCAGGAGGCGGGCGAAAAGGCGGTTGCAAAAGTGCTGCATATAGGCACCCTGTATATCCCCATGGGCGAACTTGTGGACGCCGATAAGGAGCGCGCAAGGCTTGAGGGCGAACTCGAGACGGTGATGAACGAGATCCGCCGCGCGGACGGCAAACTCAACAATTCGGGCTTTATGATGAAGGCCCCCAAAAAGTTGGTGGACGAGGAGAGGGCCAAGCTCGACAAATACATGGCGATGCGCGAAAAGATTTTGGAACAACTCAAAAATTTATAGAAAAACTCAACACGTTCCCGCAAAACAGGCGACTTAAGGAGAACAAATGGCAAAACGCAAAAACAAAAAAAGGCATCCCATACTGTTTACTATCTTTTTGGTGATAGTGGTTTTAATAGTCATCGTCGCTCTGGGCGTGTACGCTTTCCGCCCCGACATATACCATAAATACTTCGGCTTGGGCGAACACACCTATGTGGACGGCGAGTGCACGGTGTGCGGCAAACAGCAGCCCCCCGAAGATACGAGCGGCGGCGGTTCGGGCGGTTCCGACGACGACAACGGCGGTTCGGGCGTAACAGGCGGTTCGGGCGGCGATATCTCGATACATGTCATCGATTTGGGCAAAAAGGCGGGCGACAGCATCTACATAAAGGCGGGCGACAACGACATTTTGATCGACGCGGGCTCGGAGGATTCGAGCGCGTCGCTCATCTGCTCATATCTGAACAAATACGTCACCGACGGCAAGCTCGAATACGTCATAGCCACGCACGGCGACCAGGACCACATAGCGTCCTTTGCATGCAGTACCCCCTCGAACGGGATTTTCTATAATTTTGACGTGGACACCGTAATAAAGTTTGCAATATCGAACAAGACCACGCAGGTCTACAACAGATTTTTAAGCGTATTGCAATATGCCGAAAGCCGCGGGACGAAAGTTTATACGGCGGCCCAGTGCTACAACGAGGAGGGCGGCGCACAGCGGCAGTATTGGCTGGACGACGAGCACACCCTCTCGATGAATATCCTCTACAATTACTACTACTTCAACACAGGTTCGGACGAAAACAACTACTCCGTGGTTACGTTATTCACAAAGCAGACCTCGACAAGGACTTATAATTTTTTGCTTACGGGCGACCTTGAAAAGGACGGCGAAAGCAGGATGGTGGACTACTACTCGAAGGCCTCCAACAGCAAGTCCCAATACGACGTTTTGCCGGACGTGGATTTCTACAAGGCGGGGCACCACGGTTCGGGCACTTCGTCCACCGAAAAACTTTTGAACGTGATAAAGCCCGAATATGTGGCTATAAGTTGCTGCGCGGGCTCTCCCGAGTACACAAAAAATGTAAACAACACTTTCCCCTACACAAGCGTGTTCCAAAATCTTTTGAAGCACACCCAAAACATATACTGCACCAGCGTTGCCGACACCCTGCCCGCTCTTTCGGGCACACAGTTTGAGGGCCAAACATATACGGGCAAGGCGTGGAACGGCAACATAGTGTGCGGGTTGGGCGAAAGCGGGCTTGAATTCAGCTTTTCGGGCACGGACCAAACCATATTGCAATCGGAATGGTATGCAACCTACCGCAAATAGGCGGTCGGTCAATAAATAACTGAAAAATTTACAGGAAAACTCAATACGTTATGACAAAATTCTATTTTCGTTCGAGGAAGGAGCTTCGGGCCCGCCTCAAGGAAAAGCCGAAATGCGTTCATAAAAAATGGGTGGACTTGCCCACGGGCGCACGGGCACTTTTTACAGATTTGCTGATAGTTGCGCAGATGTCGGTCATAGCCTTTGTGTACGCCGTTTTTGCGGCCATGTACCCGCCGTTTTGGTTTATCTCGATGGGATTTACCCTTTTTGCGGCGATATACGTGCTTGTGGAGGAGCGGGACGCGCAGTCAAAGGTCAGCTGGCTGATACTCTTTGCGCTGTCCTTCGGCGCGGGATACATAGTGTATATCCTCGCCGACAAGCGGGTGTGCTACGGCATTTACCGCAAACGTTATGCCGAAATCTACGGCCGCACCAAGGCGTACAGCGGCGGATTTTTCACGGAGGGAGCCTCCCCCGCGGTTGCGCGCGACTGCGAATATATCCACAACGCGGGCGGCTACGTGCCGTACACGGGCACGGACGTGAAGTACTTTTCCGACGCGCGCAAGCTCTTTGACAACCTCTGCGCAAGGCTGGAGGAAGCAAAGGAATTTGTATTTTTGGAGTACTTTATCGTGGCGGAGGGCGTCCTTTTAGAGCGGCTCATCGACGTTTTAAGCCGCAAGGTTGCCGAGGGCGTGGAAGTGCGGTTTTTGTACGACGACGTCGGCTCGCAGGGGGTGCTCACGTCCGAAACAAAGCATAGGATAAGAAAGGCGGGCATAAAATTTAAGGTGTTCGAGCCGCTGTTTTCGCTGTTTTACTTCGGTCTTAATTACCGCGACCACCGCAAAATCATAGTCATAGACGGCAAAACTGGCTACGTGGGCGGCTGCAACATCGCCGACGAATGTACAAACCAGCGCAGAATGGAAGGGCTGTGGAAGGACGCGGGTTTAAGGCTGGACGGCTCCGCGGTGGACGGGCTGACGATAACCTTTTTGAGGCAGTGGGAGTTTTCCACGCGGCAGCGCTCCGACCTTTCGGGATATTTATACAAGGCGGAAAAAACAGCAAACACCTCCAACGTGGTGCCCTATGCGGGCGGGCCGGAGATAGAGGAGCCCCTCTGCCGCGGCGTGTACTACAATCTCGTCAACGCGGCGCAGGAAAAGATATATCTGATGACGCCCTACCTCATTCCCGACACCGACATGCTGGCCGCGCTCACCGCAAAGGCCAAGGCGGGGTGCGACGTGCGCATAGTGCTGCCCTCGGTGCCCGACTACGGCTATATCTACAGAGTCACAAAATTTTATGCCGAGCGGCTTATGGCGGCGGGCGCGAAAGTGTATTATATGCACGGGGTGTTCGTGCACAGCAAGGTGATGCTCACCGAAAACGCCGTCACCGTCGGGTCTGTAAATATGGACATGCGCGCCTTTTATCTGGAGTTTGACAACGGCGTGTACACCGACGATAAGGGAGTTATGGGGGACGTGGAGGCGGACTTTGAAAAGGTATTTGCCGCAAACGATATCCAGACCCCCGCAAAACACAACATATTCGGCCACATAGCGACGACTGTTTTAAGGGTGGTCAGCCCGCTCATGTAAAATTTTGCCCGCCCCGCGGGAAGAAATAAAAAATGATAGGAGGGAAACTACATGTCACAATTCAATCCCGACTACCCTGCCGACGCCAAGGAGCAGTTCGATTTGGGCTGCAAATACCTCAACGGCAGAGGCGTGGAGGAGGACGAACAGAAAGCGGCGGAATTATTTTGTCTGTCCGCCGAACAGGAATACGCCCCCGGCCAATTTGCCTACGGCGAATGTTTTTACTTCGGCTGGGGAGTAGAAAAGGACTACGAAAAGGCGGTGGACTGGTTCAACAAGGCCGCCTGCAACTCGAGCATCTCCGCCCAATATTATCTGGGCAGATGCTACCAATTGGGGCAGGGCGTTGAAAAGGACCCCTCCAGGGCGGCGGTGTGGTATGCGGCGGCGTCGCTGTTCGGCAACCGCGACGCAAAGGACGCCATGGGCGACCTTTACTACAACGGCGAGGGCGTGGAGCAGGACTATAAAAAGGCCGTGGAATATTACACTCAGGCCGCCGAGCTCGGCAGCCCCGGATCGCAATACATGTTGGGAATTTGCTATCTTGAAGGCAGGGGAGTGGACGTCAACGACGAGCTTGCCGTAGAGTATTTCAACAAGGCCGCAGGACAGGGCAATCACTCAGCGCAGTACATGCTGGGGAAATGCCATTACTGGGGCTGGGGCGTGGAGCAGGACTACGGCATTGCCGTTGAATGGTTCCAAAAGGCCGCCGACAACGGCAACGTAGCGGCGCATTACTATTTAGGAGTATGTTATCTCTACGGCTACGGCGTGGAAAACGACGACCGGAAAGCCGTGGAATTGCTGACGGTTGCCTACGAAAACGGCAACCTCGACGGGACCGCTCTCTTGGGCGACTGCTACTACAACGGCTGGGGCGCGGACCGCGACTATGAAAAGGCCGCCGAAATTTACCGCGCGGCCGCCGAACAGGGCCACTCGGGCTCGCAATTTATGCTGGGCGAATGTTATCTCAACGGCTATGGCGTGGAGAAAAACTATGAAACGGCTGTCGGGTGGTATAAAAAGGCCGCCGAACAGGACAACGGCGGCGGGCAGAACGGCATGGGCAGATGCTACTACTACGGCTACGGCGTGGAACAGAACTATGAGACCGCGGCGGAGTGGTTTAAACTTTCCGCCGAACAGGGCTACGCAGAGGGACAGTACAATTGCGGCCTGTGCTACTACTACGGGCAGGGCGTCGAAAAGGACTACGAAACGGCGGCGCAATGGTTTAAATGTGGCGCGGACAGGGGCAACGCGGGCGCCGAAAACATGCTGGGCGTGTGCTATTTTTACGGCCTCGGTCTGCCCGAAAACGAGGCGGAGGCAGCCAAGTGGTACACAAAGGCCGCGCAGCAGGGCGACGGGGTTGCGCAGAATAATTTAGGCAAATGCTACTACTACGGGCAGGGCGTGGAACAGGACTATGATAAGGCCTTCGTCTGGTTCCAAAAATCCGCCCAAAGCGGCATCGCGGCGGGGCAAAACAGTTTGGGCGACTGCTACTACTACGGCGACGGCGTCGAGGTGAACGAGGAAGAGGCCGCATATTGGTATGCAAAGGCCGCACAAAACGGCCATTCGGCGGGGCAAAACAATTTGGGCGACTGCTACTACTACGGGAACGGCGTCGAGCAGAACTACGAAGAGGCCGCCAAGTGGTACGCCAAGTCTGCCGCCAAGGGCAACTCGCAGGGGCAATACAATTTGGGCAACTGCTATATGTCGGGCAAAGGCATGCCGCAGGACAGCGACCTGGCCGCGGCGTGGTTTAAAAAATCCGCCGACCAGGGCGACGCGGACGGGCTGTATTCTTTGGGCGTCTGCTACGAGCACGGCGTGGGCGTGCCCCAAAATATGAACACGGCCGTGGAGCTGTATATAAAGGCGGCAAGAAACGGCCATCAAGTGGCGCAGGAAAAGTTGGATAAAAACCACATAAGGTATTAAAAGGCATAAAAAAAGCGCTTCGGCTGCCAAATTGTCGGGGCGCTTTTTGCACGCTTATAAAGGCGCAAAAAATCATAAAACGGTGGATATATGTTGAGTTTTTTGTTCAAAAACAGGACGGCCGACCCCCAAAAACTGCTCGGCTACGGGTTTTTAAAGGAGGGCGGAGCGTACGTCTACACAAAGCCTTTGGCGGGCGGCGAGCTCGAGGCGAAAATTACCGTCTGCGGCGGCGAGGTTTCGACAAAAGTTTTTGACGTTTCGCTGGGCGACGAATACACCCTGCACCTCGTGGACGGGGCCTCGGGCGAGTTTGTGGGCGCGGTGCGCGCCGAATACGAGGGGCTTTTAAGGGACGTAGCCGAAAAATGCTTTAATTCGGACGTCTTTAAAAACCAGTCCAAAGAGATTGCGCTCTACGCCGAAAAAACCTACGGCAGCCGCCTTGAATTTTTGTGGGCGGACCTGCCCGACGCGGCCGTGTTAAGGCGCGCCGACAACGCAAAGTGGTATGTCGTGTTTATGAAAATCCACCCCCGCAAGCTCGGTCTGGAGGGGGAGGACCCGCTGGACATAATGGACGTGCGCTATCCCGCCGAACTGCTGGAAAAAATTTTAAACGGCGCAAACTTTTTGCGCGCCTACCACATGAACAAAAAACACTGGCTCACCGCCGTGCTTGACGGCGCCGTTCCCACCGCGGATTTGCTGAGGCTTCTGGACCAAAGCTACGCGCTTGCCGCAAAGCGCTGACTTCGTAAATACGGCCTGTCGTGCCCTCTTCCGTGCAACGGGGGAGGGTGCCCTGAAAGGGCGGGTGGGACACCTCCCTTGTCATTCCGCGCGAGCGTGCAACATCCTCCTTCTGTCATTCTGTGCGAGCGTTAGCGACGCTCTGCCGAGGGTTCCCTTTGGGAAACGGCAGAGGAGGGCGCAGCCCGACGAAGAATCTGTTGCCGTAAGGCAACCAAATACATATATTAATTTTTTCTTTTATATTTTGTCCCGCCCACCCCCCCCAATATTGTTAAAATATTTATAAGGTTGACGTGCGCAATCGTCTGTTTATCGCTAACGCAATAAAGAAACCCGGCCGCGGCGACACGCCGTCAAGCGGAACGCTTGCGGCGGGCGCGAATTTTCGCGCCCGCCGCATTTTATAATCTCCGCACCCCCCCACGCAAGGCGGGCAACTCGTGAAGAATTGTTAAGGTTGCGTTTTTTTAGACTTTTGCTATTTAAAAACAAGTGCACATATGCTAAAATAGAGCATGTAAAAATTTTTAAAAACCGATAACGGGGGGCGCGTATGATTACAAAAAATACTCATTTGAAAATTATAATCACTATTTTTTGTGAATTTTGTTGATAATTTTCTGCCGTCTAACAAAATCGGCGGACACAAAATGTTATTTTTCTACATATTTCGATTTTTTTCGTATAAGTTGACATTGACTTTGCACAGTAGTAAATTATAAATGGTGTCTTGCATTATAATATATATGTATTGTGCGCGCCGCGCGCGTGCGTATAAAACGATAACGCATACATATCATTGTTTTGAACGGCCGGAAATTCAAAATCCGATACAGTTCGCTTAAATTCAAATATAAATTTGTCAAAATTTTTGTATGCCTACGGCAATACAAAAAAGGCTGGAGCTTGTAAACCACGCTCCAGCCCCCATAAAAAACATTTATCCGAAAACTTTTAATTAATACAGGCGTTTGTTTGTAAGGAGAATATATGAAGTATTCTAAAAAATTTTATCATTATTTCCGCCCCGCGATGATGGCGGTATTCTCGGTGATTTTAGCGGTCTGCGTCACGCTTGGCGCAGTCCTTATGGGCGCAACCGACGCCAATACTCTTATTGCCGACGCTTCCACAGCCACTGCGCAAGTCGGCGGCGAATATGATCCTGTAAGCAACAAGCTTGCTTATCATGGCGTAAACTCCATGGTCGGCACCCTTATCAGTTGGAACGGTAAGGACGGCGGCTATAATCTCCATTCCTTTGACGTGCAGGGCGCAATGTGGATAGTTGACAACAACGGCGAAATGGTAAACGGCGCTGACGGCACACGTCGTCCGTCAATGAACATATACACCCAAAAGAACGACAATCTTTCGGCTATCAAACTTATTGGCGCAACCAATAACACGCCCGCCAACAATACTGAAATTAAGGCTGATACATATAAGTATACAATAAAAGATTATGTTGCAAAGCCCGACACGAATGGTGCTTTCAATTGCTTAACGCAAGACGTTACCCTTGACAATATCGAAGTGGGTAATTTCAACGGTCAGTCCGGCGTCAAATATTTCACCGTAGGCGGAGAGGGTTCCAACCCCCTTACAATGGCAGAGCAATGGCAAAAGGCCATACTTGCCGCCTCTTTCTATTCAAAGTCCGGTTTATTTAATAATCTTGATTTTGGCGGCGCCAGTCATCTCGGCAAAAAATCAGAGCAAGATACTACTGTCAACATAGAGGAATTTAGCGAGCAGTGGGTTACGGAACTTCTCCGGGTACAAAGGGATGCAACCGGAAAGGTAACGAGGGACGCAAACAAGAAAGACAACCCGCCAATCGTTACAACAACCGTAGGCGGCAATTATCAAATCGGTTTCGGCTCGCGCTTTAACGGCGGTGTGGGCAATTATAATTATATTGCAATAAAACTCGAAAGCGATTGGACGGCTACGCCCGTTGACAACAGAAACTACGACGGAACTTCAACAGATACAGACCCGAACAAAGACAGCCATTACGGCAGCGCGCATTTGGGACGTGTTTCTAATGGCGGAAACACAAACGACCCTAACGGATACAGTTATATCCCCATAGGAGCCTCTTTTGACGTAAAGACAAAAGACGGCGGCGGTTACATCGGCAAGACGTCTTTCAACTGCAAATATAACAACAACGTAAAAACGCAACAGTTCACTTTCTGCCCTGCCGGGGAAGGATTTTCCTTCGGCAGGCTTGCCATACCCGATAACACCTATGTTGTACTCGACTTAAACGGCCACACTATAGACCGTAACCTCACAAACGGCAACAACAACACAAACGTAATGGTGCAGTCTGTGTTTATGCTTGGTCAATATTCCCGTCTTGAAGTGTTTGACAGCACCGCAGGTACAACAAATAACCCTTATGGCTCCGGCAAAATCACCGGCGGATATACAAAAAGCGGTACCGGTAAAATATGGTCAAATAATAAATATGACGAATACGGTTCCGACAGCAACTTCTGCAACGCAGCCAAAGGCGGCGCGTTTACAATGCGCTATAATGCCGAGCTCACTTTGCACAGCGGCAACATAACGGGCAACCAGGCAATGTACGGCGGTGCCGTTTACGGCATAGGCGGTTCAAAAGTAAACATATTCGACGTGGCTATCACCAATAACTCCGCCTTAAAGGGCGGCGCAAGCTACTTGTCGCAAACTTCATATATGACTATGAATGTTTTTGGCGGCTTATGGCAGGGCAATACTGCCCAAACTGCAACATTTGCAAACGGCTCTCACCATAATCCCGGCGACTATTCGGTAGAGGGCGGCGGTATCTGCGTTTTCCAGGAAGCGTATTGCAATATCTATGGCGGAGATTTCAGCTATAACTATTGCTCCAAATTCGGCGGCGGTATATCCGTAAACTACGGTAGCTTTTTAAAGCTCTTCGGCGGCAATATTACAAATAACGTAGCCAAGGGCGAATACAGGGACATAAACACAACCGACAAAAAGGTACTCGCAAAGAAAGTAAACGTCGGCGGCGGCGGAATAAATATGTTCCAGGATAGCGCGGGCTTCTATTTAAACGGCCCCGCCAAGGTTATGGACAATTACGCCATTTTTGACGTGTCACCCAAAAATTATGATAAGGTAAGTATAGAGGAATTGCTTAAAACCGCCACTGCGGAGCAAAAGCAGGCTTCCAACTTGTATCTGTCGCTTACAACCTATACATTGCCTTTAGCTTCAAAAACCGAAAATGGGGATATAGCGGAGCAACTGAAAAAAATTTACAGCAGTATTGGTTATCAAGAAGCCGACTTTGATGAAATATATAAAAATAAAACAACTCCCGACGACCCGTATAATAGTGGCAATGTCAACAATAATCGCGGGCAGATATTATTTGACGCCACAAAGCACCAATATCCCGAAATAAAGGTGCAGGGCAATTTATATCAATCCGACACAAACTATGCGCAGGTTTCGGTAACTCCCGCCTCAGGTACGGAGATATCCGGCTACATAATGCGTAACTTCTACGAAAAAGGTTGGGAAGATACAAAAGGAAAAGGTTCAGGAGACGGTACAACCGGCCCCAAAGAGTGTGATGCTCACTGGCAAAATCAAATCAATGCAAACGGCGACACAACTTTTAACTGTAATGAGTTCTTAAGGGGAGCAAACGGTATTTTAAGTTACCTTGACGCTTTCCTGTTCACCGACGCCGGCACTTCGCTTGTGCCTACCGGTGAAAAAAACGAGTGGATAAAGGCTCTCGGCACCAACGACCCCAACACACTGTACATCACATGGCAGTACTACGACCGCACGGTTGATAACGTTGACGGCAAACCCGTTGAACGCGGCTGGACCGATATCAAAATCGACTCTTCCGGCCACGGCACCTATGTTGACCTTGTCTACAATGGCATGGACAGAAAGGACGATATCCGTATAGTCCTCGACCGCGGAAAGGGAACAGAAGGAACTTTAAGTTCATATTACTATATTTATTATGATAGTTATTCCTATGCCGACCGCTCAGCTGTTGGCGAAGGTAAGGATCCTCGTAAGCTTAAAATCGGCGACGATGGAATGAGTGAAGTAATTCCAGCTATAAATAAGAACACTAAGGAAAGAGTGCCTCTGCTGGATATAGCGTTGAGCGCGGCGGGCGACAAGGCAACTGAGGCAAAATATGTCTCCAAAACGACGTTCGGCTATCGCTTTACTCTTAATAAAACTAATATTGGGTTGTTGGAAAGCAAGGGGAAGCCTTTACCCTCTGCGTTACATGACGGCACGGATATTCAGCCCGAATATGCTACCATAAATATAACCCGCGCGTACATAACCGTTACGGACCTTTCCGTCAAAAAGATAAGCAAAGTGTACGACGGCAATCCCGATATATGGTTTGACGGCGACGGTCTCACCGCAAATATGACAGGTATTGCCCCCAACGACCAACCTTACATGAAAATCGGGTTTGTCACAGAAAGCGGCGGTGATGAAAGCGGTAAAATCCACGGTATTTTCGCCGAGCCTGACGTAGGTCAGCAGAGATTGGCGTTCAACGTAAAAATAGACGAATTTTGGGATCAGTTTGGCTATCACCCCGCGCCCGGCAATGACGGACATAAATTCCCGCAAGAGTGCTTGCTCCGCAATTACTATCTGTACGACGTAAACGCGGCAGACCAGTCAAAGGCGTTGACCCCCGCGGAGGACGCTCAAATTCCCGTCACCGTGTTGGCAACAATCACCCCCAAGCCCATAACGCTTAAAGCAGGCAAGGCCGAATTCGAATACGGCAACGAGATCAGTACCGAAGAGTTAACCCAAAAGGTGTTTGCGGAATTCAATTTTAATGACGTAATAGTAACCCGCGACATAACGGCAAACGCTGTTTCTTCGGACACGACCTATAACACCCAAGCGGGCATAAGCGCACTCAAACTTATAGTAAACACGTCGGCTTCGGACGGCTCCTCTGTAAGAGAGGGCGGCTACGACGCGATGTTTACCTATGACAACTCCAACTACGACGTAACCTTTAACTACTCCGGGACGACCGCTAAAAACAACGGCAGAATAAACGGGGTTGTGTTTATCACGCCCAGAAATATTCAGGTAGAGTTAGAGGACGTATATCAAATCTACGGCGAAACTATAAGCTACTTTAATATCGATAACGATTATATATCCAAGCACTTTAAGCACCTTACCGCCGCGGGCGGCTCCGCGGACGAAAAACCCGCCATTGTAAACAACGACGTGCTTTCCTACCCCGTAAGACATTATAACGATTCAAAGTCCGCGGCAAATTATACAAACGTGGGCGATTATCCCATTTACGTGACCGTAGGCGGCGGCGCGGCAGGCAATTATAATATTGTGTTTAAGGGCAGTTATTCAGGAGATTTTGCGCTTGAAGGCGTGTCCCTTAAAGGCAAGGCTTCCACATTGCATATTTTGCCCCGCCCCATAAGCGTAACCGCGCAGGATAAAACCGTGACCTACGGCGACGAGGGCAAAACGTTACAACAACTCTCCGCCACCGCCGCAAACTATTCGGGCAAATTTACCGAAGAAAAAATCACCGGTAACTCATATTACAAAGCAATTACAGATGCTTCAAACTACAAATCACTCAAACTTTCGGGTGGAGCCATAAAGGACGGCGACAGCGACCGCGTTTACACCGTACAAATAGCCGGCGACAAGGGCAACCCTTGGACGGCAGAAAACAGAACCCAAAACGTTGCAACCGACCCCTGGACGATAGAAATAAAGGAAGTTACCAACGAAAACTATATAATTGTTTCTGACACCGAGGCAACATACACCATAAAACCCCGCCCCGTAACCGTGCGTATATCCTCGGTTGATATGACGTCCGTATACGGCGACAAACTTGCCGAGCTCCGCTGGAATATAGACGGCAGCTACACCGCCGCATACAACGAAGATTTGGGCGCGATAATCACCCTGTCGCTTGTAACCCCGGGGCAGAATATTGCCTCCGCGCCCTTAAAGGCGGGCAGTTACGCCATAAAGGGCGAAAAAGGCGACGTTGGGGGTTATGTTACCGACAACCGCGCAAAATCACAAAACTATGCCATAACCTTTATTGGCGACTGGGACGGCGAGGACGGTTATAAATCCAAAGCCGGCACCTACAAGGTGACCCAGCGCAGAATTACCATTACCGCCGACGATAAATCCAGCGAATACGGCGATACAGAAGAAGCGCTCACCTACAAGGCAACCTACTTTGACGTGGGCGACGCCATACTCGAAGCCGATGAAGATGCTTTTGGCACGGCGGTAAAGCTTTCCATACAGGAAGAGTCGCACGCCAACGTAGGTACCTACACTATTAAAATTGACAATATAACCGAAACGGCAATAACCGATAACTACAATATCACTTATAAAACGGGCACCTACACCATTTCGCCCCGTGCAATAACCGTTACGCCAAACAAGGGGACCTCGGTTTACGGCAACGCGCTTGACACATTCGCTATAACCGCCACCCGCGACGGGGGAAAGGATGGAAAGGCAATACCCGATTCTGCGGTTGAAGAAGCGTTAATCGGCAAAATTACAATAGCAAGCTACAATTCAAACCTGTCCGCAATAAGCGGTAATTTGAACGTGGGTACCTACGTTTTAACGGGTTCCACGCCCAATTCAGGCGAGTGCCCGGGCATAAAAAATTACTCCATAACGTGGGAGACGGGCACATACGAGGTTACCGCCCGCCCCATAACCATAAAAATAACTCAAAGCGCGTTCACCTACACGGGCGCGGCTCCCGGCCTTTCGCTGTATCTTATACCCGAACTTTCGGACGGCGAGCTTGCAAAATCGATAGGCGACGGCCGTCACAGAGACGAAGTAATTGACGACCTCGGCATAACTTATTCCGCCTTTACGGAGGCAAACGCGGGCGAGCACGACATAAATAGCATAACCGCCACCAACGGCAACTACAAAATAACCTTCAAAAACGCGGACGACACGGAAATTTACGGCTCTACCAAAAATAAGTTCCAATTCAAAATCGACCCCGCGCAGGTAAAAGTTGATCTCGATGGCGCCTCCGTAGATTTTGACGGCAATTCCCACCAGCACAACATTTTGTTTACCTCGGACTCCGATGGCAGTATTGCCGTCCCCGACCGCAAGAACTTTACCGCCGGCACGCTTACGGGCAACACTGAGGATAGCGCAAACTGGACGTATACCTTCTATACAGACGGCGCCAAGCATGAGGCGTACGAATATTCCATAACCATAGCCTATACGCCCGTAATTGCGGCGAACGGCGGCAACGGCGTAGCCGCAACGTTCGGCGGCATGGCAAACTACACCAACGCCGGCACGTACACCTATACCGTAACGCTTAAAGAAAACGGCAACTTTACCTTTGGGGACGTGTTAACGCACACCCTGTTCTACAAAATCAACCGCGCACAGCTTTCAATTGAGCCCTTGGCGGATATGCCCTATAACCGCAAAACGCAGGAGCCCGATTTAAGGTTTACCGTAAACACCGCGGCTTCCGCACCCGAAAAGATTTCGGGCGATAAAACTTCGGGCTATAAGGTGACTTATGCGGTTGATGAGGACAATCCCGCCCAGCCCAAGGTTCCCGGCAGCGGTGAAATAAACGCCAGACTTTCCGACGGTTTACCCTATTATGTGGGCTACTACGACGTAACCGTAACCCTCTGCGGCGATGCGGCAAATAACTATTGCTTTAAAGAGGAGGGTGGCCCCTCGGCGGCCGAGGAACTCACGCACACCGTCGGCCTGCAAATAACACCTTTAACGCTGGTTGTAACCCAGCCCAACACCACGCAGGTATTCGACAACAAGGACCATTTCTACGGTTATATCGACGTAGACAGATACGATTTTCTTGACCGCGCGGAAACAGAGGGCGCATGGTATTTGATTTTCTCGTCCTCTACCGAAACTCCCGTCCAAGGCATAAGCTATAACATAACTTATGAAAAGGACGGCAAAAAGTATGAAGTTAAAGTAGGCGGATATAAGTTTGAGGACGGCGAAAACGTATTCGAAGATAACACATATTTGATAGACGGTACACCCGCGAACGCGGCGGATATATTCGGCGCGAACCTGTTTACGGACGCGGGCGAGTATAAATTTACGCTGTCCTTCGAATACGCCAACTTCCTTATACTCAAAACGGGCGAGGAGGCAGGCGTTTCCGAAATGGAATACACCTACACCATAACGCCTATAATACTTTCCACAAGCAGAATACCCGCCGCCACATACAACGGCACGGAGCAGGTGCCCACAATCGGCAAAGGCTTCTTCACGGCAACCAACTCGTCAATGGATAGCGATACGCTGTGGGGGCTTTTGCAGGATCACTATTATCTTGCCTATGAGGCTGAAAAGCTCACCAAGGATTTATCAACCAAGAATGTACTTAACCAAGCTTTTAACAACCTTGATTTGACTTCGGAATATCACAAGGGTGCAGCCTTTGGGACGAATATAAGCGGCAAGCCCCAAAACGCCGACACGTATACGGTTTATATCTTCCTCGGCAACTACGACGCCAGCGGCAGCAAAAACAGCGAAAACTTCATACCTTGCACCACCTGCAACTTTGCGTTCAACTCCACGGATGAGGGCTACGTGTATTACGACGCCTCGCAGGAATTTGTAATTAACCCCGTGGATATATCCACGCTCGGCAAAAACTTTAACGCCACGCTCGATACGGTTGTGTACGAGGGAATTTCCGTTCCCACGCGCATGACTTCGGTTGTGGTTACTTTTGACGAGCATAACAGCATTGAATTTAAAACGGGCGACGTTTCTTCCGACCAGCTCATAGACAACTACTTTACCATAATAGGCTACCGCAACAACGTTAACGTGTCAAAAGAAGCGGTTGCCACCATATCGGGCGGAGGCAACTACACGGGCAACTTCGATGCTAATTTTGAAATAATCGCCCGCGTTATAGGCGTTAAAATTTTACCGCAGGAAGTAGTCTATGGCGAAACGCCCACATTAAGCGCCGATAGAGGTGTGGGTTGGCAAATTGACGAAGAATTTAAAAACTTCAACTTCAAACAGTACGACTACAACGGCGGAACCCGCAACGACTACGCTTTATATGAAAACGATAATTTAGGCATAACGCTTACTTGTACCGTAACGGCGGGCGATATTGTAGGCGGCAGTTACTATATCACCGCAACATGGAGCAACAAAAACTACATAGTAATATTTACGGGCGATTACACACAAAACGACTTGCCCGAAGACTACACGTACAAGGCCTATCAGGCGTACGTGGGCGAAGCCTACGACGTAAATAATGGCACGTCTTTGACGAAAGTTGCAAGCGGCAAACAGGGCGCGGGCGTTCTCGAGGTGGTAAAACGCCGTATTTCCGTGCGCATTTTGGAACAGTCCGCACAATACGGCGACGTTTTGGGCGAGGGCAAAACTGACGAACGCTATGGCAAACCTGTAACCATAATCAAAACAGCGGCCGATTTAGCTTCGGGTATGTGGCAGCCCGTATCGCCTTTGAACGGCTCGGGCAACGCCATCTACGGCGACGACGCGTTGTATTTTGATATCTTCACGCTTGCCAAGCAGGGCGACATTGTGGGCAAATACCCCATTTTGGCGCAGCTTTCCGAGAGTGGCGAGGGTACCGCCGCCGCCAACTACGAGGTGAAATTCGAATTTGATGGCGGCTTCGTTTGGGGTTCTTCCGCAAAGGAGGGATATGAAGATACCACCGTTGCAGAAGACAGCTATTATAGAAAAGCGCAGAAATATAATTGCCCCGCATTGTATGTATACGGCGGGACAAATATGAGCGCGGGCGTACTTACAATTGTTCCCAGGGAATTAATTATATACGTACAGGACCAGTCATCTGTTTACGGCGAGGCGCTTGTAGATCTTAAGCCGGACGACAATAACGAAACCAAACCCGCGCAATATAAAGGCGACGATAAATACTATGTAGAAAAACGAAACGCAAAAGGCGAGACATTATTTATAATTTACAATGTTTACAGGGACGAAACTAAACCCGACGCGCCCCGCGTTGACCTGCAATTGGTTTGCTATTCAAGTGGCACTATCGCGCTTGCCAAAACCGATAACGCAGGCACATATAAAATAGACGTTAAAATGACGGGCGCCATACGCAACCAAAACTGTAAGGTAACGATAAAGGGCAGCTGGAACGCTACCGACGATGAGAAGACCAACGGCGATGGCGGCACGTACACTATCGAAAGGCGCAAAATAACCGTAACCGTACGCGACCAGCAGAGCATCTACGGCGAAAATCTGTATTCTTTGGACGTAGCCTACGATGAGAAAAACCTCAACAACCGCTACGTATATAAGGTAGAAAAGGACGAAGGTTTGACGGGCACTCCCGTTTTGGACAACGAAATTACGTTCAATTTCTACAAAGAGGGCGGAAACAACGCTGCCGGCGTTGGCTTCTATAACATTTCATACGAAGTAACCGCCAAAGACAACACAGCAAAAATCAACAACTACGATATCACGTGGAAGAGCTCAAAGCTCATAGTGGATACGGAAAGGAAAGAGAAGGAGGATATTCCCGTTCTCGTGCTCGGTCTTGACGGAAAGCCGCAATACGAACTTGTTGATACGTACAACAGCGAATATTTAATTTCTCGCAGAGAAGTAACCGTAACCATACAGGATATGTCCGTCGTCTACGGCGAGGATAAATACAGCTCCGACGGGCATCATACCGTTTCGGGCGTTGAATATTCCACCGCCTTTACGGGAACGCAAAAGGATATTTACGGCAGAGAGGTAACAAACGTTCCTCTATACACGGGCGATAACCTCGGCTTGACCTTTAAGTTAAAGGACGATTTAACGCTGACCAAAAAAACAAGCAAGCTCCCTGTTGGCAAATACGCTTTGCTCGCAAGCGGCGTTTCCACAGTTTCCCGCAAGAACTATTCCATAACTCTTATAGGTAATTGGGCGGACGGCGACCTGCCCGCAGACTACGAAACCCAAGCGGGTATATACGAGGTTGTAAAGCGCAGAATTTCCGTGCATATAAAAGACCAAAATTGGTACACCTATAACGGCAAAGTTCCCGATAAAGTTCTCAATACGAACCACGAGGGTTCCTTTGACTTCGATAAGCAAGGATATTTGTGCGCAATAGACCTCGACATGATATGGGAGGCTAAGGAAGTCCTCGATTCTTCTGTTAAGAGCAAGCCCATAGTCGGCACAAAAGACGCCCACGACGAATTGGGCATAACCCTTTCGCTCAGCCATGAGGACGGTCCCACGCTTAAAAAGGACGCGGGACAGTATCCCATTTACGCAAGCTGGACAGATAAAAACTACATGATAAGGTTCGAGGGCGATTGGAGCTGGAGTGAGAGCGACTGCCCCGAAGACTATAAATATTCCGATAGATCGGGCAGCTCCTTCAACAACGGCGCGGGCATATTTACCATAAAACCCGCCGAAGTTACCGTAACCATCAACGATAAATCTTCCGTTTACGGCACGGAGGTTAAATATCCCGTTGAAAACGGCAAATTGGGCGACGATTACACAAAATCAAAGGGTGAAATTTTCGGCAGCGATGACTTGGGCATAACCCTTACCCTCGGCGCGGAAAACGACGAAAAACTTTCCAACGGTTCTTTGGGCATGGGCGGCTATACCATAACGGGCACGGCTTCCAACTCCAACTATAAGGTAACCGTAAACAGCGGCACGTACACCGTAGAAGCGCTTGGAATAACGGTGACGATAAGGTATCAGACCTGCGTTTACGACGGCGCGGAGCCTACCGCGGCGGACGGTCGCTTTAAAACGACATACGGCGAGGAAGGCGGCTACACCTTTAAACAGACCGACCTTGCCGCTTGCGACCAAGGCACCGATTGGCAAAACGTTTTGGGCATAACCCTTACGAAGGCGGTCGGCTACACCGTCGGCAACTACAATATCGAAGCCTCGTCCTCAAACGGCAACTATAACGTAACCTTTACGGGCGCAAACGCCGACGGCAAAGCCAACGGAAGCGAGTACGGCACGTATGAAATTACAAAACTTCACCTTGCAATCGGGCTTACAAACACAACCGACGTATATGGAGAAAAGGAAAATTTAAGCGATATCTCCATAGACTATAAAGTTTTGGGCGTATATCCCAAGGCCGGCGACAAGTGGACTGACCGTCCCGCCACAACCAACCGGGATAATCTCGGCATAGTGTTTACCGTTCAAGCGCAAACTACCGATTTTGCCAACGGCGCGTCGCGTTATCTCAAAGTGGGCAAATATGACGTGACCCTCACGGTTGAAAACCCCAACTACGATATAACCATAACAAACGACGCGGGCGAAGAGGCGGCAGAAAAGGCATACGAGGTAACGGCGCGCAAAATAACGCTGAAGCCCAATGCCACGACAAGCGTTTACGGCGAAAAGTTTGAGTTTAAAAACACATTCTATACCGCTACGGTTATAAACGGCAGCGGCGACGCGTTCATTTTTACAGACCAAACCGAAATTAACAAGTGCATAACGATTAAACTTAAAGAGAGCGACAAACAAGGCCTGCTTTCCGAAGGCAAACTTTCCGTTACCAAGGGCGGCGGATATACAATCGTTATCGAGTATTCCGGCACGGGCGCGGAAGAAATACTCAAAAACTATGCCATATCCACTGAGCCGAATACAGACGGCCACGTTGTAACTCCCCGTCCCATAACCGTAACCATAGTCAACAAATCGTTTGAGTACGGCACGGAATTGAGCGCGATACAGGGTCAACTCGAATGGTTGCCGGGCGGCGATACGGATGAAATTCAGCACGCCGACAAGAAAGACGGCAAACTTAACATATCTCTTGCCATATTCGGGCAAAAATTCAACAAAGAAGGGAGCGGCGTTCTCAACGCGGGCGAATATGCGGTTATCGGCACCTATACCGGCGACAATTACACCGTAACGTTTGCGGGCAAATGGCAGACGGGCGAAAACGCGCTCAAAGCGGGCGTTCTTGAAATCACTCGCCGCAAAATAACCATACAGGTTACCCCCGCTTGCTCCGTTTATGGAGAAGAGATAAAAAATGACGGCAAGTGGGAATGGAAGGCATATTACGGTCACGGCGACGATGTCATTAAGGAAGAAAACGACGAGGGCCACGGCCTTGTTTGGGCCAAGGGCGACTCGCACGACAGCGTTTTGTTCACATTTGACAAGCTGCCGTCGGGCAACGCGGGCTCCTATGTAATGTCGGGCAAATTCAACAACGATAACTATGATATCAAGTATGAAAACAACTCGCTTTATACAATTTATCCCCGCAAAATCACGGTAACTTTAAAGAAACAGAGCAATATCTACGGCCAGTACGATGCGGCGGCGGGCTATTGCCTTTTGAGCACGGCCGAAACAACGGCTTTCACCGCCGAGCTTTCGGGCGTGTACGACAACGGAGCAGAGGCAAGCGGCCGGGCAATTCTCGAGAACGACAATATCAACCTTGTCCTGTCGCTCATTTACAACGAAAGCCTCGATAAGGACGGCGGAGATATCTCCACGGGCGGCGTTCTCAAGGTTAAAAACTACGGCGTGAACGTAAGCTATACCAACGCCAATTATGACATAACCTTTAAGTACGAGGGCGATCCGGAATTAAATAAAACACTTAAGCCCTATGAGGAAAGCGAACAGCCCAACGTGAACATTATCACGGTCAACCTGTTCGATATCGTTCAGCGCGAACTGCAGGTGCGCGTAAAAACCACGCAGTCCTCGGTTTACGGCGAACCCGTTGAAAAACTGTCCAGCAAAAACGGCACCGACTGGGATATCACGGGCGTTGTAGGGTTGGATATTCCAAATTCAAATTATATTCTTGATGGCGAAAAAAGCACGGTTGAGAATTTAATTACCCTTACCCTCGACAACAAAGACGCCGCCAAGCCCACAGACTACGATAAACAGCTTGCCGATGGCAGATTGCCTTACTTGCTTAAAGGTTACATAATTTACGGTTACGCGGGCGAAAATCCCAACTATAAGATATCCATAAATATCGACAACCTGTACTACCGCATAATACAGCGCAGCATACAGATTACCATACAGAACCAGTCGGGCGAATATAACGGCACCGAAACTGCGTTCAACAAGGGCGGCGCGTATGACAATGGCAAGTGGTGGAAAGCCACGGCCTTTGGCGGCACAGTGCAAACCGTTACGGGCAATTTCATCGTCAATGGCGACGAAGATAAAATGAAAATCACCCTTTCGAAGGCAGCCGGCGTTGACGAGGGCACGTATCTCATCACGGGCGTATGCGGCAACGAAAACTATCAGGTTACCTTTGTGCAGGGCGTTTACACCGTAACCCCGCGCGTCATCGAGCTTGAAATAACGGAGGACGGCAGAAAGGCGCTCACAAGCGCATATGACGGCACCGAGCCCGAAATACTCCAAAAATCGGGCGCAACGGGCTACTACGACGGCTATTACACGCTTTCCCGCACGGACGGCGAGGCCGCGGTAGTATCGCAGGGCACCGTAAAGGATAATCCCGAGATAGTCCTCACCAAGGCGGCCGGCATATATGTGGGCGATTACGACGTTACGGCGCACTGTGAAAACCATAACTATAAGGTTATAATAGAGGGCACTTCGGACAGCGTTGCGAAAAAAGTTTACACCATAACCCCGCGCGAAATAACCGTTGAACTCTTAAAGCAGACTGCCACCTACGGCGACTTGAACACCTTGACCATATCCTCGGTACAGGATATAGCCTGGGCCGTTGCAGACGGCTATGCGATAATCGGCACCGACCTTCTCGGCATAACGATAGGGGTGGTTTACGATTCCTCGAAAGTTGTGACCTACGACAAGGATAGCTATTTGTCGGCGGGCGCCTACACGGTAAAGGTAAAATACACCAACGAAAACTACGCCGTAGCCTTCAGGTTCGGCGGAAGCAGCGAGGAGGCTAATAAAGAAGAGGAAAAGACGTTTGAAAAAGTATATATCGTAAACGCGCGTGTCCTCGACATAAACATTGCCAATAAGACCTTCGGCTACGACGGCACCGAAAGGGGCGAGCTTTTAAGCCATTCCGGCTCCGATTGGACCGAGGGCAGGGCGCAGAACAGCCTTAACAACCAAACCGTAGGCATTATAAGCGGCGATACATTAGATATTAAATTGTCGCTTATACACGGCGATTATAAGGCGCAGAAGGACGCGGGCAGCTACCCTATATTCGGATCGTGGACCAATGATAACTACGATATAATCTTCCGCGGCAGCTGGCAGTGGAACGAAGCTTCCGCATGCCCCGATGATTACAAGCGCGATGGCAACAATCAGGAGGCTGCAACCTGCACCATAACCCCCGCCGAAGTTTCCGTAAGTATAGAAGATAAAAACTCAAATTACGGCGAAAGGGTAAATACTTATAAGAACGGTACATTGGCCGTAAAGGGCACAGATTACAAAGTATCGGGCAATGTTTACGGCGACGATTTAAATATCCTGCTCACTCTCGGCGAAGCAAACGACGGTCTGTTGGCGGAGGGCGAACTCGGCTGGCAAGACGGCGGCTACGCGTTGTCGCTCGCCAACCCCGACGAAACCAACCCCAACTATAAAATCAACGTAACCGCGGGCGTATATACGATAAACAAACTGAAGATCACCGTAAATATCGAAGACCAAAGCTCTGTTTATAACGGCGACGAACCCACGGTGGACCAGGGAAAGTGGGACGTTGAGAATAAAGACGCGCTTGCCTACTTCGATAAGGCGGACGGCCACTACAAAGACAGTCTGCTGATAACCCTCACCAAGGATCCCACGGGTTACAGGTGGAGAGACGGGGGCTACAGAATAATCGGCTCGTGCGCAAACGCAAACTACGAGGTTACTTTCTCGGGCAAATGGAACGGAGCGGACTTATATAAGGGAAAAGCCGGCGTATTCACCATTAAAAAGCGCGAACTCAACGTTACGATAGACGACGTGAAGGACGTTTACAACGGCAGCAACTTCGCGGACAACGTTCTCGATCAGTTGGCTTACAAAATAACCGACTGGACCAACGCGCCCGCAGAGCTTTCGGAGCTGCAGGCTAAAATCAACAGCGCGGTCGTACCGGGCACTTCGCTCTCGATAACGCTCCATATTTATGAAAATGACAACGCCGACGCGGGCGACTACAAGATCGTAGGCGTTTGCGGCAACACGGACTATAACGTAACGTTTAAAGACGGCACGTTCACCGTACAAAAGCGCGAAGTCACCGTGACGATATCGAGCCAAAGCTACACCTACGGCGATATCATGGGCGTTGCCTCTCCTGACCGCAACTGGTGGACGGCGGCGTGCAAGAACGATTCGGGCGCGGCGATACCCGAAAAGGACAACAATCTTGACATAACGCTTGCCGTTTCGTACGACGGAGACAAGAATCTCACGAACGGCTATCTCAACGTGGGCAAATATAAGATAATACCCTCGTGGAACGAGACACAATACGGCAAGAACTATATCGTGAACTTTGCGGGCGATTGGAACGACGGAAAGGACGTACTGAACGGCAAAGCCGGCGTTTACTCCGTTGCGCAGAGGCAGCTCACGATATCCATAATCGACAGCTCGTCGACCTACGGCGACGCACTGCACGCGTTTACCTCCGAGGACTACACCGTATCGGGCTCCGTAAAGATATTGGAGAGCGACGAAAAAACCGTACAGAGTTTGATAAAACTCGTTATAAAGAACGACAAGGACGAAGCGATAACCGCTGCGGGCGGCAAATATCCCGACGCGGGCGAGTATAAGATTGTAGGAGAGTGGAGCGGCACTGATACCGATAACTATGACGTAATCTTCACCGGCTCCCGCGGGACGGAGGGCGCTTACAAGATCAACAAGCGTGCCATAACCGTGTCCATCAACCCCGCCTCGACCGTTTACGGCGACGAACTTGCCGATCTCACCGCAAACTACACCCTGACCTGCACCAACGGCAACGACAGGTCGGCTATCGCTTGCAACGGCGACGAACTTGAATTTAAGTTTACGATACTCGGACAGAGGCTGAGCGTCGGTTCCAAAAATCTGTGCGTGGGCGTCTACGACATAGAGGGCAGCTGGAACGAAAGCGGCCACAACGCTTCCAACGAAGTGCCCTACAGTAGCAACTACGAGATAACCTTCTCGGGCACGGGCAAAGTTGCCGCCCACGGCGCGTACACCGTCACCCCCAGAATAATCAACGCAAATCTCGGCGCGCAAGCGGGCAACGCCACGTCCGAATACGGCGACGAAATCACCGACCAAAGCACTTGGGGCGTCACTTACACGCTTGCCTCCGATCCAAGCGGCACGGCGGTTATGGAGGGCGATACAATAAGCCTCACCATGACCACGTTGGCAAGCAAAACCCAAAGGGCGGGAACATATTCCATAACGGCCGCAGAAATCCCCGCGACGGGCGACAACGCAAACTACACCATACTTGCTATACCCGGCACGTACACGATAACCGCGCGCAGAATTGTTGTAACCTATAACGCAAGTTACAAGGTAATGTACGGCGAAGCTTCGAGGGATAACCTTACAAGCGAAATTTTGGGCCCCTCGGCTTACACGCTTACAAGGGACGGCAAGGTCGGCGAAGCCCTTGTAAACGGCGGAAAGGCGGAAGATATAGTTAATCCTTCGCTTGCGGACGCAACCTTTTCGGCGGCAGGATATCTGCACTACAATGTAGGCGCATACACCATAAACGCCACCTCGCGGGACGGCAATTATCAAATAGTGAGTGTTGTAAACAAAACTCTCAAAGTGGATCAGCGCAAGGTAACTATCCGCATAGAGGATAAAACCGTTACCTACGGCGACACGGAAAACACCGATCCCACCGAGTGGACCCCCGTATCATACGAGGATTTGAAAGGCGATGTGCACTACGACGGCAAGATTATAGTTGACGAAAAATCTGCAATGGGCATAACCCTTACAAGAGCCACGGGCTCGGCGCAGGGCGTTTACGCAATTTCGGCTACCTGCTCCAACGACGACTATAAAGTAACGTTTACAGGCAACTATACGGGCGATTCCACAAAGGGCAAGTACGAGATAGTTGCCCGCGAAATAACCATCGAAATACAGCAGCAGTCGGTGGAGTACGGCGAAAAGATCAATATCCGCTCCGAACAGGGTTCAGACTGGACGGTATTCGAGGGCGATATAATCGCAGGCGAAAGCGTAGGCGTTACGTTAAAACTTGCCGAAGGTCTCGGCGACAAGCTCACCTACAGGGCAGAGGGCTATGAAATAGTTATGTCCGGGTGGAGCAACAAAAACTATAACGTCACGGTAAAGGACGGTTCGGGCGCGGGCAAGTTTATGATAACCAAGCGCAACGTGCTCATTACCATAAGCGACCAAAACTCCGTTTACGGCGACGGCGCAACCGTAGCCTCCGATTTGAACATCAACTATATACCCACGCCGGGCACCGGTACGGGCGCGGCCCTTATAGAGGGCGACGACGTGCGAATCAGCCTGTATCTCGGCAAGTATATGAAAAAGGCGCAGTCCACGGGCAACGAATACAGCGTTGAAAAGGTAAACGGCTACGACGGCGAGCTTGAAGCCGGCGCGCTGCGCGTAAAGGACGGCGGCTACGCTATCTACGGCGTTGCTCTCGGCGACGATATATACAACTACAATATAGTGTTTGCGGGCAACTATAGGGGTGCCATACCCGAAGACTACGTTAACGCAAACGGCAACAGCTGCGGCGGCGCGGGCCTCTATACCGTCCGCAAGCGCGTGATAACCATAACCGTCAACGACCAAAGGTCTGTTTACGGCGGAAGCGGCAGCGAGTGGATAAACGCACCCACGACGGGCAACGGCTTGTTTAAAAACGACGACTACACCGCAACCACCTCCAACGGCGACGGCGATGCAATAGTGAACGGCGACGAGACCAAGCTCGATATCGTGCTTTCCGTATCCTTCTACTACGCTATAGGCAATTCAAACGTTGCCGACGCGGGCATGTACGCCATAACCTACAGCTACAACGAATCGCCCGACTACGAGGTTACCTTCCGCGGCAGCTGGACCAACGACAGGGCAACGTATTCGTCCTGCAAGGTAGAGGAAAAATTCAACAACACGGCGGGTACCTTTACGATAGAGGCAAGGCCCGTCCAGATAACCATACTCAACCCCGAGGCCACCCACTACGGCAATGCCATAAGCGTGCCCCAAAGCTACGATTCTTCCGCGTTGACGGGCTGGTTTACGGCAAGATCGCCCATAGCGGGAGGCACGGCTATCGACGGCGCCGACAAGCTGTACTTCATGCTGTTCACTTCGGCGACCTCCAAATCCCACGCGGGCGATTATCCCCTTTGGGCAACCCTCTGGGAGGAGTTGGACGGCGAGCTTCAAAAATCCCATCCCATAGCCGATTCCAACACCAACGCAAACCGCAACTATTCGGTAAGCTGGATTGGCAACTGGTTCTCTGCCGACGAAAACAGCCAATACAACTCAACCGCGGGCACCTATCGCATCGACGCCAAGCCGATAAGCGTGGTTATAAGGACGGTGGTGCGCGAGTACGGCGACGACTACGCTTTCGATAAAGGAGAGGACGTATTCGAGTGGCAGGACTACCTCGAAGAGAACAGGTTGTCCGATCCCGCAACCGCGCTTGCAAGGGCCAAGGCGGATGAAACCGCCGAATGGTATCCCCTCGAAGCCGATTGGCAGGTAAACAGCGGCGACCGCCTCGGGATATCGCTCGCAAGCGACGTTAAAAACACCTCCCCCGTGGGCGACTATGCGATTACGGGCGACTGGAACAACGCCGACTACGACGTAACCTTTGTAAACGATACGGATACCCATAACGTAAACGGCATATTCCGCATAACTCCGAGAAAGATATTCATCGTGCTGCAGCCTCAGTCGAGCATATACGGCTACACCGTATTTATCAGCTCGAATAAGGATACCGACTGGTACGCGGTGCGCAGGAAAGTAGACGACCCCGCCGACCTCGATTCAACGGGCGTTCCCGACAACGACGGCACGGCAATAGTTTTCGAAGATAATCTGGGAGTAACTCTTGAAAGAGTGACAGATACATTCTCTTCGGCGGACGGCCGTACTTCGAACGAAAAGTACAGGGGCAGTCTTACGACGCAGAGAGGCTTGTACGCGGGCGTCTACGATTTGAAGGCTTCCGCGGTCAATGCGGATAACTATTCGGTAGTATTCATCCGCGGCAACAGCGGGGAAAAGTACGACTACGACACGGAAGCACACACGGGCTTGTACACCATAACGCCCCGCATAGTTGAGGTAGAGCTTAAAAATCTCGAGGGCGTGTACGGCAGCAGCGACTACTCTGCAAGCTCGGGGCTTTTCGCCCACAGCACTATACTCGAAAACAGGGGCGAAGAATGGGATTACACGGGAGTAAGCGCAGACGAAACAAAGGTTGACTACGCTTCCCATCTGTTCCTTACAGACGATATCCAGTATCTCCGCCTGTCGCTCGGCAAAACGCTCGACGATTGGAGCGATAACCACTATGCTCCCGTGGGTAAGTATCCCATAGTCGGTTACTTCGGATTCAACAACTATACGGGCATGGCGGAAAATTACGCCGTAACGTTCAAGGGCGGATGGAACGATGAATCTTCGGAAAACCTGCCCGACACCTACAAGAGCAAGGACGGCGAGACGGCAACAAATTCGGCGGGTATATTTGAAATAAAAGAAGCTGTCGTGCATCAGGCGGACATAACGACCAAATGGAACCAAAACAAGGAGTATAACGTAAATAACTTCTACACCATGGCCGTCACGCAGGACTTCCTGCAATTTGCGGGCGACGTGCAGACGCGCATGGGCGGCGGCACGGTCGACGAACATAAATACTATGCAAACGGCACATGGAACACCCGCGAGCGCGAGGACTTCAAAATAGAGCCCACCAAGGTTACGTACGGCAACCTCAAACTCGACGGCGAGCCCTACGAGGACGAAATCCGCGGCGACGTAAAGGGCGAACAATACTTTACGTACGGCGAGGGCGCGGCGCAGGAATACGCGCCCATGGTAAACAACGTGGGCGTATGGACGGTTGATGTAACCGTAAAAGCGCCTTACCACGCCGTGGCGACCTTCACGCTCACGATAGAAGTGAGCCGCGCGCATATAACCGTACAGCTTAAAGAGCCCGCGGCGGGAGACAGGGAAAACGTATTCGCTAACTTAAAGTACTTTGAGTACGGAATATACCGTTACGACCTCACCTCGACCGTTGACGGAACTTACCTCAACGACCTGCTCAAAGAGTGGATACTCGGCAAGGACAGCCCCATACTTCTGGCAATTCACGACGAAAACAACCAGATAGGCGGCACGCTCGAAAACAGGCGGCAATATCTCTATGAACACTGCGAGATATCGATAGACGTCAACTCGGTATTCCAGCGCAGCACGGGCGGATATCTCGTTGTCGACGCGTACACGCTGACGATTACCGTTAAGGATATTTCCGATATCGTCGTTCAGTTCTCGGAAAATTATGACTACGTGCACATTCTTCCCAAGGAAATTACCGTTGACTGGCAGTGGGACGAAAACGCAGAACAGCTTACAGATTTGCCTGCGATGGGATATCCCGCTTCGGTGGAGTGGACGATAGAGCAGGGCAAAGCCATCGACTGTTACGGCAACGCCAACGAAGAAGCAAAAATAGTTGAAGTGCCCGTAATTTACTTTGAATACAATAGCACGACGCGCGTATATTCGCCGCTGGTAAACGGCGGTAACGACGGCGACCTGCTTGCGGCCAACTATTCGGGAACTACGTACGATTTTGACTGGGCGTCACAAATAAAGAAGAGCGAGCATGTAGCTATAAGGGAAGCCGGTGCATATCTTGCCGAAATAACTTATAATCTCGACACGCCTTATCCGAGCGGCGCGGACGCTAAAAACTATTATATCCCCTACCAATACGTATGCATTATAAGGGTATTGCCTCCCGTGCTCACCGTGGAATTCAACGACGGAGTTATAACTTCGGAATACGGCGAAACGGAAGTCACGCTCGACGCCTACGCGAAGTATGCGGACGGCACGGACCTCGTAACCATAAAGGATATGCAGGGCGCCGACACTCCCGAATCTATAGGACTCGTAATCGTAAGGGCGGGCGACCATCACGCGGGATATTATCCCATAGAGGTCTCCATAACGTCCACGGACTACACGCTGCGCGTTATAGGCGGCTGGGGTTCGGACGCGGCAAACCATAAGGGCTACGGCACGGATAAAGGTCATGCGGGCATATACAGGATAACCCCGAGGGAGCTTGAAATAACGATTGCAAACCAGGGCACGGAGGACGCAAAAGCCGTCACCTACGGCACGCCCGTTCCCGAAGATTTAGCAGCCGACTTGTCGGCATGGTCTGCCGCTCACGTGGGCGACAACAGCGAAAACACCGTTGCGATAGTGGGCGCCGACAATCTGAATCTCAAACTCACGATAGAGGGGCAGCGCAGGCACACGAATATAAACGGCTATCTTGAAGTGGGTAGTTACCCCATAACGGCAACCTATGACAACTCCGACTACAGCGTAGTGTTCAAGGGAGCGTGGGAAAGGGTGCCCGACGGCGAATTTGCGGGCATAGAAAACGCAGGTATATATAAGGTATCCGAAGCGCAGGTGCTTGTCTCCATAAACGACAGCATGAACCATATCTACGGCGAAGACGAGCCCGATCTTGCAGGCGGCAGCTACAACGGGCGTTACCGCTCCACGCACCAGATCATAGGTATTATGCCGGGGGACAGCGATGAATTTATTACATTTAAGCTTGTAAAACTTTCAAACCTCAACGGCGAAATAACCGAAAGCGACCTTACGCTCAATTCTACGAAGCACTACGACGCAGGCATGTATGCAATAGTGGCTTCCGCAGAGGGCAACCCCAACTACAAGGTTACCATAACGGGCGGTTGGGACGATACGGCTTACGGCAACGGCTACTATCACGTTGCCGGCAGATACGAAATCGATCCCAGACAGATAATCATAAGTCCCAACGAGCGCGAAGACGAATACGGCGACTACTACGATTTGAACGAAAATTGCCACTTCAATGTTTCCAACCTGTACGCCTACGAGCCCCTTGCAAAGGGCGAGAGCAAGGCGGATTTAAAAATCGTTTTGTCGGTGGACAGCAGGGTTGTAAACAAAACGGCGGACGTAGGCACCTATCAGATAAGTTTCGAAAGCTGCAACAACCCCAACTACGAGGCGTATGCGCTCACGCAAAATATTTACAGAATCACCCCCAGGCTCATAACCGTAATATTCGATAACCAGGCTTCGGAGTACGGCGACGCGCCCGTGGAGTGCACAATATCGAGTATCCGCCGTTCGAAGGTGGACGGCGTGGTTAAGCCGGGAGCGGGCATAGTCAACGGCGACGAGGAAACGCTCAGAATTTCCGCCGCGTGCAGCGTTGGCCAGACCAGCCCCATAGGCGAATATGTGATCAGCTGTGCAAACTACGTTTCAGACAGCAACTACGATATCGAATGGCAGACGGGCATATATACCGTAACGCCCCGCCGAATAACCCTTACGTTCAATGACCAAACGGGCGAATACGGCGACGAAATCAAGCCGCTTGCAGGCGAATGGACGCTCACCCGCACGGCGGGCAGCAGCGGCGTTCTCCCGGGCAGGGCGATAGTCAACGGCGACAACCTCGGATTTGTTGCAAAGTGTTCCGTAACAACGAAATCGCACGTCGGCGACTACGTGATAGAGATCGACAGCTACGTAAGAAATACCAATTATGAAGTTACGTTCGTCGAAGGATACTATCACATCGTTACGAGAAAGCTCGTGGTTACGCTCGGCAACGGAAGCGGCGAATACGGTGACGCGCCCGCGCTCGACCAAGGCGCGTGGACGGCGGAGCGTGCGTTACTTGCAGGCGCGGCTATAGTGAACGGCGACGATCTGGGCATAAAACTTCAGACCAACGCCACCTCGCAGAGCTCCGTCGGCAGCTACTACATAGTCGGCTCGTTCCGCAACACCGACTACAGCGTCGAATTTACGGGCGACTGGAACAAGGTTGAAAGTCCTCTTCCCGAAGGGTTTGACGGCGCGGCAATCTACAGCGTAGTTCCCCGTAAGATAACTATCGCGGCGCAGGATAAGATGTCGGAATACGGCGACGCAATAAAGGATCTGGAATATAAAGTAACGCGCGACAGCCTGCCGGGAGAGGCGCTCGTAAACGGCGACAATCTCGAAATAGAAATAGGTTCCGACCTGTACGCGGGCATGGGCGTTGCGGAAGTTCCTATCAAAATAACCGGCTACGCCGAAAACACCAACTACGACATAACGGTCGTGGACGGCACCTACAGGGTCGTTCCACGCGAAGTTACGGTGACGATAGCGGACGTAAACAACGTTTACGGCGACGCCGAAATCGATCCCAACGGCGGACCGAACGGCGGCTACACGCTCACGAGGACAACGTTCCCCGAGGACGATACGGTAGTTTTAAGCGGCGACGATTTGAAGATACGGCTCACGGAAACGTTTGACAGGAATGCGGGCGAGTACGTGATAGACGTGACGGGCTGGTCCGAAGATCCCAACTACCACCTCAACGTCGAAACCGCCAAATACACAATCGCGCAGAGAAAGGTTACGGTGGTTATCGAGAATAAGGAGAGCTTCTATTCGGATAAACTCGAAGAACTTACCTATGCCGAACCTTCGGACATCGTCGAGGGCGACGAGCTGAAGATAGTTCTGACGCTTGTTGCGCTTCCCAACGAATACGGATATCTCGACGCCGACGAGTACGCGATAGTAGGCGCGGAACTCGATCCCAACTACGAAATAACTTTCAGCGGCGAGTGGAGCGGGGCGTTATACAACGGCGCGGCCGGCGTTTACAAGGTAAAACAGGCCGCCAACGAGTGGTTAAAGCACATAGACGCAAGCGAACTTATCGAGGGAGAAAGTTTGAGCGAAAGCAGCTTGCCCGTAGCTAAATTCGGCGTGCCCGTGATAGAGTACTATCTGGACGAGGAGCTCACCCAAAGATTCGAGGGCGATATCTCCGAGGCGGAAGAAGGCGAATATTATTTGCGGGTGTACGTTGAAGAGACGAAGAACTATACGGGGCTTATCGAACAGCCCATACCCGTAATAAGGATATTCAGCAGCTTCATCCCGAGAAACAGGCTGATAGACATAACTCCGATACTCGCGCTTTTAACGGTCGAGGTAGTAATACTGACGTGTGGATTGATTTTCTGCCGCCGTCCTAAAAATAAAAAAGAAGAAACTGTAGAAGGTAGGTAAATTTATGAACATTCTTGAATCAACAATCACAATAGGCTCGTGGGAACTTCCCTGGACGTTGGAAACGGCGCTGTTCTGGCTGCTGTTTGCAATAGTGTGCATAACTTTGTTTATGGTTATCGTGTTCGGAATACTTCTCCACCGCATAGGCAAAAACAAGTCGGTGGCGGTCGTTCAGCCCGCTGCCGAAGAGCCCGAAAAGGTGGAATACGGCATAATCCTGCACGGACCTGAAAACCTGCCCGCTATGCAAGTTGCTCTCTATAACGGCAGCAATCAGATAGGCTCGGCCGTGCCCGTGCGGGACAGCGCGGCAACTATCCTTGCCGTGCCGGGCGACTACACCGTAAAGGTGTTCGGATTGCCCGAAGATTATGATTTTACCGCGGGCGTCGTGTCTCCCGAAAATCATACCGCCGAAGTGCAGGTTGAACGCAAACCCGAAGTTGCGGCTTCGCCTTACGAGATAAGATACGTGCCCGAAACTCAGCCCGAGCCCGAAAAGGTGGAATATACCGTCAACGTGGAGGCTCCCGAGGATTTGCCCGCGCTGCAGATCGCCCTTTTCAACGGCAGCAACCAGATAGGCTCCGCGGTTGCCCTTACGGACGGCTGCGCAACTATCCTTGCCGTGCCGGGCGACTACACCGTAAAGGTGTTCGGATTGCCCGAAGATTATGATTTTACCGCGGGCGTGGCTTCTCCCGAAAACCGCGTCGTAGACGTGCAGGTTGAGCGCAAACCCGAAGTTGCGGCTTCGCCTTACGAGATAAGGTACGTGCCCGAAACTCAGCCCGAGCCCGAAAAGGTGGAATATACCGTCAACGTGGAGGCTCCCGAAGGTTTGCCCGTATTGCAGATCGCCCTTTTCAACGGCGAAAACCAGATAGGCTCCGCGGTTACCCTTACGGACGGCTGCGCGAAGATTTCAGCCGTGCCGGGCGACTACACCGTAAAGATTTTCGGCTTGCCCGAAGGATACCTTGTCGACAGCGAGGTGCTCTCGGCCACGACGATAGAAGCCTCGGTTAAAATAACGGAGATCGTACCCGAAGAGGCGGTTGAAGAAATCGTTCCCGCTTTGGACGTACCCGAGCCCGAGGAAGAGGTGGAATATAACGTGGTCGTTACCGCGCCCGACGGGCTTCCCGCAATGCAGATAGCTCTGTATAACGGCGAAACGCAGATAGGCAGCGCAGTAAACGTAGAAAGCGGCGCGGCAACTCTTTCCGCCGTGCCCGGCGATTACACCGTTAAACTGTTCGGCGTTCCCGAAGACTATGACATCACCGCGGGTACCCTTTCGGAGAGCCGCCATATCTGCAACATAACGGTTACTCCCAAGGCTGTTCCGGTTGAAACACAGGCAAGCGGCAGGATGCAGATCGAAGAGGAATCCTTCGAGGGCGGCACGCTCCGCTACGACAAGAGCTTTACCGCACGACTTATACAGGCCGAAAATGAAATCAAGGGCTGGTACACGGAAATCAAGAACGAGCTGTTATCCTATAAGCGCGTGCACGACAGGATGAGCTGGAAGCGCGAGAGCTACAATTTCGGCAGGGAATCCTTTGCAAAACTGTCTTTCCGCGGCAACACGCTCTGCTTGTACTTGCCCATCGACCCCGGCTCGCTTGCGGATTCAAAGTATAAGGTTGAAAGCGTTGAGGACAACGCCTCGTACGCCGATACGCCTTGCCTCTACCGCATAAAAAATGCCAAGCGCGCAAAATACGCAAAGGAACTCATCGCCATAGTTGCAGGGTTCGTGCAGGCCGAAAAATATGAACGCGATTCCGTAGACTATTATCTGCCTTACGAGGGTCTGGTAGAGCTTATCAACAAGGGATTGATTAAGCGCATCATCAAGGATAAAAACCAGGAAGCGTTCTTCAAGGAGCGCAGAGAGGCCGAGCTTGCGGCAGCCGAAGAAATGCCCGTCGAGGAACCCGCGACCGAAGAAACGGCGGTTGAGGAGGCGGCAGTTGAGGAACAGCCCGCCGCAGAGGAAACCGTGACCCAAGCAGTTGAAGAAATGCCCGCCGAGGAGCCCGCGACCGAAGAAACGGCGGTTGAGGAGGCGGCGGTTGAAGAACAGCCCGCCGCAGAGGAAACCGTGACCCAAGCGGCCGAAGAAACGCCCGCCGAGGAGCCTGCGACCGAAGAAACGGCGGTTGAGGAGGCGGCAGTTGAAGAACAGTCCGCCGCAGAGGAAGCAGTGACCCAAGCAGTTGAAGAAATGCCCGTCGAAGAGCCAGCGACCGAAGAAACGGCGGTTGAGGAGGCGGCAGTTGAAGAACAGTCCGCCGCAGAGGAAGAGCCCGCGATTGAAGCGTCGGTTGAGGAATTGTCCTCGCGCGAACTTAAAGACATACGGACCTATAAGGAAGAGGCGAAAGACGAGGACGGCATCGAAGTCGTAGGCGTTATGTTCCGCCGCCGCGGAAGAAAGGTATATTGGTTTGACCCCGACGGAAAGACGTGGCAAAAAGGCGAGATCGCGCTATATGTAACGCCCAACAATCCCCCTCAAGAGGTGATAGTGGTGGATAACGCAAAACTTTCGCCCGCCAAGTTGCACCTTCCGTTAAAGCCCTTGTGCAAGGTTAACCGCCGTCCCCAAACGGACAAAAAATAAGTAAAAGCGTAAAAACTTTAATACATAAAAAACCGGCGAACCGCATTGTTCGTCGGTTTTTTGCACCCCACATCCGCCCCCGCGAAACGATAGACCGATATGAATTGCCCCGCAATTTTTACATATGTGCCGCGCCAATTATTCCGTGGCTGCTTTGGGTTGTTTGAAACGGCACCCCCAACCTTGCCCTCTTCCGTGTAACGGGGGAGGGTGTCGACGTAGTCGACGGGTGGGAGAAACGAATACATATATTAATTTTTTCTTTTATATATGGTC
>CANRKK010000021.1 GCA_947631195.1 uncultured Clostridia bacterium
AAGCCGGCAAGCAGATGCGGAGGTAAATATATGGTAAAACAACAACCAACAAAAAGCGCGACATACTATGCACGCGGCAAAAAGTGTTATAAGCAGCCTGCGAATAGCACCATCGAACGGCTTAAGGCAGCTGGCTATAAACAGATAGTTTGGCAGAACGGCGATTTTATAGTTATTTAAATAGTTATTTAAATGGAATGGAGGTATAAAGAGGTATAAAATGGATACATTTACAAGACTAAAAGAAGCCGCGATTGAATATGGTCGCGCCATGCAAGAATATTGGAGGCATAGCGAATTAATTCCCGCTGAGGACATTCAATATAAATGCGCATATATAGAGCAGGCTATAAGCTTGCTTGAGCGTGGTTGGATTACTGATCAAGAAGCGATCAAATTATTTTGGAGGTAAAACAAATGCAACAACAAACAACCAACAACAAGCCCGTTTATATTAACGGGACACAAGCAAGCCGCGCGGATCTTATACGGCTTGAACGTGACGCAACTAAAAAGCTCGGAACGATTCGCCGCGCGTACTGCACTAACAAAGCTATTTATTATGAAACAATATAACGGAGGTAAAAAACATTATGCCAACAGTTTCTGAATTAATCCCAAATGACAGCCATAAAAGCTTTTATGGCAAAGCAAAAATTTCCTTTAATAATGACGGATCTAAAATATTATATAGCTATAATACGCCGGTTATGTTAGAAGCCGCCGACGGTACACTTCATCGTTTATGGGCAGGCTATAGCGCAACTACTGGAAGGCACATCCGCGCTTTTTGCGGAGTTGATAAAAAAACTTGGGAAAATATGGAGGTTGAAAAATATGAAAATCATAGCTAAACAAGTAGACCCAGAATGTCAAGATAGCAATTTTGATTCCGTTATCACTTTTATGAATAATGACATTGTATTTGTTGGCAATCGGGATTATAGAAGCCACACAACGCCCGAATACGATCTTTTAATAAAGTATATAGGAAATGCCGCATATGATTATGCATATAATATAACAAATATAAATGACACGTTGCTAAATTATGGATTTACTAACCCGACGGGCAAAAATTGGAGCAAACCAAAGCTCCATCAATGGCGCGGAATCCTGGAAGCCGATAACCTGGAAGATGACGAAAATATAATAAAGGCTTTAAACCTTTTAACCGGCGGCAATTGGGAATTTACCAAAATACGCGGATATTGTCAAAGCGATTGGCAAGGCGTTTATTACGATTCTAGCAAATGGAGCAAAGACGATATAAAAGCTCTTGAGATAGATTATTTCAACCTTGGAACTGGCTATGATTGTTACCCCGCCGACGATCCGGAAGATACAACTTATATATATGTATATTATGATGACGCGAAAAAAGAAATATCCGACTGTTACGGAGTAAAGCCCGATGAAGTTGTTATATACCAATTTGACGGATACACAAAAACACCTAAATATAAACTTGTGGAGGATTAAGAAATGAATAACAACGAATTACATTGTAAACAAATAGCCGAAGACCTTGCAACCATAGCAAACGGGAATATGTATAAATGCCCTGAATGCGGCGAATTAATCGATATAAACGATTTAGCCGATCAAGAGCATTTTGAATGCAAATGCGGGTATAAATGCCTTGTTGAGGAATTAGAGCCGTTAGATTTTGGCAAGTACTTCGAGGACAATTTATTTGATATTGAATATGCCGTTGACGCTCAAAAAAAATATAAGTCTGCTGCTGCTTGCGTTGCCTTTGGCGGCCCTACTATTTATATTGATACAAAAACTTGCGCCGTTCGCCTTTGGTGGTGGCAAGATTACGCCGAATATCCTCTTGACGAATATACAGTTGACGCCATAGATGAATTTTTTGAAGAGCTTTATAATTGTTAGGAGGTTTAGATTAGAAATGACCAATCACGTATTAAAAACATACATAAAGTACTTAGCCGCCGCGCCAGACTTAGCCGCCGCCGCTGCTATGCAAGAACTAAGCAAGCAAGAAGACAAAGACGAATTAAAAAGAGTTTTACAAGCACTTAAAAAGGGAGGACAAAAAAGCAATGGATAAAGAAAAAGACAAAGATAGAGAAATTGATGAACTTTACTGGTTCTTATATACTAACTGGGGCGATACACTAACAAGTGCCGGTGCAAAAAGTATAGCTTATTGGTTACATAAAGAAGGCTATCGACGCATCGCGAATAAGGGAGGTAAAAAAGAATGATTGCATTTATCTTGTATATCTTATTCAAGTTTGAGTGTATGGATTCTATATTAACAAGTATAAGCAGCTTTTTTAAAAAGTAACAAGCAACAATTTAATAAGCCGCGTAAGATCCGCGCCGATAAGCAAGGACAGCGGCAACCAAAAAGCAAAAAGCAACAAGCAAAAAGCAAGCTCATTTATTTGAGTTTGCTTTTTTTGTATCCGTTCTAACGCCCTCGCCGCCGGTCCTCAGGCAAGCAAGCCCGCGCCGGTAAGCTAAAACCCCGCTATTAATTAAAGGGCTTTAAAAGCCGCTTAAACAGCTAAACACTCAACCCCGATTAAATACCCGACTAAGCCATAAAAGCCGCTATAAGGCTAAAATAAACCGCTTAAAATAAGCAAGCTATAAAGGATAGTAAAAGCAATGCACAACCAAAAAGCAAGCAAGGCAAGCCGCCAAAAATCAATTGTAAAACTTTTTTCACCATTCCGTCACCGAGTTAGTTATGAAATGATGACAATTTAAAACATCATTTTTTAGTTTTTAGGCGAGCTAATTTTTTTAACCCAAAAATTTGCAAAATTCCTCAGGAATTTGACCTTTTTTGAGAATTAAAGAACTTGTAAGAATTTTTTACAAGTTAAAAATCTTAAAATAAATTAAAAACGGAAAACGGCAAGTAACTTCTACTCACCGTTTTGCGAAGGTAAAATGTTGAATAAAATGAGAACCAATTAAATCAACGATAATAGTATAGAATAACTAAAAGAATTTGTCAAGAGAAAATCCAGAAATTCCGAATAATTATTTTTAGCGAATAAGAATCCGCCTCGTCCCCGCCATTCTTTCCTTGCTAAAAAAGTAGCCTTAAAATCAAAGCCTTAAAAAATAATGAGGCTTTTTTATTTTGCGGCAGGTAGGGGGGGGGTATCAAATAAGGGCAAGAATAACTCCTGCCCCTACTTACAGTTATGCGAACAACCCAAAAGCATAACTATTTGTAAGCTATTTAGCAATCCAAAAACAAGTTATATCCTCTCTATCCCAACTGTCGAAAAGGTCTTGCACTACCCCATTAACGGCGCATACAAGGTGACCCTCAAGCCGTATAATAAGCGTATTGTTTGGGAAACGGTCTATTACGTCCTCGACATTCTCCCCTCTTCTTGGATAGAATAAAGGCAATAAGAATACGTCGGTAAGCAAGTAGCCGTAAGAGTCAATAGATATACGATTATAGCCTGTATGCTCCGAAGCAAGGTCAAGTAGATTGCCCGCTACGTTATAGTCTACACCCAATCCTAAACTAATTGCCCTACAAACGCAGTCAGATATGCGATCCTTGTTTATGTTTGCGTTGTAATAGTGGAAGTCTGCCATAGGCTTACTCTGGGTCTACAATAGCCATAAAGTAAGCTGCAAGCTTTTCTCTACCCTTTACGGAAGCGTCGGGATCTTCAAGGAAAGCCTTTGCAAACTTAGCATAGATATGCGGCTCTTTCTCGCGAGGAATAAGAGCTTTGAATACGTCGCAGTAGTCAGAATAAAGCATATTCATAGTCATACAAAGTTCTTTCTCATCGTAGTTATCCATACGAAGTCCGGCACTTTGTGCAGCTTGCTGTACTTGAGACATTGTGAAGTGTTCGCCTTGAGTACCGTCGGCATTACGAAGCATACGTTTCCATTCGTCCATTTCGCGACTTGTAAGCCTTACTTCTTCGCCGTAGTCTCTACCGTAATCGCCCCTATCCTCGTAATCACGGTCTCTGCGCAGGTAGTAGTCTCTGCCACCTATACCGTAGCGACCTGTGCCCTTTACACCTCTTCTGCCGTCAGTCTCTTCGTAGTCTCTATCACGACGATAATACCTGCGACCGTCCATTTCGTAGTCGTTTTCGTAATTGCCGCGAAACTCGCCCTCGTATTCGCCACGACCTCTATCATAACCTCTGTCGTAGTTCCTATCGTAGCCGCGTCCGTCACGGTATCTCATATCTTCGTGTTCGTAGTCTCTGTTGCGACCGTCCATACGCTCGTCTCTTTCGCGTTCTCTGCGACGACGATCCATAATCATTCTTGTAACAAAACTATTCGCCATTGTCGTGTGCCTCCTTATCTGATTTTCCTAACAATCAGGTTAGATACACCTGCAGTAAGAGTATTAGCCGTCAAAAGCACTTGGATAGTAGACGGTACGTTTGCTACCGAAGCGCAAGCGGGAAGTACGCGAACTATATACGTTAAGGTGATATTCTCCGTATCTCCAGCTGCAGTTACTGTTTCAGTTGCCGTAAGCAATGTTGCGCCGTCTTGCAAAAGATTGATAGTCGCTGCTCCTGTCCCGCCGAATACGCCGCTCAAAGTGTACTGCACTTCGTAGAAGCCAGCTTCATTGATAGTGACTGTGTTATTGCCTGTTGTGCTTGCAGTGAGTACAGGCTGATTGCAACCGCCGCAAGCGTATCGGCGTGTTACTGAACCAAGAGGTATAAGCCCGCCTTGCGCTACTGCTCCGACATTCTGATTGGTTAATTGTATAAATTGAAATGCCATTTTTATTATTCTCCTTTATATAAAATCAAGGCAGGAAAATTACTTATCCCACCTCGATTTTTTGTTATTACGTTAGCGAGATAAGTAATCTCCTTAAAGTTTAGTTATGTCAGCATAACTATTCGCAAATAATAACCCCGAATATCCAATGTGTTTGAGTGGTATTTTGAGAAATGTTATGCATTTATAACTAAATTAGAGCGAGCTTCCGCAACCGCAACCTGTGTTGCAACCGCAACCACAGTTAGAATAGCCGTAACCGTAGTATGCGCCTGTTACAGGGTTCGGTACGATAAACGAAGCCGTCGGGTAAGGACGAATAGCGTTTATGATATTTGTAGTCTGTGCTTGCTGACTAAGCTGATTGGTAAGTTGCAAGTTCTCGGTACGAAGCGCGTCGATTTTCTCGTTGCACAAGTAATCAAGAACGCGTTGGGTATTCATATTACCAGCCTGTATGATAGCAGCGGTGTTAGAAGCCGACTGACAAGCTACGTCCTTTATGTCGCCCTCGAGGGTGCAGCAGCATTGTGCAAGCTGAGACGAAAGTCCCTGTGTCGCAAGACGGCTTTCGTAACCGTTAGTGGTTATGCCTTGCTGTACGCCGAAGAAGCCCTGACACAAAGTGGATTGAAGAGCAGCATTACCGCTCGTAATAGTGTTGTTAAGAGCGTAAGTGCTATCGCAAATACCCTGCGAAATACCTCTTACAGCATTTTCAAGATTGTTGAAATTCATATCTTGGCATAAGTCGCCACGTGTTAAAGCTCCTTGCATACCTGCACCTCCATTGCCGCCGTTGCCCCAGCCGCCATTGCCCCAGCCAAATACAAGGGCAATAACAATAATCCCAAGTATGTTATCGTAAAGGCTTTTTATCCTCTACTTCTATCACTTCATTTTGTGATAGTTCAGCATAGCTTTTCAAGTACTTGTAACTTAGCAAGTTAGTCAAGTATTTGTGCGGTCTCGTGGGTAGATTATATCTTTTCACTACCTATGCGTTGCCCCTGACTATACTTTGTATAGCCTTCGGTTCGGATTAGCCTCTCAGCCTTCCCGTTTAATACCGCATTTTTCAATATTAGTCACCTAATAAAGTGGCAGATGTCTACCATAGGAAACTACCGTCGCCCCAACCATTGTTAGCATTGCCATTTCCGTTACCATTGTTGTTCATAGCAAGACCCGTAGCGAGGCCATCACTGTATCCTTCCATAGTTTTTTATTCTCCTTTATAAAATATATTTATACTTTACTTGCTTTTGCGCGCATTAAGCAAGGTAGTATCGTTATACTGATAGTTTGAGATAGTGTCATTTTTACCAAATATCGCTAATATAGTTATCAGCACCCAAAAAAACCGTTATCCCAACTATCCCCCTGTTTGATAGGTTCAACGGGTTTATTTTGTACTTTCATCATTTCCATTGTCTTTGTAAGCATATCCGAATAGCTCTCAATGTTATGGGAAAGAATATCACCAGCTTGAGCATAAGCCAAAGCTTCTTCGCTCGATATTTTATCTGCGTTTTCCAAAGAAGCCGATATTTTCTCTGCAAGCTTAACTTTCATCTCATTGATTTTTGTTCTTAATTCTATAGTTTCCATTGTTAATTCTCCCTATTTTATCATTGACATTAATTGATTAATATCTATGCCTCGTTGCTTCATCATAGATTGTGCTATTTCTTGAGGATTCCCGCCCGATTGCATAAGTGCTTGAAATTGCTGTGCTGCTTGCGGGTTCTTTTGGCTCAACTGCGCTATAAGTGCTTGCGGATTCTGTACGCCCTTGAATTGATTTATCATATTTGCAAGCTGTTGAGTGGGATTTACATTGTTTTGTATATTCGGTGTCGGAGTCTTGCCGTGATTAAGATAACTTGCCATATTATTTATCCTCCAAGTCATCGATTATATCAACATCATTCTCTTTTTCAGCAGTCGCCCTTAACTTAGGTTTTACAATAGGCGACTTATTCTGCTTGATATACTGCGCTATCTTGCTTTCCAATTCCTCTAAGTCTTTCTTTGTTGCAAAGCCCGCAAGATCGGAAGTCTTTACTCCCTTTATCTCACTTTCCATTTCCTCGATTGTGCAAGGAACTATACGGAACGGGTGAACTTCTTTTCGCCCCTGCGGGTCAGTTATTACTTCAAAGCCGAAATCTGCGTCTTGGTGAAAATATACGCATTCGCTATTGAATGGTACAGCTCGGTCTCTCGCCGCTTCCCAACTCGGTACAAGTATCTTGTTTGTCTGCGGGGGAATAGCCATTTGTGGCTGTTGTTGAGCCTGTACAGGCTGTTGCTGTGGCATTTGAGTATTTGCCTGTTGCATAGGCATTTGACCGTTAGACTGCATTTGTGGCGGCATATACTGCATAGGATTAGGGTTGTTAAAGCTATTATTGAAACCGCCAACAGGGTTTGGTGAATATACACCTGCGTTGTAATTCATAATAATATATCCTCCTACGATTTATTACAGGTAGATAATATCATAAAAGGTATGTCCCTGCACGGACATCTTTTGAACAGACATCTTTTGAGTATAAAAAAAGAGAGCCATAACAATTAAGTTATGAACTCTCTTTATGGAGGTATAATGGAACTTATGGCAATAATTTGTAGATTTTCTTCCTTGCGGATTTGAGGAATCTTTGGATTTGCTTATCGCTATAATTCTCAAGTTGAGCAATACGATAAATAGGTAAGTTATCAAAGTAATAAAGAGTAAAGACCGAAATCTCTGTCGGTGTTAGATGTTGCTTCCAAAAATCAAATCTCGGTGTTGCGTATTCCTTGATTATCTTATTCTCTAAATTGTCCATTTTTCAATTCCTTTATTTATTTTAATTCTTCTAATCCGGCAAGTTTTGCTGCAAGTGCTTCTACTTTTTGTGCCATATATTGGAAAGCCGCCCATAAAGTAGGTATAGCAAAGTCTTTATCAAGATATTTTATTCCTTTTATGACCTCGCCTTTTGGTTTTTTATATGTACTCCCTTTTTCGTCAGTTGCTTCTTCGTAAATAGGTTTATCATTTTCATCTAATTCTAATTTTTGTCTGCTTGTAATGTGTACTGCTTTCGGGAATACTTTTTCTACTTCTTGCGCAAGAAAACCTGTTTGATGTTTATCAAGGACATTAGGATTAAATTCCTTCTTGAATTGAAATCTATGTACAGGGAGTCTTAATACATCGTTGTAACACATTTCAAGATTGGCAAGTTCTATATTTTCCTTTGTGCGTTCATCGGAAAGTGTAGTAACAGAACCTGCATTACATATTAGAGCCTGCGTCTGGTCATCTCCTAATACTACCGTGTAAGCGTCCGCTATCACCTGAGAACCTAAAGCGTAGCCGTGCTCCATAGTGGCACTCATAAACCCTATCGCAACCCCCATATATGAATTAGAGCCCGGACCTATCGAAATTCCCATAGTCGTTGTTGCTTCGGCCCCTATTGCAACTGAACCTGAACCATTCTCCACGTACGCGTTATGCCCTATCACTATGCAGTCACCAAGTGAGCCTGTATCTGCTCTATATCCTATCGCTATAGAGTTATCTCCAATTTGATCAATTTCATATCCTATCGCTACAGATTCACTTCCAACCAAAGAGGGAGTGTTATCAGTATTTAAAATCGCTATACTATATCCATTCACTTGCGAGTAAACTTTATCAGCATTTAGTGCAATTTTAATATTGTCTGTACCTATATATATCTTATTATCTAAATCACTGCCCCCACCACCCCCGCTCGCAGTCGAAGCAATTGTTATAGTGTTCCCGCTTTGTGATAATGTGATATTAGACCCCGCATTAAGTGATATATCGCCTGTTAGGTACGAGTTAGTATTGCTTCGTAATCTTACAGCATCAGGTATTGTCGGTTTCTCGTATAAATCTTCATAATAGCCGCTAAATAAATATGGGGTATTAGATAGACTGTAATAGTCCCCGTCAAAGTTGCTTGTGCCCGCTCCTATGTTACTTCGCGCTTGCGCCTTTTGAGTGGCTGTAAGCGATTGAGATGTGAATAATACTGAATTATTGAGCACATTTTGCACTTCAGTTGATAGGTCATTTTTGGGTATACCACCACTTGGTTTGGTATACTTACTTTGTGCTGTAGATAAGGCTGTTGCCGCCTCACTTGCCGCTGCATCTATGCCAAGATTTGTTTTCACTGTCGAGGACGGAACATAGTATGTTTTCCCCCCTTGTGCGAACGGTTCAATAACCAAAAAGAAATCAGATGTCAAGGTATCTGGAAGGCTGGCACTATTCCAAGAAACTTGACCTGTAAATTGACCACCACTTTTTGGCATTGCATTATTAGCAGTAGTTTGTGCTTGCGATATAGCCGTATCTATTGCAGTAATCTTTTCTGCTGTAATATTGCTATTCAAAGCCGCCCATTGCGCCGCTGTAAACGGTGAGTTATTGACTACATATTGAAATTCCCAGCCGCCGTTATTATATCTATATCTTGTCGTGGGTGAAACGCCTGTTACTGCGTCCTTATGGCTTTCATCTGCTATTACTATGCAATAGTCATTAGTAGTAGGCTGGCGCACTACTCCACCCGAATAATACTCTAAGGCATTGTCCAATTCCGCTTTAGTGGCAAATGGGTCTCTCGCCGCATTTTTCGTTATATAATAAGCCGCTAAATTGTTTATAGAACTGTTTACAAAGTCTTTATCGGCAAGTTGATTGTTTGCCGTTGCCTGTGCCGGTATTTTATCATTAATCGCTTTAATAATATTTGTAAGTTCAGTCTCTTTAGTAGTCGCGCGTGTTGCTTCGTCTATAATATTCTGATTTAAAGTTGCTTCTGCCTCTTGCGCTCTTGTAACTTCTGCTCTAATTGCCGATTCCGCTTCAGATAGTCTATCAAGCATTGCCTGTGTGGGGGAAATAGATTGCTTTACCCAATCAGGGTTGGTATTATAAACCTTGAGTTTTATCGGTGTCCATAACACTCTTTTCTCTTCGCCGTTAACACACTCAAAGACAAGCGAGGAATAGCCCGCTATGGCCATTCCTACGGGCAAAGTAAAGGTACCGCCCTTGCTTACAGGGTCAAATGTAACTACTTGTTTACCCGCATTATAGCCCGTTATAGTGAACGTTACATTCTCGTACTGTTTAGGTACATTTGTAAGTTCAAATTGAGTTGCGGCATTTTCACCCGCTATAATCCTATAGCCGCCCTCGTATTCGATCGGACGACCATTCCATAACGCTTGCGCTGTCTTATTCTCTAATAGATTAATTTGTACTATATTAGCCATTTCTACCTCTCAATAACGATATTATTTCTTCATTCTGCTTTCTAAGCTCTTCATTCTGTTTAATGATTGTTTGTAAGTAGTCATTGTCTTGCGTTTCCAAATGTTTGTTCAAGTCGTTGACTTGTTGCTCATTGAGTTGTAAGTTCTTAATCTGCAAATAAAGGGACAATAATTGGAGAAAATCGTTCGTCAATATCCCGTTATTCTCTTCATTGTCCCTTGTATTGTTCATTTTACCCTCTCTTTGATTTCTGCACCGAAGTCCTCATCTTGACGGTGTAATTCTGCACCTTCCGCTTCGCCTCTTTTCCCGCTTCGTCCTTATTTCTTATGCGATTACCTATAAAGCTATTGTTACCGATTTCAATATTAATCGTCCTTTTTATTGTGATTGGCAATTATAATCCCTCCGACTACTAATATTACTGCTGATAAGATAATTGTCACGCAAATAATAGGCGTATAATCAACTTTGGTTACAGTTCCTTCTACTTCGGCATTATCACCACCTACTGTAATATTGCCTTCTATATCAACATTGCCGCCCTCATTCTGTATATCGTTACCAATATAAGAATTATCACCTAACTTTATGTTCGTTTCAGTAACGACCGCTCCGCTTGTAAAATAAAGAATAGCGAGGACTATCGCTATTGCCAAGAAGCAGATACATAGGATTTTCCATACGTAGTCGTTCCTATGTTTCTCCTTCATAAGCATTTGACAAACCTCGCATTCTGTGCGTTTAGGCGAGGCTTCGGTCTTTACCTCGTCCTTATTGCTCATTCTCTACACTCCTGTAAAACTCTACAAAAGCTCTTACTGCTTCTTTCAGCTCGTCAAGCTTTTCAATTGCATTCTCTTCCTCTTCGTCAAGGTCATTAGCGCGTTTCTCTGCTTCTGCTAATCTCTTTTTCAAGTCAGCAATTACTTTGTCCTTCTCTGCGCTTCTGTGTCTTTCCGCTTCAAGCTCGTTACAAGTGTTGGTATACTTGCTTATCATATCGGCAAATACAGCCGTGGTCTCTTCTGCGCTCTTCTTTATATTCTCTATCGGTGCAATGTTGGGTTGCTCGTCAACTACCTTGATTTCTTCTTTCGGCTGTTCTACTACCCTTACAGGCTCTACAACGGGTGTAGGCTCTGCTTCGTTTCCCCCATTATCATAGACGGGTGCATTCTCTTCTTGGTACTCGGCATTAATGAACCATACTTGTTCACCGTCTTTGTAAATCATTTCGGGGTAAAGTTCCTCTGCCTTTTCAGCAGAAATGAAACGATTGGAAGGCACGTGCCAACCTATAATCTTGCCGGACGCTGTTATGCAACGGTAATACTTCTTGTTGTTAGCGACCACTTCTTTGTATGCCTTTTCAATATCCGTAGCCGCCGAAACGTTTAACTTTTCGTAATAAAGTGAGTTGTTCATTTTTCTTTTATCTCCTTTAATAAATAATTTTTTCAATTCAGATATGTTTGTTGGCAAATTCAATAACGACAAAAACGGTTTAACTATTTTGTCCCAATTCTTAATAAGGAATAAGACGATCTCGCCTATATTCATTTATCGTCCTTAGGTAAATCGTCTATTATATCAATGTTTTCATCATCATTCGTTGTGTTTTTATCGGTGTTATCGTTATCGCTTTCTTTCGTTACGAGCCTTTTTACAAAGTCCCATACTATATCTAAGCCTTTATTTACTACATCTCTTATTCCTAAATTCTCGAATAATGCGTATGCTGTCTGATTCAGCATTAATATACCAACAAACAATATCGCGAACTTGCCGAACTCAAACCTATCTACTACCAAAAGATAAATCAAAGATACGAGAATAGAAAACGCCGAAGATATGCCTTCAAAAATAGCCTTGCGTTTTGTGTTATTCTGTATACCGTCAAACAAATGTGCCCTCTTCAGTATGCCTAAAAAGGGTATGCCGCTCAATGCTAATAATGTAAGTTTCCAACCGTGTTCAAGAAAAAAACTCCATAACATATCTTCCATAAACTATTCTCCTTATTTTAATTATACTACTAAATTATAGCTGTGTCAAGCATATAAACAAAGTTTATCTATTTATTTTCCAACCTGAAATATTTTCTGCTCCACTACCAGATTTAATTATTGTACGTAATGTTGTGTAAGTAGATGAATTAGATAATTGAATATATTCGACAGGTATATACATAATTTCTGTCCCTCTAAATTGTTCGGGCATTTCTTCTGCTAAATCTATTCTATCTTCACCTTCCAAACTTACGTCCCAAGTTGATGTGCTTGTTCTGGTAGCCGTTGCTATGACATAATTTGCCTTCCTTTCTAATTTTATCGTCCCTACGTCACGCTCATATTTCCCACTTCTATTATATACACCATATTTTACTTCTGCCGTTTCATACCCTATTAGTTCTTTTACTGCCTCATTGACAAAGCCTGTGGAAGCAACTCTTTTATCATACATTAAAGGTGTTGTAGGTATATCACCCTCTATTTCTACATCTGCCGCTATTGTGCCATTATCAACAAGATGTTCAGCTGTATCGGAATACACCGCATTCTCGGGGTAATTACGATCTACTTTACTTTTTAAGTTCTCATATAGCAAAAGCCAATATTCGCCTTGTTTGTGCAATATATCATCTTGTCGTATAGCACTTTCTGCAGGGTCAGTTTCGATATAAAAATAATCTAAATCCGTTTCACTGTGATTTATTACAAATCGCCCATATATCTTTGTAGGTGCAGGGTCATTATTTATTCCAAAGCGTATTAGGTCCTTTAATTCGCCTACAAAGCCCTTGCACAAACAATGACCTGATGATAGACTTAAGCCGTCAGCACCTAAATATAGCCCGTCTAATATACAATCTTTGCCTACAATGAATTGTCGTACAACAGCGTCAAAATACGGATATATTACATTCGCATTTGTAGGTCTATCACCTATACCTGCTATAACATCTTGTTTTAATTCTGCCATATTTTATCTCCTTATTTCCTGCATTATTCTTGCTTCTACCCATTCACGAGTAGCTACTGTCTTATCGTTTGTATCAACAGGTTTCATATCGCCTCTTACTTGGGTATCAGGTACTATTGTTCCACTTATACGTTTTATATTATCGCTATAAGCAACGTGGTCTATATACTTTCGTAACGGCCTTATATCGATAAGTTCTTCAATGCCTTTGTTAGATAGTTTTACAAACCAAAGAGGGACTTGGAATTTACCCGTCTTAATGACCGATAGTGCGTCCTGTCTAAAGGTGTTAAGTAATACTTTATTACTGCCTTGATTATTCTTTGTCTTTATGCTTATTTTATTCGGTATTACGCTCCTGTCTATTTCGGCATAAATGGCTTGGTACTGTTCTACAGCAGGTGGGAAGAACGTTATTTCGCGGCCTTGACAATATCCTACGTAGCCGTAACCAAAGCACATACCACTGTCTATTCTTACAGTAGTAGTACCCGTCTTTATAGCGGCAAAGTTACTCCCTTCTATGTCCAATACTCCACCAATATTCTGCGTTTCGCTATTAAAGCCTAACGCGAAATTACGGAATATAGCGACATTATCCGGTGTTATCTCATTTATCCTTGTAACCTTTTCACCTATACCGCTTACAGAATTAGAATATTCTTCAGCTGGAAGAGTAGGGGTTGTTGAACTTTCCATATGCCCAATTCCACTAACTATTGTATTATCAAATTCCATTGGGGGTGGTGGAGCATATATTTTATTGGTAAATTCAACTAAAATATGACCCCCTGTTGAGGCTGCTGGTAGAGTCCCGCGCCTTATCCTATTAGCTGGGTCAACAGGACGAAATTGCATTGGATCCATTTCGGTTTCGGTAATTTGATAAGTACCGTTAGATAAGTCTCCATAATCAGATAGATTATATGTTTGCGAACCACCGCCTTGAAGCCTAAATGTTGCTTTATGGTCAGGGTCTCTATTAGTGCCACCAATTTGATTCCATAATTCTAACATAAACTGAAACCAATACGTATTATCAGTTACTTCGTTCCCTTCAGAGTCTAATAATGTTTTCTTTATCTCTAAAAGAAAATCGGGTGGTGGTATTATTGGTCTATCTTTACGGTTAATAAATTCTACAACTGTTGTGCCTGTTTGTGTGATTTCACCCGTAATTGGATTAGAATCGGGAGTATAACCTTTTTCCTTTGCGGCTACTGCGTCCTCTCTTATAGAATATTTATCACCAATTTGACAATCGTATGTTGCTACTCCCCCTGTTTTAAGAGTAGCACTCTTTTCTGCACCCCCATTTATTGAGGTATAGAGTGTAAATGATGTCCCGTCATCTATCGAAGTTCCATCGTATTCTACCGTTCTTTTCTTTACTTGTAATTTAATTTCAGGTGGGACATAATCTGTTAATCTGTTTGTTATGGTAAATTTATATACATTGCCGTTGGCAGCATTTAATTGATATTGGCTTGATGATATATTGCTCGGACTTCCAAAGGAATAAGTACCGTCAGATAGTATTACACCCTTTGCTAACTCCACTTTAGACATTTCATACTTTGCGCTCGATGTTGTAGGTTCTGATATAGTTACTAAATAGAAAGCAGCACTTCTTTCATCAATAATTGTCGTTGACTCAGATGTTGCAAGAGAATATTTTTCATCAAATACATAACTTCTACCCCCGCTTGCATAACCGTATAAATTTATATCAAATTTAAACCCTGCGCCTAATTCACTATCTACAACCTCTTGCGATACTGCAGCTCCATTGCTTGCTACTACTTTTTTCTCTAAAACTATATCTATTCCGGGTATTGCTTGCCCCGCCCACGGGTCAGACTCATAATATTTAACGCCTGAATTACTGTTGTTCGCATCGCAATTAGCTAAGAATACGCAGAAATTAGCATAATGTATTGAATTTTTGGCATCGGTGGTTAGTAAATAATCATTACTAGTGGTATAGTTAGTGCAATCTAATTCTAAATCAGCTGGAATATATATATATTTATAACGTTCTCCTAACAAATCAAGTTTGTATTCTGGATTTACCCTGCCGTTTTCATCGAATGATACATATTTCGCTATCTTACGACCAGAAGCCAAGGCGTAGTATACACTAAATTCAGCATTAGCATAACTAGATATATAATAATAGTTGAATCCTCTAAAATTTTCCACAGATCTCAAATATACATTTTTAAGATAATTAGAATAATAAAATTGAATAAGAGATTTAGGAATATACCCTACAGCCTCTCCATCAGGCCTGCTGCTTATAGTAAGATGATTAGCGCTATAAATTCTATATAAACTACTAATATAACTTTCATTAGTCCTAGTGCCAATAGGACTAATAGAATAAGGAAATTCATAATATCCTGCTCTTAATGTTACTATTCCCCCATTACCGGTAGTCCTAATTTGTCTAATAAAACTTGCATTAGAAAATTTATTTTTAATTGTATCCCAAGACATTGTGTTTGAACTAAATGCCATACTTATTTACCCCCTTGATTAAATAACTCGGTATATCTTTGTTTCCTATTTCGTATAGCGATAATATCAGTATATTTTTGCCTACCTAAGCCAAATAACAAAGTTATCCACTTCTCGCTACTATCGTACTTCTTGCCTGTGAATACGCTATCAATCGTGCCGTTAGAATTGATTATCTTGTATTGGTCACCGAACTGCGCATATTGGAAGTCAAACATCTTGCTATCAGCGTTTATTCGTATCTCTACGGCTTGATTGAACTTAGACGGTATAAGTTTTGCCTTAGCTGTTTCTTCAGGCGTAGTGTCACCGCTGCCCTCGTCAGATGTATTGTAAGAAGCAATTACCTTTTTCGCGGGCAATACTCGTATGCCTATCTCGCTGTCGTTTATTTTTTTGCTTATAACGTATTCGCCGTTATTATCGTATAAATAGTAAATAGCTGGCTCTGTAAAGCCGCTGTATTTCATATACCCGCCCTCATTGAGTTGCACTAACTGCTCATAGTCTTGAGCATTGTAGGTCTTGTCGGGAATGCAAATGCGAATATACTTTACAAGCTTTGCAATACGCTCTTCGGCTTCTTCTTCTGTTTCAAGTCTCTTATTACCGTCAGCGTCTGTTACTTCTTGCAAGATGAGTTGTGCGACCTTTTCACCGTTCTCATTTTCTATTTCCTTAGCATATTTGCTGTTTATTACAGTACGAGCTTGTATCAAGCCTAAAGCCGTAAAATTAATAGAAAACGCCTTATCTCCGCTTTTATTAGTATATTGTTCATCTGTTATTTGTTTGGCTGCCTCTGTACTTATTATAATGCCACTTTGTAATATCCTATAAGGGAAACCCGCGATTCTTGTCTTATCTTTATCGTAGCACCATATCCAACGTCTGTAATTGTCGTAAGGGTGCCAAAAAGACAAAGTATATGGTTGCCACTTATCATTGCCCCTTTCCTTATAAGTGGCTGTAATTCGCACGTAGTCGCTTAAAGTATAAGCCCCCTCATCATTGCCCGAAAAGGTATTATTTGAGCCGTCAAGGCGCGTGCTGGCTGTCATAGTAGCAGGATTGAGCAAGTTTCCCTCGCTCTCCATTAAAACCTGTTTACTTTCGCTATCTATTACATAGCAAACCGTTGCGTCCGGTATTGCTCTTTCGGTATAAGTTATTTTTTGCAAAGCAACATTATCCTTTATAATGCCGCCCGCGTTTGTTATAGCAGAGAATGTAACAATATACCTTGGCTGCCTATTAGCCAATCTCTCTTTTGAAGTATCAAAGTCTATCTGCCAACTTAATACAAGGTTGTACTTCTCGAATAAGTCAGTAAGCCAATCCACTAAGTTTATGCTATCTTCTTTCCACGTCCATAGCATACGAGGATTGCCGTCTTTATCCACAACATCACCGTTTGCTTCAAATGCAAGTGGCAAGATTGAAAACGGATCAACGTATTCCTCTTTCATATACTTATTTGTAAAGTACGTTTCAAGCAATCTTATAACATCATCTACACCGAATGCCCTCGCTACCTCTATCTCTTCTTCCCCACTTTCCGTAACAAATTCCGCAGCTAAAGGATTAGGTATATTATCATTAAAAAGCTCTTTGTCGCTACGATATGAAATAGTCAATGCAACGGGGTCTATTGCCGTTATAACGCCCTTATGGTACGCTCCGCTGTTTTCTATCAAGCCGATTATATCGCCCGTTGTAACATTGCTTAAATACTCTACATCGGTAGGACGCGGAGCAACTATCTTTCGATTGCTATTGAATAGCTCTTCTGCACTTCCAAATTCTGATAATCGATATAAATTATTCGTAACCTCACTACCGTACGGCATACTATATAGATTGTTACTATAGTAATACGTTATACCGTTTACAGTAAATGTACGATCATCTTCTTTAGTTGCCGAAGCATAGAAATGCGTATCATCATAGTCAGTATAGTATTCTACTGCCTTCGGATTAGTAGACACTAAAAGAATATTAAGCCAATCGCCCTCGCTATTGGTATAATGTATTAAGCCCCAATAAGCAGTGGAATCCGTTGCATAGCAATAGTAATTCCTACCGTTTATTGTAACTATCCTTTTTGCTTCTACATTTTCCGAAGCAAGGGTAGACTTAGGCTTAACAATCTTGATAGTAGAGTTATTATTGACAATGTAATCATCGTCAATCTTATAACTTGCTACGTAACCGCCAGCCTTATATTCAAGTGTCTGTCTGTTTAGAATACGATATTGCATTATATCAATTCCTTCTGCTCTTGGAAATATACTTCTATATCAGCGTCTTGCGTCAAATAGAATACTAATCTATTGCTTCCGTGTTTTATTCTTATGAAGTTTATATAGTCAAATGACGGCTCTTGCCAATTCACTACCGATTGACTTGTTCCGTCCGGATATATAACCTTTGCTTCCTGCGTAGTGGCATTGCTGTCTACGTACAAAGTATAGTTTTCTTGCAAGGTTACTTGTACGTTACTATCGGTAAAGTACCAAGCCGATCGCTGTACTGTTTCTTGCTCTATACCGTAAGCGTCAATGAATTTATTCTCAATAAACCATTCAACCTTATTCATAGCTGCATTAGATTTATTTGTTATTTTTATAACGCAGCCCGACTCCCTCCCGTCATTCGGTATATCTATGCTATATACGTTTCTGCCGCCGTAAGTGTATTCGTAAGTATACGGATATACAAGAGCTTCGCCTACGTCCTTTTTTATATCTGTTGCAAGGCTATAATATATATCCCTTTTCCAAACGTCACTTTGAGTAGTGAATGTTGCGGAGCAATCATACCAACCAAACTCGTTCTTTTCCGTCTTTTCTACTTGCGATATAACAACGGGTTTATGATATATAGACGATAAAGCGTCGTAAGGCTCAAACTCTCCGTCGGGCGAATAGTACAACTCAAATTGCCGTCTAAAATCGCCTATATAGGCTTGAAAGGCTTGTAAGTGTTTGCCACCGTTAAAATACAAAATGCCCGTTATAGACTTGTTTGCGCTTGATATAGCGGATATAAAGTAGTCTACTTCGACCTGTTCCTGTGTTACATTTTGTTGATAGCCCATTCCCTTTATCCCCAAAAAGGCGCAACCTTGTTGTTCGGAATCATAAGGGTTATCGGGAAGCAAGTCCCATATCTCCTTTGTTTCAGGATTTTGCAACCACATTCTTCTTTTCATTTTACTAAGTCTCCCATTGTTCTTTGGAGTTCGTCTATTGTAAGCTGTGCTACATTCATAGCCGCCTCGTCACTTATTGCCGTATCGCCGTGACCATACATATCCACGTTGACATTTATACTACGCTCGGACATTGATGTTGTTACGCTTTCGACATTTGCTCCATAATCCGAGCCTGCACCCTCTAAATCTTGTAAAGCCTTATTTAATTCTTCCGTGGATTTTTTTGCCTCATCTGCTGCCGAAGCCGCCGACAAAAAGCCAGCTGCCAAAGAAACCACTATGCCTACACCGCCTGTTACTATTGAACCTACGGCTATTTTAGTAGCGTTTGCCTGTGTCTCAAGTTGTTTTAGTTCGTTTTTCTCCATTGCAGTTGCTGCTTGCATTTTAGCAAAACCAATAATCCATTTTGGCACTACAGATATTAAAAGCAACAATATAACAAAAAGTGTCTGTCCGCCTTTCCCTAATCCGCTAAAACCCTTTGCTACAAATGATATAAACTTCGATAAGTTCTTTAATAAATCGCCTAAGGCTTCAAAAGCAGGAGCAAGAGCAACTGTTATTTCTGCTGCAGCTACCGACATAGTGCTTTTAGCCTCGCCCAAAGCAAAAGTCATCTCTGTGAGTTTTTCGGCGTTTTCTTGCGTTACAACCGCATAATTCGACGCTTTTTCTTTTAATGCGTCAAGGTCAAACCCCTCTTTTTCAAACATTTGTGCTATTGCTACGCCCTCGTCACCTAACAATGTACGAGCCGCAGAAAGCCTTGCCGTAGCGTCGGTCATTTCGCCAAACCTATCTATTATTGCTTCAAATTGCTGTGTTGTATCTAAGCCTGATAGATCTTGATAAGATAATCCTATATTGGCTAACGCTCTTTTATATTCTACGCCTCTGCCTGCTCCAATACTTGCAAAACCTTCTACTATTCTTTTAAGAGAAGCAGTAAACAAGTCATTTTGACCAGTAGCAAGCTCTAACGTTCTATTCCACCTTTGAATATCCTCTGCATTAGAATTATAGCGAACCGATAAATTATAAAGCTCTCTGCCTTGTTCTAACGCCGATTGAGTTAGTCTAACCAAATCACGCCCTACGCTCAATATTACGGTTTCTACTTTTGCAAATGTACTGCGCATTTTATCTAACCGCTTTATATAGGCTTCAGTGGCTTTTTCCGTTTCTTCTAATTGTTTCTTATGTTGTTCTTCTGCTTCTTTTTGTAACCTTGTTGCTCTTGCTGCGGCTTCTCTTTTTAATCTTGCCCTTTCTGTCTCTTTCGCATTTTGACGAGTTGCAGCTTCTTCTTCTCTTAAAGTATTAACTTGTTCTTTTCTATTCCGTGCCTCTGCTTTTAATTTTACTAAAGAATTTGTAAGATTATTTACAGTGCTAACTATTCTTTTTAATGTGTTTTCAGAATTAGTTAAAGTTTCGGATTCTTCAGCAGTTAATCCTGTCGTCTTTTGTTTTTGAGTAAGTTCGTCTATAGCAGCTTGAGTTGTCTTTTGCAACTCTTCAAATTGTTTTAATGCGTATGCAGTATCTCCTATCTGCTTGGTTAATGCTTTCCATTTCCCCGCCGCTAAATCTACATTTTTAGGATCCCAACGCAATTGAACGCCAACATTCTTAACTTCAGCGGCGGCCTGCGCAGCTGTCGCTTTCAGTGTTTTTATTTTATCGTTTATTTCGTCTAAATCTATAGTTGCGACAACTCCGGTATCTGCCATTTTTTATCTCCCTTTTAACTTATTTACTTCTTTATGGAATTTTCTGTTCCTCGCACCTTTCCAACCCCTAAATCGTCGCCAAGCATTAGCTATAAAATACGTACCCGCTATACCGTCGTGTCCATAATTTATAATATAAGCAAGGTCGTGATAAGTCGCTGGACGGAGCGAAAAGTTTCTTTTCCCAGCCGCTCTCTTTTTTTTGCGTCCCCATTCACTGCCCCATTTTTTATCTACTATTTCACTTGTCCAATCAGTACGCCTAACATATACTTTGCCTTTTGCATATATAGGAGGATATGGCACTCTTTTATCTGCTAAAGTTTTACCGCCTTTTTGGTCTAATTCTCTTTCCATTCTATCAAAATATTTATTGACAGTATCTATGGTAATTCTTTCATAAAGGTCTTTTATTTCATCTGGCAACAAATTAAGAGTATTGGCAATATCTACAAATACACTTGTTTTTGATTCTACTTTTTTTGCCATATCCCCTCCTACAATACACTACCAAGTGAACTTAACGGAACAGCTTCTTGCATATCCGTTTTAGCCTTGCCACTCATTACACTTGCCGCATAAGAATTTACGTCAAGCAAGGTATGCAACGCCATATCATCAATATCAACGTGCATACCTATTTGACAAGCTCCGTAAATAAGCATAGACGTAAAATCAGTAAGTTTAGTATTTCTAAACTGCGAATTGCTACTCTTTACACTACTTATTTTTTTTTAAGTCCAAACGTGATAAGTTGCATTATATCACTCATAAACTCGCCGTCCATAAGAATACTCATCGGCAAGCTATCAAGCACTTCCTCAAAGTCAAGGTTTTCATTACGACGCGCCGTGCAAATCATAGCGGCGAGCAACTGCGCATAAAAGGTTATAGTCGGTGTCATATTCGCCATAACGTCTAAATCGCTATCGGCTATATCTGCTACCGTACTATCAGCCGTTATGTTAGTTTGTCCCGCTGCCTTAGCTATGTTTGCCATATCTGCAAGCAAATCCGTGCCGACGTAATTCTTATAGATTTTAAGCGTAAGGAACGAGCATTTGAAAGTCAAGGTCTTTTCGACTTCTTGCCCGTTTTCGTCTACTTCCTTATAGGTGTACTTTTTAATCATTCCGTAATCCATAGTACACCTCTAATTAAACAGTCTTAAAGGACGGTATATACATCTTGTAATCCGTACCTTCGCCACCTTTGCCTATAAGATAATTAAAGTTCTCTGAATCTGTTGCGCTGTTTACGCAAGCATAAGTGATTTTATGCTCTTTGTCATCATCAGCAGTAAGTATTCTCGGGTTTGCCGTAAACGAAAGTTCAAAGGGACGGATAGTCGTATCATCTTCGGCAATAGTCGTAGTAGTTATGTTTGGCAAAGAGAATGTAGCATTATAGAATACGTGTGCGTTTTCGCTCTGCGTATCTATTCCCTCATCACTTATATTATGCTCGGTGTTAAGGAATACAAAGCCGATCTGCTTTGCCGTATTCTCGCCGTAAACTATTGCTCCCTTTTGGTCGGTTATAGCCCCCAAGAACGCCTTATAGTCATCTGCCGAAAGCCCTACAAAAGTTATAGTACCTTCTATTGTGACCGGCGAACGCCTTATAAGATAAGCTATATCGTCGTCAGCCGCCGTTTTGCTCTCTGTTTGACTTACGGTACCTTCGAGAGAAATCAAGCCTCTAATAGCCGTTGCGCTCGTTGCGTAGCCATCGCCCGAAAACTCGTAAATCAAGAATCCTTTGTTACCTTCTTGGTATATTTTAGTATCTGCCATTTTTATTTACTCCTTTACATTATTACTCTTTTTTCTGCTTCAAAATTGCAGTAGTAGACGGGTGCGTTTTCATCAATACTTGTATCAATGCCCTCGCCCTCAAAATTAAAAATGAAGCCGAGTTCACAGCATTCCCTCTCAATAGCATTTGCTAAATCTTGAAAGTTTGCATTTGAGAACCCACTTCTTGTATAAAGCTGTCCGTTTATAAATACTTGCCTACGGAAAGATTTATTATCTGCCGCTTCAAGTTCGAGATTATCGGTAACGGTATATAAGAAGAATAAGTCCTCTACCATTCCCGAACTCTCTACCCTACCGCGCCAATACTTAGGTTTTTCAGGGTCAGTCCCTGTCCACCTTTGCATACCCGCATTCCGTAATGCAAGCTCAAAAGAGGCAACGACATTTTCCCTTAATTGAAACTTCGTATTACTCATCGAATAAATCTCCACTGTATTTAAGTGTATCGCCCGATTTTACGGCTGTAAAGCTCATTTCAGGCTTTCGGAAGTCTAACTCATCAAGCGAGTTAATGTCGTAAACGTCGCCCCTATAAATCGCCTTACAGTCGGTGTTTATCCTATCATAGCGATTGACAGTAAACTTGACGTTGAGCCTATCAATAGATAGACCGCCCGTTGCAATCTCCGTCATTGTCAACGTACGAGCATTCGCCCATAAGCCGCCTCGTTCGAAAGTGTCATTATCGTATATGAATTGCCGATAATTACTCTCTCGGGTAGTCCCTTCTTCTTCACGGACAACTGTCCTATAAATCTGTATCTTTTCGTCTTTTCTATGATTAAGTGCCATTATGAAATCACCGCCCAATATTGGAGTTGCTTCATTATGGCTATAAGGCGTTGATCGTTTATTTCGTCGTGCGCCATATAATAATCAAGATAGACTTTAAGATAAATGTATTCTTGTGCTAACGCTTTGACTTTTTCGTTGACTTCTTCGCCCTCAAAGTCCTCTGCCGTCAGCCCTGAACCTAAATAAAGATAGCCTTCAGCAGAATTTATCAACGCTTGTATTTCGTCATCTTTTGTGGAAAAGTCCACCGATAACCTATTCTTTGTATCTTCAAGTGTAACTAAACTCATACCGAAAGCTATCTCCTTTTAGAATTAGTTTTTAAGTAACGTTGCCTTTGCAAAATTCAAAGTGACAACGGGTTCATCATCGACAAGTATCTCAAACTTATCGGAAGCGGATACTCTCAATACTATTTCGGGGTCAAACTCTATGTGGTCTCTTATCGTGCTACCATTCTTTTTGATAGTAAGTGTAGAACCTATCTTTTCAATGTGCAGCGGGAAGAAGTTTCCTTTTTGCTCCGCCGCTACATTTGAAAATTGTTTGTACCCCGTAACGTACTTGATTGTTCCCATCACGCTTCCGTCTTTCAATACGTAGCAATCGCTACCTATCAAATCGTTAGAACGCTTGCCGAGAATTTGCTTCGCATTATAAGGAACGGTTAAAACGGAAGCGTCAATTATTCCAAGTCGAAGTCCAAGGTAACGAACGAGCCACGCTTAGTCGTGCTATGGCGTACACTCCAAGTCTTGTTAAACATAGGCGCGCCGTTCACTCTCATTACGATACGGAAGCATTGCTGGTCGGTCAAGAACTCAACGTGCATAGACCAATCTTTGCGCTCCTCGCCTTTCTTGATAAGCATATATTGGTCGAAGTTAGCAAGAAGCACCGAGCCGGTCTTATCCTTTTGAGCCATAAACTCATCGAATACTACAGGGCGACCAAGGATAGTAGCGTACTGTCCGCCGCTCAAACCGCCCTCAGGCATAAATACAAGATTGGTAGCTCCATCATTGAGAAGCGGAAGCGACGCTTCAAGGTCGGGGTGGATATACCATACAGCATTATTCCAATCCTTAGGTCTCATAGCCGCTTTCATATTAAGAAAATCCTGCGCCTTTATGGTCTTACCTTCTTTATCGGTAGGTGCAACTTTTATAATTGCTTTAGAACCAGTAGCGTTCAATACACCGATAGGCTCACTCATATCAAGGTCAGTACCTTTGCCGTTAAGAATACCGTCAGTAAGCAATCCTGCTACAGCGTCAGAGAAGCTATCCTCAAGCAACTGCGCAAGGAAAGGTATATCTTGTAAACTCTCTTCCGTGGCATAGGCTATACCCATAATCTTAGAGAGTTTACGCTCAACTGCGCTAAACTTCGGCTTGCTCGTATCTACAGTCTCGCCCTCTTTCGCCCAATAAGCCTGTACGCCACCTGCAACAACTACACCGTCTTTTTCAGCGTCTGCGCTATCGTCAAGCGTTACATAGTTTACACGATTGCTATTTGCCGATACAGCATAAGTACGGCAACGGCTCACTATTTCACTACGCTGAAAAGCACGATCAAGGATATTGCCGATAAAATCAGACTGAATAGCATAGCCGCCGTCTGCTTCTACCGTAGTGCCAACGCCCTTAATATCGTCTTTTACAAGACGTTTATCAACGTCTTTGCCCTTAGAGATAGCGGCATTTCTTATCGCTCTCAACTGCTCACCAAGGCTCTTAAACTTCTTGCTGTCCTCTGTAATGGGCTGTGCATTGTTTTGAACCAATACCTCGCCCTTTTCCTCTGCTTCCTGCTTTTCAAGCTCTACAATAGCGTCATTAATGTTCTTAATGGCTGCATTGTTAGCCCTGAATGTCTCAAGATCCGTAAGCGGATCCAATGCGTTGTTTGCCGAAATGTATTTGTTCTTCTCGGCTATCAACTTTTCCATTTTTGCCGTCATTTTTTTACTCCTTTTTATAAAATATTTTTTATATTGCCACCTTTGCCAACAACGGCAAAAAGGTTATGCCAAACTTAAAAACTTAAACTTTTCTATCTCTGCTTGTACTTCAAGCTCTTTTTGCGCCTTTTCTTCGCCCCTATCAACAAATAAAGGACAGCAACAATCAATCATTGCTTGATTTACTTGTTCGGGCGGGATATTCAAAATCCTTGCCACCCGTGCCCTTATTTCGTCCTCTGTCGGCTCTTCCTCTGCCTCTTCGGCTATTTGCTCAACTTCGGGTTTAGGCTCTTCTATGCGCTGTTCCTGCGCCTTAGGCGGCTTAAACGCCACTTTGTTGTATATTCGCATTTGTTCGCCCTTTATCGCATTGAGTATCGCCTCATTTGCGAAGTCGGTTTCCTCGCCTATAATGCCGTCTATAAAGCCGTATTGCTTAGCCTCGTTACAATCGAACCACGAGCCTTGGTTGTCCTTATCCATTAGCTTTTGTATCTCTTCTCGGGACAAGTGCGTTTTGCGCTCGTAGGCGTTTATAATCGTTTCTCCGACAGTTTCCAATACGTGGATAGTTGCTTTGAGTTCGTGCTTATCTCCGATCGCCACTGTCCAAGGGTTATGTATCATCATCATTGCCGTCGGGGACATAAGCACTTTATCGCCCGCCATTGCTATTATGCTTGCCGCACTTGCCGCTATGCTGGGTATCTTAACAGTGATATTGCCTTTGTACTCAAGCAAGTCGGTGTATATCTCACTTGCAATCGCCGTATCACCGCCGTAACTATTGATATAAACCGTTATATCCTTGCCTTTGCATTTGTCAAGACTTGCCTTAAACGCCTTATGCGAAGCGCACTCTACGTCATTTCCGCTATACCAAGCGGCAGTATCGTCATCGACAATATCGCCTGTTATAAACAGCTCTGCCGGTTCATCGGCTTTGTTTACAAAGTTATAAAATGGCATTAGTTATCCTCCTCGTTTTGTTCCGTATTGTTTGCTTGTTCTTCATTGTCGGGGTTTATATCATTCGGTGTAACTTGCCCCGCTGTTTGACCTTGTATCGCTCTCTCTAACGGTACGGCGTTCGGGCCTATTGTCCTAACGTCGCCAAGTTCGCCTATATCCTCTAAGTCCTCATACGCTCTAATCTCATTGATATTGTAAACGCCCATGGAACGCATTTTATCGTACCAATTAGCCCTTGTCGTGGTGTCGCCTCTCAATTCCTCATTGAGATTGCCTTTTATAACCCAGCCCTTTGCCCTCTGCTCTCTCGTAAGAAGTTTGAGCGTAAGTTCCTGCTCCCACTGTCGCAACCTGCCAGATATTGTCTCATTGATATAGCATATCTGCCCTTGCTCATTAGAGGAATAGGTTTGCTTGCCTACACCGAGCTTAAACATACAGCTTCCCATACCAAAGAAGCGAGCTATATCTTGTACGTTGACTTCCTTGCTATTGACAAACTCCATTTGCTCAGGCGTTATCTGCGGGACAGTGCCATATTCCAAGCCGTTGTCTAATATCGCCGTGAAGAACTTATTATCGCCAGAATGAGCTTTTCGCCATTCCTCACGTAAAGATTCCTTCAAAGATATTTTGACTGTCTTAGTGCCACCTTTGCCGTCAGGTACTGCCTTTTCTACTTGCTTAGAACTTAGATCCGACATTGTTTTCAAGTAATCGAGCGGGCGGCAGTAGTTCCTATAAAAGTATTCTTGCCATTGCTCTTGATTAAGTCCCGAATTAGTCGTATACATTGCATAGTCGAGCGGGGATATACCTAAAACTCCGTCAAGGGTAAATTCCTTTAAGTGAATTATCTCGTCATAGCGGAACACTCTTTGAGTCTTGTTCTTGTCGTTCAGGGTTATGACGTAGTATAATTTCCTATCCTCATCGCGCTGTATAGATACATTGAGCGGGTGAATAGGTATAATACTTTCAATCTCAAAAGAGCGAGGCTTACGATTTATTACAGCATACGCATTACCTTTTGTCAAATCCCATATCCAAAGAAGTTTATGCATAATACTTGCGTTCGCTTCCGGATAAGGCTGCATATTGAGCAGATTGTAAAGGTTTTCATTGTCTATATGTTCTTTCGTAAACCTATTCATTACAAAGAACGGTATCTTTGACATAGTAGTAGATATGGTATCAACACAACCGTAAACGGACGATAACTTGAGTTCATCGTCTCGTTTTGCTGTAAAGTCGGCTCCACTCAAAAAGTCGGAGTTCGACATATTTACTACGGTGTCATTGATTTTCTTTTTTTTCGATCTACCGAATAAACCCATATCTAATCCTATATTACTAAAAATACATTATTATTATATCATTACTATTTCCCGTTGTCAAGCGTTATGCACAAAAAAAAAGTCAACCTACAAAATAATATTATAGGTTGACCATTTGGCATTAATTTACGGAGTTCTCGTCCGAAATTTCAGAATTGTTCTGCTGTTCAGCGGGTTGTTCTCTCAACTGTGCTTCAAGTTCTTTTACTTTTGTTTCAAGTTCATTGAGATGTTTCAAAGTATCACTCAAAGCGTTAATAGTCTCTTGAGCTATTTCTTCTTTGAATGCGTCATTAAGAGCAAAAACAATTCTATTTGCGTGTGTCTGTGTCAACATAGATTTATACCTCCTTTATAGATTTTATATGCGTACCTAAAAATGGTATTCGCCCGAAGCTATTAAATTCAATAAGGTTTGATCGTTAAGTAAGTCTATTCTTCTTATGGCGTTCAGTGCAGCTGCTAAAAGGTCTATCCTAAATGCGCTGCTTTCATTCTTCTTTGCTACTTTCATTCTACCGCCTTTATCGTACTGTACATAGGCGTTTGCGCAATGGTTGATAAATAAGTCGTTCTCGCAAATTACGAGCTTTCCTGCCGTAAGCCAAGTCAGAAAATTGATACAAGGCTCGTTGAGTACCGACGTTGTTTGCGGACATTCTATTACGTCATAAATCTTGTTATTCGGTGTTCGACCGGCTGTCAAGTCAATAAGTAGTTGTTGGCAATACGCATTATCAGCGCATACGGCTTTAACCTCTAAGTTGTTATCTCTCTCAAACTCGTATAGGTATTGCTTCAAGTCAAAGTTATCTATGTAAGTACCGTCAATGAAAGATAGATAGCCTTTCCGTTCGTAACTTTCATAAGGGAGTTTATCCGTTTTAAGGTGGGTATAAACAGTTTCTTTAGGCATAAAGCCGTGCGCGTAAATACCTATCTTATCATCGGGTAACTTGAATATAAAGCTCTCGGCGGTCAAGTCAATTACCTTGGAAGCGTCAATGCCGCATACGCACGGACGGTCTTTTATTAGTTTCAAAAATTCGTCTTTCGGCATTATGCTTTTCTGCAACATATCTAATTGGTCTTGATTAAGGAACTTTAATTCGCTCCCTACTTGCCAGCGGTTGGTACGCTTGATAAGATATTCTATCTTTTGTTGCTCGCTCCCGCCCTGAAATGCTTCCTCCCATTCCGATTTTATTTCGGTCAATAATCTTTCCGAATATTCGTTATGCTCCCTTAACATTGGCGTACATTTTTCATAAAGGGAAAAGTCAGCGGGATCGTCTTTCTCCCCTAATTCTCTTATTATAATTAAGTATCTATCATCTTGAATGCGCCCGTTAAGAACTTCCAAACAGCGTTTATAATCGTCGTAAGCGGGCTTAATCAATGCGTCATCACCCGCTGTCGTTATTTTTACGCACATAGATTGTCGCCTTTTGCCGAACGAACCCATAAGGGTTGATAGCCTCTTGGTTTCTAAATGTGCGGCATATTCATCACAAATAATAAGATTAAGTTTTTCACCGTCAAGTTTTTTCGTTTCCTTGCTTATTGCCTTAATTTCGCCGCCTCGTTTTTTCCCTCGAATATATGTTCTCGTACTGTCGCCCTTGCCTACCGACACTTGCTCTTGAAATTGTGTACTATTGTTCACCATATCAATTATAGGCTTTCGTACTTGTACTGTTTGGTCTCGGTCATACGCCATAAGACAGATATATTGATTAGGCTCAAAATATCCTTTTTCGGGGTGAAATGGCGGGTATATCTTGTCTGCTGTAAGTACATAAAGGCTTATCGCCGCACATAATGACGACTTGCCTTGCCCTCTCGCTTCGTAAATAAGAACATTACGCCACCGCCTTGCTCCGCTATCTTTCCGAACCCAGCCGAAAATTTGTCCGCAATCATAATATTGAAATTTCGCTAATTTTAATTTTGTATTATTCCCCTCTTCTGTGTTAGGACACATTTCAAAAAATTGAAAAAAGCGATCGGCTCTACTGTAATCATAACAATACGGAAAATCGACATCATTCTGTCTTTCCAAATCACGCAAAAACCGCTTGCAACTCAATATTTCGGGTTGCTCGGCTTTATACTCGCCACTTATGATTTTACGAGCATATTTTATTTCTTCTCGATTTTCGTCTATGATATACTTCATTATCTCATTTTAGGTAATATAGCCTTTTCTATACTCCACCCTTTTTTTAATCGTCCCCAAACTAATTGGTAATCTAAATTATACTTTTCTGCTATTTGCCCAATATTTAACCTCTCGCCGTTTATCTCATATATCCTATTCGTAGTTTTATTGTTTGCCTGTTCTTTTCTTGTTGCCCAACGGCAATTTTCGGGACAATAACCTTTATAATTATCTATCCTATCAATAGATAAGTCGTCCCTATATCCAGCATTCATTGCCCACTCATAAAAATTTCTAAAATCTCGCCATTCATTACACATATGTATTCCCCTTGCGCCATATCTTTTATAATTTGGATCATTCTCATTATAACAACGAGAATACATATCACCCCATATTGTATATAATCTTGTGTCCTTTTGCCCGTGTTTATAATTGCGTGGTTTTGTTTTAAGCGACTCAATTATATTGCAACCACAAGATTTGGCGTGTCCATTTTTAATACTATCGCCTCTAATTACGCATTCATTCCTGCAATCACATTTACATTCCCAAAAATACGGTGTCTATCTGTTATGTATGCAATTCCGATCACGGTCAGTTTATTAAATTTCTTACCTGTTAAATCTATAAACATATCTCGTAAATAAAGAAAAGCAACAACTACTCGGTAGTGGTAGTACCTTTCGCCGCTGCTCTCTGTCGAATATTATTATTTGCAAATTGACTACCACTCAATTTACTTATATAGTATATCATATACAAAGTAAATTGTCAAGCGTTTTGAAAGATATTATTCTATCTCCTCTAATTCTACTACAATTTTATCGCTATCCGCTTTTGCAAAGTCGTATTGCAACTGCGTGATATACTTCCTGTTATCGTCGGGCAATATTCGCATTTTGACAAGTGCGTCAAGAATAATCTTTGTCGCAAAGCTCATCACATTGTCTATATCCCGCTTTTGCGTTTTCTCGTAAAAAGTGAACTTCACTCTACAAGGCTTTGTAATAGGCTTTAACAGCCCTTTCTGCTTGTATGGGAGAATTGCCCATTCTATACCCGTTTGCGCCTTACGCTTCATTGTGCCGCCTATATAGGCATTTGTACGACAAGCAGAGATATATTCGTTCAGCGAGGCGAGCCTACCCTCAAAAACAAAGTAATTAGTCATTATCTTGCTCCTTATGCGTTGCTCCAAGCCACTTCGTTTTGCCGTCTATACAACTGCAAGGTTCTAAACATTTATTCCCTTTGTTCCCATCGTATTCGCAAGTCTCGCATTTGCAACCTTCCATAAATATAAAATTTGCCAATTCCTCGTCGCTCAAACTTTCGAGCCACTCTCTATTCGTCATTGTTATATCTCCTATTCGAACATATCGTCTTTTTGTTCTTGCTCACCCATAAGGCTTTCGCCTGTCTTTGCTTCCCTCGCCATTCGATATTCGCTTAATACCGTCAAGCCTAAGTCGTCAGCGAACTTGTTTATCGTTTGGCTTATCTTTTTAAGTTCTTCTGCGACGGGGCTGATTTTCGGATTTCCCTTGAAGTCAATGTAAGTGACCGCCTCGCCCTCGTTATGCCAAGTCTGTATTAGCCGATCTCGTATCGCTACGGAGATACAATAAGACTTTAACGCCTCTTTATGGCGGTTATTGAGCAGGTGGTATTTAGAGTTCTTGTCAAGTTCCAAAACCTCGTTCCAAGCCTTTGCCGCCCCGCCTATACATTGTATCTCTTCGGGCATTACGAGCGGGCTGTCGCTACTCTGCATTATGCCGTGAACTTCCTCTATGTCGCTAAACGGTTGCGCTTGCAAGGGCGGGTTTAGCTTTCGCCCTGCGTTCTTTCTTGCGCCGCCGCTTCTACCCTTTTGTCCCGCCATTGTCCTTACCTCCGTATTTATCCCATAATTGCTCGTTCGTTACCGTTGTATGTATTCGGCTATGACAAGTCGAGCATAACGCTTGCCACTTGCTTACGTCGCAAAACGATTGCCAATCTCCATAACCGTGCGTATGGTGTACCGTCGTTGCAAGGGTATGTTTATCTTGCTTCAAGCACTCCTCGCACCATATATGCGAGAGTAGAAACGCTTTTCTATGCTTCGTCCACCAAGCCGTTTTGTACCAGTCTGCGTGTTCAGAAGTCGTCCCTCGCTTAATATACTGTTTCTTATGCTCCGAGCAGTAGATACAACCGCTTTCGGTGTAGTTGGTACAGCCCGCCGCAGAACAGATCGTTTTACGATAGTAAGCCATTATTTATTCTCCTTTAGTCCTGCTAAAAATTCGTCTGCTTCAGCTTTCGTACATTTGAGTTCATATCCTATTAGTCCGTCCTTTTTGCGCCAAAATATTTGGTAGAAATCTTTGTCGTCATTGTGGACAACACAAGGCAAATCAAGCATATCGCGTAGTTCTATGTTGCGTCCTCGCAAAATCCTTGTTATTTCCAATAGTGCGAATTGTTCGGATTGTTCTTCTTCAGATACCATACCGCACCTAATCTCGCTTAATGTATAATCTTTCATTCGTCCACCTCTACGCCGTCTTGAGCCGCAAAAAATCTAATGTCTTGCTGACTTATATTGAGCCTATTATTGTAATATTCGCCTGCCTTTTGGTATAATTTGTTCCAAATCTCTTTCGCCGTTTCCTTGCGCACTTCATCGGCTTTACGATAGCCAGTGTCAATAAGTTCTTTTGCCAAATATCTAAGCGTGTGCATTGTAAACGGCAAACTTTCTTCCTCATAATTTATGCCCAGCGCACGTTCTATTGCTTCTTCCATTTTTTTTATCATATCAAATATCCTCCGGATTAATATCGCCCCATATAGCTTGTATCTCTGCTGCTGTTTTCCTTGTTACTTGCTTAGTTGATTCATATTGATTTGGCAAGTTGGTACTATTTTCTTTCTCTTCTATCGCTTTGACCTTCTCAATATTGCTCAATACCCAAATAACATCAAGTTGTTGGTAATTCGGAGATACTACATAAGTTTTATTCGCGTGTCTGAATAGCTGTCGTATCGCTTCATAGTCATACTGCCCTTGTATATCCTCAAGTATCTGATATAGTTTATTAGCGTATTCAAGCTTTCCACCATCTATCTTCCTTTGATAACGAGTATAGCATATAGGGCATTCTACTTTTGCTATTTCAATAACTTTATCATAAGATAAAAGATTTAAAGAGTTTGAAGAAGTAGATGTATAAGAAGTAGAATAAGAGGTAGACGTTATTCCGTAACGCTCCGTAACGTTATTTTTATCGTTATTCTCGTTACTTGTTTCATTATTTGCTTTATTATTCTCATTTTGAGAAGGTGATAATTCTTTTTGTCTCTCTCTCCAACGTGCTTGTCTTATACGGTTCTGCTCTCTAATTTTTGCAAGTCCTTCTTCATTTTGATATTTATTCCAATTAGATAAACAATAAACATCATCAATTATCTCTACCATTTTAGCATTCTCAAAAAACTGCATACAAAGTGCTACTTCTTCGGTATCACGATCTATCATAGTTGCTATATCCTCATATGAATGATATGGAATTTCGTTTTCATCTATAAGAAAGCCATTTGCATTTGATTTTCCCGCAAGGTCTAATAACTCAAACCATACTGCAGTTAGTTTGTCTCTATATGAAACGCCACCTATATTTGCTCTTTTAATTTTCTTAAAACTATTGCCGTCAAACATTCCGACCATTAATTTTATCCATTTTACACCATCAGCCATAATAATAAATCTCCTATATAAAACATAAACCCACCGACATCAATACTCGTGATACAGGCACTTTCTCGACATCAATGGGATTACGGCATATGAAATTATTATCTTGTAAATAAAGCCCTGTATACCTTATCTACTAATCAATTATACGCCATAATCCCGTCTTTGTCAAGTGTTTTATGCTATTTTTTTGCCTTTACCTTGCATTTTTCTAAGTATTCGATTAAATCGCTTTCGGATATATAAACATAACCTTGCTTTACAGGATTAGGCTTATAACCCGTTATATCGCCCTTGCGAATACGCATTCTTAAAGCATTTGGCGATATGTGCAATAGCTTTGCTGCTTCTATCACTGTGTACATTTTTTCTATTTTGTCCATTTCCTTACTCCTTAAAACGGTAACTCATCTGCTTCTTCTTTGGGAAGCGGAGTCATCTCAAGTTGCGAGCCGCCACTCATTGACTTTTTCATTTCTTGTATGCTGTCGTATACAAGTTTTGCTGCTTTCTTTGTTTTCGCGTTACATTTCGATTCAGAGAATATCCACTTAAGATTAGGCTCGGACAGCTTATTGAATGGAACATTTGCGTACTTTCCTGTCGTAAAGCAGAATTGTCTTGCCTCTTCAAGTGTCATTTGCACGTCATCACTTGTAACGCCGTTATTTGCGTTCTGCGGCTTGTTTGGTTGCGATTGGGCATTTACCCTACTCTGCTGTGCTTTCGGCTCTAACGGGTTAAAGGTCGCGTCTAAGCCGTCTTTCTCGCCTATATCGAATAAAGCCTGATACAAATATCGTCTTTGGTAGGTTTCTACTGCTCCTACGCATTGTACTTCGTGGCAACCTTTAAGACTTGCCGAACTAAACGGACTTGTTATTACAAAACGCTCTTCGGGTGCTTCAATGTTGATTGCCGTTAAAGTGGCAACTTCGCTTGTAAAGGAAGCGATCGCCGTCATCTTATGCTCTTTCATAAGTCGGTTGAGTTGCGGTAAGAAGTCATCTAACTCAAAGTAACTGTACTTTGCGAACTCGTTTTTGCCGGTAGGCTTTAAGTTTTGCTCTCTTAATTCTACTCTTATTGCTTGAATTTTCTCAAATAGATTCATTGTCTTGTCCCTCCACTACTTTTATTTTATCATCGTAAGTTTTCTTTGACCGAATAGTTATATGCTCTTCACCTACTTCCATATACACAATAACCTCGCTGTTCGGCTCTATCCCCGCTTCTCTCATAAGAGTTTGCGGAATATGGAGCCTATTGTGCTGGTCTAACTTTACAATATCGCCTATTTGCATTGCTCTTCCTCCTCACTTTTTATTTGCGAAGCTCTCAAGTCGAAAAAAGAGTATCCCTTGAAAAAACCTTTTTTTAACACTTCTTGCTTTGCCTTTGCGACTGTTTCAGCTTCGACAAAAACTATTCCACGCTCGTCTGGTACGCTTACAAAGTATGCTTTCATTGTTCTTCCTCCTCATAAGATAATTTATTCCAATCTTGCAACCTTGCTTGTAAGCCGCAATTCGGGCAACCAATTAAGATTTTTTGAAATGTAACGTTGCCATTATTGAGGCGGTAAGTTTTTGTTTCGTAGTCTACTAATCTCGGTGTACCGCCGCATATTGGGCAAATCTGTACCTCAACAGGTTCTTCCACTTCCTTTTTTACCATTATTGTTGTTTTTAATGTTTGCTTATTCATTGTTTTTCTCCTTTAATTTTGCTATAAATTCGTCCGCTTCGGGTTCGGTATTAAAACTTTCAATGCCACAAGCCCCCGAAATATTATCTCGAAATATTACACTCCACACCGTTCTTGGACGAAACGTGCCTTCGTTGACATAAAATTGTTGCTTATACGGCAACTCAATCATATCGCGCGGCTCTATGTCCAAATGTTCAAGAGAATACTGTGCTTTACGAAGAAACTCAAATTCAAGTCTTCTTTTGGCAATATCATCGCTCAAAGCCCATAATTCGTTAAAATTGTGATTTTGTATCTCGCTCAACCTGTAATCTTTCATATTCTACCTCACTTTATTTGTATATTTTGCTTTTCTTCAATATGCGCCCCGACAAATACCTTGCCATCTGCTTGCGCCTTTTCTATCGCCGCTTTTATGGCTTTCAGATCGGGCTTGCGTTCTATCTTGACGTTAAACATATCCTCGTTCAAGAAGCTTTCGTTATCAACTACTACCGAACTTGACTTCCTAAACGATATATTAGCGTAATCGCCTTGTATCTTCGTTACACCCGACGAAAGACAAGCAGTTGTCAAGTAATCCTTTACAGCTGCTTTCCGCTTCTCTAACCGCTTTTTCTCGGCTGTCAAACGGTCTATAAGGGCTGTTAGCCTGTCGGTGTCATCATCAAGCGCACGATACAAATAAGCCGTTTTAAGTGCCTTTTCCTCAAACGAGGCTTGTATCTCCCCGAGCCGCTGGGCTATGTCAATATCGACTTCGCCTGTCTCGCTGTCAATAGAGTTAGTAAACTCTTCATACAGCTTTAAGTATTGGTCTTTCAATTCGTAAAGATTTAACATTGTTTTATATCTCCTTTTTATCCAATTTCGTAATAATCATCGCCATATTGTATCAATTTGGCGTTATAGTCGAATGGGTACATATCCCGATAATCTTGCATAATCTGCTTCTTCGCTTTCGCTAACGAAGTAAACCACCTATAATTGTACCAATCATAATCGTATTCCTGTGAATCCTTAACGGTGGCTTTGCAATAGTTGTCCGTTATGAACGACCGCTCGCCCAAGGCGTATACCTTTTGTGCCTCAAGGCTCCACTCGTATATGCACCATACTGTCCTACCTAATTTTGGTTTCATTCTTGTATCTCCTCTACATAGCACCACGACTGCGGCGGGCGGCGTATTTTACTATCACAACCGCCAAATTCATCACGTTTATATCTCCGACAAAGGAAACAATCTAAAAATCTATCGCACGGCTTCCTAAACTCGCTTAACTCTTTCGGCTTGTCATAGATTTTAAGCTCGGATATGTGCCAGCCATAGAACTTAATTGAGCCTGCAATATAATTAGAAACTTCGTCAAGCGTTACGCAGGCATTTGACAGAAATTCGCCCACATTAAACTGTTTGCCGTTTTTATCTCTCCAAGCCATAAAGTGGTTTACATATTCGTCTATTCTGTCGCACACAAACTCACCAATGATCTTACCATTGCTCTCGCCTTCAAACTTTAATGACTTATCGTAAGCCCCATATTCCCTGCCGTTATAAATTCGATAAGTTTTATCGGGCATTTGTACAAAATGTTCCCATTTATCTTTCGTGCAATAAATAAACGCCTTAAAAGGTACTTTGCACGTCGTACGCTTTTTGCGCACCTCAATTCTCTTCCTACCGCTTGTGATATTGACACAATGTTGCGGTTGTATTGATATTAAAACTGCTTTCATAATTTATCTCCTTTTACATTGTAAACATACTTGTTTGTCCCGAAGCGGTGATATTGTTTAGCCTGTCTTTGGCTATCTTGTACCACCTCTCGTCAATCTCAAATCCTATATACCGTCTGCCAAGGTTTTTGGCGGCTACAAGGCTTGTACCACTTCCAGAGAAGCAATCAAGCACTATATCGCCAACTTCCGTGCTATTGAATATATGGTCTTGCACGAACTTTAACGGCTTAATTGTGCTATGCTCGAAACGGTCTTTGTCGGTCTTGTTTGTCGGTGAAATGTAATACTTACTTTTAGTTTCAAAAGTACCACCTATCTTTGTTTTGCCTTCTTCTCTAAACATAAGGCAATATTCCGTATCGGATAGGTATTTACCGTTGCAAGTCGGTATCGGATTACTCTTATGCCAAGTTAGCAACTCAAAACGGCAATCGTGCTTACCGACAAAGTATTCCATAAGTGGGAGTATCTGCAACTTACTGCACCATATATAACAGTAAATCGCCTTGCATACTCGCACAAACTCATCAAGAATAGAAAAGTCTATGCCGTAAGATATATTATCAAGATTAGTCATACTTTTCATTATAGACTTTGCTTTATCCGTGCTTTGTGTATTTGTGCATATTTGCTCATATTCTTTATGATAATCTCGTTTCTTCTCGCCAAAGCAGCCACCGCCGCCGTTATTTTCTATATCATAAGGTATATCGCAATACACGAGGTCGATTGACTTATCGGGTATGTCCTTTATAGCCTCGTAACAGTCGGCAAGGTATATGTTGTTAGGTTCGTAGGTCATTCGTCCACCTCGCCTAACGATTCGTAAACGTCCTTAAAGTATTTGCCTAATTCTTTCATCTTGTACTGTCCGTTTCGCTCTGCCTTTTTAGCCATAACGCTTGCCGTCTTGAGCATATTCTTTGAGGCGTGAATAAGCCTATTTATCGCCTTTTCTACTTCTTCGGCTGTGCAGACGTAGTAGCCGCCATTCGCACTCCCTATTACCTTTTCAAGCTCGCCACTTCGTCTTATAGCGAGAATATGTTTACGAAGTTGTCTTTGTGATATACCGAACATATCACTCAACGCTTCTGCCGAAATAGCGTTTGTTCTGCCAACGTGACTTTTCAACTCGTCATATATACGGTAGGTCAATGGGGAGTGGTGAACGACTTCAAGTTTCGGCTGTTCGATAGGCTCTAACATATCGTCTGTCCACCCATACATAGGAGCTTCTCCAACATAATATCTATCATCGGAAATGTCATTTATTGTAAAAACTTTTCTGCAATATTGTTTCATTGCTTTGCTAAAAAGAATATTTCCCATGTCAATATCACCATATTTGTCTATACCGAACTCTCTCGCCATATCGTCCCATTGCCTTACTCTTACTTTATCGCCTACTTTGTATTTCATTGTTAATATCCCCCTCTTAATCTAATTATAGGTGTACTATCAATGTATCGTTTTACTTTATTCAAATCGCCGTCGTGCTTTGCATAACAATTCACTATCCTGTCAAAGTCCAACTTCCTTGCCTTTGTAAGCATATCGCATTCCGACGGACAGTAATAATCGTTGCCTGTACACCTATCGCAACATATCCGACAAAAAGTATCTATATCGGGTATTTCATCTAATGCTTCTTGTTTATTCATTGTCGCTCTCCTTAATACTTATCTTGATATTTCGTCATTGAGTAGTTCGGATTATCCTGCGGCTTCCTACGCCTTTTGACAAGGTATATGCCGCCGCCGATCGTCCATACTATTAAGGCTACTGCCGATATAATGTGTAATGCTAACATTGCTTATTCTCCTTTAGCTGTGCTAAAAACTTGTCTGCTTCGGCTTCGGTGTAAAATATTTTATCTTCTATCCCACCATACTCATAATCTCGATAATATACAACCCATGTTTCAACCCATCTATTTGACCTACGCATTTTGCACGGCAATTTAAGTGTATCGTTGTTATCCTCGTGCTTTTCAATGAAGTTAATCGCCCATTCAAGGCAATCGGGGTCGTGCCACCTGTCCTGTACGGACTTGAACTCGAGGTTGCTATGTACTTCGATAAGGTCGTGCCTTATCTGTACAAGCCCCTCTACTACTTGCTGTTTAGTCAGTTTGTTTACCATTGTTTGTTTACCTCCACAAATTATTGTACTCACATAATAGCACATACGTTTACATAAGTCAAGCGTTTTACAGGGGTTTGGAAAATTTTTTTGCAAAATAAAAAGCACTCGGTTAGGGGTGCCTTTGTTTAGTACCTTATAAAGTCTTTGCCGTATAGTTCGTTAAGCGTATCAAAGACGTGCTTCATACCTAAGCCTTTTTTGGTCGGTTTCCATAAGCCGTCGCTGTCATACGCTCCACCGCCCAAACAATACTCGTACTGCCTTGGGTGGGTTTTCTTCAACCGTTCAAAACGTCCCTCGCCTTTCTTTTCCAAGTGCGCTCCAAAAACGCAGAATATACAGCCTGTCCTACTTGCCCCTGTCGTTTTGAGTTTACAGCCGCAATCGCAAAGTAGATTATCGTACTGTACGCCGTCATTGTCGTAAACCACGTCGCCGTAAACGCTTGCTATTGGCAAGTTATATTCACGGATATAGGCGAGAACGTCTTGCTCCGTCCAAAAGGAAAGCGGTTTGCTCTTGCCTGCTTCAAAAGCATTACACCCTGTTTTGAGCCACGCTTGTTGTCGTCTTTCGCTTTCTTCGGCAAGCAAAGCAACAAATGGGACTTTCTCGGTCTTCCGTTCGTGTTCGTCTAACGGCTTTTCTTTCATTATTCCGCAACACTTATCACTTATATTAAAATCTACTTCTATCAATGATCGCCACTTTGCGTATCTATCTTCACAATATCCGCACGGCTCGCCTGTCCGACAATCTAATCCTTGTATAGCGTTCATAGCCCATTTTCTCTGCTCTTTGACGCTTCGTATCATCTTACTAATATTCTTACTTATAATCGGATAGCCGTACTTGCTTATAACTTCATCAAAGCGCATTTTAGGTCGGAGTATCGTTACATTATCAAAGGTCTTTACAAACGACTGTATTTCGGGATATTCCAAGCCCGTATTGACGAACACTGCTTGTACGTTCGGGTAGAGTTGCCTTACTAAGTGAAGTAAAACCGTGCTGTCCTTGCCACCGCTGAAAGATACGCAAACGCCGTCCTCGCCGTAGTAGTTCACCCACTCTCTTATACGTTGCTTCGTCTTACCTATCTTAACGTCAAGCGGCAAGGCTTGAAGCATTCTCAATTCATCTATTGTTGGCATTACTTACCTTCCTTTTATTTATAAGTTCACCGCATAATGCGATTAGTATTGCGTGCTTGCTGATTTCTTCTCCACATTCTATCGTTTCTGCACAATTTTTAACCCATTGATAGGCAAATGGGTTATGCGCAGTTTCGATTATTTTTTGCTTTGCTGCCTTTATATTTTCTTCCGTAAATTGCGGTAGAAGGACCCACTTTCGCTCTATAATACTATCCATACACTCTTTTTCTGTCAAGAACAAATCGCTTTCCTTATTTGTCAATCCACAACGAAAGCCAAACCAGCCGCTATTCCTTATTGTTTTATATGAAATAGAGTATTTATTTATGTTTACTTTTACTATCTTACAGGGGATAGGCAAATATCCGTCTATTTCAGTTATACTTCCTATTGCATATACAATATCCCCGACTTTATATTTAGGGCATAAACCGCCTCGCTCTGATTTCAACCAAGTTGTAATACAATCATAGCAGTTTTTATACTGCTTGCATTTCTCATAATCCCTTTGGCATAAATCCTCAATGTTCTCTCCACCGTGTTTTATCACCTTTGCTAACTCAATATCTGTTAGGCTCATAAGATATTCTCTGCCGGTCATACTTTACCTCCGCTTTTATAAAGAAAACCCGCACTTACTTTGCTGGCGGGCATTTCAGTACGAGCTTCTGTCAATAGTGTTGTAACGCCGTAGCCGCCACTACAACGCCCTTTTATTATAACTCGTACATTTCCTCGTGTCAAGCGTTTTTGCGCCGTGATTTGATTTTATTTGATTTTATTTGATTGTTTGGCATAACGATTTCGTACGTGACAG
>CANRKK010000022.1 GCA_947631195.1 uncultured Clostridia bacterium
ACCTGCCCTTTCAGGGCACCCTCCCCCGTCGGCGACGGAAGAGGGCACGGGGTAGCGGTGCCTGGCCACTTGTAAGTTGCAAACGTTTTGTAGCGTTCAGCGGAATGAATGGCTAACGCCTGTTGAGGCCGCAACGCACGGTCCGCCCAAAAAATAAAAAGGCAATATACGCCCTGTCGCTTCGCCCAAACTCACGAAAAATCCCAAGCACGGCTTGCTTGGGATTTTTGTGAATATCGCTCAAAAAGCGGTTATATTTTTTTTCTCTTACGATAGTGGGTTGCAAGCCCGCCCGAGGCCGTTTCGCGGTAATTCCCCAACAGGTCCCTGCCCGTGGCGTACATCGTTTCCACGACGGTATCAAAGGAAATTTTGCGCGAGTCTGCCAAAAAGTCGGCAAGGGAGAGGGCGTTAATCGCCCTCATGGCGGCCACGGCGTTGCGCTCTATGCAGGGGATCTGCACCAGCCCGCCTATGGGGTCGCAGGTCAGCCCCAAGTGGTGCTCCATCGCAACTTCGGCGGCGTACTCTATCTGCCCGAGGCCCATTTCAAACAGTTCGGCAAGGGCGGCGGCGGCCATACAGCAAGCCGTACCTATCTCGGCCTGGCAGCCGCACTCCGCGCCGCTTATCGAGGCGTTCTGCTTTATGATATTGCCTATCAGCCCGCCCGTCGCTAAAGCCTTGACTATTTCCCCGTCGGAAAATCCCCTCGTTTCCTGCATATATTTCAGCACGGCGGGCACCACGCCGCACGCCCCGCAGGTGGGGGCGGTGACTATAATTCCTCCCGCGGCGTTCTGTTCGCTCGTCGCAAAGGCATAGGAGCATACAAGCCTGTTTTCGCGGGTCTGCGCCGATTCGTCTATGTGCCTCTGGTGGTAGAGGTACTGCGCCCTGCGCTCGGTCTCCAGCCCCCCGGGCAGAATTCCCGAACAGGTCAGCCCCTCGTGGATGGTTATCTTCATCCGTTCCCATATTTTGGCAAGATACAAAAATATTTCCTTGCCCTCACATTCCTCAACGTATTGCCACAGCCGTATGTCCTTTCGGTTGCAATATTCGGCTATGTCCGTAAAGTTGGTCAAAGGATAGATATCGGCGGGCGCCTGTCCGTCCTTTTCGCCTTCGAGGGCGATGGTGCCCCCGCCCACGCTGTAAATCCGCTGCCTCGCAACCGTTTTGCCGCCCTCGGTCACCTCTATGTCGAGGGTGTTGGGGTGGACGTCGCAGGGGGAGTCTGTATCGAACACCACCTCGCAGGGGACGGGCGCGGAAGTTTTCATAATCACCTCGTCGGTGCCGTGCCCCTTGCCCGTCATCGCCAGCGAGCCGTACAGCGTCACCTTAAACTTTTCGGCGGCGGGGTAGCGCTCTTTCATAAGTTTGACGGCTCTTTCGGGGCCTATGGTGTGCGAGCTCGACGGCCCGCGCCCTATTTTATATAGTTCTCTCAAAGACTGCATGGATATGGCCCCTCATTCGAGATATTTGTCTTTTAAAGTTTGTATCTGTTCTTCCGTTACGCCCAAAACGTCGGTGACGTAGGCCGTTACGCTGCCGTGTTCCTTCTCCAAAAAATCGATTAAATTCGACATATATTGGGGTCTGGGGAGCATTTGGGCAAACAGCAGCTTTTTAAATCGTATGGCAGTGGGCGCGATGATAAGCGCAAATTTTTGCCAATAGCGGCGCCTGCGCTGGTATCTGTGGCTGAGCATATAGTCCTTTAAAATCTCCTCGCGGCTTACGCCCAGCACCGACAGGAGCAACATCGAAACTATGCCCGTCCTGTCCGTGCCCGAGTTGCAGTGATAGAGTATGCAGTTCTCCTCGGCAAGGAACAAATCGAAGATTGTCTTAAGTTTTTTGCGGGAATCGCCGTCCGTAACGATATATTTGTACATCGCGTGCATATAGTTTTCGCTCGACCCGAAGTCCCGCCTCACCCGCCTGCTCTGGATATACATCTCGGTGGACATATGTTTTGCGTGCGTCAGAACGGGATAGGCCGTGGGGATAAACTCTATGTAGTGATATGTGGCCCCGCGCAGCACCGTGGGGGGGTGTTCGGCAATCTCGCGCGGCGAACGCATGTCCACGACGTTGTCTATCCCGAGCTTTTCAAGCGCGGCGCACGTTTCGGGAGGGAGCTTGCTCAACCTACCGCTGCGAATGATTTTCCCGCTCGCTACCTTTTTGCCGTCTGCGGCGGGAATTCCGCCGAGATCGCGGATATTTTTAACTTTTTTCAATTCCATCAAAATGTTCGGCATAATATTATTGTAACAGAAAGCGTGCGTTTAGTCAATATATTCAAAAATAAAGTTTTTTAAGGCCCGCCGCGGGAATATCATAATATTGGATGTTTTTGCGGAGGGCGCATTGGACGCATACAAAGTTTCGGCCATTTCAATAGCACTTGCCGTGCTCATTTTGCTTTCGGGCTTCTTTTCGGCGGCGGAGACGGCCTTTACGGGTTTTTCGGCGGTCAAGATGAAGACGTACGCCCGCACGAGGCGCCGCGCCGCCCTCGTCTTAAAACTCAACAAAAACTACGGCGACGTGCTCACGACGCTGCTTATCTGCAACAATATAGTCAATATAACGGCCACGTCTCTTGCAACCGTGCTGTTTTCGGGGCTGTTCGGCGGCGGTGGCGCAACGCTGTCCACAGTGGTTATGACCGTGCTCGTTTTGGTTTTCGGCGAAGTCTCCCCCAAGACGGTGGCAAAGGAATTCCCCGAAGAATTCGCAATGCTGGCCGCGCCCGCGACAAGGCTGTGCATGTGCGCATGTTCCCCGCTGTGCAAGCTGTTCGCGCTGTGGAAAAGGGCGCTGGGCAAAATTTTCGGGTTCGGCAAAAAGAACAAAAAGATGACGGAGGAGGAGTTCGGCGTGATAGTGGCCGACGTCGCCGCGGAGGGCGTGCTCCCCGGCGAAGAGGAAACGATAATAACAAACGCGCTGCGCTACGGACGGACGCCCGTCTCGGCGATAATGGTTCCCGCGGAAAACATAACATATATCGACAAAAACGCGGACGTAGGGGAGATAATAGAGATATTCGGCGAATCCAACTACTCGCGCGTCCCCGTCTCCTGCGGCGGGCTGCAGGGCATATGCGGCATACTGTACAGGGCCGACTTCTACGAGATGCTTATCGGCGGCAGAAGCAACATACTTCCCTGCCTCAAACCCGTGTTCTATTGCAAACCTACGGACAATATCGGCCGTTTGCTCAAAACCATGCAGGGCGCGCGCAGGCACCTCGCCATTGTGGCGGACGGCTCGAGAGTGGTGGGGCTTATCACCGCGGAGGACATAGTGGCGCAGCTCGTCGGGGAAATGCAGGACAGATACGACGCCGTGCCCGAAAAACCCCGCTTTTGCTCCCCGAGGCCGCAGGGAGAATAGCGTACGCCCGCATATATGCCCAAAACAACAAAAAAACATCAAAATTTTTACATATTGCGCCCGAATTCAGCAAACACCCCGCAATATCCTTTAATTAATACTTTTTTGGTGTTTTTTAAATCGACGAAACACCCCGTAATATCCCGCAACCAACGCTTTTTCGGCAATTTTGTTTCTGCGCTTGACAGACCCGTCCGCATGGTATAAAATAAATTCCGATATAAGGTTTTACGAGGCTTGTTATGGAACACGAAGGACACAGGCAGCGCATGCTGCGCAAATTCGAACAGGGCGGCTATATGCCCGAACACGAACTTTTGGAGATTCTTTTATTCAACGCCTACCCGCGCAAAAACACCAATCCCGTCGCGCACACGTTGCTCGAAACGTTCGGCTCTATGAAGGACATGTTCGAGGCCGACGTGGAGGAACTCGAAAAGATCCCCGGCGTCGGCGGGAGCGTCGCGCTCTATTTAAAGTGCGTGGCGGCGTGCACCAAGCCCGTGTATTCGCTTGAAACCAACGAGGCCTACCTCAAAAACTACGGCGACTTTAAAATTTTCAGCGCAAAACGCCTGCGCTCCAAGAGCGAGGAGGTGCTGGAGCTGTACTTTTTGGAAAAGAACGGCAGGGTGAAGTACATATATTCCCGCTCGGATTCGGAGCTGCACCGCGTCACGCTCGACCGCAGCGAAGTGCCGGGAATTTTCGCCGCGGTAAAGCCCTTCGGCGTAGTCATCGCCCACAACCACCTGATGTACGGCAGCAGGCCCTCCTCGGCGGACGACAATTTCACCGTGGAACTGGCCGCCCTCTGCAGGCTGCACGGCGTAAAACTCTTCGACCACTGCATCTACGCTTCCGACAACGACATCTTCAGCTACTTCGGGGCGGACAGGCTGGCGGGCTATTTCAACGCGTAACAATCAAAAAACCGCATAAAAACCCCAAGGGAGGCGCGCCGCCTTCCTTTTTTTTACCATTTTTATGTCATTTTGCCAAATTTTTCCTAAAAAATTTTTTTGGATAAAAATTCAGCATAAATATTCAAAACAGTAAATAATTATACAATTATGCCCCATATTATGTTGTTAAGTTACATTTTTTGTTAGCCGTTAAAATAAATCGCAGGTATAAGTTGTACTTATGGTATATATAAGTCAATCGTAAGGCCTATATACCTATTATATATTTGACATCGGGTGTCAAATGTGATAGAATTCCAAAAAAATTATAGAACGGAAGGGCGCCCTTCCGTATAATCACTGCATAAAGCTGTGATTATAAAAAATACTTAACGGAAAAAGGCATGGCAAAAAAGGATTATACGGACGACGACGGAAGAACGATTGTCGACATGAACGTCGATGGGTTCAGATGGTACAAACCCAAAAACGAGGAGGGCAAAAAGGCGGTTGCGGGCAAGAGCCGCAAGGAAAAGAAAAGGCTTTTCCGCTCGGCCTATCTCTCGCTGGCGCTGCCCCTCATCTGCCTGTTGGTGGGCGTTTCCCTCACCTTTTTCATTCTCTACTACTTTTGGTTATAATCGGACCCGCATAGTGTGTCTTATTCAGATATATAGGAGGTTTTTATGAAACGATTTGGCAAAAAAGCGTTTTTGGCCGTGTTGATTGCGGTTGCCGCGCTCAGTTTGTTCCTGTTTGCCGCTTGCGCGCAGGGCAAAACTACCGTAACCGTCGATTTCAACGGCGGTGCGCTTAACGGCGAAGCATCGGCCACGTTCGAAACGGATCCCAACGCCGACCTCGCTTCCCTGCTTTCGGACTACGAACAGGCGGAGCGCAAAGGCTACACCTTCGGAGGATGGGATATCCCCGAAAAGACGGACGGCAAATACGGCGCGGAAGTAAAGGTAACCGCGCAGTGGACGGCCGTGGAGTATAGCATTACATACGACTATGACGGCGGCGGACTGCCCGAGGGCGCAACCAACCCCGCGACCTACACCATAGAGCAGGACGTAACCTTTGTCGCGCCCGAAAAGACGGGTTGGAATTTCAAGGGCTACGTCGACGGCTCCGATAACCCTATTACGGGGATAACCAAGGGCTCCACGGGCGACGTAACCGTAAAGGCAACGTGGCAGCAGATACAAACCACCGTGTCTTTCTATTTCCCCGGCGAATCCGAGCCGCTTGAAACAAAGGTGCTGGACTATGGCTCGGCTATAGAGCTTTCGGCCGAAAAGACGGAGGAACTTTCATCGCGCGGCCTTGCGGTTTCGGGCCTTTTAAACAAGGACGGCACGCCCTTTACCGAGACCACGGCGTCCGAGCTCACCGAATACGAGGTTGTCCTCGACGTATATACCGCGGGCATGACCTTTGAAGAGGGCGACGCGGCCGATTATGAAACTACGGCCCAAATTTCCTATACGGACGGCTTCTACACCGCAACCGTAGCGGGCAACGGTATAACCGAGCTGTATTATCCCAATTATTATAACGGCAAGCCCGTTGAAGTAATTTTAGACTCCAACCAGGTAAACGAGGGCAAATATTTTGCCGCGTTGACGTCGGCATATATCCCCGCCAACGTAAAACTTATATGGAACGCCGACTCCAACCGCAACTACTACGGTCTGTTCAACGGCGCAACCTTGCTTGAAAAGGTAACCTTTGCGGACGGCAGCAAATTGCAGGAAATACACGACTCCGCAATGTTCCAGAACACTGCCGCGCTCCAGACGGTTGTCCTTCCCGATTCCGTTGAAGTTATAACCGTGGGCCTGTTCCAGTCGCACGAAGGCGGCACGGCGGGCCTCACGTCCTTTACCGTTCCCAAGTCGTTAAAGGAACTGCCCGCAGACATGTTCGGCGGCGCAACGGAGCTTGCAAGTTTCGTAATTCCCGAAGGTTCGCAGCTCACTAAAATCGGTTCGTTCGGCGGCGACCATGCGGCCGTTACCGAGCTCGACTTTACCAACGCGACCCATCTTACCGAGTTGCCTTCCCTTTCGGGCTTCTACAACGCAGCAACCTATAAGTTCCCCGCTTCCTTGCAGAAGATAGGTACATTTGCGGGCTCCACGCACAAGAACGACAAGGTAACCGTCATCGACCTTTCGGGCACGCAGGTGGAGGAGCTTGCGGCAAACACCTTCCAGAATCTTCCCAACCTTGCGGAAGTTAAGTTCCCCGCAACGCTCACAACCATAGGCCAGCGTCTTTTCGGCACGAGCGGCGCGGGCAACAACAACACAAAAATAACCGAACTCGACTTTTCGGGCACGCAGCTTTCCGCCGTTCCCTCGGTCGCGTTCGCGTATATGGCCGGTCTCACAACCGTAAAACTTCCCGCAACGGTGAAGCGATTCGGTGAGATTGCCGCAGACACGGCCCCGTCGCTCAGCGCTCCCGCCAACGCGACGGTATTCAACGAAAGTACAAACGTTACAACCGTTGTTTTCGGCGGCGCGCTCGAAGTTTTGGGCGACTACGCCTTCTATAATCTCGGCCGGCTCGGCGATATCACCGTTGAGATTGCCGCAGGCGGCAAAATGGGCTCGCACGTGTTTGCAAGCGCGGGCGCAAGCTCGTCGACGATAACCGTCAAGCTCGGCGAGGGCGCAATTTTCGCCGACTCGGCGTTCATGTTCGCAAATGCTCTCAACCTCGATTTGCAGGGCTTTACAAGTTTCGGCCACAGCGGCATAACCGCCCCCGAAACGCTGGATGATATAACTGCGCTGACCGTTACGACCAACGCGCGCGCAACTATAGCAAAATATCCCGCGCTCTACGGTTCGCTCGCCGCAAACATAACTTTCGACGGAGCTTTGACCAAGCTCGAAGATTATGCCTTTGCGCTCAGCGGCGCAACCCCCGTGTTTAAAAACGCCAAGGGCGTGACCGAATACGGCAATTACCTTTTCTATAAATCCAAACTCGAATCCTTTGATTTCACGGATACGCCCTTTGCAAACGTAACCGAAAAAATGTTCTACGGCAGCTCCGAATTAAAGGAACTCAAGGGTTGGGATACGCTCGTAACGGTTGAGGCCGGCGCGTTTGTCGGCACAAAAGTTTCAAGTTTTGAAATAGGCAGAAGGCTCGAATACGTCAACCCCGAAGCCTTTACCGCGGGCACGGTGACCTATGACGTGGGCTCCAACAACAGATATTATGAAAAGTCCACAAACGAAGACGGCGACACCGAATATATACTCTATAACAAGGATAACAAAGTTTCCATATTCTATGACGTAAAATCGGCGGGCGACGAGGACTTTGAGCGCGACTTCACCAACACCGAACTCAAACTCACCGAACTCGGCAACGCCTATGCGGGCAACGCACACCTCACGGGCATCAAACTTCCCGAAACCATCACCGTTATTTCCGACAACGCATTCAAGGGCTGCACGGCCCTCACCTATGCGGAGTTCAAGGGCGAACTCACCGAAATAGGCGCCAGCGCGTTTGAGGGCTGCACGGCGTTCACAGTGTTTGAAATCCCCGCAAGCGTTACGAAGATAGGCGACAACGCCTTTAAGGGCACGGGCCTTTCCACGCTCACCGCAAAGGAAAACAGCCTGCTCGCGCAAATCGGCGCCAACGCGTTCGACGGCACGAAACTTAAAGTAGTAAATCTCTCTGCGGCAACCCAATTGGAGAGCTTCGGCGCGGGCGCGTTTGCAAATCTCGCTCCCGAACCGGCCGGGGAAGAAGTGTTCTCTTTCACTTTCCCCCAGTCCGAAAAACTCAAAACTCTTCCCGATAACCTGTTTGCTAACGACCTCTGCCTCACCGAGATAGAGATCCCCGCATACATAACCTCGTTTGCAACGGGCGTATTCAGCGGCTGCACCAAACTCACGAAGCTCTCGTTTGCGGAAGGCAGCGTAATAAGCGACTTCGGCCCCGGAGCGTTTGCAGGGCTCAACATCACAGACCTTACGCTTCCCGACGGCGTTAAGACCATCGGCAAAGCTGCGTTTGCGGCTTCAAAACTTGAAAAGATAACAATTCCCGCAGGCGCGGTAATCGAGGCGGGCACAAGCGGCACAGATAAAAAGAATATGGGCGCGTTTACGGGTTGCACGGCCCTGACTGATGTAACCTTTAAGGGCACGGACGTGACCGTTCCCGACTACACGTTCTACGGTTGTTCCAAACTTGTAAACGTCAACTTTGACAAGGTGACGACGATAGGCCAGGCCGCGTTCTACGGCACGGGCTTCACCTCGCTCACGTTAAGCGGCGAAGTGTCCTTGGGCAAGGCGGCGTTTGCGACCGGCAAAGTCGTTACGGTGAATCTCGCAACGACGGTAACGCTCACCGCAGGCTCGAGCTCGAGCGGCGCAAACATCGGCGTATTCGGCAGTTGCGCCTCGCTTCAAACCGTAACCATAACGGGCGAAGGCAAACTTGCGCTTCCCGCCTATGCGTTCTACGGCTCAACAAAACTTGAAAGCCTGTCGTTCGATAAAGTTTCGTCAATCGGCGACTTCTGCTTTGTTGCCGGTTCAGGTACATCCGCAAAGGGCGGCTTAAAGGGCGCAATAGACCTTTCGGGCGTAGAGTCCATAGGCAAAACCGCGTTCTTTAACCACGATAAGATCACAAAGCTAACATTGTCCGCAAACGCAACCATTGCCGCGGGTACTTCCGCCAATTCCACAAGCGCGGGCGGCGTTTTCGGCGGCTGCACGGGCCTTACCGAAGTGACGCTTTCGGGCGATTACAGCGAATTTGAAATCCCCGCCTACACGTTCTACGGTTGTACGGCTTTACAAACGTTTGATTTCTCAAAAGTTACGAAAATCGGCGAGTCGGCGTTCCAGATAGGTTCCTACAATGAGGCTAACGGCTTTAATAGCGACTTAACTCTCGCAAGCGCAACCGAAATAGGCAAAAACGCATTCATAAACCAAACGATAGCAAACCTCAATCTTCCCAAGGCAACGTCCATAGGCGAATCGGCGTTCTCGGGCATCAAAAACCTCGGGTCGATCACTTTTACGACCGATGAAAACGTTACCCTTTCGCTTGCAAAGGGCGCGTTCAACGGCGCGGCCATTCAAACGGTGACCCTGCCCAAAAACGTAACGTTTGCAGACGGCTCGTCCGCGTCGACGGGCGTATTCAGCGCCTGCACTTCGCTTACGACCGTAACGTTCAGCGGAAATCCCGTACTGGCAAGCTATGCGTTCGCCGGTTGCTCCTCGCTCCGCAGCGCAGTTATACCTGCGGGTATGGAGATCGTTCCCCAGCACGCCTTTGAAAACTGCACCAGTCTTATGAGCATTGAAATCCCCGCAAGCGTAAACAAGATAGATACAGCCGCGTTTCAGGGGTGCGTCAAACTCTATGTAGTTATAAATAAGAGCGAGATGGAAATCGCTCCGGGCCAAACTACGAACGGATACGTTGCGGCATATGCAATTTCCGTTTTGCAGAGCGGCAGCGCGGACGATATCTTCCTGAACAGCAAGGACGGCAATTACAGCTTCTTTAACACAGACGGCAAATATTATCTCATTTCCTATAACGGCGAAGACTCGTCCGTAAATCTTCCCGCCTCGGTTGAACTTGCAAACGGTACGAACGTAACCTCATATGCGATCGCGGACTATGCTTTCTATAACAACCAGGCGATTGCGGGCATAACGCTTCCCGCCACGGTAACGGGTATCGGCAGCTATGCGTTCTACGGCACGGGCAAACTTACAACAGTAACCATAACCGACGAAAAAGACAATCCCAGCCAGCTCGCTTCGATAGGCCTTGCGGCATTCCAGGCTTCGGGCTTAACGGCAATAACCATTCCCGCCTCGGTAACGACCATTGCAGACGGAACCAAAAAGGAAGAGGGCGCGTTCTACAATAGCAAGTCGCTTGAAAGCGTCACGCTTGCAGACGGCAGCAAACTTTCCAAGATTCCCGCCTATGGTTTCTATCAGTGCACGGGCCTTAAAACGCTCTCGTTCGGCACAAATCCCTCGCTTACCGAAATAGGCAAGTATGCGTTCTATGAGGACGCCGCGCTCGATGTCGACCTCAAAATACCTTCAACGGTAACTGTCGTTGGCGAAGACGCATTCTTCAAGTGCGCAAAGATCAAGTCCCTGACGTTCGAAAAGAACGATAAGGGCGAATACGGCATCGCAACGTTAGACAAAGCTGCGTTTGCGGGTTGCACGACTATACAGACGGTAACGTTGCCCTGCAACATAAAACTCACGGCAGGCACGGGCGGAGGTAGCAACGCCACAAGCCCCGGCAACAGCAACGGCGCGTTCGGATGGTGTACCGCACTATCATCTGTAACGTTCGAGCCGGTAACGGGCGAATCTTTAACCGAAATTCCGGCATATGCGTTCTACAGTTGCACCGCGCTTGAAAAAATCAACGCCACCCAAACGGAGAACGTCGTGCTTCCCGACACTTTGACGGGTATAGGCGACTACGCGCTTTACAGCACAAAAATTGCGAGTGTTAAAATCCCCGCAAGTGTAACCTCTATCGGGCAAAACGCGTTCCGCAAGTGCGCTTCGCTGGCTACGGTTGAGTTTGTAGCTCCCGCCGATGGCGTCAAGGCGGCAGACCTTACGATAGGCAACTACGCGTTTGCCGAAATCGGTATCACCGCAATAACCCTGCCCGAAAGATTAACGACGCTCGGAACGTACGTGTTCAACAAGTGCGCATCTCTGGCTTCGGTTGGATTTGGGGCACAGTCAAAGCTCGAAAGCATAGGCAACTACGCGTTTGGCGAAACGGCCATAACTTCCATAACCCTGCCGGCAAGCGTAAAAACGCTCGGAACAAACGTATTCTACAAGTGCGCCAAGTTGCAGACGGCAGACCTCAGCGCGATAAACGTTACAGCGCTCGCCAACAATCTGTTTGAAATGGCAAACGCCACTTCCACCGAGCTCACCACGGTAAAACTACCCAAGGCTTTGGAAGCGGGCGGCCTCAACGCCAACGGAATCTTCAAAAATTGCGCAAAGCTCACGGATATCTGGTACGAGGGCGACGCGGTACTCACCAATCCCGGCAAAACAAGTAGCAACAGGATATTCTACGGCTGCGTATCGCTCAACCTTCACGTAAAAGATACGGCCGCGTATGCGGAAGTTGACTTTGCGAACCAGTTTGACAAGACGGGCAACACCGTGACGTACGTCGCAATCGAAACGGCGGACCCGGGCGCGCAGGCATAACAATCAAATAGGCACAGTTTTATAAAACACTGCTCATTCCCTCCCGGATTTTTCGGGAGGGAACAGGTAGTTTTAAGCGCAATATCGTAAAAATGTACATAAGTCCGGATTTTGTCGGACAGGAGGGATACTTTGAAAAAATTAGCTTTAAGCATACTCTCGCTCGTGCTGGTAGGAACGCTCGCCGCACAGCCCGTCTTGGCACAGACATCGGCTGTAAACGGCAGGCAGGACAGCGGCGCGGACGTGCAGACGGAAAGCTCGGCGGAGAGCGCGCCCCAACGCGAATACAGCTACGGCGGCGGCGAAATACTAAACGTCACCGACTCCCTCGGGGAGACGATCGCCATGCAGACCAACGGGTATGTTGCACAAAACGAGTACGCGCAGTACGCCTCGTCCTCGAGCGAGCGCAAGGTGATAGTCGAGCTTAGCGGCAACAGCCTTGCAAGCGGATACCGCGCGCTCGGCAGCGCTACGGCGTACGGCAGTATTTCAGAATACGCCGTTTCGGGCGCGGGCAAAAAGCTCGCCGCGGAGTGCAGGGAGGAACAGCGTTCCTTCTTGTCGGCTCTCGACGGGTTAGGCATAGGCTATTCGTCCGAATACAGCTACAACGGCATCGTAAACGGCGTGGCGCTCACCGTAAAGGAGAGCGACCTTGCCGCCATTTCCGCGGTGGAGGGGGTTAAAAACATAATCTTCTCCGAGCAGTACGACGTGCCCGCGGCAGAGGCCGTATTCAACCCCGTAAAGGCATATTCCACGGGCATTTACGACACAACGGGCATAAGCTACACGGGCGCGGGACAGGTAGTTGCCATTTTGGACACGGGTTTGGACTACACCCACAACGCCTTTTCCGTAATGCCCCCCGTGCAGACCATTAAAAAGTCGGACGTAAAGGCGGCGGTGGACAGCGGCAATCTCGCCGCGCAGACAAGATTGGAGGGAGTGGACGAAAACAAGCTCTACTACAACGCAAAGGTGCCCTTCCAGTTTGACTATGCCGACAACGACGCGGACGTATTCCCCGTAGCTTCCTCCCACGGCACCCACGTCGCGGGCATAATAACGGGCTATGAGGAGACGGTCAACTACGAGCCGCTCCCCTCCGACACGAATATGTATTTCAACACCAACGACAACGGCGACCCCACCTTTAAGGGCGTTGCCGTGGACGCGCAGCTTGCGATCCTCAAGGTGTTTTCCGACGATTTGGACGCGCCCGGCGGCGAAACGGTCAACATTTTGGCCGCCCTCAACGACGCGGTGTTGCTCGACGTGGACGTCATAAATATGTCCCTCGGCCGCAACTGCGGATTTTCGCGGGCCTCGGACGACGACGCTTTGAACAGGATCTACGATTCGATCCGCGAAATGGGCATCTCGCTGATAGTCGCCGCGGGCAACAGCTTTTCTTCGGCGTACGGCGGCACCTACGGCAACACCAACCTTGCAACCAATCCCGACAGCGGCACGGTGAGCTCGCCCGCGATATACAACGGCGCAATCTGTATCGCTTCGGTAAGCGGCCAGCTTTCGCCCTATTTCCTTGCAAACAACTCGGTTGCGGTGTATTACAGCAACGCACGCAACAGCGCGGGGCAGGAGCTTGACTTTTTGACAACGCTTTTGGGCAACGAGAGGACCAAGACCTTCAAATATATAGTTATAGGCGGCTACGGCGAAAACCACAACTATACCTCCGCCGTAAAGGCCAAGTTGCAGCAGGGCAACACGATAGCGGTTGTATCGCGCGGCAACACAAGTTTCGAAGACAAGCAAAAGGTAGCTGCCGCCAACGGCGCGGTGGGCTGCATCATATATAACAACGTGTCGGGCACGATCAACGCCTCGCTCGGCACGGGCTACGAAATCCCCACCTGTACCGTGACTATGGATATAGCCAAGCAGTTTATCTCCTCGGAGGAAGGCACGATAACCCTCAGCACAGACTACAAGGCGGGCCCCTTCATGAGCGACTTCTCGTCGTGGGGCGCTTCCCCCGACCTGCACCTTTATCCCGACATAACGGCGCACGGCGGCTACATAACTTCCTCGGTACTCGGCGGCTACGGCGTATATAGCGGCACTTCCATGGCCACTCCCAACGTAGCGGGCATTTCAACTTTGATAAGGCAGTATCTTGCCGAAAAATATCCCGATATGTCCAAGCGCGAGCGCAACGACCTGATGTATCAGCTGATGATGTCCACGGCCACCATAGCCAAAAACGAGGACGGCAACCCCTATTCCCCGAGGAAGCAGGGCGCGGGCCTCGCGGACATAACCAACACCATAAACGCCGAGGCATACCTCTACGTCGAGGGCGACAATAAGACCAAGATAGAGCTCGGCGACGACCCCCAAAGGAACGGCAGCTACACGCTCCGTTTCCGCATAAACAACACCTCGTCCTCGGCTAAAACCTACCGCCTCGACAAGTACGTGATGACCGAATCCATGTCCTCGGACGGCATAACCGTCGCGGAAAAGGCGTATATGCTCGACGACGCCGTCGTAAAACTCGTAAAGACGGACAGCGGCGTAACTTATTCGGGCGGCGTGCTCACCGTTTCCGCAAATACGGACGCGGAACTCACGTTCACGCTGGAGCTCACCAAGGCGGACAAGGAATATCTCGACAAGTACTTCACCAACGGCATGTTCGTGGAGGGATATATCCGCTTTATAGAGGAAAATTCGCCCACGGGCAACATTGAACTCAGCATACCCTTTATGGCGTTCTACGGCGACTGGCTGGCCGCGCCCATGTTCGACAAATCCAGCTACGACGTCTCCCAATCCTACTTCGATTCCTCCGTGCCCGACGAGGACAAACTGCAGGCCGACGTGTACGAATCGGTAGTAATAGGCAAGTATTACCGTGCCCGTGAAAATTATATGGGCATGGGCCAATACGTGATGATCCACGAGGATCAGGACACCCCCATAGTCGAAAGCTCCATCGACAAGATAGCCGTCGGCGGCTCCGACTACGGAATTTACGAACTGTATGCGGTTTACGCGGGCATGCTGCGCTCGGCAAAGACGATGCAGATAACCGTCACCGACGCCGTCACGGGCGCGGTGGTGTTCGAGCGTACCGATTATGAAGTGGGCAAATCGAGCGGCGGCGGCCCCGCGCTCATAGAGATCGAGCTCGACCCCCTCAAACTCGGCTTAAAGAACAACACAAAGTACAACGTCTGCCTCACGGGCACGCTCGACTACGAAAACGGCGACAGGGCCAACGTAAACACGTGGGAGTTTACCTTCTATGTGGACTACGAGATGCCGAGCATAAGCGACTATGAGGTCAGGACGGTGTTCGACAGGGAGGATAACGAAACGGTTTATCTCGACCTGTATCTCAGCGACAACCACTATATCGAGTGCCTGCAACTGTTTTCGGCAAGCACGTCCAGCGGCTCCGACCTGACAATGCTCAACCAATATCCCATACCCGTACAGGGCGGCAGGAACAGCATAACCAAGGTGACGGTGGACATAACCGACTACATACAGGCGTTCAAAGATAACAAGATAAACGGCGTCACCAACCAGATAGGCGTGTACATGCAGGACTATGCCCTCAACACGGGCGCGTACATAGTTCCCCTGCGCTGGGAGGAAGTGGAGAGCGTGTCCATGAAGCACGACGGGCAAGAGCTTTCCGACATAGGCAGCGTTGAAATATCGGTGGGAGAGGCCTATGACTTCGAGCTTACTACCCTCCCCGTAAAGACGGATTTTTCTGCGCTCAACATAACTTTCAGCAACATAGGCATAGCCGAAATCCGCGAGGGCGTGATCTACGGCAAGCGCGCGGGCAACAGCCACGTTACGGTAAGGCCCCTGCGCCCCACCCTTGAAAACTACACGTACGAATTCGACCTTGTGGTTAAAGAGGGCGCGGCGGAAAAAGTTTCTGCCAAAAACGTATATTTCAGCACCTATAAAAAGGGCAATATGACCGTGGGCATCTCCAACAACCGCATCGCCCTCGACAGCGGCGTGACTACGCAGATAGGTTTGACCTACAACCCGTGGTACGCCACGCCCGAAAACTTAAAGTGGGAGAGCGTTACCCCCGACAAGGTGTCGGTGACCTCAAACGGCACGGTTACCACGCTCGACACGGGCGTCGGCCGCGTGCGCGTCAGCTGGACGTACGGCGGGGTGGAATACTCCTCCAGTCTGGTGATAACCATAGGCGAAAAATACGAGATAGTCAGCGGATATCTCTACAGCTATAACGGCGCCGACAAACTTTTGCAGATTCCCGCAAACCTCGGCATAACCACGATAGGCCACTACCTCGAACAGACCGCGGGGCCTTTCTACCAGAACACAAATATCACGACGGCGATAATACCGTCGGGCGTTACCACGATAGGGCTTGCTTCGTTCTACGGCTGCACCAACCTGACGACACTGTTTTTGCCCGCCACGCTTGAAACCATAGGCGAATCGGCCTTCTACGGCTGCACCCGTCTGAAAAACGTATATTGGTACACCGAAGCGTACTGGGACGACGATTTCAACGCCTACACCTTTGTAAACGATAGCGGCGAGCGCGTCCGCTGCTTTACCGACACGGGCGAAGTAGTCGGCGGATTTGAATACGGCACGGACTGCACGGCCAAAAATATCAACGTCCGCGCGCAGGCGTTCTATATGTGCAGCGCAATGGAGAGCTTCGATCTCTCGCACGCTACGGCAATATATTCGCAGGCATTCTCTTTCTGCCGCGGGCTTAAAAAGCTCGACGTGTCCAACGTGTCCTATTCCGAAACCTACGCGTTCGGCAACTGCACGGGCGTAACCGAAATAATAACTTCCGAAAAGACGGCGGTGGGGGACGGAATGTTCTATGCCAACACCGCGCTGGAGAGCGTGGATATCTACGCAAGCAGGCTGGGCAACCAGGCGTTCTCCGACTGCAGCAAACTCAAAAACGTCAACATCTGCAACGATATATCCGTGATAGGCGCGCGCGCGTTCTACAACTGCAGCAGGCTGGCAAACTTCAACCTGCGCAACAATGCGCGCATAACCCAGCTCAACGCAACGGTATTCGGCAACTGCACGGCGCTCACTTCGCTCTCGCTCAACGGCGTATCCTTTTTGGGCAGCGACGTGTTCAACAACTGCAACAAGCTCGAGGAAGTGGACTTCGGCTCGCGCTCCTCGCTCGACACGGTATCGTCCTATCCCTTCGTGGGATGCAGCCGCCTCGTGCGCCTGACCGTGGCCGACAACAACCGCTACCTCACCACAAGAAAACTCACCATCGGCGACGTGGAATACAGCCTTATATATCGCGGCAATTCCCTCGTTCTCGCGCCCACGGCGTACAAAATCTCCTCGTTTGATTTTGACGACGGCAACGGCGGAGTGGTGGAGGAGATAGGCGCCAGCGCCTACGCATATTCGGGCATCAAGACGGATACCCTCATAATTCCCGAGGGCGTAAAGAGGATCGGCGACTACGCGTTCTACAGCTGTTCGTTCGAAACGCTCGTGCTTCCCTCCACGCTCGAATATCTGGGCGACCAGGTATTTGCCTACAACACGAATCTGAGGAGAGTGGTATTCCTCGGCGGAGACTTCAAGGTGCTCAGCTACTGCACTTTCCTGCGCTGCACCGCGCTCGAGGAAGTGGCCCTGCCCGAAGGTCTCACCGAAATAGAGATGAGCGCTTTCCGCTACTGCACGTCGTTGCAGGGCATAACGCTCCCCGCCAGCCTCAAAACGGTAGGCCCCTACGCGTTTGAAAGCTGCATTTCCCTCGAAAAGGTGGATTTTGCAGAGGGCAGCGAGCTTGAAACGATAGACAGGTACGCATTCAGCAACATACCCGTACAGACTTTCGACTTCCCCAAGGGAATAAAGACCATAGGCAACTATGCGTTCTACTATTCGGGGCTTACGAAGATAACCGTTCCCGCCTCGCTCGAGACGTTCGGCAACTTTGCCTTTGCATACTGCCCCGACCTTAAAGACGTAACGCTGGAGGAGGGCCTCCAATACATCGGCTACGGCGCGTTCGCGTGGGTCAACACGGCGGGCACGGGCTTCTACTACAACACGAGGCTCACCTCGATCTCCTTCCCCGATTCCTTAACCATAATAGGACCGTACGCGTTTGCGGCGTGCAGGGGACTTACGTCTTTAAATTTAAACAAAGTAAAATACATCTACGATTGCGCATTTATGGGTTGCGAAAGGTTGACGTCCGTCACGGGCGATAACGTCGAATCCATAGGCGTGCAGGCGTTCTTCCAGGACGCGGCGCTCACAACGCTCACCTTCCCCAAGGCCAAACTCGTAAACGCAAACGCGTTTATGCAGTGCACGGGGCTTACCGAAATCAGTTTGCCCGAGTGCGAGGCGATTGCAAGCTATGCGTTCTATCAGGATACCGCCCTCAAAACGATAGACGCGCCCAAGACGAAAGTAATATATCCTGCGGCGTTCTACGGCGACTACGAACTTGCCGAAATAAACTTCCCCGCGGTTGAATTTATAGGGGAGGCGGCGTTCTTCGCTTCGGGGCTTAAAACCGTAACCCTGCCCAAAACTTTAAACAGGCTCGACAGGGCTGCCTTTGCCCAGAGCATATATCTCGAAGAGTTTACGGTGGAGGACGGCAACACCGTGTTCACCACCGACGGCAAGGGTCTTTACCGCACGCTGCCCAACGGCGGACTGGAAATTATTTCCTACGCGCAGGGCAACCCGGCAACCGAGTACTCCGTAAAGGAGGGCACCGTGCGCATCGGCGACTGGGCGCTCTCCTACGCGGGCAACATTCTCCGCATAGAACTGCCCTCAACCTTAAAGAGCGTGGGCACGGGCGGCTTCTACTACCTCGGAATGAAAAAGGACCAGGATCCTCCCACATACGTATTCCACAGCGTGGAAGCTCCCGCAGTGGAGGGCGAGTACGAGGCGGATCTGCAGAGCTTCATACAGCTCTACAACAACTTCAGCACCAATCTCGGCAGCGGATATAAGTTCAACATCGAATATCCCAAAAACGGCTCCGGCTACAACAACCACGTGTACGGCAACTACTTCAACGAGCCCGAAACCTATCTCGACGAGGGCGCGGAGCAGGGCACTTTGGCGCTGATTGCAAGGATCGACGCGCTCGACCCCGACAACCTCGACGGCAACGAAATAACGCTGATCCGCAGGAGCTACAACCTGCTCAGTTCCACCCAAAAGGCCTTTGTGACCAACTACCAGAAGTTCTGCGAGCTCGAAGCGGCCTATAACAGCCAGCAGGGGGATGACCCCGGCGAGGAATCGGGCGGCAATCAGGGCGAGGGCGAAGGCGGCGTTCCCGCGGCTCCCTCAAACGGCGGATGTTCGGGCTTCGTATCGGGAGATATGGGCGTTATCGGCGGAACTATGATACTACTTGCCGCGGCGCTGCTTGTTGCGGCAAGAAAGAAAGGAGGCAGTACAAAGAAATGAAAAAGAAACTCCTTATAATAGCGGGCGCGCTTTCCCTGTGCATAACGGGGGCGATATTTGCGGGATGTAACGGGCAGGGCGGACAGACCCCTCCCGCACCCCCCGCGGGCAGCGCGGGAATAGAGGACGGCACGGGCGACGGCTATTCCGAACAGCAATACAGCTACTCCTTCCAATCCAACGGGGGCAGCGACGTGGCGGGCGGCACTCTCTACAAAAACGAGATGATGTCAAAGCCCCAATCCCCCGTGCGCAGCGGATATAAGTTCACGGGCTGGTATTTTGACGAGGAATGTACACGTCTTGCCGAGTTTGTAAACTACAGGATGCCCGGCCACAACATAACCTTTTATGCAGGTTGGGAAAAGTTGATTTCCATAACGTTCGACACGAACGGCGGCAAGGATATGGCGGCGGTCGAGGGCTCCGCGGGCGAAGAAGTGGGCGAAGTTGCAACTCCCGAATACGAGGGCTACGTGTTCGAGGGCTGGTACGCCGACGAGGACTGCACCCAAAGATATAACTTCGGCGTGTTCCCCGACGAGGACGTCACCGTGTATGCCAAATGGCGCGCAAGGAACATGAGCGTTAAAGTAACTTTCGTCGACGAAAACGGCGAATCCGAAACAAAAACTTATGCCGAGGGCGACGAGATAGAGCTCGAAGTAAAGCAGCCTGCGGGCGACGGGGCGGAATACCTCGAATACGCGGGCTGGGCGGTAAGTTCCCAAAACGGGCGCGTTGTCAGCGGCAAATACACCGTGACGAACGAAGATACAACCCTGACCCTCACCTTCAAAACCCACAAACAGTGGGCAAAAATAACCGTTAACCCCTCTATGTATCTCAAAGAGGAATACCGCGAACAGGGCTTTACGTTCTACGCGCAAAAGGGTTATCCTCTCTCCGACCACAAACATAACCTCGAGGGTTACTCAGGCGACTTCTACAATACCTATTTTGACGACAGCATAGTTGCGGGGCAGCGCATCGAGTACATAGGCCTCACCAGCACCCACGGCGTCGCGTTCGACCCCGACAAAGATTTGGTGGCGGGAGATATGGAGCTCGTGCCCGACTTCAGCTCGATAGATCTGCAGTTCGACGGCGTATATACGCTTGCGGACTATCCCTCGGGCGCGCTGTTCTACGGCGAGGCGGACATCAGGACCTATCTCGGCATAGACGCGGACAAGGAGATCAGCTCCGCGCAGTGGGCGCAGTTCCAAAAGGTCTACTATATGGTTACGGGATATACCTGTCAACAGGGCATAACCGAGATATATATCCCCGACAACTACAAGGGCGATGGGGACGTCTCCAACTATCCCGTAGTGCTGATAATGGACGGCGCGTTCAAGGGCCTGACCGAAATAACCAAGGTGCGCCTGCCGCTCTCCCTTATGTCCATACAAAAGAGCGTGTTCGAGGGTTGCACAAACCTTTCTGAAATAACCCTCCCCGAGGGCCTTTCGGAGATAAGCGACTCCGCGTTCAAAGACTGCGCCTCGCTTTTAAACGTAAACATTCCCAAGAGTCTTTTAATCTTCGGCTACAATGTGTTCTACAACACGCCGTTTGAAAGCGGTCTGGAGTTAAGCGCGCTCGGACAGGACTTTATCTATCTCAACAACGGACAGGTGCTCTACAAGTGCATGAAGGAATTTCCCGCCCTGCCCCAAGACTTCGAATATGATTTGACCAACCCCGAAATGGGCAAGCACGTGCTCACTTTGAGCGACGGCGACATCTATTCCATAGCGGGCGGCGCGTTCGCGGGAAGAAAGGGACTAGTCGGCGTGGCGATAGGAAAGGGAGTGGAGCTTATCGGCAACGGCGCGTTCAAGGGCTGCACCGATCTGCACACGTTTATCCCGAGCAGCGACACCCTCTATATTTTGGACGAGGCCTTTATGGACTGCACCTCCCTCGTGGAATTCCTCAACAAGGACACCCTTATGCAGTTGGGCGCGCGCGCGTTTAAAAACTGCACCTCCCTCGTGGGCATACAGTATCAGCCCCCCGCGGACGGCAATGAGGAGGCGGCCAACGCCATTAAGTACGACAGGTTCTATATTGGTTTGAACCTTATGACCATAGGCGAGTCGGTATTTGAAAACTGCACCTCGCTCACCCACGTGGAGATGGCGCGCTACAGCTATCTGGACGGCCCCACCCTCTACTACGAGGCAACCATATTGAATTATATCCCCCAAAACGCGTTCAAGGGCTGCACAAACCTCGTTGAATTCCGCGCTATGGACGACGTCTTGGAAATAGCTTCGGGCGCTTTCGAGGGCTGCACGAGCCTTAAAACGGTATATCTCGGCGACACTGCAGACTCCTACATATCTGCCGTCCGCAAGGACGCGTTCAAGGGCTGCACGGGACTGCGCAGGGTGGTAATCTCCCGCCCCGTCACTACCGACAACGACGACCTCGTGAAGTTTGAGGACGGCTGCTTCGACGAAACAAACGAGTACTTCTACATTCAGGTAATGTCCACGAGCAGCTTAACGAGCTACAGCGCAAGCACCGAAATGTATAAGGACCACTTCACCACAACCAACACGGGCGCGCCCGCAATCACGGTAAAGAGCCGCGAAGTTGCAATAGAGGGCAGCGCAGCGTTTACAATCGACGCCGCATATCTCAAAAAGTATGCTTCGGCGGAGGACACGAATATAGGCAACTTCAAGCTCACGCCGGAGGGCGACCTTGTCTGGGCGGTTGCGTCCGTGGAGCTTGACGGCAAAACGGTGAAACCCAACGCGGACGGAACTTTCGATCTGTCCGAAGAGGGGACGTACACCGTAACGTTTACGGTAAGCGACGCCTACGGCGTATCTTCAAACGACCATATCTATCTGGTTGTAAATAAATAAAAGGAGGCGGACAATGAAAATATTCAAAAAGATACTTGTTTTGACCCTTTGCCTCGTTCTCGGCGCAACGCCCTTCTTCACGGCGTGCGGCGAAGGCGGCGGAGCGCAGGATCAGTGCACGATATCGTTCTATCAGGATTCGGCTTCGGCGGAACCTTTCGACTCGATGAAAGTCAAAAAGGGAACCGTGCCCGATATTTCAGGCGTGACCGCGCCCGACAAGGCAGGCGAAAAGTTCGTTGACTGGACGGACGCGAGGAATTCCTCCACGCCCTACGACAGAACGCAGGCGGTGGAGGGCGATTTGGAGCTTTTCGGCATGTGGAGCCCCAACCCCGGCCAAACGGTGAAGGTTATATTTAACCTCAACTACAGCGGATCGACGAATATCGTAAAGGAAGGGCCCGCAGGCAGCGCGCTCGACTTCCCCGAGGTGACCCGCACCAACTACACCTTCAAGGGCTGGTTTAACGACAAGGATTGCCAAACTCCCTACGACTCCTTAAACTATCCCCAATCCAACACCACGCTCTACGCCAAGTGGGAAGTAAACAGCGACGCCGTTGAAGTGACCTACATGCTCGGCGACGAAGTGTTTGCCCAAAAGGCGGTTATAAAGGGCGGCAAGGCCGAAGATTTGGCCTGCGACCCCTACGACTACGTATTCCTCGGCTGGCTGGATAAAAACGGCGCGGAGTACAACTTCGGCGCGGCGGTCAACGACCCCCTTACGCTCCGTGCAAATTATTACAGCAAGGGCCTCGAAGTGGAGGACGGCGAAGTTTGGGGCTATGACGACGGCACATACGGCAAAAACATAGTCGTTCCCGCAATATGGTACGGCGACGACGGCGCGGGCGAGCCCGTGGAAGTTAAAATTATCTGCGACCTCAGCGGCCTCGACTGCGAGACCATAGTTTTGGCCGAGGGCATAGAAGAAATCGAAAAGTCGGCGTTTGCAGACTGCCAGTCCCTCACCAAGGTGGTAATTCCCTCAACCGTAACTTACATCGGCACGGGCGCATTCCGCGGCTGCGAAAGCCTTGTGGAAAAGTCCTTTGCCGGCAACGATACCCTGCAGGTGCAGGACGGCATAATTTTGGGCGACGACGGCAAGACGGCCCTCCTCTATATAGGCGACAAGTTGGACGGCACGCTCACCATTCCCGCCACGGTTACAAAGATAGACCGGTACGCCTTTTCGTATGCGAACATAAATAAGCTCGTCGTGCCCGCCACGGTAACGGCGATAGAGGCGAACGCATTTTCAAACAGCCTCATAAGGGAGGCGGAAATCAACAGCTCGCAGACCTTTTTGCCGCAGTCGGCGTTTGAAGAATCTACCCTTTTGAAAACGGTAACGCTTGCCGCGGGAATAACCACGATACAGTCCCGCGCGTTCTACGACTGCGCTTCGCTCTCGACGGTAAATATACAGGCCGACACGATAAATTTGAGGAACAACGCGTTCTATTATTGCTCCTCGCTCGAAAGTTTCCCCTTCGACAAGATAGGAACTCTCGGCGAAAGCGTGTTTGCCTACGCGGGCATAAAGACGTACTCCTTTAAAGAGGGCGCAACCGAAGTTGCCGTAAAGCAGTTCGAAAACTGGAACAACCTCACCGAGGTCACCCTGCCCTCGAGCATACAGACGATAGGCGAAAGCGCGTTTGACGGCTGCGAGGCCCTTGCAACTTTAAATATAGACGACGGTTCCGAACTTAAAGAAATTGGTGCGCGCGCCTTTGCTGGCACCAAGCTGCAGTCTCTCGACCTCACGGCGTGCGAATCCCTCGCCACCATAGGCGCAAACGCGTTCTACAACTGCGCCTCCCTCACAAGCGTAAAACTGCCTTCAAACCTCAGCGTCATAGGTTCTGCGGCCTTCTGGGGCTGCTCCGCGCTGGAAGAGTTGAGTATTCCCTTCGTCGGCTCCTACAACTACGAGGGCTTCCGCATCTTCTTTGAAGAAGTATTCATGCGCGATTATTGCACCAGTATTGCATACAGCCTAATGGCTCACAACGGCGAGTACTATTATCAGAAATATAAGGAAGATCCCGAAGGGTTTGCGGACGAATATATGACAAATCCCGCGCTGCGCGAGTGGTACGAGCTGCACAAGGAGGGCAAAAAAGCCGAGTACGACAAAAAGAATCTGACGGAAATTTTCTCCACGGCTTCGCTGTTCGGCTATATCTTCGGCGGCAACGCATATCAGGGCGGCGTGCTCATACAGCAGTTTATGGACGTTGTGGATTCGGGCTCGCCCCAAACCTACAGCTTCTATATCCCCGAATCCCTCAAAAAGATAACGGTTACGGGCGAAACGATAACGGCGTGCGCGTTCAACTCCATGCTCAGCTACAGGGGCACGTTTGAATTTACCGATAAACTTACGGATATCGGCGCGCGCGCGTTCAGCACCCAGACGGCAATCCCCGCGTTTGACTTCTCCACTGCAACCAACCTCAAAAACATAGGCGCAAACGCATTTTCAAACTGCAGGGGCCTCACCGAAGTGGTATTGCCCGACTCTCTCGAAGTAGTAGGCGCAAGCTCCTTCCGCGGCTGCTCCAACCTTGCCACCGTGCAGGTTCCCGTAGCCTCTTCCGAAAAGCCCCTCGTTTTGGGCGCGTATGCGTTTGGCGATTGCTCAAATCTCTCCAAATTCTACGCCAAGGGCGAAACGACCGAAGAGGGCACGTTCAAATTCAACAACGTAAACTTCTCCAACTATTCTTTCCTCAACTGCGGAAAGCTCAAAGTAGTGGAAAGCGCCCAATCCGTCGGTTTTATAATGGGCTGGTACGGCACCGAGGGCGCGCAGCTCCAGTGCAACGCATTCTACACCGACAGCCTCGTGGAAGTTAAATTCCCCGAAAACGCGGCAAACTTCCGCTACGTTCTCCCCGAAAACGCGGGCAAAGACGCCGAAGCTCTCAAAAAGCAGGGCTTTGTGCAAGGTTGTATCCCCGGCAGACTGTTCTACGGCTGCGGCGGATTGCAAAAGTTCAACGCTACGGCGGACTGCGACGTAGTCATTCCCGAGGGCATAACGGCGATAGGCCCCTACGCGTTCCAGGCGTACACAGGCCCCTCAGTTCCCAACATGTCCATAAAGACCATCAAATTCCCTCAGTCCCTCAAAACGGTAATGGAGGGCGCGTTCGGCCACACCGACATCGAGGAAGTGGACGCAAGCATGATAGAGGATCTTTCCAGCGGCTTCGACTATGCCGACAAGCTCAAAAAGATTTACCTCAACGAAAACGTTACGCTCACGCCCATGGTACTGCGTTCAACTGCCTCGTTAAAGACCGTCGCCCTCAAAAATAACGCGGGCGACGTGGTAAAGGAAGCGGAAAACGTTGTTTATCTTCCCAACGGCACAACCGAAATCCCCGACTATGCTTTCCAGAATTCGGGCATAGAGAAGATAGTTTTGGCCGAGGGCATTGAAACCATAGGACACTATTCCTTCTACGGCGACGAGGAACTCACCACGGTGGAGCTGCCCCAATCGCTCACCTACATGGACGACGGCGCGTTTGAAAGGTGCTTCAACCTGACGAAAGTGCAGTTCGGCACGGCGGGCAACCTCAGATATGTAGGCAATGCCGCCTTTGAATACTGCACGTCGCTGCAATCCATCGACATTCCCGAGGGAGTCGTTTATCTCGGCGCGGACGCCTTTTTGGGCGCCGTGGACCTTGAAAAAATAACGTTGCCCTCAACGCTGTTCTATGCGGGCGGCGCGGGACTTTTCTGCAACTGCCTGTCCTTGAAGGAGATAGTGCTTTTCGGCAACGTTCCCCCTCAGATAGATTTTGATATAGCCGACACTACTTACGCTTATTCGGCGTTCAATATCGTGGACCAGGTTGCGCTCGCTTCCATACCCGCGCACGTTGCGGCGGAGCTTGCCGAAGTAGACAAGGCCTACACCCAGAACCCGCGCACCATGGCCGAAAACCTCAAAGAATTCAAAGAGTACTTTGTACAGAAAAACGGGCTTAAAATCTATATCCCCGAGGACGCAAAGGCCATGTACGAGGAAAATATCGCCAACGCGCTCCGCGTTACGGGCGGCAACTCGGGCAAGGCGCAGCGCAGGGATTTCGGCTGGTTCAACTATAAGGAAGCATTCGTAACTTACGAAAGCGGCGTATATGCCGAGCAGGGCAAAACCGACCCCGTGGCTTTCTATATCGCAGACGACGATTCCTCATGGGTTAAGGTAGGTTCCGCGGCCTATACGGACGCCGCGGCGGCGGGCTATACCTACGACGGGGCGACGAACACCCTTTCAAAGGGCGGCGCGCAGCTCAAATCGATAGGCGGGCTGTATATGGACGTAACCGACAACTACGCCAAGGGCTCCGCGGGCACAACCGACGCCGACGCGCGCCTGATGCAGTTCCGTCCCCAGCTTGTAATAGGCGCGGACGGCAAGGCGGCGATGTACGTTTACGACGGCAGCAAGGCAAGCGGCGACGACTACACGCAGTTTATCCCCAACATGTACTACGGCACATACACGCTCTCGTGGGAGGGCGCAACGCTCACGGTAACTCTCAACTTCACCGAACTTACCACGATGACGTTCAAAAACAACGACGCGGAAATAAACGCCGCGGCCGTTACGCCCGTTACGTTCACTCTCACCGAAAAGGAGGGAGCGTTCGTATCGGAAACGGTAACGGGCACCAAGCTCGGCGACAGTGAAATAGTGTTCACCCGCGGCTGCGTTGCACAGACAACCGAAGGCTAAAACCATATGAGTACCAAAAAGAGAAATTTATTAATAATTATGCTTTTGTTCGTGCTGGCGCTGGCGGCAACGCTCGCAAGCGCCTGCTCGGGCCAGCAGACGGCCGAGGAAATAGCGCGGGCAAACGGCGCCACGGTAAAAATAACGCTGGATTTAGCGGGGGGCAAGTCGAGCGAACAGGAGTACAGATATCTGTATATCCGTCCCGGCTCGCCCATCGCGCTCCCGTGGGAGGAGAACGGCGGCAAGGGCATAATCAATCCCCCCAATCTGGAGGGCTTCCGCCTCGACGGCTTTTATCACGGCGAAAAGGACGAGGAGGGCAATATAACCTACGGCGAAAAGTGGGTCCGCAGCGAACGCTTTTCGGAGGATACAACCCTCTATGCCAAGTGGGTGCGCAGGTTTGTCTACCGCGTGTACGGCGAAAACGGCGAAGCGCTGAAAGACTTCCCCGTATCCGAGGGCGACAAGCTGGACACCAGCGAGCGCAACGCCGTAAAAGTGGAGGGCTACACCTTTATCGCCTACTATAAGGACAAGGATTGTACCGAACCGTGGGACGAAAACTTCGTCCACCCCGGCTATCCCGATGGCGTAACCGCGGACACGGCAAAGGAAGAGGACTACGTCGTGGCCGTATATGCCAAGTACGCGGAGGGCGACTATAAAAAGATTTACAAGCCGAGCGATTTCACCGTAGCCGCCAACTATTGGCTGATAGGCGAAAACGGCGTTTTGGACTTTGAGGGCAAAAACTTCCCCGTATTGCGCCAATTCACGGGCAAACTCGCGGGCAACGGCGTGGTTATCAAAAATGCCGTACTCACCCGCGAAAACGTCTCCGACAGCGAGATAGGGCTGTTCGGCAAGCTCGTGGGCGCGGAAATTTCCGACGTCACCTTTGAAAACTGCACCCTCAACGTAAAATTCACCCGCCGTCCGCAGGGCATAACGGTCGTAAAAGCGGGCTTTTTGGCGGGCTCGGCCGAACAGACGGCCCTCAAAAACGTAACCTTTACGGGCTGCTCGCTCAACATTGAAGTGACCAAACCGGAAAACGGCGACCCCGTCGTTCCCTACGAGGTGGAGGAGACGGAAAATTCCCTTTGGGTAAACCGTTCGGAGGACCAAACGAACGGCAACACGCTCACGAACGTGACAGGTAACATCGCACTCAGCGTTTTATAAACAAATAAGTTTGAGGAGATCAAATTATGAACAAAAAGATTGTAACAGCACTATCGGCATTGTTGGCGGGCGCGCTCGTATTGCCCGCGGCGGCGTGCGGCGGCGGTAAGACCGTGCGCGACCCCGAAAAGGACCCGCTCATAATGAGCATTCAGCCCGTTGAAACACTGTTCAGCCCCTTCTTTTCGACGGCGGGCACCGACTCGTCCGTGGTGGGAATGACGCAGACTTCCATGCTCTCGGCCGACCGCGACGGCAACATAGCTTTCGGCGACAGCGAACCCTGCGTAGTAAAGGACTATTCCCTCCGCTATCAGGACGCGGCGCACCAACCCGCAACTACGGGCACCGAGGACGGATTTTCCATATACCAGTTTGTAATCAAAAAGGGCATAAAGTTCTCCGACGGTCAGGACCTGACGATAAAGGACGTGCTCTTTAACCTCTATATGTATCTCGACCCCGTCTATACGGGCTCCAGCACTATCTATTCCACCGATATAGTAGGTTTGGAATACTATCGCTCCCTCGGCCTGTCCAACGGCGACGACAACCGCGAATCCCCCATCGATTCCACCGCGAACGACAGGGCGGCGGAACGCTGGGCCAACCTCGCCGATTACATGACTACGTCCCCCGCGGCAAGCCCTCTCACCGACGACGAGATTGCGCAGGCAATAGCCGACGCCAAGGCGCTTGCCGAACTGTTCCGCAACGAGGTCAACAACGACTGGGCGAGCGCGGGCGAAAGCCTTGAAAATTATCAAAAGGAATACAACGTAACGGAGCAGTGGGAGGTATATCTCCTTCTCGAAGGCGTTATGGGCATAAAGGTTGAAAACGGCAAGCCCAAAAAGACGAACGGCAAGTACGACATAGACGAAAACACCGTTCCCAAAAACAGCGAACTTGCCTCGCACGACCAAGCCACCGTCACGAACTTCGTGTTCGATTATTACCAGGGCGCTACGGCCGCAAGCGGCGAGGGCCGCGGCTCGCTCACCAAGTTTGCCGAAGTTATGAACTGGGCTTCGGGCTCCACGCTCCACAGCAACATCGTTGCCGAGGAGAAGAGCAAGGTCATCGCCGAAAATATCGAAAAGGGCGACAACCCCAAGACAATCGAAGGCATAACCGTAGTCAAGGGCAGTAACTTCGTGCCTTCGGGCGAGAGCAAGAGCCAAAACGCCTACGACGCAAGCTACGACGTATTGCAGATAGAGGTAAACGGCATAGACCCCAAGGCCATCTGGAACTTCGGCTTCACCGTTGCCCCCATGCACTACTATTCCGACGCGTCCGTTTCCTCCGAATTTGACGAAACGGTAGACTATCACTCGTTCAACGCGCCCGGCACCCCCGGCTACGACGAGTCAAAGCCCATAAGTTTCGGCTTCCCGATGGGCGACTACCGCTATATGACGCAGGTGGTGCAGTACCGCAACCACGTGCCTATGGGCGCGGGCATCTACAAGGCCACCAACTACGAGGGCTCGGGCGACTTCAACGCCCTCAACGGCACTTCCACGGGCAATTTCTACGACGGCAGTATGGTGTATTATGAGCGCAATCCCTATTTCTACACCTCCTTTGCCGAGGACACGACCGAAGAGAGCAACGCAAAAATCAAGTATATGCGCTATAAGGTAGTGGACACGGCCAACGTGCTCAACTCCCTCGTCACGGGCGAAATCGACTATGCCGACGTGGGCGCCACCCCCGACAACCAGAACGAAGTTTCCCGCCATTCCGACTATCTCTCGCAGGTTATGACAAAGACCAACGGCTACGGCTATATCGGCATAAACGCGAAGTACGTTCAGAATATCTACATAAGAAGGGCGATAATGTCCGTTTTGGACGCAAGCCTCGTGCAGTCCTACTATCCCGGCAACCTGTCCAGCATAATAACCCGTCCCATGACAACCTGTTCGTGGGTGTATAACAACAAGGACGGCACGCTGTGGGAGCCCGATGCGGTATATTCGTTTGATATCGACGACTACAACAACGCCGCCACGCGCGACCAGTCCCTCGAGCAGTACAACCATTGGATGGAGATGGCGCGCTCCGCGGGCGTTGCGCAGGTGGGCGCAAACGGCACGTGGCAGTACAGGACCGACACGGGCTGGAAGCCTTTAAAATTCACGTTCACTATAGCGGGCGGCACGGACGATCACCCCGCATACCAAACGCTCTCGGCGGCGATGAGAGTGCTCAACGACAACGGTTGGGAAATAACCATCAACCCCGACTCGCGCGCGCTCACCAAACTTGCCACGGGCAGCCTTGCGATATGGTGCGCCGCATGGTCCTCGACGATCGACCCCGACATGTTCCAGGTATATCACATGGAATCCAAGGCGACGAACACCCTCGCGTGGGGCTACGACTGGATAAAATCCAACAGCAGCGACCTCGCGCAGGAAGACTATAATCTCCTTTGCGACCTCTCCGACCTCATCGACGAGGGCCGCTCGGTAAACGACCAGTACGAGCGCAGCGAAACCTACCGCGACGCTCTCGACGTGCTGATGGACCTTGCGGTTGAGTTCCCTCTCTATCAGAGAAACGATTTGTTCGTTTATAATTCGACGGTTATAGACGCAAAGACAATGAACCAGAACCCCACCTCCTACAGCAGCCCCATGAACGAAATCTGGAAGGTTGAATATATCAAGTAACAAAGGAGAGAGTGATGTTTAAATACATCGTAAAACGTATCCTGATTTCAATAATAATTATCTTCGGGGTCACGTTTATAACGTATTCGCTGTTCAGGCTTATGCCCGACAACTACGTGTACAACAAGTTTGCGGCGCAGGCGACCAACAACCCCAACTGGCAGGAACAGGCGGCGCGCGTGGAGCACCTCTACGGCCTCGACCTGAACGTCATAAGCGGCTATTTCCACTGGTTGGGCAACGCGCTCAAAGGCGACTTCGGCAACTCGTTCATCGACGGCACGCTCGTCACCGAAAAGATAAAGGACTCCCTGCCCGTATCGTTTGTAATGTCGCTCATAGTGACGGTATTGCAGATAGCCATCGCCCTGCCCCTCGGCATAAAGGCGGCCGTAAACCAATACGGTCCCACGGACTACATCACCACGATATTCACCATGCTCGGCATATCGCTCCCGTCGTTCTTCTTCTCGGGAATCATGATAAAGGTATTCGCGGTTGATCTCGGCTGGTTTGACGCAAGTCTCGGCCTGCAGTCTGGCAACTTTATGGGCAACGGGTGGGAGCTGTTCTGGAACCGAGCGTGGCATCTCGTTTTGCCGATATTCGTCAGCACCGTTCTGAGCCTCGGAGGCCTTATGCGCTACACGCGCACCAACATGCTCGAAGTGCTCAACGCGGACTATATACGCACGGCGCGCGCAAAGGGCGTAAAAAAGCACAACGTCATCTACAAACACGCCTTTAAAAACACCGCCATTCCCCTCGTAACCATGTTCTCGGGGATCTTGGCAAGCCTGTTTTGCGGCTCGATGATCATAGAGCAGATCTTCGGCATACAGGGCATAGGTTTCCAGTCCTACACGGCCACTACGCAGGGCGACATACCCTTTGTAATGGCGTACAACACGTTTATCGCGTTGCTTACCGTGCTCGGGATATTTATCTCCGACATACTGTACGCAATAGTGGACCCGCGCGTAAAGCTCGGCAACTGAGGAGGGCGGAATGGATAACGAAGAAAACAAAACCGCGGGCGCACCGCAGGACAATCCCGCAGACGGCGAAATGAACACCGTCGGCGGCTCCGAAAATCTTTCCGACCGCGCAAAGGTTTTAAGCCCCGCACGGCTTGTGCTGAAGCGGTTTTTCCGCTCCAAGCTGTCGGTCATAGGCCTCGTGACGCTGCTGTTGCTGTATCTCATCTGCTTCATAGGCCCGCTGTTTTCAAACATGACCTACGAGACGATAGACTATAACGGCGCGGAAAACTCCCAGTCCACCGAAATAACTTACACCGTGGACGGCGAGGAGTTCAAGATGTACGACATAACCTACACCGAGTCCATAAACTTAAAGGCGTATCCCAGCGCCAAGCACTGGCTGGGCACCGACGAAAACGGCAGGGACGTGCTTATGCGCGTGCTCTACGGCGGGCAGATATCCCTCACCATAGGTTTGGTGGTAGTCGTGCTCGAGACGTTGATAGGCGTCATTTTGGGCGGCATTGCGGGCTACTTCGGCAAGTGGGTGGACCAGATAATAATGCGTATAGTGGATATCTTCTACTGTATTCCGCAGATGCCCATACTCCTGATTTGCAGCGCGATTCTGGCGGCCAACGAAGTGAACGGCATAGCCCGTATATATTGGCTGTGTCTGGTGCTTGTATTCTTTGGCTGGGCGGGCACGGCGCGGCTTGTGCGGGGGCAGATTTTGTCGTTGCGCGAGCAGGAGTTTATGCTTGCCGAACGCTCGATGGGCGTGCCGGTGCGCCGCAAGATATTTATGCATCTCATTCCCAACGTACTGCCCCTTCTGATAGTCCAGATGACTTTGGGGCTGGGCAGCGTAATTTTAACCGAGTCGACGCTGTCCTATCTCGGGCTGGGCGTGCCCATACCGTATGCTACGTGGGGCAACATAATACAGGCCCTGCGCGACTTCACAACGCTGCAATATCACTTCCACATCTGGGGGCCTCCCGGAATATGCATAATGCTCGCCGTTTTGAGTTTCAACTTTGTCGGCGACGGGTTGAGGGACGCCTTCGACCCCAAGATGAAGAAGTAGGGGAGGAAATATGGAAGAACAAGTTGAAAATACCGAACAGACGGCTCCCGTACCCCCCAAAAAGGAAAATTATTTTATAACGGGCGCAAAAAAGCTGTTTCAGGCGGGCATACCCCGCAAGTCTCTCTACGACTACCAAAACGTTCCTCCCACCGAGGAGGAGCTGAAAGAGAACATACTCATTGTAAACCATCTCAAAAAATACTTCCCCGTGGAGAGCAATCTGATAGGCAGACCCATACGCTATTTAAAGGCGGTGGACGACGTCTCCCTCAAAATTCCCTACGGCAAAACGCTGGGGATAGTGGGGGAGAGCGGCTGCGGCAAAACCACGCTCGGCAGGACCCTTCTCGGCCTCTACGACAAGACCACGGGCGAGGTGTACTTCGATGGCAAAAACATAACGGACTACAACGAGAGGCAGACCAACGCCATCCGCAAGGATATGCAGGTTATATTTCAGGACCCCTATTCCTCCCTTTCGCCCCGTTTCAGTATCGGCGGCATAATAGGGGAGGGAGTGCTGGTGCACAAGATAGTGCCCCGCAACCAAATAAAGGACTACGTTATAAACCTTATGGAGCGCTGCGGCCTGCAACCCCAGTACTACGAGCGCTATCCCTACGAGTTTTCGGGCGGGCAGCGCCAACGCATCTGCATTGCCCGCGCGCTTGCCGTAAACCCCAAATTCGTGGTGTGCGACGAGCCGGTGTCCGCGCTCGACGTCTCCATACAGGCGCAGATCCTCAACCTTTTGAGGGAGCTCCAGCAGGAAAGAAAACTTGCATATATGTTCATTTCCCACGACTTGTCCGTCGTGCAGCACGTCTCCGACAGCGTCGGCGTAATGTATTTAGGCAGCATGGTGGAGTGCGGACCCACGGACAGGATATTCGACAACCCCATGCACCCCTACACGAAATCCCTCTTGTCGGCGGTGCCCGTTCCCGACCCTCGGCGCAAAAAGGACAGGATAATATTGCAGGGCTCCATTCCCAGCCCCGCAAATCCGCCGTCGGGCTGCCGTTTCCACACGCGCTGTCCCGAATGTATGGAAATCTGCAAGACGAAGGCGCCCGTCTACCGCGAGTACGAGGGGGGACATTCTTGCGCGTGCCACCTCTATCCACAGGAGTAAGCCATGAAAGAAAAAAAGAACGGCTATATCAGCTTTAAAGAATCGCGCGAAATCGTAAAATATAACAAAACGCAGATACGTTACTACGAAAAGCTAAAAAAGCGCAAGCATATTCCCGAGGAGGAATATCTTGCCACGATGCGCAACCCCGAAAATTTGGTTGAGTTTGACGACTTGCACACCTTCTTTTTCACCGACACGGGTACGGTAAAGGCCGTGGACGGCGTAAGTTTCGACATTCCCGCCCATTCCACCGTGGGAGTCGTGGGGGAGAGCGGCTGCGGCAAATCGGTGACCTCGCTGTCCCTTTTAAGGCTCGTGCAGGCCCCGCAGGGGCAGATAGTTTCGGGCAGTATCCGCTACAGAACAAAGGACGGGGCCTGTTACGACATAACCAAGCTCCCGCAGGACATGATGGAAAAGATAAGCGGCAAAGAGATATCGATGATATTTCAGGAGCCGATGACCTCATTGAACCCCGTGTTTTCCATAGGCTACCAGCTGGACGAGGTCTCCCTGCTGCACATAGAGGGCGCCACCAAGGAGAGCGCAAGGCAAAAGTCCATAGAGATGCTCAAGCTCGTAGGCATCGCCAACGCGGAGGGAGTGTACAAGAGCTACCCGCACGAACTTTCGGGCGGCATGCGCCAGCGCGTTATGATAGCCATGGCGCTCTGCTGCAGGCCCAACCTGATAATCGCCGACGAGCCCACAACCGCGCTCGACGTAACCATACAGGCGCAGATTCTCGACCTCTTGCGGGAACTTAAAGAAAAGCTCGACAGCTCCATAATGCTCATAACGCACGACCTCGGGGTCATTGCCGAAATGGCGGATTTTGTAGTGGTCATGTACGCGGGCAAGGTGATAGAGACGGGCACGGTGTTTGAAATTTTCGATAACCCCTGCCACCCCTATACGATAGGGCTGTTAAAGAGCAAGCCCGTAATCAACAAAAAGGTAGACGAGCTCTACTGCATCAAGGGCAGGGTGCCCAGCGCGGTGGATTTGCCCGACTATTGCTACTTCCGCGACAGGTGCGACATGTGCACCGATGCGTGCGCGGGCAAGTACCCGGGATTTGTCCAACTAACCCCCACGCACAAAGTCGCCTGCTATCTGTATGATACGAAACAATCATAAAAAAATTGCGGAGCCCGCGCAGGCTCCGCAATTTTTTGCTCCCGCGGCGGCGTGCATAAGCGTCGCATAGCGGTGTCAAGCTCCGCGCCGCCTAAGTTACGTACTTCTGTGTACGCTCCTGTCGTCGGTGCTCGCTTTCCTTGCTCTGCTCGCTTCTACCCACCGCACAACTCCGTAAATACAGCTCCCGCAATTTTAAATTATGTAATCCGCATGTTACTCCGTGTCATTTCGAGGGCGGAGCCCGAGAGAATCCCCCCGTGGATTGGTCGAGGTTGGATGGAACACCCCCCTTGGCTCCCCTTAGTAAGCGGGAGAGGCACCGTTTCCCCTCTCCTTGGCTCCCTTTAGTAAGGGGAGCTGTCACCGATAGGTGACTGAGGGGATTGTTTAAAGTTTGACGTGCGAAAAAGCAAGTCAAGCGTTATCACAATAAAGATACTCGGATGCAACGTCACGTTGCTTTTTTATTTTGTCCCGCCCACCCCCCCAATATTGTTAAGAATAGGGGAACGCGATACCGTCTACACCCTTGGCTCCCCGTAGTAGGGGGAGCTGTCGAGCAAAGCGAGACTGAGGGGATTGTTTAAAGTTTGACTTGTGCTATCGTTTGTTTACCGACAATGCAATAAAGATACTATGCTCAAGCGTTACGCTTGCAAAATTTTTTAAAATTATTCTGTTTTTTAATGTTCCTTTAATTTTCGGCCAATATAATGATAGAAAAAAACAAGGAGAAACCGAAAATGAAAAAGGGTTTAATAAAATTATTGGGAATAGGCGCGGGGCTCGCGCTGTCATGTTCGGCATTGGCCGCATGCACGTCGGGCGGGGTCAAGCCGCAGTCCTACAACAACAACGTGGTGCAGGCGTTCAACGCCGTGTCGCCCGCAGACGACTTGGTCAGCCAAACGGCTTCGGCGGACGGGCAGCAATATCTTGTTACGGTTGTAACTTCCTCAACCGTTGCCGAGTACCGCGTAAATTCCGACTTCACCGTGGGCGCGCCCATAACCATAGCGGGCGAAGCGGCCCCCGCGGCGTTCGAGGAGGGCGGAACGCTCTCCTATCTCGAAAGGGCCTACGAGGAGGCTTTAACGCTTTCGGGCATAGCCAAGACGGAAGTGGAGAGCTTTGACTTCGACAAGGACACGTACATGGGCGAGAGCGTTTATAAAGTGGAAATAGAGGACGCGGTTGCCGAATACACCTACATCTTCGGCACGGCGGAATTCAACCTCATTTCCAGCAAAACGGAGCTTAAAAACTCAAAGCCTACGGGCGGGGAGTCCTCCTATATCGGCGAGGACCGCGCAAAGGAAATAGCGTTGGACGCGGCAGGCGTCGCCCCCGGCGCGGTGCAAAACTTTACGCTAAGAAGTCTTTTGGACGGCGGCAAGCGGCTCTACAAGGCGGCTTTCGACTACGAGGGATTCAGATACACCGTAGAGGTGGACGCGGTCAGCGGAAGCATAATTAAGTTTTCCAAAGTTATATTGGATGAAACCGTACAAAAGCCCCAAATCGACGCGGTAATCACCGAGGAGGAGGCAAAGGCCGCGGCCCTTGCGTTCGCTTTCCCCGGCGGCACGGACGGCATACAGGTGGTTTACCGCAAAGTGCAGCTCGACTACGAAAAGGGACAGTTCGTCTACGAGATAGAGTTTGTTGCGGACGGCAACGAATACGAATTTGAAATTTCCGCAACGGACGGGGCCGTGCTCGACGTGGAGATAGAGACCAACAGCCCCAAAACTCCCGCCGCAGGCGAGTTCATCACCCGCGAACAGGCCGTGGCCGCAGTTTTGGAACAGGCGGGCGAAAACGCCATTCTCGTGGAAGTTGAAATAGACAAAGAGCACACGGCCGGCGGCATGCGCTACGTTTACGAAGTGGAAGTAAAGGTAAACGGCAGGGAATACGAGTACTACGTTGACGCCGTTACGGGCGAAGTTACCCTCAACGACGAATATGCGGGCAACACCGCTCTCCCCGCCCTCACCGAGGCTGAGGCGCTCCAGATAGCCCTCGACGACTTCAAACTCACCGCCGAAAGCATAACCTCCCAAAAAATCAAACTCGAGAGAGAAAAGGGCAGGCTGTGCTATGACATAGAACTCATGGTCGGCGCCACAGAATACAGCATGACGGTGGACGCGTCCACTGGCAAGATACTCGAGCGCGAAATAGACGAAGAACACGCCGGACAGCTCCCCGCAGGCCCCTCGGCGGGCCAAATCACCCGCGAACAGGCGATAGCCGCCGTAAAAGAGCGGGCGGGCGCGGACGCGCAGATAAAGGAAGTTGAACTCAGCGACGAGGGCACGGGCGCGAACAAACGCTTCTATTATGAAGTGGAAGTGGTTGTAAACGGCAGGGAATACGAGTACTACGTGGACGTTGAAACGGGCGAAGTGACCCTCAAGGGCGAACTTATATCGGGCGACAGGGAAGTCATAGGCGAGGACGCCGCTCTCCAGATAGCCCTCGACTATTACAACGTCAGCCGCAGCGAGGCGCGCGTTACCAAAGTCAAGATAGAGGAGGACGACGGCCGCCTTATCTACGAGGTGGAATTCAAGGTTAAAAACCTCGAATACGAATTCGAAATAGACGCCCTGACGGGAGAAGTGATAGAGTGCGACCGTTCGTTTGATTAATTTAAAATAACGTGATATAATATATTTGCCCGATGGAAACGCTCTGTCGGGCAAATTTTGGCGGTACGTTCGCGATTTAAAAGGAGAAAAAGGATGAAAATACTTGTCCTCGAGGACGACGAAAGTTTAAAGGCGGTGTTAAAAAAGCGGCTTGCGGCAAACGGCTTTACCGTGGAGTGCGCCTCCGACGGCGAAGAGGGGCTGGCATATCTGCGTGCGGGCGGCTTTGACGTGGTTATTTCCGACATAATGATGCCCGTTATGGACGGACTGGAATTCTTGTCGGCGGTGCGCGCGCAAAAGATAGATGTCCCCGTAATTTTGCTCACCGCGCTCGACGGCAGCGGCGACATAGTAAAGGGTTTAGACATGGGCGCGGACGACTACATAGTAAAGCCCTTTGAATTTTCCGAGTTGCTGGCCCGCATACGGCTGGTCACAAGGCGCAGCGCGGGCTCCCGCCAAAACACGCTCACCGCAGGGGATCTGACCCTCGATTTAAAAAGCCGCACGGTGACCCGCGGCGGCAAGAGCATCTCTCTGTCCGCGCGTGAGTTCGACCTTTTGGCCCTGCTCGTGCGCAATAAAAATATCGTTCTCTCCCGCGAGCGAATCTGCGACAGCCTTTACGGCACGGGGGAATACATAGAGTCCAACGCGATAGACGTTTACATACGCTATCTGCGCAAAAAAATAGAGGAGGACTTCGGCGTAAAGCTCATACACACCGTGCGCGGCGTCGGATATACGGTAAAGGAATGAAGTTCGGCAAAAGGATCATCATTATAAACTCGGTTATAATAGCGTTTTTGACTGCGGTGATAGTCTTAGCCGCCGCGCTTGCGGGAACGCGCGTGCTCAGGGCAAATATCCGCAACACCCTCGTGGACACGGTTACGTCGCGCGCGGCGATAATTTCAGGCGCAAACGGAGCCGTGCCCGACAACTTCGACTACAACGTAAACGGCATATATTTGGGGGTTTATCTCAGCGACGGCTCCCTCAAAAACGCCTCTTTCCCCGGCGAGGTAACTCTCCCCATCAACAGGGGCGTGATATCCTCTGTCAAAATAAACGGCGCGGACTACTATGTGTACGACTACGCCGTCTTTCTCGAGGGCAGGGACAGCATATATCTTAGGGGAGTTGCCGCTGCCTCCTACGACTTTTGGTTTGCGGCGGTAATTATATTTTCGGCGGTCGCCGTGCTGCTTGCCGCGGCGGGAGTCGCGCTGAATATCATCTCGGTAAAGCGGGCCGTCCGCCCCATCGAAAAGATGCGCGAGGAAGTAAACCTTATCACCGACTCGCGCGACATCACAAAGCGCCTTTCAAAAGTGTCGGGGGACGACGGGCTTGCACAGCTTGCCGACGACTACAACTATATGCTCGACAGCCTCGAGGCGATGTTCCGCAACCACGAACGCTTTACGGCCGACGTGGCGCACGAAATCCGTACCCCGCTCACCGTCATTCTCTCCGAAAGCGAATACGCGCTTGCCGACACCGACAGCTTGGACGAAAAAAACCGCTCCCTCGGCGTAATCAACCGCCAGTCCCAACGCCTCAAAGCCATCACCGAAAAACTGATAGAATTCACCCGCGTCGCCAACAGGCTAAGCATCAGTCTGATTCCCGTAAACCTTTCGGAAATAACCGAAGAATTCCTTGCCGACTACCCGTTCGGGGAAATGCAGTGCACAGCCGATATCGAGCCGGATATCGCGGTAAACGCCGACATAACCCTGTACGAGCGCGCGCTACAAAATCTGGTGGACAACGCAGTAAAATACGGCAAGGCGGGCGGCTCGGTTGCGGTGACCTTGAAAAGAGAGGGGACCCGCGCCGTGCTGACCGTGGCCGACAAGGGCGCAGGCATGGACGAGGAGGAGCTGAAACACGTGTTTGAACGCTTCTACCGCGCGGAGGCCTCCCGCAACGACAAGCAGGGTTTAGGCCTCGGCCTCAGTTTCGTAAAGGAGATCGTGCGCCTGTTAAAGGCAGAGATATCCATCGACTCCAAAAAGGGCGACGGCACCCGCGTCACCGTAACCTTCAACCTTCTCCCTCCGCAATAAATGCAATGCAAGCATCTCCCCCGTGGTTGCTTTTGGTGCGTTAAAAACGCACACAAAGCCGTCGCTGCGCTCGGGCGTGGCCCGATAACACGGCAACCCCAACCGTGCCCTCTTCCGTGTCAACGGGGGAGGGTGCCCTGAAAGGGCGGGTGTTTGCCGCAATCGTATAAGAAAACGTCTGCCGCGCTTGATTGACCGTCGGAAAAACAAAAGTTCTCGGATATCCGAGAACTTTTTCGTGCTTCAATTCAATTTCAATGGGAGGTGAACGATTCTTTATCGAGATATCCCATGAGCGCCGCTTCATACTTGGTGAGATCGTTCCGCGCGAATTGCTTCACCGCTTCGTCCCAAGCCAAAGTATCTTTGAAGAGGTCCGTCGTGAGTACTTTGCAGATCAGGAAGCGGAGGCCGTGGATCTTTTCGAGCACTGCTTCCTTATTCTCGAGCGTTTCGAAATTCCACGTATCCTTCCCCTCGACAACGATCCTGCAATCCTTGATCGCACTATACAGGGTCTCAACCTCGGTTTTGACGAGCTCGGCGTAACTTTC
>CANRKK010000023.1 GCA_947631195.1 uncultured Clostridia bacterium
TTGTAACAATAACTTCTATTTCTCGTTTGTAAGACTAACTTCCTATCACTCGATAGAACTTACTTTTTCAATTGAGTGTGGCTCAATATGGGCTGTCGTCGAAGTAAAGCCCGTCGTAGAGGTCGCCCTCAAACCTGCCGTAGCGTTCCTGTTGCCGAAGGGTGGTATTCTTAACAAGAGAGAAGCTCTCGCCGCGGACTGCTCCATATTTTTTAGATACTTTCATATAGAAATCTTCCTGCAAGTCCGAATAAGAAGTCAACCCACCCCACGCTTTCCAAAACTCCGAATGAGAAAGCAATGGTTCGTCTATTTCAATGCGTTGCCTATATATAGGCATATCGTACTCATCGCGCATTTGAAGTCTATTGCCTGCTTCGCTTCTGTCATTGCTCATGATCTTTTCTTGCCACACTTCGGTGACGGGAAGATAATAGACAAAGAGATTTCGCCTGTTCGGCTCTGTTATTATTACTGCACAGATGATGTTCTCATGTGTGTGCAGAAAGCCCACTTTGTCAATAGCGTATTGGTAGCAAACTTTGAAATAGCTTCGTATATCCTGTTCGGAATTGAAGCCGTCCCAAAACTCCCGATTGCCGCCGAATTGCAGACATTCCAAGACAATGTTCTTGCCTCGGTTGTTGAATGTTGCGTTCGTAGACTTCATTACTTTGTTCCACGCCTGTTCGGTCGTGGACATCTTTTTGAAGTATTCTACCTTGAACCGCTGTTCGCAGTCTTTGAGGTATTCGTCTACACTTTGGAAGTCTTGTGCCTTATGCGATATGACGGAAATGGTCGCGTGCTTGTCTCGCGGATACTTTGGCTTGGGCATTCCCATTTTGTTCTTGTAATACTTGTAAATCTTGTTTCACCTCCTTTTGAGGGCAGAAAAAACAGCCCTTTTTCAAGGACTGCTTTATGTGTATAGTTTTCCCCTCCATATATAAGCCACGGGAACGCCGAAATTATTAGTCGATTACAAAAAAATTTTTTTATTTCTTAAAACTTTTCCCGTATAGGCATATATTAAAAATTTTTTAACAAATTTTGAACTGAACTTCTTATTTTCTTATGCAACAAAAGTGGGCATTTTTTTGATGCCTAAGCAGGATAAGGAAGGTGGTACTTTTCCACCTTCGGAGGCAAATTGCGGGAAACCCGCGTTTGTGTTTAAATCACTCTTTTTTTACTCACCACCGTAAAATTTAAACACCCTATAACGAAGAAATTATTTCATCTATAGGATTATAATTCAAAATATTGCTATCCGTAACAGTTTTAAATATATCGTCGCGCAGCACAACAAGACCATAGCGATTTTCAAGCAATTTTTGCAATTCCGTTACAGATATACAATTCAAATTTTTTATTATAAACTCCAAAAAATCCTTTCTTGTAAACTTGCTGTCGCCCTTTAAAAATACAATATCTCCGTTCATTTTCCTAAAAGAAAATCTACTGTCCGCACGCAATAACGAAGAATAAAAAAGATTTCCATATTCAAGACTCTCATATCTATCAATAGTTCCGCGATCAAACAATATTTTTAACGTAAAATACTCATCCTGCGGTGCGCACTCAAACACTTTATCACAGAACGATTGAATATCGGAATCTGTAATTCCGAGGTTGTTGATTCTACGTTTATTTACATATTTATCGGGTTCAAACTCAATAATCTCTCTTGTATCTTTCAGATCAGTCATACAAGTATAAAATGCGCTGATACCCGAATATCTATCGCTTATTTCACTTAAAATTATGATATCATCTGCTGTTAAACATTTTTTGAAATATTCATCGGCAGACATCGTATTTTTTATAACGTAATTACAGTAAGGCGTAAACCCAAGCCTCTTTAAATTATATGTAGATATCAAAGCCTCGTCATAATGTTTACTTATGGATTTGTACTTCTCTTTTATCTCGTCAATATAATAAAATTCATCTTGCAAAGCACGCTTGAAGACGACAAATTCTTCTTTGGGTAATTCCTTATTGTCAACAGAATATATGCCGTTATTATAGTAAAGATTAATATTGCCTTCGGTAAACCAGTTTGACTTTATAAACTCGACCTTAAATCCATATTCTTCACTCAAAAAGTTTGCCAAAGCATCTGCGGATACAGGCGACAAAAGATAAATTGCATCCAACACTGCTTTGCTTCTGCTGAATTCTCCAAATTTTATTGTCGGATTGCGAGAAAAATTCACATACTCGTCTTCCCCATAAATCTTCCGCAGCAAATTATGTAACTCATATTCGTCCCGCAAATCGTAAGCTTCCATAAGCTTGGGGTATTCTTTTACAAATTTTTCCGCAGATAGTTCTATATTGCGAAATCTTTTCAAATTGAGCGTTTGCAAAAGCTCGGAAAAATCCATCCCGTCAACATCATAATAACGTAAACGACGATTTGGTTTCCAAAGAACTTTATTCGATGAACTTAAATGATTTTCAAAGCTACGCAAATTGCCCGTAATTTGAAACTTTTTATTATTTGACAGATTGTACTCTTCCAAAAATTCATTATACAGTTTAACAAAATCCTCAAACTTGGTGTCTTCCAGACAATACGTTGAAAGCACGTACTCTTGCAACGCTGATTTATTCAGATGAATTTTTTGGCTACCGATAATCAAAAAATCTTTATTCAAAAATTTTTGAACGCCATAGCGCAAATGCAACGATAATTTTTCGTCGGAAACCGCGTCGGATAATTCCTTGTCTCCGTTTTTATAGCGCGCAACCAAATAATTCCAAACATATTCGCCTTCTGACGTAATCTCACAAAAATCATCACATTCAAGAAAGTAGGTTTCGTAAAAATATTTATACCTATCTTCTTTAACGCAATCTATGGTTTGAGCACGTTTATTTTTTATAAATATCTTGTCGTAACCACTTTCTACAATCTGACGGATACGCTCCCTTGTAAGACCATATACTTTGCCTATCTCTTCGAGATTTTCACCGTTTAAACGCCGTGTAATTATCTCTATATCCTGTTCGGGCAGAACTTTTACCGCATCTATAATTGAGGGAAAGTTGAAGAAATACCTGTAATCATCCTTATATACTACACCACTCTCAACTATATTGCCGATATATTTCTCTATCAAAGGTAAATCAATTTTACATTGGAACGCTTCGGCAACTTCTTCTTTTGTAATACCGTCGGCAAGTTTACTTTTTATCAAATCTTCGATTTTTGCCTCAATCAAATCGCAGAAATTCGGCTCCGATGTTATAGAGGCTATAGCGGTATCCTGCGACCGCTCCTCACCGAGATTCAATATACAGCCCAAAATCAGCGAATTTAATTCTTTTTCATTGCTTTCGGTGTATAAAAAAGACATCTGTGCTTTTGCCTCGGCAAAAAGCTTTGCAACAAGATTTGCTTCCTCTTCGCTACCCGTTATCGCACATTCCAAAAGTTGATTTCTGAGGGTGGCAAGCTCCGTCAAACTTTTTGCACCCAATCCGGTTATTGAAGAAATGTCACCTAATGAAAGAAACTGCCTTGCCGTCATTGCCCGGCACGCCGTCATACGGTTTAAAGAGCGTACAGAAAGCGAAAATTCCGTTATTGGAATATCCTCAAGCACTTTCCCTTGCCAACGAAAAGCGATAATTTGCATCTTTTTAAGTGGCTTGTCCTTAACTTCATCGCAACCTTTGTTTTCAATCGCCGCCAATTTCTTTAATATGTCGCTCAGCGTTCCCGCGCCCATATTGCGATAATTCATAATTGTTGCGGTATTTGTCCCTACAAAATCTGAAAGATTTTTTATACCTTCACGCTTTAAAACATTATACGCCCTAACACTTAACTGTAAATCTTCGATTGGACAATTAGGTATGGAAGCTCCTGTTTCGGCATTTACCAATCTGTCTCCCACAAGAGAATAGCCTTCAAATAATACTCTTCCTAAAATTTCATCCATTTACATTCTCCTCGTTTTTCTGTTGAACTAATGACGGCAGACTTTCTACCTGATTTGATATTTATCAAGATTAAGCCCAAACTTTTTTGCATACTGTAAAAGTTGATTTTTGTCGGCCTTTTCAATTTGCGTCAAATCGACTATGGCAACAGGTAGTCCGCTGAACATTGCCGCAAGGCATTCATCCACCAAATCTATACGCAATTTTTCTAAATTATAGGTCATCTCCGCCTCCTTATCAATCACTCGCTGTCGCCCTTATATCCCCAAACGACTTTGGCTTTGATGCCGTCTGAATCTATATCATCCCAATCTTCATCCCATTCGGGTGGACGCTTTTCGATCTTGCAATATATTGTTATATCGGAACAATCTTCAAACACACCGTACTTGATTTTTTTAACTGATGCGGGAATTATTATTTTTTTAAGAGATTTACACCCACTAAAAGCTAACAACCCTATCGACTCCAATTCATCAGATAAATTAACTTGCTTCAACGATTCGCAATTTTCAAACGCGCTGTCCCCGATTTCCTTAACTGCTTCAGGAATTTTAATTGTTTTAAGAGACCTACACATTTCAAAAACACGATGACCCATATTATCTAATCTTTCGGGTAAAACAACCTGCTCCAACGATTCACACCATCTAAATGCACTACTTCCTATCGTCTCCACTCCTCCGGGAAGAATAATCCTCTCCAATGATTGACAATATTCCAATGCGGATGCACCAATTTCCTTAACTGAAGCAGGAATAACTATTGTTTCAAGCGAACTACAGCAATAAAACACATTGTCACCTATTCTCGTCAATCCTTTAGGTAAATTTATATGTTCCAATGATTCACAATTTTCAAACGCGCTGTCCCCGATTTCCTTAACATCTTTAGGAATTTTAATTGTTTTAAGTGATTTACAATCCTTAAATGCACCGTTGCCTATTAAATTTACTGTATCGTGAATCACGACTTCCGTTGCACTTCCCGTATAAGCCACTAACAATGATTTGATAAATATCAAACCATTTTCGTCTTTCAAATTTTTGCATCCTTCAAATGCAGATACTGAAATTTCTTCTACAGATTCGGGAACCGTGATTGTTTTAAGAGCATTACAACCGGCAAAAGCTTTTGCACCTATCTTTTTTAAACCTTCGGGCAAAACTACCTGCTCCAGCGATTTGTGGTCTTTAAAAACACCATCACCTATTTCGGTGACTTGGATTTTTTTTATCGTGCCCGGCACACTCACATGGGCACTTCTATCCTTGTAATCGGTAATTTTATAAGTGCCGTCATCCTTTTTAACAAACGACCAAATCTTCCTCAATTCGGTTAAAGTAGGCTCTTTTATCTCAAATTGTTTATTGAATTGCCGCTCTTTTTGCTTCTCGGTAAAATTCTTTTCTTTATAATCAAGCAAAGCAGCAACACGGACTACGTTCTTTTCTTCGTTGAATTTGGCAATTAACTCATCCACATCCTTCAATGAAATCAATTCGTTTTGTAGCATATATAAAAATAGTGCTTCGTTCTTTGTATCAATTAGTGCTTTTATGTTTTGCTTTATATATCTTTTATTTGTTTCAATAATGGCACTATTTATTCCCACCCCTTTGTTGATAAGTTCAACAACCCCGATAAGATATGCTTGTTGTTGATTATAACCATTAAATTCCGTAACGCTTGATTTTTCCGAATAAATAACTTCTATCCCTTCAAGAGCTCCCGGTTCCATTTGGGGTATTACCTCTTTAAAAACAACTGATTTACAGTCATCAAATGCATAGCCGCCTATTTCTTTTACCGAAGTTGGAATTGTAACACATTTAACGGATTTGCAACCTTTAAAAGCTCCCCACTCAATCGTCTCCAACCCTTCAGATAAATTAACCTGCTCCAGTGCTTCACAGCTATCAAAAGCCCATCTTCCTATTTCCATTACAGAGGCGGGAAGAATGATTGAATTTAGCAACTTACAACTTTCAAACGCGTATTCACCTATAGTTTTTAACCCGTCCGAAAAAGTAATTTGTTTTATATTCTTATTTTTAAACGCGCCGCTCCCTATAACTGTCGTCTCTTGGGGTATAGACACTTCCGTTGCTTCGCCTGTATAAGCGACCAACAATGTCCCGATAGATATAAAACCGTCCTCAGCTATCAATCCCGTGCAACCTTCAAATGCCGATGAATCAATTTTTGGTTTTGCGCCGTCGGAAAGAATAACTTGCTCTAATGCAGTGCAATTTTTAAATGCTTTTGCCTTGATTTCTTTGACCGAGGAAGGAATAGTAACAGTTTTAAGATTAGACCTGTTGGCAAATGCTTCTTCGCCTATTATTTCGATACTTTCGGGGACCATGGCACTTTTGGCACTGCTTGAAAATACAATTAAATATGTATCAGCAACATAAAATCCATCTTGAACTTTAAGACTGCTGCACCCCGCAAAAGCCGACTTCGGACAACTTGTTACGGAATCGGGGATTTTGATAAATTTTAATGATTTGCACGCATTAAAAGCTTTATGTCCTATCGTTTTTAAACCTTCGGCAAGATTTACACTTTCCAAAGACTCACAATTGTCAAAGGCAAACTCTCCAATCGTCTTAACCGCAGATGGAATACTGATTGTTTCTAACGCCGTACACCCACGAAAAGCGAAGTTACCAATGGATAGCAGACCATCCGGTAAAACTATACTTTTCATTTTAGACCTTTCAAACGCTGCATGAAAAATCGCATTCACAGAAGGCGGCAGTATAATTCGTTTAGCATTGCTACCCCAAAATGCAGATCTCCCTATCTTTTCCACACCATCGGGAACTATTACTTCTTCCGCATTCCCGTTATATTTAACAAGCGTTGTCTTATTGATTTCAAATTCTGCCATTGTAATTTTCTCCTTAAATTATAAATATAGAAAACTGTACAGGTTTAATCGTCGTCGTAAAGCTGTTCGAGTTGGGCTATTATATCCAAACCGCGCTCGTATATCAAAAGACTTTTATTGTGCGCAAAGTACTCGGGACATCCGTACTTGCCGAGGAACTCCGCACAGTTTGCGTTGGCAGTGAGCTCTACGATGAAAATGGAAAGCTCTTGCTCGCTGAAAACTTTATCGCAGAAATTTATTGCGTTTGAAAGAGCCTTACTGACAGTCGAAGCGCGTTTTTTAAGTTTTGCAACTTCCTCATCAATGCCGCTTTTTATTTGCTTTGCCGCTTCCTTGCGGTCCGACTTGTTTTCTATCTGCGAAGCTATTTTGCGGAGATTTGCGGCCGCTTTTAATATTGCCCACTCCCTGTCGGAGGAAAGCGCACCCGAGGCTTTTAAGTTTGCGGCCTTTTGCTCCATTTCACCGAGAGCCTCAGAAAGCATTTTGCTCGGTTCTCCGCTTATCGGCATAAACATAAACGTCCGCAAAACTTCGGCCTGTGCGCCCAAGATTTTTTCTTCGCCTATTACTTCCCTCATTCCCGAGGCATTTGCTTCAAGCAACAGTCCGATGAGCGAATACTTTTCGTCGAACTTACCGCTCTTTGCCCTTTCACAGAGGTCGTCGCCCGCCTTGCCTTCCAAAATATCCTGTATGCGATAATCTTTTTTGTAGGCGTTGTACAGCTCATAGTAGTTGGCAAAATCGGCGGCTATACCTTTATCCTGAAGGTATTGGGCGATAAGCCTGTAGTCCACCTTGATATTGTTTATCTCGTAGAGGTCAATCATCTTGCCCAAATCGTCCCAGCCCCTTGCGGTGACAAACGTTTTGCCGTCAACCGTCGTTGAAATATTGTAAAAATTGTTGCGCTTTATGCCCAAATATGTAGTTATGGCGGGGTGGACGCCCGTCTTATATGCAAACTCCTTCCATACCTCGAAGTCGGGCTCAACATCTATTCGCTTGAGCCTGTCCCATGTGGCGACGTCGAACTCCCGCACAGAGTCGTTATACTCCGCGGGGTTGCCCGCCGTGACAACAATCCAGCCGTCAGGAACTTTATGCTTGCCAAACACCTTATATTGCAAAAACTGCAACATTACGGGGGCGAGCGTTTCGGAGACGCAGTTTATCTCGTCGATAAACAAAATGCCCTCTTTAACACCAGTTCCCTCCATCAAATCGTAGACCGAGGCTATAATTTCGCTCATGGTGTACTCGGAAATATTGTACTCCTTGCCGCCGTAAGTTTTATGCTCGATGAACGGCAGGCCCAAAACGCTCTGCCTCGTGTGGTGCGTCATAGAATATGACAACAGCCCCACGCCTATTTCTTCGGCAATCTGCTTCATTATCGCCGTTTTTCCTATGCCGGGCGCGCCCATCAAAAATATGGGGCGCTGTTTTTCGGGCGGAATGCAGTATCTCCCCAATTCGTCCTTCGTGAGGTATGCCGTTATCGTGTTTTTGATCTGTTCTTTGGCGTCTTTTATATTCATAATCTTCTCCACTTTGTTTTTCTTTCATATGTCCTCGGGCTCGAGAATAAGTTTTATTGCCCACGGGGGAACTTCGTAATTGTTGTAATCGCTGTCTATAAACACAAACGCCGTGTTGTACTGCGGTTTGCGTTCGGGGAATGTGCCATAGCCGTCCGTAAAGTAGATGAGGCCTTTCAGATTTATAAATTCGCCCATATCAATCAGTTGGGTTACATACTGAAAGACGGGTCTGAAATCCGTTCCCCCTAAGCCGTACAGCTTCATATCCGCAAAATAGGTTTCAAGCTCGGAAAGGTTTGTGATTTTAGTATCTTTTTGAATTTTGGCGTCGCATTGAATGATGTGAATGTTGATCTTCCGGCTGTAACTCTCCTGTTGTTTCAAAATGTTATAGGTCTTATGGATGAACGCCTGCACCTTTTCGCCGGCAACCGACCCCGACGTGTCTATCGCAATAACAAACTCCCTGATTTGCTTTACGTCCTTATATTCCAACGGCTCGACAAGCGGCATATTGCCGTACAGCTTAAGCCCCAACGTGTAAAAGACATAGTCGAACTCGTCCTGATTTATTTTCATTGCCTCGTTCATAACGGCAAACTTTTTAAGGAAGGCCTCGTAGTTGTATTTTTCGCGGTTGACCTCTTTTAAGGCCATAGCCATACTGCCCGATTTTCGACCCCACTCGGCGGAAAACGTTTCCAGATCGGTCTGTACCCGCTCGGCAAGCTCTTTCCATGCGCGGCTGATTTTCTCCGCCTCTGCAAAGGTGATTTTACCCACAGAGCCGCCGTTTTCCGAAAAAACACCTCCCGCCGAATAAGTGTTCATCTCACCGGCTTCGGTTTTTCCTGTGGAAACGGTAATCTCGGCAGTAAGGCTATAGCCCCAAGCCGAGTGGTCGTCGCAGACAAAAAGTTTCTCCCACGATTGTAAAGTTTCTTCGGGGATTTTTTCGGATTTTAGATAGGCATATATCTTTTCGGCCGTCAAAAATTTGGTCTTGTCCTTTATTTCTTCGGCGCACATACTGCGGCTCTGCCCCGATTTGACTGAAGTACACGGCAGTCCCCACTCGCATATTATCGACTCAACCGCAATATCGCAAGCGAGGTTCCAATACCTTGCGTCGGCAAGCGAAAACGGATGCCGAAACAGGCAATGCAACAAAATGTGCAGGTATGCCCTTACCGTTTCTTCCTTGCCAGACTTATATAGCCCTATTATGTGGTCGGGGTTGAAATATACCGTCCGCGCGTTGGTGGCAATCGTTCCGTCGTAATGCTCAAAATCAAGCATTGTAAATGCTGCGTTCAAAAAGCGCATATTTACCAAAAGCGTACTTTCGGCAATATGCAATATCTCCGCCGCAATCCTTGCTTTTCTGTTTTGTAATTCTGTTTTATACATATTTTTGCTACCAATCAGATTACTGCTTTCATAATTTGCCCAAAAAATATCCCCGAAGCTTCGGCAATTAACTTTATCGCTCGGCAAATTTTTTCGGTTTTTTGGTTCTCTGCAATTTCTAAACCTTTCAAAGTGCAAATATAGGCGTTGGCGCCATATGAATTTCCCAAATTTTGTTCTTCAATCAATCCCATCTTCACCAAATTGTCTATCATCTTATCGAACGCTTCTTGGTAAAGTCCAAGCATAGCGTTATCAATGAATTTTCTTTTAAAAATAGCCAACAACAATATTGCCATTCTTTTGTAATCATCTAAATTTTTAAACCTTTTTACAGAAAACGGGTATCTTGACCCATAAGGTACATAATACCTCCCTTTACGCTGAATAATGCCAGGTATTTCATTGCGACGACGTTTGATTTGGTTTTCGCTGATTTTGCACAATCCCGAAAAATTTTCTATGTCTATGTATCTTTTGCCGTCAATTTCATATGTCTGTTCCATTCCGTAAATCTCCTTTCATTTAATTCTTACTTTTTTCACAGACATTATAACATACTAAATATGACACAAACAGTCATAATTTCAAAAATTTTTTTCAAAAAAATTTCCTTATATAGAATAACATTATTCCTCGGTAAAATCAATAGCATGCCGTGATTTGTTTTTATAATCAGGTTGTTTTGTCGTCTGTATCTTTTCTTTACTTTTCCCAGATTTCATAGCAAAAATCTTTACTTTTTGTGAGTGGTATGCTATAATAAGTAAAGATTTGAGAGGTAAATTATGATTTCCTATGCGGGGCTTTTGGAAATTTTAAAGAAAAACGGTCTGAAAAAGTCCGATTTGACGGCGAAAGCCGGTATATCTTCGCGCACGATTGCCAAGATTTCAAAGGGCGAAAAGATCGCCGACAACGTCATAAAACGGCTATGCGAATTTTTCGACTGTAACAGCGAGGATATTTGCCGCGAGATAAGCGACAATCCCGTTTTGCAGGTGTTGCGCGACGAAAAGAGCGCAAAGTTAAGCGGTGGGCTGTACCACGAAACGCAGATTCGCTTGACGTACAACTCCAACCGCATAGAGGGCAGCCGCCTTTCCGAGGACCAGACCCGCCTGATATTCGAGACAAACACGATAGGCGCAGAGGAAGGCGTACCCGTGGACGACATCATCGAAACCGCCAACCACTTCCGCGCGGTGGACTATGTTATAGACTGCGCCGAACAGCCCCTCACCGAAGAGATAATCAAAACTCTTCATAAAATAATAAAGACGGGCACGAAGGATTCATATTTAACTTGGTTCAACGTTGGCGAACACAAAAAACGCGCCAACGTGGTGGGCGGAATTGAAACGGTTGCACCATCAAAAGTCGCAGAAAAAATGAAGGGGCTGTTGCAAAACTATAACAGCAAAACGGAAATAAAAATTGAGGACATAGTTGAATTTCACTATAATTTTGAGCGCATCCACCCCTTCCAGGACGGAAACGGCAGGGTGGGCAGGCTGATATGTTTTAAGGAGTGTTTGCGGCATAAAATAATCCCTTTCATCATCGAGGATAGAAAGAAAATGTTTTACTACCGCGGCTTGCGTGAATGGGGAAACGAGAGAGTTTATTTGATTGACACCTGCCTTGACGGGCAGGACACCTACAAGGCGTTGTTGAAATATTTCGGGATAGATGAATAATAAAATTAAAGGCAGAACCGCGGATTTACAAGCGATTCTGCCTTTGGTAAATGTATAATTATTCCCTATCCGTTCCAGCAGGAGGAGGTTACGGGGTTGTCGGCTATAAGCGTTCTCAGATCATTCAGCTCCTTTCTCAGCGTTTGCAGGTCAAAACTGATCCTTGTCCCTCTGCCATTAAAAGTATAATAGACAAAATTCTGTTTGTCGTACGTCCTCAAATGATAATTGTCGTTGATTGCGTCTCTGATAAACGAATCGGTGTTTTCGTCAAGCAGATTGTAGTCCCCCACAACATATCCAGCCGCGTCATATCTTTCGTCAAAGTGCGTATTGGTGTTCCTCGCCTCCTTGTTGAATATCGTAGGGAAACGCCGCTTGTCCACGCCGAACGTCTGTCTCATCTGCAGGCTGCGTATGCCGGGGTCTGCATGGGGCCAAAACCTGACATTGCGGTTCAAATTATAAAATATGTCGTACAGGTTGCCGCAGGCATTCAATATGCTCTGTATGTAAAAAAAATAAAAGGTATGCTCGTCGTGATAAATCCCCCAATCAAAATCGCTGTGGTTAAAAATATAGTCCAACGAGACCAGCGCAAAATCGATATTTTTTAACGCCATATTGGCAAATATAAATTCTTTGTTGGTTCCGTCAATTTTAATGTATTTGTTTAACATATCGTATCCCCTTTTTTATACCTGTTGCCGCCAAATTTAACAGCGCCCGCCGCAAGCGTTCCGCTTGACGGCTCCGCCGCCGCGGCCGGGTATCTTTATTGCGTTGGCGGTAAACAGAGTTTTTCGCACGTCAAACTTGAAACAATCCCCTCAGTCACCTATCGGTGACAGCTCCCCCTACTACGGGGAGCCACGGCAGAAAGAAAGGCCCCGCCTCCCCTTATGTTTTAACAATATTGGGGGGGGGTGGGTGGGACAAAATATAAAAAGCAACGTGACGTTGCATTCGGGTTTCTTTATAGCGTTAACGCTTGATTGGGATTCCCGCACGTCAAACTTTAATGACAATCCCCTCAGTCACCTATCGGTGACAGCTCCCCCTACTACGGGGAGCCACGGGGGGGGGAGCGTCAGCCAGCACTCACTTACTAAGGGAAGCCAAGGGAGGCGCGTTAGGGGAGTTTGTTATATTCCTCGTCGGGGACGGGTTCAAGCCACTCGTTGGAGGCGTTTTCGCCAGGCACTTCTATCGCTAAGTGGGAAAACCAGCTGTCCTTCGCCGCGCCGTGCCAGTGCTTTACTCCCGCAGGAATGTTGACGCAGTCGCCCGGCTTCATTTCCACGGCCTCTTTGCCCCACTCCATATACCAGCCTCTGCCCGCAACGCAGATTAAAATTTGCCCGCCTCCCTTTGAGGCGCGGTGAACGTGCCAGTTGTTGCGGCAGGAAGGTTCGAACGTGACGTTAAAAATGCCGACCTGTTCTTTGGATACGGGCGCAAGGTAGCTTTTGCCGCTGAAATATTGCTTAAAGCCGTCGTTGGGCGCGCCTATGGGGAACGCCATAGAATTTGCGTGCGCGGCCATTGCCGTTTCTGCGCTTTCCTCCGCCCACACTTCCTTTGCCATGTTGAACACCGCCCACGCCTTGGGCCAGCCCGCATAAAAGGCTACGTGGGTGACTACCGCGGCTATCTCGCTCTTGGTTACGCCCGCCCTTTTTGCGTTTTCCAGATGGTACTTTAAGGAGCTGTCGGTAATGCCCGACGACATCAGCGCAACCACCGTTATTATGCAGCGAGTCTTGTGGTCTATATCCCCGTTGTTCCAGTTTTCGCCGAACAGAATATCGTCGTTATAGTGCGCAAATTCGGGAGCGAACTCCCCCAGCGATTTTCTGCCCGCGTCCTGCGTTATCTTTTTCATAATTTATCTCCTTTTAATTTAAACTTATCGTTATCGTGATGCTGCCCTCACCCGCGGCGAGCAGGGTTTTGAGTTCTTCCGCCGAATATCCCGTTATTTTTCCGAGTTTGGTGTACGCCCACGAGTTGCTCCCGTAAAAAATAACTATCTGGTTGCCCGAATATAGCATGACGTCCCCCGCTTTTGCGGTTATTTGCGAATCGCTGTGCGGAAGGGACCGCCCCAAGCTGCCCACCTTTTCAAAACCGCCGTAGTCGTCGGCGGTATAGGTTATGTCTCCCTCTTTCAGAAGTCCGGCGAGCGCCCGTGCCGCCGCGTTGTTTTCGGGCGCAACCGCAATTTTGTTTCCGTTTACCGTAAAATAAATATTTTCAACCATTTGCTCCTCCCCGCTCTGTTGTCCGCCGACGTTCGCGCTGTTATTTCCGCCCGTTTCTTCTCCGTCCGTGCATGCGGCGAAGAGCGCCAAACATACAGCGAGCAAAACCGGCGTTATCAACATAAAAAACTTTTTCATGATTTATTCCTTAATTATGCGCGCCGTTAAAGGTTTAAGCCGTCTATCCACGATTGTACGTCGTCTTTTGCAGAGGACGAGAAAAACCGTCTGCCCGCTTTCCAATCGCCCGCGCCCGCTAAATTTTTAAGTTGGTCGTCGCTGTTGCCCACGTCCGAACTTGCTGCGGTGCAGAAGGGCACTACCGTCTTTCCCGTGAAATCGTTGGCCTTAATAAAGCCGTTTACGGGCCACGCCGCCTCTCCCCACCAAATGGGATAGCCGACGAAAACCGTAGTATAATCTTCCCAATTGTCGGGCGCGGATTTTACCAGCGGAATATCCCGCAGGCTTTGGTCGCCGTGTTCCTTTGACACGCGGCTGTTGCCGTCCCCGTATTTCAAATCGTCGGCGGTATAGGGGTTTTGCGGCACGAGTTCAAAAGTGGTTGCCCCCGTGATATCCGCGATATAACCCGCAATCTTTTCGGTGTTGCCCGTCGCCGAAAAGTAGACGACGAGAATATGACTTGTTTGCGCGTCCGAGCAGACGATCTCCGCATTTTCGTTGCCCATATTCCAATATTTCGACGACGCCGCCATGAGCGTATCCCACTCTTCGGAAGTGCCTTTATAGACGACTTTTGTAATTGCGCTGTCGGAGATCGCGTATTTTTCAATGGAGGTGACGGACTTAGGAATAGTGAGCGTCGTCATTGTAGCTCTGCGGAACGCCGCCGCGCCGATTTTTGTAACCGTTTCGGGAATGACGCTTTGATTGCTTCCGCGGATGAGCGTGTTCGTTTCAAGGTCGATGAGGCAATTCCCCGCGCCCGAATAGCGGGTGTTCCCCGCCGCAACGGTGATCGTGTCAAGTGCGCCGCAGTTGTTGAAAACGTCGTCGCCAAGTTCCGAAAGTCCTGCGGGAAGATATATGGATTGGAGCGAACTGTTGCCCGAAAAGGCGTTGTTGCCGATTTTTTTAAGTTTGCTGTTTGTGCCGATATTCACCGACGCGAGCGCGCTTTGATTGTGGAAGGCGTTTTTGCCGATCTCCGTCACGCTGTCGGGAATGAGCACGGAAAGGATAGCCGACGTGTGTTGCGCATAGCCGAATGCGCTGTCCGCGATGCCGACGACGGGTTCGCCCTCGTGTTCGGCGGGAATGACGATATTTGCCGTCTGCCCCTCATCGCCCGTGACGATATAGCCTTCTTGCGCCGCGCTTTTTTCAAACGTGAGCGTATCTGTGGCCTCATGGTTTGCGTCACCGCCGCCGTTCGCGCTGTTATTTCCGCCCGTTTCCCCTCCGCAGGCGGAGAACACGAAAGCGGAAATCAGGCAAAGCGCCGTTGCAATCATTATAAATAATTTTACAGTTTTTTTCATGATATTTCCCCTATTTTATTTGCTTGAATTTTTGCACACGCATTTTCAGGCGATATTTTTCCCGCATGGCGGCGATTTTTCGCATCTCCGGGCTTTTGTGGTGGAAGTCGAGGGCTTCCTCGTTTTCCCATTCGTCGATTAAAAGAACCGTTTCGGGGTCGTCCATCGGCAGAAAATACTCATAGCGCAGATTGCCCTTTTCGGCGCGGATTCTTTCAACGAGCCCGCTTTTTGTCATTTCTTCGGCAAACTTTTTTGCGCTGCCGTCCTGCCCCGTATAGTAAATATTTATTGTAAACGCCATACCGTCCCCCAAAAAAATTATTTGTTCATAAAGGACTTACATTCGCCCAGAGTTTCGCCCGTTTTTAAAAATGTGTAGCCCGGCATCTCAAACAGAACGGGCTTGAACTTCCGATAGTCGGGCTTGCCGCCGTCCGTCAAAATACTTTCCTCGGCATACGTGTTTACAACTCTGACGATAAAATTTTCAAACGTCCCCACCTCGTAAACGTCCTCTACGGCGCACTCCATGGAGAGTTTTGCGCTGTCAATGAGGGGCGCGCCCGCACCGCCCAAAGCGTAGCCGAACAGAGCCGATTTGTCTGCGTTCCGCCCCGAAACGCTGCCCGCAGCGGCGGCCTGTTCAAGCCAGCTATCGTCTACAATGTTGACCGACAAAACTTTGTTTTTCTTAATGCCGCCGTTTATGTAGTGGGCTTTGTTAAGACTGACAAGCGCCCTGTCGTGCGAGACGATACCCATGTGCGCAACCAGCGTGAAGTCGGGCTTGCCGTCCACAAACGCCCCCGCCACCATCACGGGCGTGGGATAAAACGCAAATTTATTGCCGATATTTTTTTTCATCTTGTCGCCCCCTTTAAATTCGCCGCAATCCTCTGCATTTTAGCCGCCAAATTTTGCAGAGCGTCAAGAAGCTCTTCGGGGGATTCTATCTCCGAATAAATTTCCCTTTCACGTCTGTAGAGGTCGGACAAAATCCCGTCGGCATATTCCTTGCCGCTTTGGGTGAGGGACACCAGAAGTTCCCGCCGCTCCCCTTTGATTTGGGAAAGTTCGATATATTTTTTGTTTTCCAAATCCTTTATTATCGTGTTGGCCGTGCTTCTGGGGATTGCCCAGTCGTCGCAGATCTGCTTTTGGCTGTGCCGCTCGCCGTCGTTTAAGGCGTACAATATCCAAAGAAGATTGGGAGAGCCTATTTTAAAACTCCGCCCGTATTCCTCGTACACGCCGTCTATTCCGTAAACAAGTTTTCCAAGTTCATAAAAAAATGCTCTTTGGTCCATAACTTCTCCTGAAATCCCAATTCGTATTTTAATTATAATTCGACTTCGGATTTCTGTCAAGAGATTTTTACTGTTTTACCGAATATAATTTTACCGCAACGCTATACGGTTGTAAAATACCGATTTTGCAATGCGCTATAACTTACGCACATACCGTTGACAAAAATTTTTGCCGGACGAAAGCGGCGCGGACGATTTTCGTCCGCGCCGCTCTGCCCCGAGCACGGCCTGCTTGGGATTTTTTGTGAACCGAGTTTGAAACGGCATTGTAGCGCTCAGCGGAATGTATGGCTAACGCAATTTGAGGAACTAACGCCCGTTTCGCCCAAAAAAATTTTTTTATTGCCGTGTTATCCTGCCTCGACCAATCCACGGGGGGATTATCTCGGACTCCGTCCTCTGCCGTTTCCCAAAGGGAACCCTCGGCAGGGCAGCGGCGGCGAAGCCGCCTCGCGCGAAATGACAAGCCTTAACTTGCGTGGTTAATTTTTATAATTGCGGGAGCTGAAGTTACGAAGTTAGAAGCGGTTAGAAGCAAGCAGAACGAGGCGCGCGAGGAAAACTTGAAGGAGCGTACACTGACGTACGTGACTGAAAGTTGCCGCAGCGCAACAAAGTTATGCGCCGCTTATAATCCGCTTGCGGGAGCAAAAAACCAGACATCGTCGAACGTCTGGTTTTTGTGAACATGTCAGATTAGTTTTTTCCCGTCCGAAAAGGCGTTGCCCACCTTTTCGCCCACGCGCCTGTATGCGGCGGCGATGGGGTCGAAGATAATCAAATCGAGCTTGCCGAGGTCGATATTGCCCTGTTCGTCAAGCACTTCTTGGTCCGCGCTAACGTTTACGATTTTGCCGACAAGGTTGCCGTCCTCGTTGAATTTTTCCAGCTCGCACTCCAAGGTCACGGGGAATTCCTCTATGACGGGCGCATACACATTTTCGGCCCTGTGGGTGTGCAGGCCCGCCTTCTGCAGTTTGTCGGGCGTTTTGTCGGCCGAAACTATGCCCACGTAGTCGGAAGCGAGCAGGTTTTTGACGTCGCCGAAACTTATCGTAAACGCCTTGTTTGCTTTAATGTTTTTTGTCGTTTTATGCGGCGAAAGGGAAATGACTATCTTGTTATAGTCGTACACCCCTCCCCACGCCGCGTTCATCGCGTCGGGATTGCCGTCCTTGTCGTACGTGCCGATAATCAGCACGGGCTGGGGCAAAACCCAAGTCTGTTTTCCGAAATTTTTTCTCATATATTTAACCTCCAAACGGATATTTAATAATTTTTGGGCGCCGAAAGCCGTTTACTCTTTGGCCTTTATGACGTTTGCCGGCTTGAACGTAAAGTTTTTTTCGCCGCCGAAAAAATTTTTATTGGAAATAATTATATCATCTTATGGGTTGCAGGTCAATACCCCGACGCGCGCAAAACAATACCCCCGCGCAAAAATCGGCGGGGGATATTGCTTTTTGGAAGAAAAAATGAACAGTGTTCAAACTATCTTTATGTTGCGTTCGCGCTCTATCACGCTGACTTTGGAGGGGTCGGGCGCAATGTGCACCGTGCCTTGCGGGGCGCCCTCGCACTTAACGTACAGGGTTGCGCCGCCCGCGCTGCATTGGGCGAACTTTTCGCCGCCGTAGTCCAAAACCTTTACAACCTGCGCCTCCACGCCGCTGTCCGAAAGCGCGACGTCGTAGGGGCTCCACTCGTAGCGGTAGACCGAATTATACACCTTTCTGCCCGTTGTGGCCGCAAACATTTTTTGATATACGGCCTCGGGGGCCTCTAACTTTACGCCGTTTATTTCCAGATAATAGCGGGTGACTTTTTTTGTTTTGCCGTCAATATTTTCTGTGATTTTTTCGGATACGAACCTGCCGTCCAGCCCGTTTACGAGGGGCATGGGGTCTGTTTGCCCGCCGCCCGTCTTAACTATAAGTTTTTTGTAGTCCAGACCTATCTTTACGCTGCCCGTCCTTTTCTCGTCGCCGAGGGCGTACAGCCTGTTGCCGTTTACGTTGAGCAGCACGAGCTTTTTGCCGTTTACGTCCTCGCAACTCTCCGCAACGGCCTCTATGTCGCCGCCGAAGTTTATCGCGTCCACGGGGATCAGCATCTCGCCCTGTCCGTCCGCGCACTCCATTGCGGGCGGGAGCTTTATTTTATTGCCCGCAAAGGTTATCGTGCCGTTCTCCGCCGAACAATCCAGATAATTGTATTCGGGGATTTGCGGCATTATGCTCTCCTCCGTTTGGCAATCGAAAAGGTGCGCCGCGCCGAAGTTCAGGGCCGCCTCCACTATCTCGCCCGTCTTATAGTCCTTAAAGCCCGCCGCCTTTATGATAATCTTCGTGTCGCTCTCTCCGATGCCGTCATAACCGAGGTTTATGTCGCCGTACACCAGCGTTTCGGTGCCCAACTCCTCGAGGTGGGAGACTCTGACCTTTATCGTAGTGCCGCTGTTTTTAACGGCTTCGGGCTCGAGGGAGATATCCTCCGCCCTGAGACCTATGCACACGGGCAAATCTCCGCCCAGGTATCGGGGAGAGACCTTTTGCAGCAGGGCGCAGGGAACGCGCAGCGCCGCCCCCGATTTTGCGAACTCCGCGCGCACGATGTCCCCCTCCTTCTTTAACGTCCCCTCAAAAAAGTTCATCTGCGGGGTGCCTATAAAGCCCGCCACAAACTTGTTTGCGGGGTGCATATACAGGTTTTTGGGGGTGTCAATCTGCTGGATATAGCCGTCCTTCATTACGACTATCCTCGTGCCCATCGTCATCGCCTCAACCTGGTCGTGGGTGACGTATATGAAGGTTGTGTTGAGTTTGTTGTGGAGCTTTACTATTTCCGAGCGCATCTGCGTGCGGAGTTTCGCGTCGAGGTTGGAGAGCGGCTCGTCCAAAAGCATCACTTTGGGCTGCCTGACTATCGCCCTGCCGAGCGCAACCCTCTGCCGCTGCCCGCCCGACATCTCCTTGGGCTTGCGCTTTAAGTATTCGGTTATGCCCAAAATTTCCGCCGCCTCGTTCACCTTCCGGTCGAGCTCCTCTCTGTTGTATTTCCGCATGACGGGGATCTCGTTTCCGTTTTTATCGGGGACGGGGTTGCCCTCTTTGTCCCGCTTTACGTCGGGTACCTTTCTCATTCTCAGCCCGAAAGCTATGTTCTCGTATATAGTCATGTGGGGATAGAGGGCGTAGTTCTGGAAAACCATGGCTATGTCCCTGTCCTTGGGCTCCATTCCGTTCACCACGACGTCCCCTATTTTAAGCTCGCCCGCGGAAATTTCCTCTAGCCCTGCTATCATGCGCAGCGTAGTTGATTTTCCGCAGCCCGACGGCCCCACGAACACTATGAACTCCTTGTCCTCTATCTGCATATTGAAGTCGTTTACGGCCTTGGCGCCGTTGGGATAGACCTTGTATATGTGTTTTAAACTTACGTTAGCCATATTTCCTCCTTACTGCTTGACCGCGCCCGCCGACAGACCGTTTATCAAAAATTTGGAGAGCGCAAAATAGAATACTATTATCGGAATAGCTATAAATACCGAGCCCGCGGCAAAGCGCGAAAATTCGGTGTTGTCCAACGACATAAGCCCCACCGCAACCGTGTACAGGTCCTTGTTTTTCAAAAGAAGTTTGGGCAGAATGAAGTCCGACCACGGCCACACGAAGGACGAAAGCAGGGTGTAGACTATCATCGGCGCCGCGAGCGGCAGGGTTATCTTTACAAAGATTTTGAAGTTGGAGGCCCCGTCTATCCTCGCCGCCTCGTCTATGGAGACGGAGATGGTGTCGAAAAAGCCCTTCTGCGTGAGATAGCCCATGGGCGCGCCCGCCGAATATATCATTATAAGCCCCCACTGCTGGTTTATGAGGTTGAACTGCGTCATTAAAATATAAACCGCCGTCATCGTCATAAAGGAGGGGAACATTCCCAAAACCAAAGTTGTTTTCATCATCGCCTTGCGGCTTTTGAAGCGGAAGCGGGACATGCAGTACGCCGTCAAAATGGTGAGCGCGGTGCCGATGAGGCTGGACATAAGCGATATGAACAGCGTGTTCCCGAACCAACGCGGATAGTTGTACATCTCCGTGTCGGTGAACAGCTTTACAAAGCTGTCGAAGCTGTACGCCGTGGGGAAAAATCCCTTGAACGAATATATAGAGCCCGTCTTGGAAAAGGACGCCAGCACAAGCCACAGTATGGGGAACAGAAATATGAAACATACGGCTAAAATTATTAAATAGGTCAACGCCGCGCCGAACAGTTTTTTGGGCTTTATTTTGAGTTTTCCTGTCTGTTTGCTCATTGATACGTTTCCTCCTGTTTATACGAGGGCGACATTACATAGACGGCAAGCGAAATTATGGAAGTGACTATAAATATGATTATGCTTATCGCCGCGCCTATCGAATAGTAGTTGTTGTCTATGGACATGTTGTACAGCCAGTTTATCAGAAGGTCGGTGTCGCTTGCGAGGAAGTAGCCGTCCATGTACAGCCCGCCGCGCAAAAAGTAGAATATGCCGAAGTTGTTGAAGTTGGCTATAAACTGCGAAATCAGCACGGGCATCGTGGCGAACAGCACGTAGGGCAGGGTTATCTTTACAAACTGCTTCCACGCGCTCGCGCCGTCCACCCTCGCCGCCTCGTACAGGTCGGTGTTTACGTTGGACAGGATTCCCGTCGCCAACAGCATGCCGCTCGGGATATTCAGCCACGCGTTCACCATAAGGCCGATGAGCCGCGCCGTCCACTTTGCGTCGATATCCAAAAATCCTATCGCCGTGCCGCCCGCGGAGGTTATCATCTGGTTTATGGGTCCGCCGTAGGAGAACATGAACTTGAAGGCTATGAGTGTTATAAAGCCCGGCACCGCGTAGGCGAGTATGGGGAAGAGCCGCCAGAAAGTTTTGCCCTTTACGCACTTTCTGTTCAAAAGCAGGGCGAGCCCCAGCCCCGCAAAGTAGTTTATAAAGGTGGAAAGTATCGCCCACAGTATGTTCCAGCCGAAAATTTTGAAGAACGTGGGCGCGAATTGCCCGAGAGTCAATATCTTTGCAAAGTTTTCAAAGCCCACCCAATCCACCAAAGCGGGGGGAACCACCGTTCCGCCGTAGTTGGTAAAGGCTATGAGTATCATGAATATGATTGGCAGAATACTGAACACGCACACCCCCACTATCGGCAACGCGAGGGCCGTCTTGTGGAAGTTTTTGTCGAGCAGGGAGGAGAGCTCCTTTTTGAAGCTCACGGGCTGTTTTAAGGTGTCCGCCGCGCACTGTATCCTGTATGCGTCCCTGATATTCGAAATATAAATCACAACGTAAAAGATTATGGCGATTATGGACAGTATGCCCATCAAAAGCATAATCACCGAGTTGTCGCCCTCTATGCCGTACCACGCGTTGCCCTGTTTTACGCCGAGGGTGAAAAAGCCGATAAAGTCGCCCGCGCCCTTCATTATAAAGTACGCCAGAAAGGCTATCTGCGCCAGAAGATAGGTTATGCCCTTGCCCCACTGCCTGTAAAGGAGCTGCCCCAGCCCCATTATGCACATCGAGGCGCTCACCTTGCCGTTGCCCTGCGTGAGTATTTCCTTTGCGCCCGCAAATTTGTTTTTTATTCTTTGGGGCAGGGTTGCAAAAAAGTTTTTTACGGCCTTGGCCTTTGCGGCAAAAAAGGCGCGGATTTTATTGGTAATGCCGTTATATGTTGAGTTTTCCATACTTTATCCCCCCCCTCACTGCAAGGTGAATATACTGTCGTATATCTGCCCGTCCACCTTTACGAGGGCCGCCTTTATGCTCTCCAAACTGTCGTACTTCACGTCGGCGCCCGTTCTGAAAGCGTCCTTCGCCAAATCCTGAAACAGAGTCTGCAGGGGCGTCCATATCTGCGCGCTCTCCTTTATGGAGGGCATCACCGTGATATTTCCCTTTTCGAGGTTGCCGTTTATAACCACCGAGAGCCCGCCCGCCTCGTCCGCGACGTCCTTGCGCGCGGGGACTATGCCCAACAGCTCGTTTCTTCTTTTAATCATGTCGTAGCTTGTGGCAAAATCCACGAACGCGAGCGCGGCGTTGGGGCACTTGGTGTAGGAACTTATGGCGTAGCCCTGTATGCCGCCCATCATGTTGCTCTCGATAAAGCCTTGGCTCTCGTCCTCCAAATCGCCGCTTGCGGGCAGTTTGGGGATATACGTGGCCACCAAATTTTCGGAAATCTCCCCGTCGGAATAGCCCGCCGCCTTCATCTCGTCCACGAACATTGTGTACACGTCGGGCGTGGTTATCGTGGCAAAAAATTCACCCGAGGCTATGGCGGCGTATGCGCCCGTCGTCACCGAGTCGTCTATGCACCGCTCGTCCATGACCGAGGCTAACTGCCTTATTATCCTGCCGCCCAGTTCCGCGTTGCCCGCGCTGTGGCCTATGTCGGAGGGGTCGGTGTTGTTGTTTCCGAAAGTATATCCGCCGTAGCTGTAGAGATATCCCACCGAAAAATAGGGCTCCAAAAAGGATCTCATATAGCCGAATTTGCTGCCGCCGCTGTTGTTTTTAACCTGCTTGGAATAGCGGTATAAATCCGTCCAATATTCAATCATGTCTGGCACGCCGTTTTTATCGTCGTCCCACTCCGTCTGCCAGTTTTCGGGCAGCAAGTCCTTTCTGTAATACAGGAGGGGGCCCTGCACGTTTACGGGCACGCCGAACACATAGCTCTGCCCCTCTACCGTCTGCGTGTAGGCCTGCCAGCCCTTTTGGCTTATCTGTCCGTAGCACTCCAGCTCCTCCACGGGCAGGGGCAGAATGTGCTTGCCCTCGGGATAGCGCATTATCCTGTCGTTGGCCTGATACAATACGTCGGGACCGTAGCCGTAGGGGCCGTCATTTTCGAGGTCGGTGTATTGGTCCATGTTGGCGTCCACCGCCGTTATGCCGTACTCCTTATACTCCTCGTTGAAGGCGGAAATCAGCTCCGAAAGATAGCCCTGCTTTATGGCGGTGTCGTTTTCAAGCACGCGCAGGGTGACGTTGCGCTCTATCTCGCCCGTAAACTTTTCCCCGCCCGCGCTCTCCGAAGCCGCCGCTATGCTGCCGAGTATGCCGATGACTATTATCACCGCCAACAAAAGCGCGGCGTGGGCGACGACCGCAGTCAGATTTTTTGCCATTTTATCCTCCTTTTACGGCCTCTATAACAAACCCTCCGCGCGCCAATATCCCGTCCGCGAAGTTGTGGGAGAGCAAAACTTTCCCCTCCGCGGCAAACGGTGCGCCCGCACGGTTGTTTACGGTCAGCCGTATTTTGTTTTTTAACGTCCGCTCCAAAACGAACATTCCGTCCCTCTCGCCGAAGGAGATCTTCCCCGCGGCTATCTCTTTTTTCTTTCTTATCGCGCCGAGACGGGCGATGATTCTTTTCAAAAGGGCGCTCTTTTTGCCCTCCCACACCATCGTCCTGCGGCAGTCGGGGTCGTAGCCGCCCTCCAGCGGGACTTCGGTGCCGTAGTACACGCAGGGCGCGCCCGTGTGCATATAAATGACCGCGAGGGCGCATATAAGTTTGTTTATGTCCCCGTGCGCCAAAGTATAAAACCTGTGCGTGTCGTGGTTGTCCAAAAGATTGAGCATCATAAAATTCGTCTGCTCGGTGTTGCGGACGTACAGCCCGCCCAGCCTGTCAGCAAAACCGCGCGCGTCGAGCGTGCCGCCGATAAAGTAGTCCGTACAGGCCTTTGTGAGGGCGTAGTTCATAATCCCGTCAAACTGGTCGCCGCACAGATAGGGGCGGGCGTCGTGCCAGTTTTCGCCGAGGATAACGCAGTCGGGCTTTGCCGCCTTTACGGCTTTTCGGAAGGACCGCCAATAGTCGTGCGACACCTCGTCGGCGACGTCCAGCCGCCAGCCGTCTATGTCGAATTCCCTTATCCAATAGGTCGCTATTTCGTTCAAAAAATTCTGCACTTCGGGGTTGGAGGTGTTGAATTTGGGCATGTATTTGCACAGACTGAAGTACTCGTAGTTTGCCCTGTCCTCCCCTATCTCGTCGCCGTCGATGATGAACCAGCCGAAGTAAGGCGATTTTTTCCCGTTTTTTAAAACGTCTTTGAACTGCGCCAGGTTTTCGCTGCAATGGTTGAACACGGCGTCCAGCACTATCTTTATCCCGCGCGCGTGCGCCTCCTTTATAAGCCGCGCGAGCGCCTCTTTGCCGCCGAACATTTCGTCCACCTCGAAGTAGTCGCTTATGTCGTACTTATGGTTGGAGACGGACTTAAACACGGGCGTTAAATACAGCGCGTTCACGCCCAATTTTTTCAAATAGTCCAATTTTGAAGTCACGCCGCAGAGGTCGCCGCCCGCAAAGCTCCCGGGGTTGGGGATATCCCCCCACTTTAAATTTATATACCCGCCGTCCTTTGCAAAATCGGCGCGGCAGAAGCGGTCGATAAAAATCTCGTAAAATACGGCGCTCTTCATCCAGTCCACCGTCTCTATTATATCCGCATAATTTATATAGGGCAACTGGAAAGAATTGTAGTACGCGAGCTTGTAGTTGTACGTTTTGGTGAGGCCGTCCTCAGAAAAGTACCAAACTTCGCCGTTTATTACCAACTTGAATATGTAGACAAACCTGACGTCCTTTATCTTTAAGCGGGCGGTATAGTAAACGTAGCCGCCGTCGCAAAATTCGGGCGCCATGCTTGATTTTTTGCGCTTTTTGTAATAGTCGTACTTGTTGCCGTAAATAACCGATACGGAGTCGAACGTATCTCCGGCCGCGCACCTTATCATAAGCTGCACGGTATGGGGGCTTACGGCGTAGCAATATTGGCTGTCCTGTATGTGCAAAATAGCCTGTTTGTTCATATAGGCTCCTTTTAAATTGACAAAAATAATTAATTCTGTTATACTGAACGGCGCTATGAAAGACGACGGCGTTAAGAATAACAAAGCAAAAAAACCGACCAACCGCGACGTGGCCCGCCTTGCGGGCGTTTCGGTTGCAACCGTTTCGTACATAATAAACGGCAGGGAAGATATGCGCATCTCCGAGGCGACAAAGAAAAAGGTGTATCAGGCGATAAACTTTTTGAACTATACGCCCAACCCCTACGCCGTGGGGCTGAACACCAACCAGCTGCGCAGCATCGTGGTGCGCTCCCCCAAGGGCGTGTCCCCTCTCACCGAGGCCGAGATTTTGCGCTTTATGCACACATTTAACCCCGTGTGCGAGGAGAACGGCTACACCCTGAACTATTCCATGGACAAGCGCGCCGCCAAAATCGCCGCAAGCGCCTGCATCTGCTTCGGCATGCCCAACGAGGAATTTTACGCCCTGTGCGGGGAAAATTTTATACCCGTCGTGGCCCTGAATTCGCTGATTAACGACCCGATATTCTATCAGATAACCTGCGACTATTCCAAAGTGCGCGCCGCCGCGGAGGAACGCTTCAAGGGCGAAAACTTCACATATGTATGCATTTTGCCCCAAAACGACCGCCTGAAAGAGGAGATCCTTTCGGCCTTTAAAGAGGTGCGCTTCGTCTCCTCCGTCGCCGACATAAACGATATTATGGGCGGCGCCGGAAACGTGGTTTTATCCCAGCCGTCGCTGTATGAGCTCTTCGCCCGCCCCGACGTCAACCTGTTTATGTACGACGGTTACTCTGAGCGGCTTGCCCGCGCCGTTATGGACTGCATAACAAAGGCCCTGGACCGCCTGAACATTATGGACGAAGAACACTTTATAACTCTTTAAAAATAATTCCCCCCGCCGCCGTGTGGCGGCGGGGATTTTTTTGCCGTTTACTCCTGCACTTCGTAGATATCAACCGTGCCCGCCGCAATATTGTAAACCACTTTATATGTGCCGGGTGTGATGCACTTGATATTGTTGGTATCTTCTTTAAACTTGTCGTTGGCATCGCCCGCCGTGCCGAGTTTGGAAACATTTATATATTCGCCATAACCCTCATGGGAACCCTTTGCATACTTTGCAATGCCGAATTCAACAGAATCGGTCACCGTAATAGTATACTCGTAGCTCTCGCCGTCCGCAGAAAGGGTCATTCTGAATTTTTCCTGAAAATTGGGATCCCACGTGAGACCTGCCCCCGTACCCTTTATCCAAAGGTCGAGCGTATCCGCCGAATCGGTGTGAACGGTTATGGTTATTATCTTGGAATAGCTGTCGAACGAGATGTCGTAGACGCCTTCGGTCTTAACCTTGATATTGTTGTTGGTTGCGCTTGCCGCTTCAAACGCGGAATTCGCGGCGAGGTTGGAGTACTGGTAGTCCTTATGCGTGTGGTCCCAGTCGGCTTTTTCGCCCGCCGCGTAGGCCCTCAAAAGCAGCTCGCTGTCTGCGGTGAGCTTTACGTTCTTTACCGCGTACACGCCCGAACCCGAAGCCGTTTCGGTGAGTTTTAGCCCCGTATCGGTCATAAAGTCGCCGTATTTGTGCCCGTCGAAGTTGCCGTCGAGATAGTAATCCTGCGCCGCGGGAGTTTCGTCTTTAAAGGTTACCGCAAGGGTCTTTGCCGTGCCGTCGTAAGTAAAGGTGTACATGCCCGAGGCAACCGCAGTCATATTTCCGCCCGCCTCGGTGTAGCCGTTCACCAGCGTGCGGCTCTCCGCGGTGAGCGCGTTGGACTTGATGTATTCGGAACCAACGGAAGAAGTCTGGCCGCCCGTCTCGATTTTGGTCACTTGGGACGTGAACATGAAGTTGTCGCCCTCTTTGAGGTAGACGGTTAAAGTGTATGTTCCGCCGTTATTTATCATCTTTGTGTCGGCGTTGTACATATCCGCCCAGCCGGTTATCTTTTCACCCTTGATATAGAAGTCGGTCACCGTAACGCTGTCGTTTATAACGTCGCCGTTGCGCACCCACTCTATCGTGTCATACAGGCCCAGATTGTAAATTTCCTTTCTCTCCTCGGTGTAGCCCGTGCCCGAAGTGTTGTAGTAGTCCTCGTTGGGATAGGTCTTTAAGGTCAGGGTGTAGTTGCCCGAATATTCGCACTTAATGTTGCTGCCCTTTGCAGAGTCGTCGTAAACGCTGCCCTGTCCGCTGAACGCCGCGGTGCCATCGGGAAGATTTAGCGTGGCGAGATAGCCGAACCCGCGCTTGTTTGCCCAGTCGGAATTGAGCGCAAACTGGAATTCGTCGCCCTCCTTTAAATCGCAGGTTATGGAATACTCGTTTTTGCCGCTTGCCTTGGTGAGCTTGTGGTCGTCCGTTATGACCTTGCCCCAGTTGGAGGTGAACAGCAATTCGCTCGTGCCCGAGCCGAGTATGTAGAATTCGCGCGTATCTTCAGTATAAAGGGTGAAGCCCGCATACACGGTAACGTCCCCCGTTATTGCAGCGTTCATATCGTATTTATGATTTTTGCTGGGGGTTGCAAACCAATCGACGAACTCGTAGCCGCCGTCCTTCGTGGGGGTGTAAGCCGCGGGCTTTTCGCCCTCCTTTACCCTCTCAGTCTTTAAAACGGTTGTGCCGTCCATGTAGGTGACGGTGTAGTAGGTTCCGTCCCCCTCGGGGTTCTGCCCGCCGCCGCACGCCGCAAACGCCGCGGACATAGTAAGCGCCGCGCATATTGCCGCCAACGCCATGATTTTCTTTTTCATGTAATTCCTCCTCTAATTTGTTGCTTAACCTGTTAACCAATGCGCTAAAAAATAGTGCTTAACTTGTTAAGCACATTAATTATATCAGCCCCCGCCCCGATTTGTCAATACCTTTTTTAAAAAAAAGTTTAAAAATTTTCATTTTTTATTAATTATTAACAAAATAGTTGGTTCACAATATTGGGGGGCGGGACAAAATATACAAGGAATTATTATTTAATATGTTGTGTATGTTTCAACCAGCCTCGACCAGCCCACGGGGGGATTATTTCGCTTACCGCTTCGCTCACGCTCAAAATGACACGGCTTAATGGGCTTTGCAATTATTTTAATACTGCGGTAGACGTACCTTTATTTTTTAACAATATTGGGGGGGTGGGCGGGACAAAATATAAAAAGCAACGTGACGTTGCATTCGGGTATCTTTATAGCGTTAACGCTTGATTGGGATTCCCGCACGTCAAACTTTAATGACAATCCCCTCAGTCACCTATCGGTGACAGCTCCCCTTACTAAAGGGAGCCAAGAGTTCCCCCTGCCTTTACGAAGTCTGCAAGCGCGCAGAAACGAGCAAGACAAGGAGCATATAATTTTTTAAAATAATTATGTTGCAAGCAAAACCACGCTTTTGCGCCGCAAGACACAATTTGCGCATACCTGCGCCTCAGCGGTGGGAATTTGCGCCATTATATAATATGTGCGCCCTTAAAATGGCGCAAAGCTCGGCTGGCCGCCCAAACTCACGAAAAATCGCAGCGCCCGCAACGGCGCGAGATTTTTGTGAACAATTCACCCCCTCTCTACGGTGACCGAAAGCGTATATTCCTCCGGCAAATCCAATACAGTCTGCAGTTTTTGGCGGATTTCGCCGTCGGAAAGTTTCAGCGCGTAGGGCGCGACCACGTCGAACACTATGTTGGTTTTTGCGCCGCGCACCAGCCGTATGTCGTGCGCCTCCAACCCGCAGCCGAGTGACTTTGCCGCCTCCTTTACCCTTTCGCCGAGGGCGACGGCCTCCCCGTCGTTTAAGTCCACGGGGTCAAGGTGGACGGTTAAATTTACTCCGAATTTTTCATACACGCCGTGCTCCAAACCGTCCAAAACGGCGTGAGCCTCCAGCGAGGGAATCCCGCCGTCCATCTCGGCGTGGGCGGTGGCGTAGTACACTCCCCTGCCGTAGTTTATCACCCGCAAATCGTGCACGCCCAGCACGTTTTTGCCCGCCAGAAGATAGTCCTTTATGCCCTTTACCAGCGCGGGGTCGGGCGCCTGCCCCAACAGCTCGGATACGGCCCCTTTCAACACGGTTATCCCCTGCCAGAGCACGAACAGCGCGACGGCCGCCCCCGCATACCCGTCGGCGGGAAATCCCGCGCAGTCTGAGCAGAGCATGCCCGCAATGACCGCGAGCGTGGCGGCGCAGTCGCATGCGCTGTCTATGGCCGAGGCGCGCAGAGTTTGGGACTGCAGCTTTGCCGAGGCGGCAAACAGATACACCGCCATGCCGCACTTTACCGCAACGGACGCGCCCGCAACCGCGTAGGCTAAAACGCTGCCCGCGGAGCTGCCACCGTTGAATATTTTAAGTAAGGATTCCTGCAAGAATTCGGCCGCGAGAATGAGTATTATAAAGCCTATTATCATGGAGGCGATGTACTCCGCCCGCCTGTGGCCGTAGGGGTGCTCCTTGTCGGCGGGTTTTTCGGCAGCGCGGAACGCGACGAGCGACACCGCCGAACTTCCGCAGTCGCTGACGTTGTTAAAGCCGTCGGCCGTGAGGGAGATCAGCCCGCCGCAAAGCCCCGAGGCGATCTTCGCCCCCGCCAATAAAATATTGAGTACTATGCACACCGCGGCGCAGGTTATGCCCGCGCGCATGCGCCTCTTGCCGTTATCCATATAATCATTATACGGAAAACGCGCAAAAAAGTCAATACGCGCTTTTTGCCCCCATTTGATTGAAAAACAGAGCGATATGTGATACAATCTGTGCTATGGAAGTCGTAGCGGCGTATATAACGGACGGCACGGGCAGGTTTTTGATCTGCCAGCGGCCGAAAAACAAGGCCCGCGGGCTCTTTTGGGAGTTTGCGGGCGGCAAGATCGAGGATGGCGAAACCCCGCAGCAGGCTCTGGCGCGGGAGTGCCGCGAGGAGCTGGGGATTGAGATAGAGACGGGCGGACTGCTCGGCGAAGTCACGCACAGATATCCCGACGCGTGCGTGCACCTCTCCGTTTACCGCGCAACGATAACCGCGGGCACGCCGCAGCTGTTGGAACACGAGGCTCTGCGCTGGATTTATCCGTCGGAAATAAAGTACTACTCGTTCTGCCCCGCGGACACAAAAATTTTGAACATAATAGCCGGCGAACACGACGGAAAGCGCAACAAAAAGTTGGGCGACAAGGGCGAAAAGCGGGCGGTGAGATACCTCAAAAAACAGGGCTACAAAATTTTGGAGCGCAACTACAAGGACCCCTTCGGCGAGGCGGACATAATAGCCCTGCGCGGGGACGTCTTGGTGTTTTGCGAGGTTAAAACGCGCCTGTTCGACAGCTACGGCGCACCGTCCGAGGCGGTGGGCCCCGCCAAACAGCGCCGCTACGCCCAGATTGCGCAGCGCTACGACCAAAGCGGCGAACACATACTGCGCTTTGACGTCATAGAGGTGTTCAAGGGCAAGATAAACCACATAGAAAACGCCTTTGAAGGCGGCGGCATAGACGGAAAAGGGGGCGCGCGGCAGTAAGCCGCGCGCCCCGTATAATTTTTTTGTTTAAACGAACATAAGCGAAAGATACAGTCCGCCGAGCGCCGCCAAGAGCGCGGGCAGGGCGACGCATACTCCCATCTTCAAAAATTCGGGATAGCCGAATTTTAGGCCGTTGTGGGTGAGTATGGAGCTGAACATTATCCCCGCCAGCGCGCCCACGGGGGTGAAATACGCGCCGAGGTTAGAGCCTATCACCGTTGCGAACACGGCGGGCAACCCCGCGCCCGCACCCGCTATCACCGAGGAATACAGCACGCTCATCGGGATATTGTTTATTACGTTTGCCGCAAAAAAGGAGGATATGCCGTACACGAGCACGGGCGGGCCGTGCCCCAGCAATTTGCCTATCTCGCCCGTCACTCCCTTTTGCCCCGCAATCACTATCAGAACGAACATGGACAGCACGAAGGGGACAAGCTCGTACGGGGCGCGCTTTAAGCAGCCGATGAGTTCGGCCGGCTTTTTTTTGCGCACTATCGCGGTGACCCCCGATATTATGAACAGGCTGCCCGCGGCGCACAGCGCGACTATCCACATTTCCAGCCCTATGTAGGAGCCTATGGCAAGCAGCACCGTGCACACCCCGAGATGCGCCACCCCCACCCACAGCTGGAATTTATCCGGGACATGCTCCGCCTCCTCCTCGCCCGAGAGCGGCTCCGAGAGCTTTTTGCGGAACATAAGATACAGGCACAAAAAGGAGACCGCGCCCGCGAACAGGGTGGGCAGCGCGCTTATTTTGAGATAGGTGACAAAGTCCGTCCCGTACGCCGTGGCCAAATATATGTTGGTGGGGTTGCCTATTATCAGGGCCATGCTCCACGTGTTGGCCGCCGCAAACTCCGCGGCGAGATAGGGCATGGGATTCACCTTTGCGTGCTTGGCAAAATAGCAGATAAAGGGCGTAAAGGACAGGATTATTACGTCGTTGGAGGTGAACACGGTGAGCGCCGCCACCGTCACGTATAAATACACGAACAGCTTTTTTTGGCCGTGGTGCGCCATCTTCAGGGCCGCCCCCGCGAGATATCTGAAAAAGCCCAGCTCGTCCAGAAATACCGACAATACGGTCATGGACAAAAACAGCACGAGTATTTTTAAGGGGTTTACCGCCGTGTTTTGCACCAGCGCGCCGCCGAGGGCGGCAAAATCGGGCCTGCATACGGCCATGGCGACGAGCGCGCCCGCAAGGGCTATCACCCAATAGCTTGAAATATGCACCCTGCCCAACTTTATTTTGGGGAAAAACAGTATGCCGCAAATCATCGCAACCACGGTTGCGGCGCAGATTACTATAATCGAAGTCATATTCTCTTCCGCGAAAAATCAAATGCAGAAAAAATTTTATCACCCGCAAGCCAAAAAAGCAAACAAAATGGCCTTGCAAATAGCTTGCATACCTTAAAAACGGGTGATATAATACATAGCCGTATGAAAAAGTCCGCCAATATGACGCAGCGCAAAGGGCTTTTTAAAAACCTGTGCCTGTTTATAGCCCCGCTTATGTTCACGGGCATATTACAGCTTTTATACACCGCGAGCGACCTGATAATCTGCGGTTCGTTCGGCCCCTCCAACTCCACCGCCGCCATTTCGGAGACAAATCCCCTCGTAAACCTTATAGTAAATACCTTTTTGGGGCTCGCCACGGGCTCGAACGTGCTTATGGCGCAGTGCTTCGGCGCGGGCAACGCCGAAAAAGGGCAAAGGGTGGTTTATACCTCGATGGCGCTTTCCGTTGTGCTGGGGATATGCGTGGGAGTGTTCGGCGCGATATGTTCGCGGTATTTTTTGGCGTGGATGCAGACGCCCGCCGACGTTATAGATCTCTCCACCGAATATCTCGCCATCTACTTTATAGGCGTGCCCTTTACAATGATATACAACTTCGGCTCCTCGTTGCTGAGGGCGACGGGCGACACAAAAATGCCCTTCTGCTTTTTGACCGCGTCGGGCATTATAAACGTTGCGCTCAACCTGCTGTTTGTTATAGTTTTCGGGCTGGGCGTGGCGGGCGTGGCGATATGCACCGCCATCTCCCAATTCTGCGCCGCCGCGATGGTGGTTGTTTATATGGTTAAAAAGAGGGCGGGGTTCTTTATCTTCCGTATAACAAAAATAAAATTTTACAAAACGGAAACGCTGGAAATAACCAAAATCGGCCTGCCCGCGGGCATACAGAGTTTTATATTCTCCCTTTCAAATATAATGATTATGTCCAGCATAAATTCCCTCGGCACCGAAGTTTTGGGCGGCAACGGCGCCGCCTCCTCGCTGGAAGGGTTTGTGTACACTTCGATGGAGAGCTGCGCGCAGGGGGCTATGACCTTTGCCTCGGCTAACTACGGCGCGGGCAAAAAATCCAATATATCCCTTGCAATCGCTTACTCGCTCGTGCTTATTTTAATAATCTGGGCGGCGCTGAGCTCGGTGATTTTGCTCCTTTCGGAACCGCTTTTAAAGCTGTATGTCTCCACGCCGGGGGCGATACAGGCAGGCAAAGAGAGGCTTTTGGCAATTCTTCTCACCTACTTTTTGTGCGGCTTTATGGACACTTTCGCCTATTCGCTGCGCGCCATCGGATATTCCCTGCTGCCTGCGGCGATAAGCGCGGCGGGCGCATGCGGTTTCCGCTTAATATGGGTGTTTTTTGTGTTCCCCATCCCCTATTTCAACAACCTTCTGTGGCTTTCGCTCTCCTATCCAATCTCGTGGATGCTTACGCTCGCGGCGCAATTCGTTTGTTTTGCAATACTGTTTAAGCGGCTGGATTTCAGCGGCCGTAAAAAACAGGCGGAATGATGTTTAGATTTTACAAATCCGAAATATCGCGGTTTTCGTTGCTTTTTTTGAAAAGTCTGTGATATAATGAAAAAAATATTTTTCTTCGGAGTTTTTTTATGTTAGATACGGCTCTGCAAAAACAAAAACTGTCCGTACGGCTCACGGTAAAGGCCACAATAGCCATATTCCTCGCCGTGCTGGCCGTCGCCCTGCCCCAGCTCACCCACACGATAGGGGGCGCGCAGGCGGGGGCAATCTATATGCCGATGTATATGCCCGCGCTGCTTGCGGGGCTGCTTTTGGGTCCGCTGTGGGGGCTCGGCGTGGGGATAGCTTCGCCCTTGGTGAGCTACGCCTTTACCGCGCTTGCCCTTAACGCCGCCATGCCCGCCCTTGAAAGGCTGCCCTATATGATAATCGAGGTCGGCATTTTCGGGCTGGTTCCCGGGCTGTTTTGCAAGCGGGCGCAAAAATCCCCCCTTGTCGCTTTTCCCGCCGTGCTCGCCGCACAGGCTTCGGGCAGGCTGGCATACGTCGTGTACAACCTGATCGCGGGGAAAACGGCGTCATACGTATTTAATTCCGTCGCCACAAGTTTTACGGGGCTGTGGCTGCAGGCGGCAATCGTTCCCGTTATAGCTATACTTCTCTTTGCGGTGCTTAAACATGAACAGAAATCTGAGTAAAGCCAAACAACAGCTGGCCGAGGGCGCGTCCCTCGCAATCGTAAACGGCGGCGGGGTTTTGACCTACGCCGAACACGGAATAAAGACTCTTTTATCCCTGCAATGCGGCTCGCTGACGGGCGCATTCGTCGCCGACAAAATAGTCGGCAAGGCGGCGGCAATGATGCTGGTGCGGGGCGGAGCCATCGAGGTTTACGCCGAGATAATCTCGGAACCCGCCCTCGAAGTGTTTAAAAAACACAGGGTGATATGCCTATACGGCACTTTGGTGCCCAACATTATAAACCGCGACAAGACGGGGATCTGCCCGATGGAAGAGGCCGTTTTGGGCGTGGACGACATTAAAAAGGCGTATGAAATTTTGATTGAAAAGACGGGCGGCGCGGACAGATAAACCGCGCCACTCTTGCGTTTATAAATAAAAATAGGGGGAATAAACCTGATATGTGTACCGCAATCGGCCTTAAAACTTCAAACAACTACTACTTCGGGCGCACGCTGGACGTGTGCTCCACCCACGGCGAAACCACCGTCACCGCGCCGAGAAATTTCCCCCTCGTTTTCAGGGAGGCAGGCGTTTTAAAGACCCACCGCGCCATTATCGGCACGGCGCACGTCGCGGGCGGCATGCCCCTGTACTACGAGGCGATGAACGAGGACGGGCTGTGCATGGCGGGGCTGAACTTTCCGCAAAACGCCGTGTATCACCCCGTGCAGAAGGGCAAAACCAACGTGGCGCCCTTTGAAATAATACCCTATATCCTCGGCAGCTGCAAAACCCTCGCGGAAGCGAAAGAGGCCTTAAAAAACATAAACGTGGCCGACATTTCCTTTTCGGCAGAGCTTCCCCATACGCCGCTGCACTGGATGATAGGCGACGGGACGGGCGAGATTGTCGCGGAGAGCGTGGCGGACGGGCTGAAAGTTTACGACAACCCCGCGGGCGTTTTAACCAACAACCCCACCTTCGACATGCAGCTGTTCAACCTTAAAAACTACGCGGCCCTCTCCCCCTACAATCCCGGAACGGCCTTTGCGCAGGGGCCCGACCTGACCCCCTACAGCCGCGGCATGGGCGCGCTCGGGCTGCCCGGAGACTGGTCCTCACCCTCCCGCTTTGTCAGGGCGACCTTTGTTAAATTCAACATACTCCCCGAAAAGGAGCAATTTGGCGGCGCGGACTTTTTCAACGTTTTAGAATCGGTGAAGGTCCCCAACGGCTGCGTGGAGGGCGAAAGCGGCTTTCAATACACCGTGTATTCCTGCTGCTGCGACACGAAAAACTTAACATATACCCGCAAAAGTTATTCGGGCGAGCTCTCCGTCGCCACCCTCGTCCCCGACGGCAGCGAACTGAAAAGCAATTGAGTTCACAAAAATTTTCGTGCGGCGGACCGTCGCTACCCTTGCCCTCTTCCGTCACCTAGGCACAGGGCTCCCAAAAATTGCAGCATAGCGCAATTTTTGGGAAGAGGAGCCGCAACATGGCAAATTTGCCGTTTACGCGAAGTGTAAATCGGCTTAAAGCCAATGTTTGCGGCGACGAGGGGCAGGGTGCCCTGAAAGGGCGGGTGGGAGTAACACACATACCCCCAAATATTGTCAATAATTAAGGCGTTTTGAAACGCTGAAAGTCCGCCCGCGGCATTGTGCCGCGGGCGGACTTTGTCATATTGCGTCTTTAATCTTCAAGTAAATTGATTATGGCCTTCTTCTTTTTGTCGGGCAATTTGCGGAATTGCCCTATCAAAACTTTTTCCTGCGCGTTTACAAGTTCGCTGTCCTCGTCCTCGGCAAAAAATTGCGCGAGCGTTATGCCGAACGCCCCGCAAAGCCGCATAAGAGTGTCAAGGCTCGGCAGCGCGTTTGGTTTTGTCAAAAGCGTGGACACGGTCGATTGCGTAAGCTCGGCTTCCAAAGCAAGCTGGTTTGTGCTCCAGCCCCGCTCGTCCCTCAGATGCTTTATCTTTTCTATGATATCCATAGCTATATTATAATCAAAGCACCGTTAAAAATTTAGCGGCATACCGTTGACAAATTATCGTACATTCGTTATAATATTGTCGTTATTTCGATAAACACAGGAGCAATCAAGAGATGAACAAATGTCCCAACTGCGGCACGGAATTCGAGGGCAAGTTTTGTCCCGAGTGCGGCGAAAGCATTTCAAACACCAAAATCTGTCCCCGTTGCGGCGCGGAGTGTGCAAGCGGAGCTAAATTCTGCAATATGTGCGGCTATTCTTTTGCGGGAACGGCCTCGCAATCCGCAGGGGACAAGCCGCAGACGGCGAAACCGCCAAAACCGGAGGCAGTCTATAAAAAGGCGCACAAAGTATTGGGCGTTCTCCCCGTAGTTACGGCCCTTTTGTTTGCCGTGCTGGCGTTTGTGTGCATGGCTCTGCCCGCCGTTGCTACGCCCGCCTTTGAAATCATGGGAGAAAAGATCCCTTCGGAAAATTTAGGCAGTTTGTTTGCGGCTTACGCAGGCAAGATTGAGGACGTGCCCATAAGGGGCCATGCTATAGCCGCGGTCGCGGCGGCCGCTTTTGCCGCGGCGTTTGCCCTTGTATTGGCCGTATGTAACAAGAACAAACGGCTGAAAACATATGCCTCGGGCTTTTTATCGGCGCTTAAATTTTTATGTTCGGCGGCTTACATTGCCCTTATTGTTATAAGCTCGGTTATAATGGGCACAATTTCCGCAACGGACGAGGGCACGGGGCTTATAACCGCGGGAGCGGGAGTTATACTGCTGCTTGTTTTTTCCTGCCTCGCCTTTGCCGTAACCCTTGCCTGCGCCGTCGCGGACAGGTTTATCGTTTTAAAAAACTTTCCGCAGTTTGGTGAGATTCCCGAAAAAAAACCGATAGCACCGCCTGCAGAACTTGGTGAACCCGCTAAGCCTATACCGGTAGCTCCTCCGCCGCAGATTCCCCTTTCAAAAAGAGATTATTTAGCTATAAGAAGATTTTACGCGCACCGTAAAGCCGTAGCCGTTTTAAATGTTTTTTTAATATTGATTACAACTACGTTAATTGGGTTTTGTATTTTTCCTATTTCTTGGGGTATTGATAAGAAATTATATAACTTTAGAATAATTTTGGGATACGGAGGAATTGAAGCCGTTGCGGTAGGGTTTTTTATATATCTATCGACATATTTGATTTCGTTTGTCCGCAACGGTCAAAAGATAATCGATATCAGCATATGCTACAATAAAAGAACGGCAATTTGTTTAGCCGTATCGGTTTTATTTACAGCATTGTCTATAATTGCGGTTACTTATTGCATTTCAGATGTGGACAATGTGATGTACGAATGGTTGCTTCGTCTAAACAGTATAGTGTTGGGGCTTTCCTTTCTTTTTATAAATATTGGGATTATCTCATTAATAACAACAAAAAAATATTATTTATTAGTATATGGCGCCAAAAATCCCGGTAAAAATCCACAATTAAATAAATACGGTCAAAAGTTTATATGCGAGCAACAGGATTATGTTTTACGCAATAATCAATATAAAAATTATTTAGAAAAGTTGTCTGCCTATAAAGCCGGGCTGCAACAATACAACCTTGCAAAAGAAATGTGCCGGACGGGATATGACTATGATAACAGCACCGACAGAAAGCTGTTTTGGGCGCGCACTCACAAGTTTTTGTTAGTGCTCATTGCCATATTGATAGCCGCTTTAATTGCTTTGGCGGTGGTTTTGCCCGTCACTCTGCCCGCACCCGAGCCTCACGATTTGGACGGCACATACTATGTTTACCGCAATAACGGATACGAAAAGGACAACTATATAGTGATAACGGGCAACCATTGGGAGGACGACGACGGCGTAAACGGGTGGCTGGAACGCAGCGACGGCAATCTGTCCTTCAGAAGCATAGTTTTCGGTGTAGAGGATGAGGTATATAGCGGCGAACGGGTCAGCGAGGGCGTACTGAAACTGAACGTTTTAGGCTGGGATATGTATTTTTGCGTGGACGGCAAAACTCCGCCCGACGAAAAAGCGGCCATCGTAAAATTTGCGCCGCGGACGGTTTTTGAAATTCCTTGACTTTTTTATGCTGTAATGATATAGTTTAAGTAATGATTTATTTAATAAGGTGGCATTATGGGACGCGTGATAAATTTGGTTATATATTGCCAAAACGGCAGAGGACGTTACAGGGCATATTTTGAAGAACAACAACCCAAACAATGGTACGGCATCCGTGCGGAGCAAATGCCCGATTTATCTATTTTTGAACGCTCGCTGAAAAATCAAAACAGCAAGAATTTCGGCGATTCTCTTGCGGTTAAATACCCCGCTGCCGGCAACACTTCGGCAGAAGAGAGTTATTCGGGCGCGTTTTATTCGGGATGTTTAAAATGTCCCACGTGCGGCAACACCGGTTTTGTAAAGTGCGGCCGCTGCGGAGAATTAACCTGCTGGAACGAAGGTCATTTTGTGTGCGCGGCGTGCGGCAATTCGGGAGAAGTAACAGGGACAATCTCCGATGTTAACGCAAATTCGGGCGGCGGCGCAACGGGGCCAAAGTTAAACATAAGAGACGGTAAATAGTTTTTAAAGCATTATAAAAGGCGCGGTTTTGGCGCCTTTTTTGTTTTGTCATTTTATCCGCCAAGCGTTCCGCTTGACCTTGGTGTCTTTATTGCGATAACGCTTGATTGGGGTTGTCTCAAGTCAAACGATTTTTTTAATATATTAATGGGCGAAACGGGCGTTAATTCCTCAAATTACGTTAGCCATACATTCCGCTGAACGCTACAACACCGTTTTCAACAGGGTTCACGAAAATTTTCGTGTGATTGCGCACACTCACGCGAGCGAAGCGACGCTTTGCGCACCGCATTATAAAAATTTCTATAATAAGGTACAAAAAGCGTGGTTTTGCTTGCAACATTATTATTTAATATAATAGCAACGTAAATTAAGGTTTGTCATTTCGCGCGAGGCGGCTCCGCCGCCGCTGCCCTGCCGAGGGCTCCCGCCTTGCGGGAAGCGGCAGAGCGATATGAGACCCGCTGTAAGCGGGCGACCGAGCGAGAGAATCCCCCCGTGGCTGCTTTTGGCCGTTTGGAATAGTAACCTTAACTTACACCGACCAGCCCACCGTGGGATTACCTCGCGCTCCGCGACTCGGAATGACACGTTCCATCAAACCGCATACATATTATAAATTGCGGCGGGCGCGAAAATTCGCGCCCGCCGCTAAAATTATGTACACGGCACCCCAACCTTGCCCTCTTCCGTCGCCGACGGGGGAAGAAGCCACGGTAGGAGCCGTTCCTTTATTTTAACAATATTGGGGGGGTGGGCGGGACAAAATTAAAAAAGAAAAAGCAACGTGACGTTGCATCCGAGTTTCTTTATTGCGATAACGTGTTACTTGCTTTTTCGCTCGTCAA
>CANRKK010000024.1 GCA_947631195.1 uncultured Clostridia bacterium
GAACGCCTCGAAATTAGGAACGTTCTCGCGCAGGAAATGAGTATCGGAAAGTCGAGGTCAACGGCGACCTTCCACATTGAGTACGCGATCGACGGCGACTACTCCGAGAGCGACAAGCACCCGAAGTATGTTTCCGTAAAGGCACACGGAAATCAGCTTGACGCCGAATGGGTGACGTTTTGAGAGGTGCGCTATGAAGTGGGAAGTCTTTTCAAACTATATCGGAGACAAGAAGTTTTATCACGTCGGGCGCAGGCTCCGCGAGAATGAACCGCTGCACAGCGGCAACGTCGAATATGCCGGGGAACTGACAGACGACAAGGACGCGGCGGAAGCGCTCGCCAAGGAACTTAACGAAAAAGAGGAATAAGCCGAAACGCCGAAAGGCGTCCGCGGGAGCCGACCTACCCGCGCCGATGAGGCAGGTCAAATATCGAAAGGAGGTGTAACAGAATGGGAAACGTTCACGGTGGTAAACAGTTCGGTGGCGAGAACAGAAAGCGCATTACGGTTGTCGTTTCAAGCGCTATGCACGAGAAGCTGCTTGACTTTGCGAAAGCGGAGGAAAAGTCGGTCAGCGATATTGTGCGAGATTTGTTAAAGGCGCATTTGGCGCAAAGGAGGTAATATGGCAAATTTTCGAGAAATTCGAGAGGCGAAAGGTCTGCAAGCTCGGCAGGTGGCAGAAGCAGCGGGGATAGATCCGTCTATGCTTTCGCGGTATGAAAACTATCGCGTCTTGCCTATCCCCGACGACTTCCGCAAGGTCTTGCAAGTTCTCGGGTGTGCTGCCTCGGACATTTATTCGCCCAACGAAGTGATTTTGCTTCCGGGAACGGTTGAAGTCAAGATGACAGGCGGGGCAAGGGTACACGCGGAGCCTTCCGAGTACAAAATGACCGTCCGCTTGGACAATGAGTGTCGCGCTACTCTCACAAGAGAGGTCTTACAGAAGTGCGGCTACAAGAGTATCGGCGCGTGGATCACCGCCTGCATTCGGCAGCTCAAAGAACGCTACGACGAGCTGCTGAAAGATGAGAAAAGAATTCCCACCGTACCTTGCGATAACGGCGGGACGTCAAAGAGTCAGTTAAACCACTATGAAAGTTTAACTACTAATAGTATATCGCAAAAAATCTAAAAAGTCAAGGAGAATTAAACACTATGGAAAATTCACGTATCAGCTATTACAGACACGATTTGAAAATCGCGGAACTCAAAAAGGAACTCATAGGCGAGGCTATCTCGGCAAGGCTTCAGTCCGGTGCCGTAACCTCGGACCAGCTCGTTACTCTCGCAGAGGTGTTGAAGGACGCCGAGGGCGCAGTCGAGTATAAGAGGGACAACCTCGAAAAGGCGCTTGCCGAAGAACGCGGCGAGGAGGGCGGCGAACCCGACGGTAAGGAGGGCAAATAATGGAAGGGCAGAAGGTATGTCTTTACGAGAAGATACAGAACGTCCGCGCCGGGCTTGTCGAAGCGACTATCAAAAAGAGCGGAGTTATGGAAGGGCGCAGGGATAAACTCTATCTTGAACTCGCGGACTTCGTCGGTCAGCTCAATACCCTTATGAAGCGAGAGCGCATGACCGCGATCGTCAACTTTACCGACGAGAACGCCACGCTTACGGCTTACGACTTCGACAGCGAGCAGACCTTGTCGATAACAAGTCCTATGCGCCAAGTGACAGTGAAGGGCTGCAACGAAATGCAGAACCTCGGGGCGGCCGAAACTTATCAGCGCCGCTATCTGTATATGGCTATGTTCGATATAGCGGAGAGCGATTTGCTGGACGGCGGAAAGCCGAGCGAGGACGACAGCGACGAAATTACGCCACCCACCGACGAACAGCTCAAAGAGGCGAAGGACCTCGGCATAGAGTTTGGACGCCTCGCTGCGTACCTCAAAAAGAGCGTCGAGGATATATCCGGCGACGACTTAACAAAAGCCATTAAGGTCAAAAAAGAAGCCTTGGCGCGTAAGGCGGCAAAAGCCGAAGCCGAAAACGGAGGTCAAAATGAAAGTACAGTTCAACCCGAATAACCACACCTATACGATAGGTGACAGGCGCCTCATAAGCGTTACGACGCTGCTTAAAAAGCACGGTCTTACTCCCGACTACTCGGCGGTAAGCGACGAGGTGCTGAAGCGCGCGGCGGACAAAGGCGTCGCTATCCACGAGGAAATCGAGGACTATATCAAGCGCGGCTATTCCGGCTTCACACAAGAGTTCTTGGACTTTTTGGGTATTTGCGACAGCCTCGGCTTCGAGCCTCTCGAGAGCGAGGTCATCCTGCCCGACGGCGATCTGACGGAGGAAGAAGCGGACGCGCTCTTGTATGCGGGAACGGCGGACATTATCGGCAAGATAGGCGACGAGAGCGTTCTCGTGGACGTCAAGAGCACGGCAAAGGTGGACAGGCGTTCCTACGCTTGGCAGCTGTCCCTTTACGAGAGAGCAAGCGGGCGCAAGTTCGACCGCCTCTACATATTCCACCTTGGCGCAAAGTCCGAGGCTATCCCCATTGAGCGTATTCCCGCCGAAAATATCGACCGTCTGCTCGAGTGCGAGAGAAAGGGCGAGATCTACTCCGAGCCGGGGCTTGTTGTTCCGTCGGAGTTGCTCGCAAGGGCGCAGGAAGCGGAGAACGAACTCATCCGCGCCGAGCAGGCGAAGAAGGAAGCCGAGATCACCGCGAAAGAGTATCGCGCCAAGCTCTATGAGATTATGGATAAGCAGATGATAAAGAGTTTTGAAACGCCGGACAAGCGTATGCTCATTACCTGTGTCGCTCCGTCTACGAAGCAAACTCTCGACACCACGCGTCTGAAGGCAGAGTTGCCCGACGTCGCAGAAAAATATACAAAAACGACCACGACTGCGGGCTACGTCAAGGTAACCATTCGGGAGGGATAGAATGGCGAGCGTTATAGGCGAATTTGAATGTAAGTTTGAAAACTGCTTGGCGGACGCCGACGGTTCGCTCGTCCTCTCTGTTCGCGTTCCCAACGGCGAAACATTCGCCGCAAGGCAAACGGTCGCTGCGATACGAACAGGGCTTGCAAGTGGCAAAGAACGGCTCAAAATGGCGTTCGGTTGGCATACGGAGAAGCGGAGCCTTAACGCAAACAGCTATTTCCACGTTCTTGTCGATAAAATCGCAAAGGCGCTGAATATCGGCGCGGACGAGGCTAAAGTCAAAATGGTCCTCGAATACGGCACGATCGCTACGGAGGGCGGCGAGCAACTCATTGTCGCTCTTCCGAAAAGCGCCAAGGTCGAGGCGTATTACCCATACGCAAAATGGATAGGCGATTTCGTCGCCAAGAACGGACAAAAGTACAGTCAATATCTCTTTTACAAACAAACACACACCCTCGACAAAGCCGAAATGAAGCGGCTCATCGACGGTGTGATCTACGAGGCAAAGGAACTCGGTATCGAAACAAGGACACCCGACGAACTTGCAAGCCTCATTGAAAATTGGGAGGGCGCTCAATGAACAAACGAACAAAGGCTTGCGCCATAAGCCACGAGGTCAAGTGTGCTGTCTACAAGCGCGACTGGGGACTGTGTATTTTTTGCGGGAACCCGGGACTGCCCGAAGCGCATTATATTCCGCGCTCGCACGGCGGACTTGGTATCGAGCAGAACATTCTCACAGTCTGCCCGCGCTGCCACCGAAGGCTCGACCAAACGCCCGAAAGGGGCAAGCTCTTGCAGTTTGCCAAGGAGCACCTCGAATTGTGGTATCCGGGCTTTCCGGACGCCGAAAGAATTTATCACAAGGAGTAAAAAACTATGAACAAGATATTTTTAATCGGGAACCTTACGCGGGACCCCGAAATGGCGAGCACGTCAAGCGGGAAAGGGGTGTGCAAATTCTCCCTCGCAGTGAACCGTGCCTTTGCGAACGCGAACGGCGAGAGGGAGTGCGACTTCTTCGACGTTGTCGTATGGGGCGCCCTTGGCGATAACTGCGGCAAGTATTTAGAGAAGGGCAAGAAGGTAGGTATTGTCGGCAGGCTGCAAACGCGCACCTATCAGACCGAACGCGGCGAGAACAGGAAAGTAACGGAAATCGTCGCGGACGAGGTCGAGTTTTTAAGTCCGCGCGATCAGACTCCGGCAGAGCCAAAAGCAGCGCCGCAACAGGCAAAAAAGAACGGTGGAAAGTCGCTTCTTGAATTGGAGCCTGTCGACGATGACGACTTGCCGTTTTGAGGGGGTGGGGTATGAAAAGTACAATGACGACCGAGGAAATAACAGCCGAAATAGAGCGGCTTAAAGCCTCGCCTTACGTCAAACTCGCAAAGAGCGTCGAGAACAAGGCTTTGCGCCAGAAGCTGTATAATCTCCGCTCTCTCGATAAGCGCGGGCGCGCTATCGCGGCAGTTATGGGGCTGAAGTTCGACGAGGTCCCGAAGGAGGGGTGATATGGCAGAGCGCAGAATGTTTGCAAAGTCGATAATCGACAGCGACGCGTTCCTCGATATGCCGCTCTCGGCGCAGGCGCTTTACTTCCACCTTTCAATGCGCGCGGACGATGAGGGCTTCGTAGGAAACCCGAAACGCATTCGGTCTATGATAGGTGCGTCCGAGGACGATCTGAAACTCTTAATCGCCAAGCGGTTCCTGCTGACGTTTGAAAGCGGCGTGGTGGTTATCAAGCACTGGCGGATACACAATTACATTCAAAACGACCGCTGCAAGCCGACGACCTACGTCGAGGAAAAATTGACGCTCGGGCTTGACGACAAGAAGGCTTACACCGAAATCGAAAGAGCCTCTCAACCGCTGGATACAAAATGTATCCAAAGTGGAAGCAAAATGTATCCACAGGTTAGTATAGGTAAGGTTAGTATAGCAGAGAGTAGTTTAGTAGAAGAAGTAAGTAAGAAAGAAAGTAAAGAAAGAGATATTAACTCTACACAGGCGCGCGTGCGCGAGAGTTACGAGGACATAATGAACGATATGTGCGTCGCAGATATTGTCCGTCCGAAACTGTGGGAGTTTATCCAACATTGCCAGCTCAACGGCAAGACGCTTACCAACAGTAAGCTGGCGGACATTCTCATTCGCTTGGACTTTCAGAGCGGCGACGACGATATGGCGAAAATCGAAACGCTTAACAACGCCATAAACGGCGGTTATTACGACATTCGGTAAAGGAGCGAAATCACTATGAAAGCAACAAAGATAGACTGGTGCGACTGCACCGTGAACCCGGTTGTGGGCTGCCCGAATAGCTGCGAGTATTGTTACGGACGAGTGCTTAACGATCGCTTCCATTTCGTCCCCGACTGGGACAAGCCGGAGTTCTTCCCGGATAGGCTCGGGCAATTCGAGGGTGTAACGACAAGAGCAAAGAGCATTTTTATCGACAGTATGTCTGATATAGGCTGCTGGAACTACGAGTGGTTTAAGGCGACTATGGACGCGTCGCAGGGAAACTTGAAACACAATTACATAGCGCTTACCAAGCGCCCGGAACGCCTTTTGAAAATGCGCAACAAATATGCGTTCGATATCGGCAAAACGCTTAAAAACACGTTCCTCGGCGCGACAGTAACAAGCGGCGTGTTGCTCAACGAAGCCTATTACCTTATGGACTTTTTGAGTATCGAGCCGCTGCTTGGTCCGCTGAACCCCGACGCGCTTTACGAGCTGCTCCGCCAAAGTTACATTAAGGTGCTTATCGTGGGCGCGGAAACAGGGCGACGCGCGGGTAAGGTCATTCCGGAGCGCAAATGGGTGGACGACATAGTATGTGCCGCGGATAGGTACGGAACTCCGATATTTATGAAGGGCAGCCTTCGCGCGCTTATGGGCGACGACTTCCGGCAGGACAGGCTGCCGTGGGAGGTGAAGTGAAAATGGACGTAATCAAAACAACCGACGAGTATATGAAATCAAGGCTCCGCAAATTCAGCAAGGACGAGCTTATAGAAGCTCTGCTTGCCTTGGGATATGGGACCGTAGACAGTATTGTCAACAAGTGCGAATTTGACCGTATGGCAAAAGAGCACAAGCAAAGAGAACAGAGCGAGCAACAATTCCTCGCAGAGAAGGAAGAGCTGAATAAGTGTATTGCGTCTTATAATTCGCTGGCAAAAAAGGCGCGCGAGGAAGGCTTAACCGCGCTATCCTTGGAGGACGTAAACAAAATGCGCGCTCTGTTGGATAAGATAGATAAAATTCAAAAAAGGTGGCGAGAGGATGAAAGACTATACCTTAAGTGAGGTTATGGCGCGCTGCTCAAAGTTGATAGAGAAGTACGGCGCGGAGAACGCCTGCGATTATTGCAGAGATGACGAAGAATTGTACGATTTTTGCAACGAGAAACTTTCCGACATTCCTTGCGAATGGAAGCTGACGTTTGACCCCGAGCCGCGCGACATTATGGAGCTTCCGTGCAAGCAAACTATGAAAGTAGACGATAGTCCGACATTTTGGAATGTTTTCTTTCGTAGCAAATACGGCGTCGATTTTCAGTTTTTTATGGACGAAGCCAAGGCGGACGAGTTCTTGGCAGAATTAAAGGAGGATAAATCAAATTGAGGCAGAAATGCATATTTAACAAATTTAACGGTATTCGCTTGCGAGAATTACCCGAACTTATAAATCATTATATGCAAGCGAAAAAGCTTGATGAGCTTTATTTAAGGTTTAACACAGCAGCGCTATCCGAAACAGACGTAGAGTATTTTGCGGAAGGAGGACGCGCGAACGGCAATGGGCGGTTTTTTATAGGGGACCAAGAGGTTTCAAAAGAGGTGTATGAGGAGTATTTGCGCCGAGATTGCAGGCTACTGATAATGGAATTTGGAGAGGAGGAACAGCAATGAGCGCGGGAATAGGAACGGTTACGAAGATAGATCCGCAGGGTCGGCTGCACATACCGAAAGACGTTATGGGTGTGCTGGGGCTGAATAAAAATTCGCCTGTAATAGTTACGCTCGACCTCGAGGAGGGCGGCTTTATCAAGATTTACCCGGCGGGAGAGTTTTTGGATGCACAAACAATAGAAACCTTAAAGGAGTTAAAAGAATGATAATTCATACATCAATGTCAGTCGTGGGCGGAATGAGAAATGCGGAGGACTTTGCGGGCTGTATCGAGCAGGACGGAAAGATACTTGAAACCGCCGCGGAAGTTCGAGCGTTCTTCAAAAAAAATCTTGCCGCGGAGCGGCGTGTTATTCCTATGGGTGACTGCCTCGGCTTTGATTTTCAAAAGGGCTGTCCGGGACACAGCAAGGAAGAGGCGGAGCGCCACTCCAAGATAATGCAGATCGCCCGAACTATTTGCGAGGAAGAAAAGACCTGCGAGCGGTGGTGTGGAACCACTGACGACTGCGAGGCTTACCGGAAAGCCACTCGGCTTTATGAGGCGTTAAAAGATGAGAAGGCAGCAGCGGACAAATGAGCGCGAGAGGCTGAAGCGCTACAAGCCGTTTACGGAGTGGGAGAAGCAAGTTATCGAGAAAACCCCGGACGACGATGCGGCGATCTCCATTATCCTGCGGCACCGCGAATATCTGCGGGAAAACAAACGATACATATCGAGCCTTGAAAAGATACAGTATCGCGCGCGGTTCTCGCCGCGTAACGAGAAGGACACGGCGACAATGGATACATACTACCGGGACGACTTCTTGAACGGCGACAGGGAGTAGGCGCTATGTTGAGGAGATAGAAGAATGAAATTAAATATTCAAAGAAATCGATGGGTTATTCTCAAGGACAGAAAAAAAATATTTTGCGGTCTTGCCCGAGATTATCAATTCAAGAACATTGATGATATTGGCGGCACCGCAATCAAAACGTATCAAAGCGAAAGCAAAGCGAGAGCAAGTTTTATTCGTAGCTGGTGGACTGCCGAAGAACTTATCGAGGCAAACAGAATCGAATTTGTCGAAGTCATTGAGTCGATTAGTACAAGAAAGCTTGCTAATTTAAAGGAGTAAAAACAATGGACAACACGAACGTAAAAGAGTTTTTAGAGCTTGTCAAGGAGAACCCCGACTTGCCCATTCTGCCTTTCGTTGACTACGAGGTGGTCCCGAGCGACGATTATCATTGGTGGCTCGGGTCCTTCGGCGGCGCAAGGCTCGGCAAGTGCGTAGACTTTGCCGCGCACGGTTCGGAAAGGGTGTTTACCGACGACGAGCAGGACGATATAGAGGAGTATATCGCGGATGACCTGTGCGACGACGTCGACTGTGTAAATATGACCGATGAGGAAATCGAGAAGCTCGCGCACGAGAAGGCAGAGGCGCTGCCGTGGGTAAAGTGTATAATCGTGTATATAGGCTTGCCCGAGGTGGTATGAAGGAGCGCCTCAAGAGGTTGTGGCGGTGGCTGCGGCGGGAAGTCCTCAACAGACAAATGCTGCTGTGGTTTACGATCGCGGAGCTTATCTTTTGGGCACCCTGTATCGCCGGGATAATTCTTGCCGCGCTCATAGACCCTTGGTTTTGGGCTGTCTGCACGGCTTATGTGGCGTTTTGGGCGCTTCCGCTGACACCTGCTATCCCGCTGCAAATCGGGCTTGCAATCGGCTTAAAAAAGGCGGCGGAGGCTATCCGGAAGCGCAGAAATAAAAAAGGAGGTAAGACTGATGACAAATAGAGAGTGGCTCGAAAGTTTGAGCGATGAGGAGTTCGCAAAGTTTATGATGAGAGCAGATAGGTGCAATTATTGTGTTGGCGACGATGGCGAATGTTTTACATACAACAAGCCTTGCTATAAAGGCAAATATATGTGGCTTCAAGCCGAGCATAAGGAGCAAGAGAATGCTGACAAATAGGATACGGAAAGAGATAGAGTGGCACTTTTATAACTACCAAGCCGATTTATCGTTATACAACGCCAAGGTTGAGGACATTGTCTACGGCGGTTTGACCGCCCGATATGATCGTGTCGGCGGCGGTGGCGGCGAACCTTCCAGCCCGACCGAGAGCAAGGCGTTCAAGCTCGAATATCTCGACCGGGAGAAAAACTGGGCGACAGTGGTCCGCAACACCTTTACGGTTTTTCGCTTTGAGCCGGAATACGACATAATGGTCGAGTTATACATAAAGAGGCGGAGCCGAAAGGAACTTTTGAGCGACGGACTGTGGGAAACGACCTTCTTCCGGTGGCGCGAAAAGTGGCTCATGTGCGCCTACAAGTGGGCGCGGGAGTTCCGGCTGCTGTAAAAAAGTTTGGTTACACACCAAAGTCGTGTGTAAATTCTCGATTTTTTATGTTATAATATTATCGTCAAAAATTTTAGACCTCGCCAAAAGTGCGAGGTTTTTTCGTTGGGAGGTGAAAGTTTGCAAATCATCAACATTAAGATAGACGACCTCAAACCGTACAAGCGCAACCCACGCAAGAACGACCAAGCGGTGGACGCGGTAGCGCAGAGCATTAAGGAGTTCGGCTTCAAGGTTCCGGTCATAATCGACAAGAACAATGAGATCGTCGCCGGGCACACGCGCTTGAAAGCCGCGCAGAAACTCGGGCTTACCGAGGTGCCTTGCATTGTAGCCGACGACCTTACGCCGGAGCAGATAAAAGCCTTTCGCCTCGTAGACAACAAAACCGCCGAGCTTGCAGAGTGGGATATGGACCTTTTGGTGGGTGAGCCTGAGGACTTGGACCTCAGCGAATTTAACCTCGACTGGGGCATAGACCAAGACGAAATCGACGCGGAGGAAAAGGCGGACGCGGCAGAGGAACAGCTCGCCGTGGACAGTTTGCCCGACAGCCGAATAATGGGCTTCTCGGTTTCGGCGTTCGGGACAAAGTCCGAGTGCTTCGTGGAAGCGACACTCGAACCCAACAAGGCGGAGCGGCTGCTTGAGTATATTCAAGCGAACGGCGCCGACAAGGTCGCGGAGCTTATAAAAGGAGCGCTTGAAAATGCAATATGACGCTACCGACCGAGTAAAGGAAGCGCGCGCATACTTCGATAGTCTGCTCGATGAGCGTATCGACAAGATAGCCGAACTCGCGGGAGTCCCGCGCGACTGCTTCGTCAAAATCAACCCCGCCGACTTCCTCGAGAAGAACAAGTATCAACTCATCCGCGGCTACGAGTATCAAGACCTCGGCAAGTGGATAGCGGCAAACAAGAAGGACGACCACACCTTCCTCATCTCGCCGTGCGACGCCATTGTGGAAACCGCCGCTCAATGCTCTTACAAATCGAACGTCGAAATATGGCGCACACTCCGCGCCTCGAAATGTGACTGTGTTCCGGTGCCGAGCGAACTCGCGCTCGACTTCTTCATCCGCAACCACCGCCAAAGCCTGCCGCCAGTGCGGCGATCTGCTGTCTGCTTCGGGCTTGTCTACAAGAACGAACTTGTCGCCGTAATGCTCTACGACATTACGAACGGCGCGGTTCGCGGAGGTAAGACGAACTACGAACTTCTCCGCCTCTCGATAGCAAAGGGCACAAAGATACAGGGCGGCGCAAGCAAACTGCAAGCGGCGTGCGAGGAGACTCTGCGGCAAATGGGAATAAACGAGATATACAGTTATTCCAACGCCACGATAAATTCGGGCGCCGTATATGGAAAGCTCGGCTTCGCCTGTAAGGGAATGGAAGCGGGTCAGCCTTTCGTCATCTTGAAAAGCAACAAGATAACGCGGCTGATAAATCTTTTCCCTATATCCACGGATAAGAAGCTCGCGGAGCACGGCTGGCTGAAATGCCATATCGGCGGGAATAAAATGTGGGTAAAAAAGATAGGAGGTGTAAAGCGTGAATGATGAAAACTTAATTTCGAACGAGCAGCGAACCCCGAGTGAACGCCGAGAAAATGCGCGTAAGGCTGGCAAGGCAAGCGGTGAGGCTCGCAGGCACAAAAGAACCGTGCGGGAAATCTGCGAAATTCTCGACACTCTGCCTGTCACAGGCAAGAACAAAGACAAGCTCGTAGAACTCGGCGTGCCCGACGATATGCAGACGCAGGACGTGCTTCGGCTCGTGGCGCTGCAAGGCAAGGCAGTAAGGGGCGACGTGCAGGCGGTCAAATTGTGGCTTGAAATCACAGGCGAGGCACCGACGCAGAAGGTGGAAGTGTGCGCCTCGGACGACAAGACCCGGGAAGCATACGAGCGAGCGGCTGCTGCTATTCGGGCGAAGAAAGACGACCTATGACGTTTGACAGCGTTATATGGACGCCGAAAATGCGGGCTATCTTCTCGGACACCGCTCCTGTTATCCACCTTTGCGGGAGTATGGGAACGAGTAAGACGCTTGTCGCCGGGCTGCTGTTCTTCGACCGCATAATGAACGCGCCCGCCAACGTCAACCAGTTTGCGATCATCGGCGTTTCCTCGGTGCTGGTAAAGAGGAACTTCGTCGACAAGGCAGACAGCCTCTATAATATCCACCGCGGGCTTTGTACGGAGTTCTCCGACGGCAACAAGGACGCGGCAGGCTCTCACTTTTGTATCAACGGCAAGACCGGGAAGAAAATCGTGTATATCGCCGGGGCAGACAACAAGTCGAGTTATACGAACATTCTGTCGCTCGACCTCGGAGGGATACTGCTTGACGAGCTATCGGTGCTTCATCCGGACGTATGGCGTGAAGCCTACGGACGTGTCCAGCGTCTTGCTTATCCCGGGTGGCTCATTACGACCACCAACGGCGGGAACCCGACGCAGGAGTTCTACACGGAACTTGTCAACCACGCGACCGTACAGTTCCGAGAAACGGTCCCGAAAATCGAGCTTGACGAGATGATAGAGGACAGACCGGACGAGCATTACTATCACTTCAACCTGCGGGACGACTGCCCGCACAAGACGCAAGAGCAAACGGAAAGGCTCCTCAACAGCTACCCTGTCGGGAGCTTTTATTATTGCTCCAAAATCCTTGGCTGTCGTGGCTTCTCCGAGGGCGCTATGTATGCGCCGCTGCTGACCGACGTGGAGCCTGTCAGCTTCGGGGACTTGAACCTCAACGCGTTTGAGGAAGTCGTCGCCACGGTGGACGTCGGAGCAAGCGTGAACGGCGACGACACCTCGCGCTCCCACACGATAGTGGCTCTCGGCGGCTATACTCGCGGCTATCACCGAGTGGTGGCGATCGCCTCAAAGAAGATAGCAAGTATCGAGCACAGGGATATTATCGAGGAAGCCGAAACTTGGCTCTATCCGTATTGGCTCAAGTTCTACGGCAAGTTCCGGACAATTCTCATCGACAACGCCGACTACAAGCTGGTGTCCACTTGGCAGAACCACAGTCGGTGGCGCGGCAAGGTGAGCGTCCTCGGGTGCGTCAAGTCGCACAAGACTTTATGCCCGGACTTACCCACGAGGGCGGCGGTCAAGTGCCAGCTTATGATGACGAGCAAGCAGTATCCGACGAGCCGTGTTGTGTGGGTGGACGAGGATATGCTGAAAGCACACCGACAAATCTTGCAGGACAAGGACGGCTCCGAACTCGACCAAGCGGACGTATGGCAGGACTATGCGGACTGCTTTTCTTATCTGATATTGTGGCGTATTGCTCGGCTGCTTGCGGACGAGAACGACCGCATAAACAACAAAATTCAATTCTTTTAGGAGGTTACATGGCAAAAAAGAAGCAGCGGTTCGAGCTATCGGACAACGCAAAAAAGACGCTCGAAAAGTATCTTCGGGAGATACGCAAGAGCATTACGATCGTGTGCGAAATGCACACTCACGACAGCGCGCCCTCTCTCAAACAAAAGGACTTTGAGGAAGCGTATATCGAAAAAATACTCGGTCAGACTGCTACCGTCGTAAGGTTGAGCATAAAGGGTATGACCGAGGGGCTTGCCGCCCAAAAGGCAAAAGAACTACAAGAGGCATTACAGGGTGAAAACCCCGAAATAAAAAAGGAGGACAAGTAAAATGAAAAAGTTTGTAAAGGGCAACCTCGAAACCATTGTCGAGGACGACGACCGCCGCATTCCTGCCTATCTCAAAAACGGCTGGAAGGAAGCAGAGTATACGCCGAAGCCGCAGACCGAGGCTGAACAACGTATGGACAAGGCTATGGAAGAGGTATTGGAGCGCCGCGGCAAAAAGTCGAAGCGCCCGGTCGAGGACAAGAAGGTCAACGACGCAATAGCTGCGACCGAGGCTGCACACACCGAGGGCGAGCCTGTGGACGACGGACTTATCAAAGGAGGCAAGTAAAATGGCAGAAGTAAGAGGCGACAGTTATATCTGCATAGTAGACGCCACAGGCAAGATAAAGACCGTCATTTTGGAAAAAGACTTCCCGCGCTACAAGGCGAAGGGCTGGAAAGTCGTAACGTCCGACTGGACGAAGGACAGGCAGGTCCGCAAGCCTGTTAACGCGGCAATGGAGCAGGGTATTCAGAGCCTTGCTTCGGGAGAGCGGGTGAGTAAGTAGCAGGAGATAAACGTATGGCAAAGGACAAGAACCCGTACCAAATGAATTTGATTACAGCGAACAAGACGAAGCTGTATAATCAGAACGAGTTTTGGGCTTTCAATGTCGCCAAGTATCGAGCCTTGCTTACCAACGACCCCGCTGTCATCAAATACTTCTATCGGCGCGAAGCGGCGACCTTCTTTCCGGACGTTTATAACTTGCTCGAACTGAAACGGTCCTTTTACTACGGCGACGAACATCCGGAGAACGCCGAGGAGTTCTTCGGCATTATCCCGATGATTTGCGAGAGCGTGGCGAAAATGGTTTGCGGCGCCGGGTACGAGTTCGATATGTCTATTCGTCCCGAGATAAAGGCGCGGCTCCGGGCTATCCTCGACGACAACGAGTTCGACACGGCTATGCTGCTGCCGAGCATGATCGACAGCATAGGCATTGGCGACGGTGCTTATCACGTCAGATTTGACCCCGAAGTGAGCGACTACCCGATAATCGAGTTCGTCACAGCCGAGCGCCTGTTTCTCGTCAAGAAAGGCGGGCGCACCGTAAGCTACGGCATTAAGCAGCAAGTCATTATCAACGACGAGGAGCAGCCTTTCGAACTGCACACGATCTACTCCAAGCGCCGAAAGAAGTACACCAAGGGCGGGGCGGTTCGCTACCGCGACGACGGTGTGCTGCAAGAGTTCCGTATTTGGGACGGCTCGCGTTACCACGACCGCGACACCGAACTGAAAAAGACGGTGTTCGAGGCTTATGGCATAAAGCAGGAGAAGAGCGTTTTGCCTCTCGCGGACATTCCGGTCATCTACCTACCCTGCACGCTCAACAACACGCAGGGTGCGGGTGCTTTCGGTGACGCGCGTCCTTACGGCATTGTGTTCGGGCTTGAAAGCGTTTCGTCGGCTCTCGATGAGATTTTGTCATCCTGCACCGACACCGTCCGAAAGTGCTTTCCGTTTCTACTCATCGACGAGCAGATGATACCGAGCAACCTCGAGGGCGACAAGGACAAGGGCGCGTTCTCTACACGCAAACATTCGTTCGTGCTTCCGAGGAACGCCAAGGAAGCCGAGAAGCTGCTGCAAATGATACAGTCCAAACTCAACACCACGGAGTATGTCGAGGCGGCGAAGTTCCAAATCAACATAGCCCTCAACAAGGCAGGCATAAACGCGGCGACTCTTGGGCTGCAACTGTCCGGGCACGTCGAAGCAGAGGCAACGCAGAACGCCAAGGAGAGAAACAGCATAAGGACCCGAAACGCCCTTGCGGCAGATTTCGAGCGCTACCTCTCCAAGCTCTTTGCGGTGCTGTTGCAATACGAGGACTACATAAACGGTAACGTCGTAGCCCGCGACCGCGCCACAGGGAATGAGGCGTTTGTCGTGGACGACTACAACGGTATCAAAGTGTCGTTCCGTAAGTACATTGTCGACACGCCCGAAGAGGTTTCGGCAGTTCTCGCGCAGAAGGTGCAAAGCAACCTTATGAGCGTGTTTGCGGCGGTGGCAGAGCAACACCCCGAGTGGGACGAGGAAACCATTTACAAGGAAGCGAACCTCATTTATGCTCAAATGGGCGGCGGCGTTATTCAAGTCAGTGACCCGAGCAAGCCACCCGAAGAAAGCGTCGTTATGACCGAGGAAAATGCGGACGAGGGCGGCGAAGAACCCACGGACGATAAACAAGCCGAGGACGACGACAAGAGCGACGACAGCGGCTTGCAAGGCGGCGAAAAGGGCAAGGACAAGGACGATGAGTAATATCGGCTGGGTATATGGTATTCTGCAAGGCAACGGCATAGACACAACCGGTATGGAACCGCGCGAGGCGTTTGCCGAATTGGAGAAGCTCCGGCAGAGCGGCAAGGTGACGGACAATCAGATAAAATTCAGCAAGAGCCACAGCGACGCTCCGAGCAAGACCGGAAACACCCGAAAGACAAACGCCTCGGCAGAGGACAAAACCACGATAAAAGAGCAGGTCGCTGCCCATAAGGACGATTTTAAGGGCAAAAAGCCTATTGCCGAAATATCCGGCAAGGCGTCTACCGATTTTAAGACAGCCGTAACAAGCCTCAAGGTCCAGCTTCAAAAAAGCGGCGGCGTAGTAACTCGCAAAGGCTTTGGGGATATACAGGTCAGTTCGAGGCTTCTTGACGCAAAGAAATACCTTGAGGGGCAAGACGACGTCGAGGCAATAGCCGCTATCCCCGCAGTAATAAAAAAAGGCAAAGTAATTGCCGAACACGAGAACCACAAAGGACGTGGTTATTCGACAGTTACTTTTGCCGGAAAAATCAAAATCGGAGATAAGGTCGCCATTATGGGTGTCGTGGTCAAGCACACTACCAAGCATTTTTATGACGTACATCGGGTATTCACGCTCGACGACAAATAAAAAAAGCCACCGATTAGTAAGAATGCTATTGGGTGCGAAATCTTCGAATAGCGATTACCTTATCGGTGACCACTATTATTATACGTCATTTTTTTGCGCTTGTCAATACTTTTGCGAGGAATAGGAGTTTTTTATGGATATTATTTTAGGCAACAAGGACGACGAAGAACAGGACGACGATTACGAAACCGAAGTCATAGACGGTATTTTGACCTTTGATGAACTTCTCGAGGACGAGTATTACAAGTCGGAGTTCGAGAAGCGGGTACAGCAGAGGTTGGAAGAATATAACAATCACTCAAAAGGAGGAGTAGAACAAATGGACGTAGACGTTCAGACCCAAAACAAGGGGGAAGAAACAAAGCAGGAACCCGAAAGCAAAGTGCAGACGGAACAGCCTGCGCCCGACGTGAACCCCGACGTCGGACAAACGGAACAGGCAAAGGACAAGGAAGAGACGGAGCAGAAACCCGCCGCAAAGGAAATGACAGCCGAGCAGTTCGCGCTGTATAACGAAACCTTGCGGCTCGTGTCCAAAACGGCAAAGGCGGGCATACCCGACCGCTATAACGCCTTTGAGGACGCCGAGGTCAAGGCTACCGTCAAGCAGCAGATAATGGAGGGAACCGCTCCCGACGTTAAGGCTATCGCGGAGAGCGTCATCGAACGCCATAAACCCGCGCCCGCTCCAAACCCCGAGCCGAAACCGGAAAAGAACGCCGAAACGGAAATACTTTCGTTAAAGGCAGAGAACGCGCTGCTCAAGGCGGGCATTACGCCCGAAAGAGTAGACGCGGCGACCAAGCTATTCATAGCCGAGGGAGGCAACCTCGATAAGATAAACGAGTTTGTCGCTTCCTATCCCGAATGGCAGAGGAAAGAAAGCGCGGTGGAGTATTCAAAGGCTCCGCCTGTGGGCGGCAAAACGGCTCCGGATCCTGATAAGCCGCCTGTACTTAACGACTTTCAAAAGAAGGTCGCACAGCTGCGAAAGCAGAGAGGATACGACAATTAAATTTTTCTATAAAGGAGTAATTCAAAATGGCAATAACATTAGGTGACGCGTTCCAGAACTGGAACAAAGACACGAACCTTCCCTCTAACGGTGCAACCGTTGACGGTGGCGTAATCTCTATGCTCGAGCCGAACCTTTTCCGAAACAAGGTTATGATCCCGGGCGTTACTTATTCCACCGACGTAGAGAGCCTTATGGTAGACGAGCGCTTCGCGGTCGCTTTCATCCGTAAGCTTGACAAAATCAAAGTAACAATGTGCAAGGCAAGCGACGACAAGGCTTTCCGTGTCGTTCCCACGCAGACCGACGGCGAGTTTATCGAGGTCGCGTGCAACGACGTGCTGAAAGTCGCGGAAGTCGTAAACGAGCCTATCGACGCGGCAAGGGTAAGCGGCAGAACCGCCGACCGTGTGGCGCTCGCTTCCGAGAGCTACGACGAAATCAAGGAGCTGCAGTATCTCTCTTACCTCATCAACGGCGGCGGCTCGAAAGACGCTACCGACGTGGGCGCTCCGGCTTCGGCAAACACCACGCAGTGCACGAAGGAAACCATTTACGACAGCATTGTCGACGACAGGACCGTTCTTCGCAAGGCTGGCGCAGACCCCGACACCCTCATCATCTCCGAGGACACCGACGCGGTGCTTTTGAAGTATATCGGCGCGCGCTCGTATTACCGTCCGGCAAGCGAGGCGGAGGTCGCCGTGTTCGGTCAGCAGTTCGCAGGTTCGATTTTCTCCGGCAAGGTGAAAATCTTTACCTCGAACGCAGTCGGGCAGGACAACTCGACGCTCGTCGGGAAGGAAGCAGAGAACGAAACGTGGGACTGGTCGAAAATCGAGTACATTCTCTACGACCACAGGACCCTCTGCATTGTTAATGTCGCTCGCTTCATCGGGCTTGTCGACTACCGCGCGATAATTCACAACAGCACGCTCATCTCCATTTTCACCGTCTGCGGCGGTCGCATTCGCAACACGCAGAAAGCGATCTGCAAGAAGTACGCGGAAGCCGTATAATCAAAAACAGGATACGAGAGCGGGGAGCAGTCCTCGCTCTCTGTTATCCGTTTAGGAGGTAACATGAGAAGCATAGACAGTTATATGAGCAGGCTCTGCGGGCGGCTTATGTCCACCGCGCAGAACGCCCTCGACGCGATGAACTACGCGCTCGAGGAAATGGAAGAAATCGCCGCCGAAAACCCCGAACGCGAAGATATACGCGCTTGTATCGACGAGGTGAAAAAGCAGAACAAAGCCTCGGAGAGCGCGAACTGGGCGGCTGCGAACCATTGGAGCGACCACTTCGACGGTATCGCGGGCACCGAGGGCGAAGCGCCCGACGAGGATAACGAAGGCTCCGCCGAAGAGGACCAAGCCTCAATAACATAACAAAAAGGAGGTGCCGCAGAAATGGCATACAGAATAATCAGCGTTTCGTATGGTCACGGCACCAAGAACAGCGAAGGCAACTATACCGCCAGCGGCAAGCTGTACGACTACGCGACCGACAAGGAGTACAGGACAGGCGACACGGTAGTGGTCCCTGTCGAACACCCGGTCAGTCACAAGCTGTACAATACGCTTGCCGTTGTGCGCCTTACGCATAAGTTCGACGCTCCGGCAGGACAAAAAGTAGCCGAGCACCTGACCGACCCGAATAACGACATAAAGCCCAAGGAAGTAGGCTTTCGCCTCGCTGTCGCCAAAATGCAGGGGCTTAACGTGGAAAGCGACAGGGACGTCAACATTACCACGCTACCCGGATACAATACTCGCGGCACGGATAGAAAGTGGTCGGAGGAACCGCCGACAAAGAACAATTCGAGCCGTTTCATAAGTAGAGGAGAGTAAAACAATGTACCATAAAATCGACAATTCCGACCTCGTGGTTCCGTATTATGACGAAATCACGACGGACGCAAAATATCCGTGTTCGACCGCTCGTATGCGCTACGACAAGGAAGATCATCGCTACTACCTTACCGAGGAGGCGCTGTCATTCTACGGCATTGACTGCGCTCCGGGCGAGGTCAAGCGCCTTATACGCACGGCGACCGAGCACATTTACAGCTACATAGCGGTTATGGCGCAGACCGCCTACAACGTTATGTGCTACCGCATAGCAAAAAGCAAGTTCGGGAGCACCAAGACCCCGAAGGAGGGGCGGCGCGAGTTCGAGCGTATGCTTGCCAAGCAGGCGGAGTATATCAACGACTACGGCGACGCAAAGAAGGCGCCGAAAATGGTTGTCAGTCCCGAAACAGGGCGAATAAAGGACAACGACGTGGATCTGTCAACAGGCTTTTGGCTCGACGACGAGGTCCTTATATGGCTGCGCACCAACTACCTTTTGGACCCGAATATATGCTACTCGCCGTTCGCGGTCAACTGGGACGAGTATTAAGGAGGGCGCGCTATGCAAAAATTCGAGTACCCTATGTTTAGCCCGCACCCGAAGGCGAAACTCTACAAGAAATTCACAGGCGACGTTCCGGTGGAGCTGAAAAACAACGAGGTCATCACGGTGCAGCAAAACCGCTATGTGTTCTCGCGCTCCATTAAGTGGGTCGAGGAAACAGCAAAGGACAGTTACGACGAGCAACCTATCGAGGGACTGCTTATAGGCAATAGTTATATCACTATCAAGACCAACACCCTTGCCGAAATCACCGACGGTGATTTGATAGAACTCCCGCACGACACGTCGCTCGGCGGAATGTGGATAGTCCAAGACGGAGCGTCGGTAGAGCACACCTACACGCCGAAAGCCGTGCAGACCTTCCGGCACGTTCCTCTGTCGAGCTTGGGATGAGATATAACAACAGGCTCCGAATGCAGGACCTCTTTATGAACCCCGAACTCGCGGGTGTGTTTCCGCAGTTCGAGCGCGGCGAAAAATTGCAGACCGTCTACTCGTATGCCGAGGTGGAACGCAAGGTGGCGCAGTACCTCGCAGGCGCTCTGAACGGCTCCGTGTCGGGCGACGGTGAAATTACGGTCAGAGGGAAACAAAAGGACGTTCTCGCCCGCGTAAGGCAATTGCAAGCGCTTATCGAGGGCTTTTTTAATAATATGCCGAGCGTGGTCGCAGGGCTGAAACGCAACGTCCCGCTGTATCTGCCTTATGCCACGTTAAAGCAGCTCGGGCAGCTTCAAACCACCGAGGACAAGATAAAGGCAATGCAAGCCGTTATGGATAACTTTCAATACAACACCGACCTGTGCGCCCTCAACAGCGTTAAACACGAGAGGACGGACACCTTCGCGCAAAACAAGCGCGAGTGGGAGGGAAAGGTCGGATACAGGAGGCTCAAAAAAGTATGAACAAAGTAAAAATCACCGCCGACGCGGTGCTGAAAATAATTCAAGCTGTATTCGGGGACGAGGACGTGAACCTCGCGGTGGACGACGCGTCCGCGCCCGAGGAGTGGCAAGGCAAGAAGATAAACGACATACTCAACGTCGAATACTACACTTTCAAGCACCGCCCGAGGGACACTTGGAAGGTGGTCGACAGCATTCTCGAAAGCACCGGGGCAACAAACCACCTCGCGGCTCTGAACCGTTCGTTCTGCCTCTTGTCGCTGGGCGACATTGAGCGCCTGTTCTCCAAGGACGTTGATATGGTAACTCTGCCCGGCTCCCTCGAATACGTCGTGCAGACCGAAAAGGTAAAGCTCATCGAGAGCCTTATCGAGGACAGCAACAGGGCGACATGCGGGCTGCGCATTCCTGTTTCGTTCGGAGAGGAAGAACGCAAAGTCGTTATGTTCTTCGGGCGCCCGGTAGTGAGCGACATTCGCTCGACGACGCCGTTCGGGGAGATCGCCGTGGTCACTGTCGCCGTTACCCTTATCGTCTTACCGAACGTAACCTCGTACAGCGATTACACGGTCAAAATAAAGTATCCCGGCTGCACGGAGGCGGACGGTGTGGCGGTGCCGCTGTCGAGCTTCTCGACGCCGAACACAATGACGCAGCAGGCTATCCCGCGCCTCAACAAGCCGCAGGACACCGACAATCTGAATTTGTCCCGGGCGCGTTCGTTCGTCCTCGTATTCGAGGGCTACGACAACCCTTTCATAAATTGGCTCGCGGACTGGGCGCTCTCGGTCGACGTCGCAAACAACAACAACGAGGTGCTGACGCTCAACATTACGCGCGGCGAAAAGACATACTCGCACGCGGTGATCATCAAAGATCACCAGCTCATAGTCAACTCGGACACAGGCAACGAAACGCACACTTTGACGCTTGTAAGAGGAGGAATATAATATGGCGCTGCATAATCTCAAAATAACCGTCATCGACGGTGGCAAGGCAAGCTCGGGACTTCCGGGCGGCGGTGGCGGTGGTGACGACGAAGAGGGCGGCGGAAACAAGAAGTCCACGCTCTCCAAGTGGCTGAATTATAATCAGACTATCCGCGACAAGATAAAACAGTCCACCTCTCCGACAACGTTCTTTGCCATTCAGCAGGGTATCTCCCTTGCTACGCAAGTAGGCAGGGAGTTTATAAACTACTACGTCAGCGACATAGGACGGTCGAGCGGCGACAGCAACTACCAAGCAATTGTGAACCGCAAAATAGAGAAGGTAACCGACATACTCGGTATCGGGCAGAGCGCGCTCTCGGGTGCGGCTATGGGGTCGGTGGCGGGTCCTATCGGCGCGGCTATCGGCGCAGTCGTCGGTGCTGCCTCGCAGGGAATAAGCCTCGGCTTCAAATACGCCGAAAGGGAGCGGTCCTACGCTCACGAAATGTTCCAGCAGTCAAACTCGCAGGCGTATCAACTCGCGCGGGCAAACTATACGGCGCTTACAGGGAGGGTAAGGTAAATGTACTATTGGAAAATGTTTCTATGGGAGGGCGGGCGAAAGTCCACAGAATACAGCCGTTATATGGACGCTCCGCTTTTCCTCGAAGATAAGCTCGACGAAACCCTCGACAGCGGCGAGGTCATCCTTACCGGAATGCCTATCGCCTCAAAGTCGGCTTTTCCGCCGAAAACGAAGTTCCGCCTCGAACGCTACCTTACGGCGAACTTCTCCGACGAGCCGCGGCATTGGGATATGATCGTCGAGCACGACGACGTCGAGGAGTACGCGGGCTGTCCGGAACTCTGCACGCACCGCGTCTATCTTATAGAGGCGTCGGCGGTGGCGCAGGGTATGCACGTCGATAATATAGCGCTGACGTATAAGTTGCAAGACGTTACTCTAAACTACAAAACGCTCGTAAGCAAAACCGACACCCTCGAGGATATGGGAAAAATTGATATACGCGACAACGGATATGGCAATCTGCCCACTCACGAAAACCCGAGAATTGAAATACCGAGCGGCGAGCAGTCGCACACCTACTATTTTATAAACACCTATTATTACAGGTGGAGCACCGCAAGCGACTTGAAAGCGCTGTTGTACGAGCAGGACGGAAGAGAAGCCCATACTATTTCTTTCAATATCCCGGCGCTGTGGTTTCAAGGCTGCCGTTATTCGGGTAGGTGGGAAAACCTCACGCAAATGGCAACGCAAACAAAAATAGTGAGGAGACTGTGCAACAAAGACGGCTCTGTCGAAAGCGAAGAAACCGTCGACGAAAGAATTTGTGGTCCCAAAAGTTTTAGCGAACAAATTGACGAGCTGTGGGGAACCGCAAAGGAGAACGTTTGGGTAAACCCCGGGTCGCCCACTCCCGACACGCCGTATATAGCAAGAGGAACTCAAATAATGGGCTACGATAATAACGATGACAGCCTTATTGTTGGCATTAAAAAGCAGTTCTCCGACCTTTATACTGCCGGGCAAGGTTTGGACATAACAAAAGAAAATCCGGACGCACAGGACGAAGCGGTGGTCATTACGACGCCTGTAATGTCAGAGGCGCAGCTGAGCGCGGGAATGTACTATGAGTACGAAATTACTTGCACGCCGTATCCGAACTCGGACAGCAGAAAATTGCCGATATATTACTCGCGCGCGTGCTATGTTCTTTATAACTCGTATGGGCTGCACCAAAATATGACCACACAGCAAACGGATACAATAAATTCAAATACACTCTATGTTAGCGCGAAATTCCGCATTCGGGACTTATCGCAGAGTGTGGACGGCGACAGGTTCCTTGCAAGCGGAAAACAGTATACTTGCCTCGAACTACTCCGCAAGGCTTTGCTGACCTGCGACACGCGCGTTTTTGATAATAACTCGGTCGGGCTTGATACGTTGGAGTACCCGATAATCATTGACCCTTTTTGGGAGAAACGCCTCGGCAATGTCAAAATGCACGAAACCACTTTCGAACAGAAGAACCTTTGGGAGGTGCTTATTCAGATCGGCTATTATCACCACGCTATTCCTTACCTCGAATTTGCGGATGACGGAACCGATCGTTTCGTGCTGCGCTTCCACCAACTCGGGGACACCGAAATCAAGAAAAAGGACACAAGCGCAAAAATCACGGTTTTTAACTCGCGGAACCTTTCGGAGTATTTCGCGCAGTACGACAGCTACGTCACAAACCTATTTTCTCCGCAGTCCGAGGTCGAGGAGTGGGGAGTAGTAAAGACGAGCGACAGCAGCTACCTCGTGTCAAACAATACAGCAGACATTCACACAAAATATCCCATACAGGAAATCGTGGAGTTTGACATATCGTATGGCAACGGCACGCAGTCAGCGCTCGATATGATTTTTGAGGAGTCGATATACTCGATATTAACGCCGGAGGAGAACGTCCGTCCTTCAAAGGCGTGTGCGCTTTTCTACAAGCTGGGCGATACAAAAATAAGCGGCTTAAACTATACTCCGCCGAGCACGAACAACGACGCGCCTTACGCCCTCAAAACGATTTTGAGCGCTCTGTTTGGCGTCAACCCAAAAGACCCTAAAAACAATTTACAGTTTAACGACATTCGGTATCATATAAAATATCGAACGCAGGACAGTTTACGGCTCTCGCAAGTGCGCCCGAATTTGCAGGACTTTATGAAAAACAGCTCGTATGAAGTCTATCCGCACCACGAGCAATATTTCGGACAGCAGGACAAAATCATCGACAGCGAGCGCTTCTCTGCGAACCTTTTCGGCAAGCTCATCCGCGTAGGTAATGCCGTTTATCAGCGGCAGGAATACGTCCGCGTTCCGGGCGACGAGAGGGAGAGCGGCGACCTTGTCGAAATCGGCGGCGAGGCGTATTACGTCACCGCTACCGAAAACGAGTATTACCCCGACGTTATCCTGCAAAAGGTTACTTACTCGCGGAACTTTAACCAGCTCTCAAATATCGTAACCATACCGAGCGAGCCGCGGTTCTACGAGGTAAGCGAGAGGTCGCAGGTGCGCCGCGAGGTCCGCATTATGGAGTTTCTGCTTTTAACCACGAAGGAGAACGCCGCAACGATAAACCCCGCTTTTATGAATAACAGCAAGTGGCGCTCTATAATTCGGAGCCTTTTGTTTGCGGATAGCAGCTACGATATGCCGAACTTTGCGTTTGTTCGCTTCAAAGGCGACAAAAAGAGAGCACACGAAGGGATACCATTAAACAAGCTGTTTCCGAGTACGGAAATATCCCGCGCGAGCGACAATTCAGTGCGACCGAAAGACAGCAGCGATCACCGCGACGTAATAGTCCCTCTTATGCATTTTCCGCTCAAAAACGCGATAGTGTTTGAGTGGGATATGGACGACAATTTTAAGGCAGGCGACAGTATCGACACGAGCATAAGCGGCAAGGGAGGAACGGACGACGCCTATTATTCTATGCAGCCTGTCCGATATTGCGACATAATGGGGCGAGCCGACCTGTTTAATTTTAGGCTTTTTCGTAAAACAAATTGGACGCTCGCGCAAGCGCGGCGCCTTCCGTTCGCTGAAAGTATCGACTTCGTCCCCACCGAAGCAGCGAGCGATTTTTATCTGCCGGACAGCTTGTCAATAGGCTTGGATAAAGACAACCGCGAGGCGCTATCGTTTGACTATCAGATCAACCTTTTGCAGGAGGACGAAACCTTTGTTACATACTCAAATCTTTTCGGCACAAAAGGCAGTCGGCTGCAAATGTGCTTTCTCAATGTCGAGGCGTCGCTGTTTGACGACGGAGTTCCCATAACGTCGGGGACTATTATTGCAGACGCGGTTACTTGGACTCCTGTCGACACAAGCAGGGGCGCTATCGAAATAAGAATAACGCGCCCGCAGAATATTGACGCGGACGCGGTGAAGTCGATAGTGCTGTACGAAAAGGACGGAGCCTCTAAATATGCATATATTGCAAAAAACGTGAGCAAAATGGCAAACGACAGGAAGTTCAACAGCTGGTATATTTATCCGGTATTTACTCGATAAAACCCGCTGCCGCTGCTTTTGCCAAATATCCGGACACATCGTCAAATGTTGGCTCCGTGGCGAGCGAAGCGGGCAGATACTCGGGGAAAGAAGTTCGAGTGGCATTCTCTGACGCTTTATCATTATAGGCTATGGCATTGCGTTTAACGCTTCTTTCGGCTGCTTGCCCGGTGATATGAACTAATACATAGTTTGCGGTTTCTTCCGTATATTCACCGTTTATCTGAACGCTTTTGCCGGTGATTTCGCTGCTTATGCTTGGGGAGGCAATTAAAGACGATTGACCGTTTAACGTTTCTTCAATCTCAATACTTTTGCCGATATTATTGGCGGTTATATCTGCGAAAATCGCGGCACCGATTTCATCAAAGGTAATTTCGACGTAATAATCGCCTTGCTCGTTCTTCCCGACCTGAATAAGAGTAATGTGTTCGTCCGTCAGAAAGGTTTCGCCTTCCAAGACAAACGAAATCGTGATCGCGCCCTCGGTCGGGAGAGAGTATTTTGTTTTTTCTTTATAATCAGCGTACCACTTATACACTACGTCATATTCACGAAGCAAGCCGATAAGTTCTTTTTCAGCTGCGTATCGCGCTTGCCACTGAACAAAATTCGCGTAACCTTCCTCATCCGAGCGAGCGTTATTTCCGCAACCGCAAAGGGTGAGAGCGAGCAAACAACAAAGCAACCCCAAGCCTACCAGCCGAATTACTGAATGTGATAGTTTTCTAAAATTTGGCTCGGGGGGGGGGCAATTCACATACTTGTCACAATTCATAGTGCACCTCCAAAGGGTGTAATAATTATATCAAATCGTACACAAAAAAGTCAAGCAAAAAAAGGAGGACTTATAAATGGAAAAAAGGCAGCACGCGCTCCGGAACATAGCCTTGAAGCTGAACGTCAGCGGCACGGTTGAGGTTTTGGAGGAGCAAAGGCTCTACAAAGGCTCGTATGGCTTCGTCAAGCTACAAGTCTACGTTCCCAAGACGCAAAACACCGCGGGTCCGCTGCTCACGGCGTTTTGCACGACGGTGGACGAACTCGGGCGCGAAGTCATAAGTAGCGAGAACCACCGCCTGTGGTACGTCGACGAGTACGAACTCGGCGGCTTCGTCTACTTGCTTTTCGAGAGCCTGTTACCGCGAGAGTTTACAGAGAAGGCAACGCAGCCGGACGGCTTGAAAATCACGTTCAACTACTGCGACAGCGTCCCGATCTACGGCGACGGTGGCGAACCGTTGCTCGACACGAACGGCGTCCCGAAGCGCAAGGCGACGGACGTCCTTATATCGAGCCGATACGTCACCACGGTGTATCCGGGCGGCTGGAACGAGGACAGCAAGGAACTTGATATAAACTCGGCAGAGGCGGCGCAGATAGGGCAGAACACCCGCGACATAGCCGAATTGCAAGCCGATTTACACGGCTTTTTGAACTCGGTCGAGGAATACAGGACAGACGCCGAAAAAGCCGCGGAAGAGGCAAAGAAGGCGCAGGGTGCGGCGGAAACCGCTCGGCAGGAAACCCTCGACGCGAAGGCAGAAGTCGACAAGGCAAAGCAGGCGACAGCCGACGCGCAGAAGGCAGCTGAGAGCGCTCGGGACACCGCGGGCGGTTTTGCCTCGGACGCACAGGCGGCGCAGAGGCTTGCCGAGCAAGCGGCGAACTCTATCAACGAGCTGAATATCACGACCAAAGAGGACGCGGAGCGAGCAGAGAAGGCGCGAGAGGGCGCCGAACAAGCGGCGTCCGACGCTATAACGACCGTCGAGAGGGTGCAGACCGAATTTGAGAGTTTCCGCGAGCAGCTCGAAGGAAAGGCAGATAATCTTTACTTCAACCCCGAGGACAACAAGCTCTACCTTATGGCGGGCGAGGAAATTATCGGGGACGGTGTCATCGTCGCAACAGGCGGCGGTGGCGGCGGTGGTAGCGGTTCGCTTACATACACCATAACGCTGAAAAACTTACTCCCCGACCGCTCGTTCTCTATTTCGGATAGCGGCGACGCGGTGCTGCGTTTCTCTTACGCCTCGGTAGACGAGGACGGAATGGACGACGGAGCGGGTGTCGGTACGGTCACGGTCGGCGGCGTGAATGTCGCAACTATAAGCGTGGCGCAGGGCGAAAACTCGTTCGACGTGCGGGAGTATCTCTCAAACGGCAGCAACACCGTGCGTATTCGCGTCGAGAACTCGGAGGGAATGACGAAGGTCCTTTCGTACACCATAACGGTTATCGCGCTTACTATGTCCACCACGCTTGACGCTTTCGCAACTTACAGCGGCAGCGTCGTGTTCTACTATACGCCGACCGGAACAGGCACAAAGACGGTCCACTTCATTATGGACGGTAACGAGATAGGAACGCAGACGGTCGCGGCGAGCGGCAGGACGCAGTCCTTTACTATTCCCGAGCAGTCGCACGGCGGGCATAAGTTCGAGGCATACGCCGAACTCACCGTCAATGGCGTTACGGTCAAGTCCAACACCGTTACCCTCGGTATGATTTGGGTAAGTCAGAGCACCGACCCGATATTGCAGGCGCTCTGCGAGGTTACGAAGGTAACGCAGGGCGAGGTGATCTCCATTTCGTACTTTGCCTATGACCCCACGTCCGAAACCGCGGAGGTAACGCTTTCCATTATCGAGGAGGGCGGCGAAACCTACTTCGAGCAGAAGCTGCTCGTCGACAGAACCGAGAAGGTGTGGAACGTCGAGAACTATCCTGTCGGGAATGTTACATTCCGTATCGCGCTGGGCGACGTTCAAGAAGATATACAAATCGAGGTCGAGGACAGCGGCATAAATATCGGGCACGCGGAGGACGACCTCGTGCTGTACTTTGACCCGAGCGGCAGAAGCAACGCCGAAGCGGACCCCGCACAATGGACGGACGGAACCACTACGGCGACGTTCGAGAACGTGGGCTTTACCGACGCCGACGGCTGGCTCAACGACGCCGACGGAAACTCCATTTTGAGGCTGCTTCCGGGCGGCAAGGTAACGCTCAACTACAAGCTGTTTGCGGGTGATAAACGTACCAACGGCGTAACGGTCGAGGTCGAAATGGCGACGCACAATGTGCGCGACTACGACAGCATTGTTATGTCGTGCCTGTCCGGTTCTTCGGGCTACGAGCGCGGCTTCATCATTGCCTCGCAGTACGCGCAGATCGACAGCGAGCAGTCGTCGCTCTCTATGCAGTTCCGCGAGGACGAGCGCGTCCGCATATCGTTCGTGGTCGAGCCGAGAAACCTCAACCGCCTTATTTACGTTTACGTCAACGGCATTATGTGCGGCGCTATACAGTATCCCGAGAACGACAACTTTGCGCAGAGCACGCCTGTGGACTTGACGATAGGCGCACAGTCAAGCGGTATCGACGTGTATCGCGTCTACTACTACGACCGAGGGCTTACCCGCGGCGAGGTGCTGGCAAACTTTATCGCAGACCGCCCGACGCTCCGCGAGCGTATGGACGCCTACGTCCGAAACGACATTCTCGACGAAAGCGAGGATGTAACCATTCCGAGGCTGCCTGTCACCGTGCCGTATATGATTATAGCCTGTCCGGCGCTGCCCGACTACAAGGGCGACAAAAAGACTTGCTCCATTACTTACGTCGACCAGTCCGACCCGACAAAGAGCTTTACGGCTTCGGGTGTCGAGATAGACGTACAAGGTACTTCCTCGGCGGGCTATAAGAAGAAAAATTTCAAAATTAAGCTCAAAGAGGGCTTGACATACACTTCGTCCGGAAGCAAGGACGACAAGTACAAGCTGCGCTCGAACTCCATTCCGGTGTCGACGTTCTGCATGAAGGCGGACGTCGCTTCTTCGGAGAGCGCGAACAACGTCGAGCTGGTGCGCCTGTATAACGACACTTGTCCTTACAAGACCCCGCCGCAAGAGGAGAACCCGCTCGTCCGCGTTGGTATCGACGGACTTCCGTGTGTGATTTTTTGGCAAAATACCGCGACGAGGCAGACGCGTTTTTGGGGCAAGTACAACTTCAACAACGACAAGTCGACCGAGGAGGTTTACGGCTTGACCGAGGGCTGCGAGAGCTGGGAGATACTGAACAACACTTCCGAGCGCGCCCTGTTTAAGAGTTCGGACTTCTCGACCGAGGAGTGGAAAAGCGACTTCGAGGCGCGCTATCCCGACGGCTCCACCGACTATACCAACCTCAAAAAGATGATGGACTGGGTAGTGTCCACCGACCGCTCGAAAGTAAGCGGCGAGGAACAAAAGGCGGAAAGGCTGCAAAAATTCAAGAACGAGTTCGAGGAGCATTTCGTCAAAGGTCCTATGCTGTATTACTACCTCTTTACCGAGGTATTCCTTATGGTGGACAGCCGCGCGAAAAACTTCTTTCCGTCAACCTACGACGGTACGCACTGGCTCCCGCTTCCGTATGATATGGACACGGCGATCGGCATAAACAACGAAGGACAGCTCGTTTTCGATTACGACCTCGAGGACACTGACAAGGTTTCCGGCGCGAATGTGTTTAACGGACAGGACAGCGTCCTTTGGTCGAATATCCGCGACGCATTCCCCGACGAGCTGAAAGCGCTTTACCAACAGTTAAGGACGCAAACGGTATTCTCGGACGAGGAAACCGTGAAGCGCTTCGACGAACACCAAAAGGTATGGTGCGAGGCGATTTGGGACGAGGATATGTACGAGAAGTACATAGAGCCGCTCGTAAGCGACCGTGACAGTTCCTACCTCACTATGCTGCAAGGCAACAAGGCGTCGCAGCGCGAGTGGTGGCTGTTTAACGGCTTCCGCTACCGCGACAGCAAGTATCAGACCGGAAACGCCACGAGCAACTATATAACGCTCCGTTGCTACAACAAGGGCGACATTACCATTACGCCATACTCGCACCTGTGGGCTTGGATAAAGTACGGCTCGTACAACGTAACGCAGCGCGCGAAGCGCAACACGCAGGTGACGCTTGTTTGCCCTGCGGACCAACTTTCCGACACCGAGGTGTATATCTATTCGGCGGACAGAATTGCGCAGATAGGCGACCTCTCGGGCTTGCAAGTGGGCTACGCGAACTTCTCAATGGCGACCAAACTGCAAAAGCTGAAACTTGGCGACTTCTCGCCCGAATACGAGAATACGCACCTCAACGCGCTTTACGTCGGTAACAACGACCTTTTGAACGAACTTGACATTCAGAACTGCACGGCGCTGCAAATGGCGGTCGACTTGTCCGGCTGTGCCGGGCTTGAAAAAGTCTACGCGAAGGGCAGCGCGATCGCGGGCTTGAACCTCTCGGTCGGCGGCAAGATAAAAATTCTCGAACTGCCCGACACGGTGACGAACTTCACCATACGCGACCAAAAGGAACTTGAACTCGTAACTTTTGAGGGCTATGACAACATAGCGACCCTGCGCGTGGAGAACACCCCGAACGTTCCCATTGAGGAGATCGTCAACAACAGCTCGGCGCTCAACCGTGTGCGCCTTGTCGGCGTGGACTGGACGGCGACGAACGAGGAAACTTTGAGGGCGACCTTGACGAAGCTCAAATCTTGCGGCGGCTTGGACGCCACCGGAGATAACGCCGACGCTCCGGTAGTAGTCGGCACCGTTCGTGTGGAAAGCCTCGACAGCGACGACTTCTTCACCGAAATTGCCAACGACTTCCCCGACCTCGTAGTCATAGTAAACAGTGTGGCGAACTACCTTGTCCGCTACCTCAACCACGACGGAACGCTGCTTTACTCGTACAGGGTAACGGCTGGCGCGGACGCTATCGACCCGGTATCGCAGAGGCTTATATCTGCACCAACGCGCGAGCAGACGCCGCAGGAAGCGGAGTACGGACAAAAGTTTACATACGCTGGCTTTGGGACGCTCCCGAAGAATATCCGCAGCAACACCACGATAGTGGCGCAGTACACGAGCAGCTTCCGCGTTCGCTTCTACTCGGGCGACGTGGTGTTCCAAGAAACGTGGGTAACGGAAGGCGGGCGCGTAACGCTCCCGAGCAGCGAGCCGAAGCGCGACCCCGACGTGCAGTGGACTTACACCTTCGACAGGTGGGGCGACGTTCCGCCGCGTGTCTTTGCTCCGGTGGACATTCAAGCCATATTCACGCAGGAAATCAGAAAGTATCCGGTGCACTTCTACAACTACGACCAGCTTGTTAAGACGGTGGAGGAGGTGCCCTACGGTAGCGACGTCCAAGAAGCGGATATGCCGGAAACCCCGAAAATACTTACGAGGGACAACCCCGACGACTTCCCATTCATTGGCTGGTCGCCCGAACCGAAGAATATCCAAGGCGAAACGTCGTGTTATGCGCGATACGACATGCACCGTGGAACTTCCGACACCCCGATTTACGGCGTCGAGTGGGATAACACAACGAGCCGCGAGATGAGGCGTACGGACGACGCTGTCGACCTCGGCTTCGCTATTGACCCCTCGACCGGACAAATCGTTTCCGACTTCGATAATCTCGCACCGTGGAACGGCGAAATCGTTACCGACGTCTACGACAATGTTTTCAAGAAGTTCCCCGCGCACTATATGCGCGTAACCTACGACAAGGACGGAAACCTCGACAGCGTGGCAGTATCGCAGGGTCCTGTCCACGGCTCCGACTGGGTCCACGTCGACGAGTTTTGGTACGCAGTTTACGGTGCTTCTACGTCCTTGCAGAACGCAAAAGAGCTTGCGAGCATATCGGGTGTGGCGCGAAAGGCAAACACGACGCGCGCGGGCTTCCGTACAGCGGCAGCGGCTATCGGGGCGGGGTATCAACAGCTTGACCTCAAACACAAGATGATTACCGTGTTCCTGTGGTGGATAGAATACGCCACGAAGGACGCGGACTCCATAATGAAAGGACGCAGATCGAGAAGCGGCACAGGAAAGACCGAGGAAGCCTGCACGACAGGCAATACGGACAGTATCCCGACGCCGAGCGGCTATGTCCTTGAAACGGAGCAGATGAAGTGGCACAATATCGAGGACTTTGTCGGTAATTACTTGGAGTGGATAGACGGTGTAACTTATGCCGGAACCTCGGGCAAGATACGCGTTTGCGACGACCCGACGAAATTCTCCGACAGTACGTCCGACGCGAACTACAAGGTGCCGAGCTATACCATACCGAGCAGCACGAACTATATCACCGCTTTCGGTTGGGACCCCGACAATCCGTTTATGTGCTATCCGACAAAGACGGTCAGCGGCGAAAACGGCTTCTGCGACTATTGCTATCCTGTAAGTTCGTCGTACCCTGTCGTTTGCTCGGGTGCTGTCTGGAACGGCTCGAGCTCGTACCTCGGCTTGGTGTACTTCAACGGCAGCTCGGCGTCGTACTCGTACTCGGATCTCGGCGGTCGCCTTCTAAAAATTCCCCTTTGAGGGGGTGAGGGGGATACTTCCCCCTCAAAAATAACAACTGAATAACTTTTAGGGACTTGGGGTCCAGACCGCTCGTCGAACCCTGTCGTTTACTCGGGTGCTAACTGGAACAACTCGAACTCGAACCACGGCTTGGTGTACTTCAACAACAACTCGACGTCGAACTCGAACTCGAACATCGGCGGTCGCCAATCTATCCGATTATAAATTCTTTCGGACCCCAAGCTCCTTACCACTTGGTAAAAAATAACTCGTAAAGGGTATGGTTTAGTAGGTCGCTTCTCGAAACACCATAAGAGGTATTAGAAATGAAAAGAGTAGGCTTTCTTTACGAAAAGCTATACGAAATGGAAACCCTTGCCGAAGCCTTGAAACAGGCTTGCAAAGGCAAAAAGAAAACAAAGAGCGTGTGTTACGCGCTCGCGCACAAGGAGGAGTTTTTGATATGGCTTGCCGATCTCCTTAAACAGCATAAGTTCGTCCCCGGGCAGAACAGGATAAAGACTGTATTTGAACCCGCAAGCGGCAAGGTGCGTCAAATCGAAATTCCGCCCTTCCTGCCCGACAGGGTAGTACACTGGGCGGTGTGTATCGTTTTGAAACCTATCTTTATGAAAGGAATGTACCCTTACTGTATCGGCTCCGTGCCCGGGCGCGGCGGCGACAAAGGGCGCAGATACATAAAGAACATTTTGCGCCGTGACAAGAAAATCAAGTACGTTATGAAGCTCGACATTCGGAAATTCTTTCAGTCCGTGTCGCAGGACAAGATGAAGGCGCTTTTCCGCGACAAAATCAAGGACAAGGAAATGCTCGACCTTCTCGATATGATAATTGACGCGGGCAGTCAAGGCTTGCCGATCGGCTTCTATACGTCGCAGTGGTTCTCGAACTTCTACCTCGAAAAGGTAGACCACTTCATTAAGGAGCGGCTGCGCATTCGGTATTATGTCCGGAACGTTGACGATATGGTTATGCTTGACACGAACAAGCGCAAGCTCCACAGGGTGCTCGACGCGCTTCGGGAGTATTTGCGGGCGAACGACTACGCCGTGGAGATAAAGGACAACTGGCAGATATGGAAACTCAATTCGCGTCCTCTCGACTTCCTCGGCTTTGTTTTCTACAAGGAAAAGACGCAAATTCGCAAGCGGAACTTTTTTCGGTTCATGCGACGAGTGACCCGCGTCCGTAAGCGAGGGTATTGCACCTTGCGCGCGGCTCGCGGGATAACGAGCGGTATCGGCTGGCTCAAACACTTGCCGCACGGACGACATTATTATCTCAACTACATTAAGCCGATAATCTCGAAAGGCGAACTCCGACGGATAATCTCCGCGGCAGCCAAGAGGGAGAACGCCCTCAAAAAATCTATGTTAAAAGGAGCAGTAGCAGTATGATCTACAAAGACGGAACAAATGAAACCATTGAGCGGCTGAAAAAGCGGCTCAATATGTCGGGCGACGTTTATATGGTCGAGGGGCAAATGGCGAACCTCGCCTCACATAAGCGGCTCTATCCCGAAAGCACGGCGACGAATATCGCGGCGGCGGAGGTTGAGAAGCTCGAATTTATGCAGCGCGAGGAAGAACAGCGTCGGCTCGAAGCCGAAAAGGCGGAAGCGGCGCGCCAAGCCGAGCATAACGAGAAAGAGGACTTGCCCGAAATCAACCCTTTTTGGGTCCCGCCCGATGAAGGGTAAGGAGGTGGGGTGATGAAGTACGAACTTATAAAGAACTCGCACGCGGGGGTCATTGTCGACCCTACGCCTGTGCTGCTTGACGTAAAGGACACTTTCAAGGTGTCTTTTGTTTTGCCTCAAAGTGGCTCGTATATCGCGCTATTTAAGGGCGAGGACGGAGTGGAACATAAGGCGGTGGTCTACGGCAGCGACGTTATCGTCCCTCGGGAGATCATCGGCAAGGAGCAACTCGTCGCTCTGACCGTGTGCCTCATCGACGAGGACAAGGTTTTGTGGGCTTGGGAGTGTCACCCGCTCAAGGTCGGCGCGTTCCTTATAATGCGCCAGCAGCAGCGGCAACTCACCGCCGGGCTTTCCGACGAACAACTGTTCGCGCGGCTTGCCGAAATCGAGCGCGTCCACGCCGAAACGCTCGCGGCGTTTGACGTGCTAAAAAGCGACTACGGCGCGCGGTGCGACGAACTCGCCCAATTTACCGAGCAAACCGTTAAGGCGCTCCAACAGCGCGAAAACGAGCTTGCAAGCCTAAAAAAGGCAAACGAGCTACTTGTCAAACACGCCAACGAGGCGACAGAGGTTATAAATACCCTTTCCAAGAAGGTATTTAACCTTGAGAAAAACTACGACCCGACCATTATCGAATAAAAAAGGAGGATATAAAAAATGGATCAAGTTTGGGAACTCATAGCACCGTGGGTCGCCGCTCTCGGCGGCGTCACCGGCTGCGGCACGATAATCTACGCTATCGTGCGCCTTTGCATAACGCGCATAATCAACAAGAACAGCGCCCTCATCGACAGCAAATTCAACATAAACGACTTTGCAAACGCGGTCGCCAAGGCTCTTGCGGGCAAGACGCTTAATATCGACGTTACCGCGGTTACGGAGAAAGCACTCAAAAAGACCGCGAACGCGCTCGACGACAGAGTGGAGAAGGTGGAGAAAAATGTCGCTCTGCTTGTCCCGATATTGCTTGCTATCGCAAAGGCAATACTCCGACTGAAAGCGCTGTCCGATGACGAGCGCAAGGAACTTTCCGGCGCTATTACGGCGCTGTCCGGGGAGAAGCTCAAACCGAGGGACGACGAAGTAATGACTGTGCTGCTGGATCCTGTGTCGCTCCCGGAGGAGCCGACCGACGAGGAGAACGGCGACAACGTCGGAGTAAACTTCGGAGGGCTTGATGAATGAAACTTACTAAAAAGCGGGTGATATTCTTCATCCTGCACTGCCTTTTTTCCGCAGTCGTGCCTATCGCGCTTGTAATAGCGCGATATAGCACGATCGGGAACACCGGACAAGCGGTCGGCTTCAAGGTGTCGATTACCGGTATCTTGCTTTTGATATTCGTCTTTTGGGTGATTAAGAAGCTGTTTATCGACAGGCGCCTCGACGATCTGAAGCAGCAAGGCAATGTTATGCTTGCAGAACTCAAAACGGAAACCGACCCCGCCAAGCTCGCCAACATTGAAAAGGCGTTGAAGTCCGTAAAAACTATTGAGGCGATTTTCAGCAGTGTTATACCTATGCTGTTTATCGTGGCGGGCATTGTGGCGTTTAAGGCGCTCGAAGCGCAACTTATCAAGTTATCCGCGACGCTCGGCTTTATCGCTGTGAGCTACTTTATCGGGCTTATCTTCGATATTCTCTACTCACGCGAGATACACCATAAATAAGGAGGTACTATGGAAACGGACAAAAAAGAAACCTTGGCTGCATTGACGAACGTCAGAAGCCGCTTCAACTTCCGACAGTTCTTTATGGTCAGCGTGGTGCTGTTCGCCACTGCTGCCGACGTGCTTATCGACTATGTCACCGCGGGCTTTGACCCCGCTATCTTTTCGCAGGCGAGCTACTGGATAACCCTTGCGATCACCTGCCTTTCGGTGGTCTTTGTGGTCCTCTCGGTGCGCGACTTCTTCCGCGAGAAGGAACTGCGGGAGAACTCCGACATATTCGGCACGCAAAAGAAGATAGACGGAGCGCACACCGAGCTGATAAATCACGACCTTGCGACGCGCTTCGAGGACTATGTCAACGAGATAAACGCCGCGCGGAAGCTGAAAGCCTACACGGAGTATCTACAATTCAAGCTCTCGAAAATCACGAAAGAGCAGAAGCGGGCGAAGTGGCAGAAGCTGCTCGACAACGCGGCGACCGACATTTCGTTTCTCCCGGTCAAAGGGAACTTTATTCGGCTGTCGCCGTTCAAGCGCATACACTTTTCGCGCGTCCGCATAGCGACGATATTCTCCCGAATGGAGCACGTCTACGGCGATGACGACGATATGGAAGCGCACGAGCAGCGCCACGTCAGCGGGCTGCTGTTTAAGAAGGTGGCAATGCTTATGGCGTTCTCTATGGCGTTTTCGACGCTGTTCTTCCAGCCGGGCGCGTTCTCCGTGGCTATCCTCGTAAACACCTTCACGAAGCTGTTCCGCACGGCGATGAGCGTAATGCTCGGCGCCACGGACGGTCAAGACTTCGCGCGCGGCACCTTGCTCTCGAAGATGAAGCTGCGCCTCGACTTTATTCAGAAATTCCTCGAGGCGGAGAAGTCCAAGCGAGCGACGGTCGAGGAACAGCCGCAAGAGAGTAGGCTTCCGGCGGTCATCTCTCCGCGCCCTATGGGCTTTGGCGATAGGTGATTATGCGCGGTCCACTCGCCCGAAAAAAATTATAAAATATTTAGAAAAAGGATAGAAAAACGCTTGACAAAGGTTTTTCATTGTGGTATAATTAACTCACAATGAATGAGGGAGCACCCCTCAAAGGAGAGCTAAAAATGGAAAAACTTTATTATATGACCGTAACTACCTGTTCGAGACCAAATGTATTCGATGAATGGGTACAGTACGAGGGCTACGACAAAGACGAGGCAATCAAGATGCGCGACTACAGAAATCTTCACGAATGCGACAAAGAATTTCACACCGAAACGCGCGTACACAAGCTCCTCGACGATCGCCTGTACGAAGATTTGAGCGACGACGAGCAGTGTGCTGTATTGAGCTGCTACGATATTCTTCCGGAAGAAGAGGAGGAATAATATGGACAAGGGCAAAGCACCGGCAGAGGTCAGAGCACTTGCCGCTGAAGCGGGAGTGTCGGTGGCGACGGTATATAACTACGCGAAGCGCCTCGGGCGGCTACCCACCGTCGAGGAACTGAAAGCGGGTGTTAAGATCGGGCGACCGAGGAAGTACAAGTAATCAAAATTTGAGGGCGGCTGCCAAGCCGCTCTCTTTTTTTATGGAGGAATAAAACTATGAAAGGCGTAAAATTTACGGCAAAAGAAAAGAAGCGCGCCCTTGAAATGTGGCTCGTCGAAAAGAAGCACTGGCTTTACGTTTGCAAGAAAATGCGCTGCACTCGCGTGAGCCTGTGGCGGTGGAAAACGCAGTACGACGGAACGCTCGACAGCTTGACGAACCGTTCGAGCCGACCGCTGACGCCGCACCCGAACTCGCAGACCGAGCAGGAGAAAAACGACATTATGCGGCTGTACGCCGAGGACCCGACGCGGAGCTATACCGAACTGTACGGCGAACTCCGCGCCCGCTGCGCATACTCGCGCCACTATATGACTATGTATAAGTTTATACGTCGGCAGAACTTCCAGCCCGCCGAAATCATCCGGCGCGTTTCGCAGCCTTATGATACACCCGAAATGCTCGGGCAGAAATGGCAAATGGACGTTAAGTTTGTCCCGCGCGAGTGTTATGTGGGCGCCGAGCCTTACAGGCGATCGTTCCAATACACAATGATAGACGAGGCGACGCGGGAGCGGTTCATCCGCGCTTATTCCGAGCACAACGGAAACGCGACCAAGGACTTCATTATGCGCGCGATCGTTTACTTCGGCTATCTCCCGGTCACTATTCAGACCGACAACGGCGCGGAGTTTACCTATCCGCGCGGCGAGGCGGAGAAGATACATATCGTCGACGAAACGCTGCAACAGTTCGGCATACGCCACCAACTCATCAAGCCGAGGACCCCGCGGCACAACGGCAAGGTGGAGCGGTCCCACCGAACCGACCAAGAGCGCTTTTATAACTTCCTGCAATTCTCGACCTTTGACGAGCTTCAAGAGAAAATGTCACAGTGGCTCGTCCGGTACAACAGCACGCCCTCGACGGCGCTCCGGGACAAGGACGGTCGCCGGGCAATGCAAAGTCCGCTCGATAAGCGCGCCGAGCTTTTGGAACTGCTACAAAAGAGAACGGACGTTCAAGTTCGCTTTTTGGAAAAGAGCAAGCGGTCGGCTGCATAACTGAATAAAGGGAGCGGTTCGGGGCTTCGTAATGGCGAGGCTTTTTTTTCGCTGCTCTCGGTCAAATATATTTGACCGAGAAGGGCATTTTGTGCTATAATTACAGGGTCAAGCGCCCTGTTTTTCTTTGCGAAAAGGGGCTGTCTAAAATTTTTATAAATTTTTTCTCAAAACGTGCTAAAAACGCTTGACTAATTTGCAATGTTGTTTTATAATAGGTCTGTAACATGATTACAGACCATTTTTTTGAGGGTTCGTAGTTATGCTACGGACCCATTTTTATTATAAGGAGTTATAACCACTATGAAACTGAAAGACTTTTTGAAGAAGGACGTCGACGTCGACTTCGAGAGCTTCTTCACTGACGACTGGGCTATGGCATACGTCGGACCCACCACACTGACCGAGGAAGGGGAAACGAAGTTCGCGGCTATCCTCGACAAGGACGTGAACTTCATCGACAAAGACCACGCCCAGCTTATGGTCGACACAGAGGAAGAGGACGAGCTTGCGCGGAAGTTCTTCCGCTGCGCTGCGGGATATTGCACCTGCGAAACCTACGATGAGCTTTTCAAGGAGGTGTAAAGATATGACACTCGGAACTATGATGAAAAAGGCAATAACCTTTTTCGAGCAAGAGGCAAAGGAACACTACAAGAAGTCGGGCGAGTATCCCGAAATTAGAAACGTGTTTGCGCAGGAAATGAGTATCGGACAGTCAAGGTCGACGGCAACCTTCCTTATGGAGTACGCTATCGACGGTGATTACACCGAGAGCGACAAGCACCCGAAGTATGTTTATGTAAAGGCGCACGGAAATCAGCTTGACGCCGAATGGGTGACGTTTTGAGAGGTGCGCTATGAAGTGGGAAGTCTTTTCAAACTATA
>CANRKK010000025.1 GCA_947631195.1 uncultured Clostridia bacterium
CGGCACTCCCCGTGGCTTCTTCCCCACGGGGGGGGGAAGCTCCCGCGCAGCGGGTGATGGGAGGGGAAATAAAATGGCAACATACACTTCCACCCGTCACTTCGTGACACCCTGCCCCTCGTCGCCGCAAACATTGGCTATAAGCCGATTTACACTTCGCGTAAACAGCAAAGTTGCCATGTTGCGGCTCCTCTTCCCAAAAATTGCGCTATGCTGCAATTTTTGGGAGCCCTGTGTATATGTGACGGAAGAGGGCAAGGTTTTGGTTGCCGCGCACATATTTAAAAATAATTCACGGCGCAAGCAAGCTGCGCTTGCGCCAGCGCACCACATTTGCGCATACTTGCGCCTGAGCTTGAGGTGAATTTGCGCCATTATATTATGGTGCGCCCTTAATTATGGCGCAAAGAGGAGCGGAGCTCCTAAAGCTCACGAAAAAACCAGACATCGTCGAATGTCTGGTTTTTTGTGAACCCTGTTGCAAACGGTTTGTAGCGTTCAGCGGAATGTATGGCTAACGCATGTTGAGGAACTAACGCACGGTTCGCCCAAAAAAATATATTTTAAAAAAAGTCGCTGCGCGACAGATTCTTCGCCGAGCTGCGCCCTCATCTGCCGTTTCCCAAAGGGAACCCTCGGCAGGGCGTCGGGCAAAAGCCCTCGCGCAGAATGACAGAGGAGGGGAGGGTCCCTCGCGCAGAATGACAGGGGAGGAGGGGCGGTTATTTTATGAGGTTTATTATTTGTTCTTCGGGGGCGAAGGGGAGGCAGCTTTTCAGGTGAGCTATAATTTTTTCTTCCGACAGCCGCGGGTCGCGTTTGTATGCGGAAGTCACGAAGTCGTAGCCGAACAGCGCTTCGGGCGTGGAGTACTGCGCAACTCCCCAGCCGTAGGGCTTACCGAATTTGTCGCGCATGTAGACGAAGTCGGAAACGGTGACGTAGGTCTGCATCTGCAATCTTGTGATAACCGTCTCAAACCCCGTGTTGCCGCCCTTTCTGTAATTGCCGAGCCGTTTGAGCTCCTTTGACAGGACGGCGCCCTTTTGGGCAACCGTATCGTAAACGGCAATGTCCTTGTGCGGGGCCGTTCCCTCGTCGCAACGGGTATCGAAGTCGTAGCCGTCCCTGCGGAAATTGGCAAAATCGGGCAGCCATTCCCTGCTTATAAACCCCGCCTTGCCGCAGAACAGCTTGCCGTAAACGCAATTCCCCGTTCTTATGACGGGCCCTTTCCATTCCCACGGGCCGTCCGCGCTGTCGCTGAACCACAGTTCGGGCAGACAACATTCCTCTATCGAAAAGCCCTTGATCCCGTTGGCGAAGAAAGGCAAAAATCCGATTTCGCGCACCAGGTCTGAAATATCCTTTTCATTCCGTATTTCTTTCAACATATAGGTATAACCGTATTTTTTTCGGGACGGCAAAATTGCCGCCCCGTTTTTTAATTTTTATTTTGTTCTTTAAACAGGTTTTTTATCATCGTGTTGACGTACAGCACGGGGACGACGGAGATTTTGTCGGCATATTTTACCACGGACTTCATGTTTTTTGCGGGAATTAGCACCTTTTTGAAGCCCATTTTAACGCACTCGGCAACCCGCTTTTCGCAGTAGCTCACGGCGCGAACCTCGCCCGTCAAACCCACTTCGCCGAACACCGCCGTGTATTTGTCTATCGGCTGCCCAAAATAGGCCGAAGCTAAGGCGGCGCACACCGCAAGGTCGCAGGCGGGCTCGCCGAGCTTTATGCCGCCCATCGCGTTCACGTATATGTCGTACGCGCCCAGCGACAGCCCGCACCTCTTTTCAAGCACGGCTACGAGCAGCGCAAGTTTGTTGTAGTCCACGCCGAGCGGCATCCTCCGCGGCAGGCCGAAAGCCGTCTTGCAGACAAGGGTCTGTATCTCCACGTTCATGCAGCGCGCGCCCGTCTGCGCGGGAGTGACCGCGCTGCCCGCTTCTTCGCCGCGGCGTTCCGAAAGGAATATCCCCGAATAGTCGGTTACGGCCACGATGCCGCCCTCCGTCATCTCAAAAACGCCCACTTCGGCCACGTTGCCGAATCTGTTTTTTACCGCCCGCAAAATACGGAAATTCTCCTGGTTTTCGCCCTCGAAATAGAGCACGGTGTCCATAATGTGTTCCAGAACTTTGGGCCCCGCCAGCGCGCCCTCCTTGGTGACGTGTCCAACGATAAAGAAGGTTATGTTGCGGCTCTTTGCAAGGCGCATCAGCTTTGCGGCGCACTCCCTGACCTGTCCGACGGAACCGGCGGAGGAGGTGAGGCTGTCCGTATATACGGCCTGTATGGAGTCTATCACGCAGAATTCCACGCCGTCGAGGTCGCTTCCGAGGTTATCGATGCACGTTTCGTTCAACAAAAGCATATTTTCGCAGCTGAGGTTTAGCCTCTTTGCGCGCATTTTGACCTGCGAACAGCTCTCCTCGGCGGAGACGTACAGCACCTTGTGCGAAGATGAAAGGTGCGCGGCAATCTGCGTCAAAAGGGTGGACTTGCCTATGCCCGGGTCGCCGCCGAGCAGCACCAATGAGCCCGCCACGATGCCGCCGCCCAGCACGTTGTCGAACTCGGAAATGCCCGACGGCGTGCGGTTGTAGTTTTCATATGTAACTTCGCGCAGGGGTTTTGCCCTCGGCGCGGCCGGTCTTTGGGTTGTTTTTTGGGTTTCGGCGGGGGCTACGGGCTCCTCGGCCATCGTGTTGTATTTTCCGCAGGCGGGGCATCTGCCCAACCAGCGCGGGCTGGACGCGCCGCACTCCGAACAGACGAACTGCGTTGAACTCTTAGCCATTCGCGGCCTCCTTTAAAAGTACGACGGCGTATGCGGTTATGCCGAGTCCCCTGCCCACAAAGCCCAATTTTTCGCAGGTGCCCGCCGCAACGGCAACCGAATTTTGCGGAATTCCCAATACGTGTGCGATATTTTGGGTCATTTTTTCTATGTGGGGGGCAAGACGGGGCTCTTCCGCCTGCACCGAAACTGATATGTTCAGCGGCGCATATCCCGCCTTTTTTACTTCTTTGATTGCGGCGGCGCACATATGCGCGCTGCCTGCGCCCTCAAGAGCGGGGTCCGTATCGGGGAAGTAGTGCCCGATGTCCTTTAAACCCGCCGCCGAAAGCAGCGCGTCGGTTATCGCGTGGAAAACCACGTCCCCGTCGCTGTGCGCTTTAAGCGATTTGCCGCAGGGGATCTTTACCCCGCCGAGCACGACGGAATTTCCCCCGCAAAAGGCGTGCACGTCCGCGCCGAAGCCCGCGCGCACGGCTCCCGCGGAGGGCAGGGCGGGCAGACCGCAGTCAAAATCCCCGGCATACGTCAGTTTTTTGTTGCTCTCCTCGCCCTCGACGACCCGCGGCAGACCGCAAAATTCGCAGTATATGCGGGAGTCGTCGGTGTATTCGTTGCCGTCGGCCTGTTCATAGGCGCGGCGGATGTCGGCGGTAAAAAATCCCTGCGGGGTCTGCACGCGGTAGAGGGCCCGCCTGTCGTGGCAGCCCGTAATAAGCCCGTAGTTGGACGTGGCTATCGTGTCGGTGCAGGGCAAAGCGCATACGCCGCTGCCGAACCTCTTTACGCTGTCTATGCATCTCTCTATCAGCGCGCGGGAAAGGAAGGGCCGCGCGCCGTCGTGGATCAAAACGATATCCCCCGTCACCGCGTTTAACGCCCTTTTTACGCTCTCCGTGCGGGTTGCGCCGCCCACGACTACTTTATAGCCGAAGGGCGCGGCGAGCAGTGAAATTTCTTCAAAGTCGTATTCGGACGCGGCTATAATCACCTCGTCCACCCCGGGCATGTCGAATTTTTCCAGCGTGTGCCACAGCGCGGGCGCGCCGCAGAGCGGAGCGAGAAGTTTGTTCTTTGAAAATCCCGCCCGTTCGCCCTTGCCCGCCGCCGCGATTATCGCGCTGACTTTAAGGTTCTTCGCCGTTGTCATATTTGTAAACCCTCTCAGTTTCTTCGTGTTCGATTTCTATCTGTTCCAAGGCCTGCCGTGCCTGCCTGCGCTGTTTTAAAAATTTTTCGTTCACGCGGCTGTACTTTATGCTCGTGCCGATGACGTCGGTTATGTCCATCAGCGTCACGAATGCCATCGGATCCCAAAGGGACACGACCTCCCTCAGTTTTGCCACCTGAAAGCGGTTGATAACGCAGTATATTATCTCCTTTTGGGTCTTGGAATAGTATCCTCTGCCGTCTATCACCGTAAGCCCCCTGCCGAACTCGTCGGAGAGCGCGCGGCACAGCTCGTCGTATTTGGAAGTTATTATAAGCGCGCCCTTTGCCTGGTCGAGTCCGTCGGAGATGAAGTCCACCGCCTTGCTCGCCACAAAATAGGCGACTATGGAGTAGAGGGCGGGGGTGAAGTCGGAAGCTCCGCTGTTGGGGATTACCCCCGCAAACGCCAAAACGCCTATCAGCGCGTATAAAAATACGTTGAAGATCAAGACGAAGTTGCCCACCGTGAGGTTGAGCTTTTTGGCAAACATCACGGCGAGGCTCTCCATGCCGTCCATCGTGCCGCCGAAGCGTATCGCCATTCCGCTGCCAATGCCCGACAAAAGCCCGCCGAAGATGGCGCAGATTATCTTTTCGCCGCCGCCTATTGGCGAACCCTTGCTGAAAAAGTCGTGCACGTACATGGGGATCACCTGCTCGAACACCAGCGAGGTGAGGGAGTATATCATTATGGCAAACAGCGAGTACAGCGTAAACTCTACGCCCTGTTTTTTCATCGCGAACAAAAATATGGGCGCGTTCAATAAAAGCAGCGGAATCCATAACTGTATGTACCGCCTTGCGCCCGCGGGCAAGAGCTGCAAAACAAGCATCGACACGCCCGAAAGCCCGCTGTCGTAAAAGTTGGAGGGGAGCAAAAGGAGGGTTACGCCCGCCGCGTTTACAACGCCCGCAACGAACAGCAGCAAAAAATTTTTTACTTTGAAGTGAACGTTTTGCATATTATTCGCCTATTATCTCGTACAGGGAGGAGGCCTCGTCCTTTTTGACCGTTTCCCTTATTTCCTTTATTATAAATTTAACCGAGCCGCCCGCAAAGGATATCTCCACCCTGTCGCCCGGCTTTACCCTGTGGCCGGGTTTAACCTCCCTGCCGTTTACGCTTACCTTGCCCTTTTCGCAGGCTTCCTCGGCCAGCGTGCGCCTCTTTAATATGCGCGAAACCTTTAAAAATTTGTCGATTCTCATAATTTTGGAAAAATTGCTTGACTTTGATTTTGGTATGCTGTACAATAGTACAATGTATTAAAATGCGATTTTTATCACCTTTTTTAATTTTTTTTAAAGAAAAAGTGTAAAAACCGCACCCGAAATACGCGAACGTATTGAGTTTTATGTGCCAAGTATACACTAAAAAATTCAAATTGTAAAGCGGGGAGCGGCAAAAATTGCTTTCCGTCCCCAAAAATTTTAAAAAAATTTATCGTAAATATACATTTGCAGTATTGTGCGCGGTGAAAAGATATATCCGCGCGATAGCCTGAATGTGAAAATAAATAGCGGTGAACCGCTCAAAAGGAGTTCTGTTTTAATGAATTTACCAGTTCACAAGTATGGCAAAACCGAGAGGCGTAAGTTTGGCAAAATAAACGAAGTCATCGACATACCCGATTTGGTTGAAATCCAAAAATCGAGCTACGACGCGTTTATCAAAGAGGGCATAACCGAAGTTTTCGAGGACTTTATGCCCATCACCGACTACTCCGATCACTACGAGCTGTATTTCCTCGACCATTGGTTCGACGAAAAGCCCAAGTACGACGAAAAGGAGTGCCGCAACCGCGACGCGACCTACGCCCTGCCGATGCACGTCAAGGTGCGCCTTGTAAACAAGGTGCGCGGCGACGTTATCGACCAGGACGTGTTCATGGGCGAATTCCCCCTTATGACCGAGTCCGGCTCGTTCATCATCAACGGCGCGGAGCGCGTAATCGTTTCCCAGCTCGTACGTTCGCCGGGCGTGTATAACGCCTCCACGCGCGACAAATCGGGCAAGGAAATGTTTGCAACCACGGTAATCCCCAACCGCGGCGCGTGGCTCGAACTCGAGCAGGACGCGCAGGGCGTTTTGTGGGTGCACGTGGACAGAAAGCGCAAGATATGCGTCACCGTATTGTTGCGCGCGCTCGGCTTCGGTTCGGACAGGGCGCTGATGGACCTGTTTGCAAACGACAAGATGATAGAAAACACCATAGCCAAGGACACGACCAAGTCGGAAAGCGACGGCCTCGTAGAACTCTACCGCCGTCTCCGTCCCGGCGAAGTGCCCACGGAGGCCTCCGTGCGGCAGCACCTCAACAACCTGTTCTTCGATCCCCGCCGCTACGACGTCGTAAAGGTGGGGCGCTACAAGTTCAACAAAAAGCTCAATCTTGCGTACAGGCTCCCCGGCTGCAAACTCGCGGAGGACATAATAAACCCCTACACGGGCGAAATTATGGCGCACGCGGGCGAGGTTATCAGCGAGGCCAGGGCGATAGAGCTGCAGGATTCGGGCGTCAACGAGGCGTTCGTGCTGGTTTCCGACCCCGAACAGGGCGAAATCAAGCACAAGATTATAGCCAACAACACGGTCAACTGGAAGGCCGTTTCAGACAAGCCCCATAAACTTTTCGGGCTGCTGCCCACGATTTACTATCCCAACTTCGTGTTCATGAAAAAGATCGCCGCCGAGTGCGAAAACGCCAAGGCGGAGGAAGTTGCCGAAAAGTTTATCAACGAGATAAACGCCATATACTACGTGACCGAAACTCCCGAATCGGAGGACGAGAAGCCCGAGGACAAGAAAAACCGCGAGAGGAGAAAAGAGCAGCGCATTAAATTCGTCACCGCCTGCAAAAAGTTCAACGAACTTCTCCTGTCGGACAAAACCGAACTCGACAACGACGAAAAGAAGGAAATCAAGCCCGTAACCGAAAAACTCAACCACAAGCACATAACCGTGGACGATATCGTGGCCGCCATTTCCACCAACATAGACCTGCAGTACGGCATCGGCACCATAGACAACATAGACCACCTGGGCAACCGCCGCGTGCGTTCGGTGGGCGAGCTTTTGCAAAACCAGCTGAGAATAGGCATCGCAAGGCTCGAAAAGCTCATAAAGGAGCGCATGGCAACGCAGGACGCAATGGAAGTTACCCCGTCGGGTCTCGTAAACGTGCGCCCCGTATCCGCAGTTATACGCGAATTCTTCGGCTCCTCGCAGCTGTCCCAGTTCATGGACCAGACCAACCCCGCCGCAGAGCTCACGCACAAGCGCAAGCTCTCCGCGCTCGGCCCCGGCGGCCTGAACCGCGACAGGGCGACGTTTGAAGTGCGCGACGTTCACCACTCGCACTACGGCAGGCTCTGCCCCATAGAGACCCCCGAAGGCCAGAACATAGGCCTTATCTCCTCGCTTGCCACTTTCTCCAAAGTGAACGAGTACGGCTTTATAATGAGCCCCTACCGCAAGGTGGAAAAGGACGAAAACGGCATACCCACCGTAACCGACCACGTCGACTACCTCACCGCGGACGAGGAGGACAAATATATAGTCGCGCAGGCCAACGAGCCTTTGGACGAGCACAACCACTTCGTAAACTCGCACATAGGCTGCCGCCACCGCGACCTCATAACCCAATATCCCCCCGAAAAGATGGACTATATGGACGTCAGCCCCAAGCAGCTCGTTTCGGTTGCTACGGCGCTGATACCTTTCCTTGAAAACGACGATACAAACCGCGCCCTGATGGGCTCCAACATGCAGCGTCAGGCGGTGCCCCTCATGAAGACCGAGTCGGCGATAGTCGCCACGGGCATAGAGGCGGCGATAGCGCGCGACAGCGGCGTTTTGGTGCGCGCAAAGAACGCGGGCGTCGCAGTGGGAGTCGCTTCCGACTGCATCAAAATCCAGGAGGACAACGGCCTCATAACCGAATACAAGCTCAAAAAATTCGAGCGTTCCAACCAGTGCACCTGCCTCAACCAGCGGCCCATCATCAACACGGGCGACAGGGTTGAAGCGGGCGAGATAATAGCCGACGGTCCCGCAACCAACAACGGCGAACTTGCGCTCGGCAAAAATATACTCATAGGCTACATGGAGTGGGAGGGCTACAACTACGAGGACGCCATTCTCATCTCCGAAAAATTAGTGCAGGACGACGTGTTCACCTCCATTCACATCGAGGAACACGAGACGGAGGCGCGCGACACCAAGCTCGGCGCCGAGGAAATAACGAGGGATATACCCAACGTCTCCGAGGATGCCCTTAAAGACCTCGACGAGAACGGCATCATAAGAATAGGCGCCGAAGTGCAGACGGGCGACATCCTCGTCGGCAAGGTTACGCCCAAGGGCGAAACGGAGCTGACCCCCGAGGAGAGACTGCTGCGCGCGATATTCGGCGAAAAGGCGAGAGAGGTGCGCGACACCTCCCTGAAAGTGCCCCACGGCGAGGGCGGCATAGTTGTCGACGTAAAGATATTCACCCGCGAAAACAAGGACGAGCTTTCGCCCGGCGTTTCCAAGCTGGTGCGCGTGTATATAGCGCAGAAGCGCAAGGTGCAGGTCGGCGACAAGATGGCCGGCCGCCACGGCAACAAGGGCGTTATTTCCAGAGTTCTGCCGCAGGCGGATATGCCTTTCCTTGCGGACGGCACCCCGCTGCAGATAGTTTTGAATCCCCTCGGCGTGCCTTCCCGTATGAACATAGGTCAGGTTCTGGAAGTGCATCTGGGACTTGTGTGCAAGCAGCTCGGCTGGAAGATTGCTACCCCCGTGTTCGACGGCGCAACCGAACAGGATATCAAAAAACTGTTCATGGAAAACAATATACTGAACCCCGAAGGCAAGGTGGACGGCAAGATTCAGGTTTACGACGGCAGAACGGGCGAACCGTTTGAAAACCGCGTGACCGTCGGCGTGCAGTACATGATAAAGCTCATTCACCTTGTAGACGACAAGATCCACGCCCGTTCGATAGGCCCCTACAGCATCGTAACGCAGCAGCCTCTGGGCGGCAAGGCGCAATTCGGCGGCCAGCGTTTCGGCGAAATGGAAGTCTGGGCGCTCGAAGCCTACGGCGCGGCGCACGTGTTGCAGGAAATTCTTACCGTAAAATCGGACGATATCGTCGGCCGCGTAAAGACCTACGAGAGCATAGTTAAGGGCAACAACATCTCCGAACCGGGCGTGCCCGAGGCGTTTAAGGTGCTGTTGAAGGAATTGCAGTCGTTGGCGCTCGACGTAAAAGTGCTTACGGAGAGCGGCGAGGAGCTCGTAATCCGCGAGCTTGACGACGAGGACGACGCAGTTCCCACGGCGCATGCGCGCGAGCAGCAGGAGATTGAGGACAGCAAACCCGAGGAAGAAGTGGAGATCGTGGACGAGCACAAGGTGGAGGACATCGACCTCGGCCCCGGCTCGATATTCGACAACGACGAGGACGACTTCACGGGCAAAGAGCTGTTCGGCGACGAGGACGAAGATATGGAAGCCTTCGGTGACGACGACGATATCGGCGATAAGTTTACCTTGTTCGACGAGGACAGCGACGGCGACGATGACGACGATCTTGAAAAAGATCTGTTCGGCGACGGGGACGAGGACAAGGATTAAGGGAGGTAATATATGTTTGAATTAAACGATTTCAACTCTATTAAAATCAGCGTAGCTTCTCCCGAAAAAATCAGGGAACTTTCCAAGGGCGAGGTAACAAAGCCCGAAACGATAAACTACAGAACGCAGAAACCCGAAAAGGACGGCCTTTTCTGCGAGCGCATTTTCGGACCGATGAAGGACTGGGAATGTCACTGCGGGAAGTATAAGAGAATAAGATACAAGGGCATCGTGTGCGAAAAGTGCGGCGTTGAAATAACCCGCGCCAAAGTGAGAAGGGAGAGAATGGGCCACATAGAGCTGGCCGCGCCCGTGTCGCACATATGGTATTTCAGGGGCGTGCCCTCGAGGATAGGTTTGATCCTCGACATGAGCCCCAAGGCGCTCGAACAGGTAATATATTTTGCCGCGTACGTGGTTTTGGACCCCGGCACGGTGCCCGTGCTCGAGTATAAGCAGGTAATAAACGACAAGGAACTGCGCGACATCATAGAGCAGTACGGCGAGAGCGAGACCACGGGCCTCAAAGTGGGAATGGGCGCCGAAGCCATACGCGAACTGTTGATGGCGGTGGACCTCGACAAGGAATGTGAGGAAGCAAGAAAGATAATCGAAACGAGCTCCGCCAGCCAGAAGAGGCTCAAGGCCGTGAAGAGGATCGAGATTTTGGAGGCGTTCAGAAAGAGCGGCAACCGTCCCGAGTGGATGATTTTAACCGTCCTGCCCGTGCTTCCCCCCGACCTGCGCCCCATGCTCCAGCTCGACGGCGGCAGGTTTGCCTCCTCCGACTTAAACGACCTTTACAGGCGCGTTATAAACCGCAACAACCGCTTGAAGAGAATGATAGAGCTGGGCGCGCCCGAAATGATAATCAAAAACGAAAAGCGCATGCTGCAGGAGGCGGTTGACGCCCTCATCGACAACGGCAGGCGCGGCAAGGCGCTTTCGGGCCCCTCCAACCGCGAACTCAAATCCCTTTCGGGCATGCTGCGCGGCAAGCAGGGACGTTTCCGCCAGAACCTTCTCGGCAAGCGCGTGGACTATTCGGGCCGTTCGGTTATAGTCGTGGGCCCCGAATTAAAACTCTACCAGTGCGGCCTGCCCAAGGAGATGGCGATAGAGCTGTTCAAGCCCTTCGTAATGAAAAAGTTGGTTGAGAGCGGCCAGTGCCACAACATTAAGAGCGCAAAGCGCACCGTGGAAAAGGCAAAGCCCTTCGTTTGGGACGTTTTGGAGGAAGTTATAAAGGAGCACCCCGTTCTTTTGAACCGTGCGCCCACGCTCCACAGGCTCTCCATACAGGCCTTTGAACCCGTCCTTATAGAGGGCAGGGCGATAAAGATTCACCCGCTCGTCTGCACGGCGTTCAACGCGGACTTCGACGGCGACCAGATGGCGGTGCACGTGCCCCTTTCGGTGGAGGCGCAGGCAGAGGCGAGATTCTTGATGCTCTCCTCCAACAATATATTAAAACTTTCGGACGGCAAGCCCGTAATGCAGCCCTCGCAGGACATGGTTATGGGCGCGTACTACCTCACCATAATCCGCCGCGAAGACGGCAAATATTATAAGTGGAGCGGCGACAGATACTACGAGTGCGCCGAAACGGACGAGGGCGCAGAAAAATACGTTGCCAACGCTTATATCTCCGAGGACGAGGCGATGATGGCCTACCAGCTGAAAATCGTCCACATGCAGGACGAGATAAAGGTCCGCCGTCAGGTTACAATAAACGACGAAAATTCGCCCTATAACGGCGAGACGGTGCAGGGCATAGTCATGACCACCGTCGGCAGAATTATATTCAACTCCAACATGCCGCAGGACCTCGGCTTCGTAAAGCGCGAGAGCAAGGAGGATTGGCTCAAATACGAAATATCCTACGAGTTCTTGGGCAACGCGGTGGCCGTCGGCAAAAAGCAGCTCGGCAAAATCGTTGAGCGCTGCTTCAAGACGGGCGGCGCGCCGAGAGCGGCAGACGTGCTCGATAAAATAAAGACCCTCGGCTACAAATATTCCACCGTGGGCGCAATAACCACTTCGGTATTCGACATGCACATTCCCGCCGCAAAGCAGCAGATAGTCGCCGAGACCGAGCAGAAAGTAATATCTATCGAAAAGAAGTACCAGCGCGGCCTTCTCCGCGAGGAGGAGCGCTACAACGCCGTGATCGACGCGTGGGACGACGCCACGGACAGGGTCACCGAGGAGCTGAAAAAATCCCTCGACAAGTTCAACCCCATATGGATGATGGCAAATTCGGGCGCGCGCGGCTCCATCGACCAGATGAAGCAGCTTTCGGGTATGCGCGGACTGATGGTTAACCCGCAGGGCAAAAAGATAGAAGTTCCCGTTAAATCCTGCTTCAGACAGGGCCTCTCCGTTCTGGAATACTTCATTTCCTCGCACGGCGGCAGAAAGGGCCTTGCCGATACCGCGCTTAAAACGGCCGACTCGGGCTACCTCACAAGGCGTCTCGTGGACGTCTCGCAGGACGTTATAGTGCGTGAGGAGGACTGCATGGCGGGCAGCAAAAAGCCCCGCGGCATGATAGTAAAGGCAATAATCGGCCCCAACGGCGAAGTTATCGAGGGGCTCGAGGACAGAGTGCAGGGCAGGTTCGTCGCCGAGGACGTATTCGACAAGCAGGGCAACCTGATAGTCGGCGTAAACGGTTTTGTTACGGACGCCATCGCCAAGGAGATAGTGAACGCGGGAATTGAACAGGTGTCCATACGTTCGGTATTCACCTGCAATTCGAGATATGGCGTTTGCGCCAAGTGCTACGGCAAAAATATGGCCACCAACACACCCGTTATGCCGGGCGAAGCGGTGGGCGTAATTGCGGCCCAGTCCATAGGCGAACCCGGCACCCAGCTTACGATGCGTACCTTCCATACGGGCGGCATCGCGGCCACGGGCGATATAACCCAAGGTCTTCCCCGCGTAGAGGAGCTCTTCGAGGCGCGCAAACCCAAGGGCTGCGCAACTTTGTGCGAAGTTTCGGGCGTGGCTTCGGTGGACGACAAGGACGGCGAAAAGATAATAATCATACGCGATCCTTTGACGGGCGAGCAGAAAAAGGAATACAAACTTCCCTTCAACGCCGAACTCCACGTTAAAAACGGCGAAACCGTTCAGCCGGGCACCGTGCTCAACGCAGGCTCGGTATATCCGCAGGATATATTGAGAGTTTCGGGCGTAAAAGGCGTGCAGGACTATATCCTCGAACAGGTGCAGTCGGTGTACCGTTCGCAGGGCGTTGACATCAACGACAAGCACGTTGAAATAATCGTCCGCCAGATGCTCAGAAAGGTAAGGATAGAGAGCGCGGGCTCGACGGGACTTCTGCCCGGCGAAACGGTGGATATGTTCACCGTCGAAGAGGAAAACCAGAAGGCTATAGCGGCAGGCGGCACCCCCGCCCTCCAAAAGCGCGTGCTCCTCGGCATAACCAAGGCGGCGCTCTCCACCGACAGCTTCCTTTCGGCGGCCTCCTTCCAGGAAACGGCAAGGGTTTTGACGGACGCGGCTATAAAGAACAAGGTAGACCCGCTCATCGGCCTGAAAGAGAACGTTATCATAGGCAAGCTGATCCCCGCGGGCACGGGCGTAAAGGAATACAAAAATATGTCGCCCGTGATAGCTCCGGGATTTAACAGCGCGATAGACCTCAACCTGAAAAACTGAGACATATGTTGAATTTTGAAGATTTAAGGCTTATAGATCTTATCGGCAAGGTTGAACGGGCCGTGGAGGCGGTGGGGACTACCCGCAACTTGTCCCTTTTAAAGGACGCGGGGAAAAAACTGCAGGACGTGTACGACTTTTTCGTCACGGCCGAGGGCGGCTACGAAAAACAGCAGGAGCTGCTAAAAAATATGTTTTCCGCTTTCAACTACGCCGCCGTGATTGTGAACGGCGCAATAAAGAGCGGCAAGCTGTCAAAAGACGACAACGAACTTTTGAACGAGTGCCTCGAGATTATGCTGAAATGTTGCTCTTCGGTTAAATCTTCCCTGCAATAAAAAATTATATAACGACTTAAAAAATGCGGGCGGCAATCAAGGGATTGCCGCCCGCTGTTTTAAAAAACTCAACACGGTATCGCAATTATTCCTTTTTTTCGCCTTTTTCCGCGTGTTCGAGGTACGCCGTCAGCGCGTACGTGCCAACGGCCCCCAGCGCAAAAAGTATGCAGCCTATCGCAATCTGCACGGCGCCGAGGGGAGCTGTTGCGTAGTCGAAAACTATAAATATTGCGGGGATACTCCCCAAAACGAAGCCGAAAATCGCCCAGTGCGTGCCCCGCGGAAAGCGCGCGAGAAACAATTTCATAAGTTTGGCTATGCTGAAAAACCCTATTATAAGCCCCGCCGCAAAAAGAACCAAAACGAGGACGGCGTGCCCGAAATCGGAAGTAACCGAATGTATGACCCCGAAAATGCTGTCGTAGTAGCCCAAAATCATCAAAAGCATGCTTCCGCTCACGCCGGGAACGACGAGCGCGCAGCTTGCAAGCATGGCCACGCCCACAATCGCAAAGTACCCCCAAACGGGCATATTTGCCGAAAGATCCGCCGAACCCGCTGCAAAAAACAGCTTCGAAACACAGATGGCGATTATCGCTAAAAACGGCAGAATTACCGGGAACGTGTTGAGTTTTTCAAAGCTGTTTGCCCTGCAATCCTTAAAAAGTTTGGGGATTGAGCCCGCCATAAGCCCCGCAAAAAGCAGCACGGTGGGGAGGGGCGCGTAGCGCAACGCATAGAACAGCGGAAAGTACATCGCCGCAAAGGCCGAGACCGCACCTAACATCACTGGCAATAAAAACAGCAGATTTTGCTTAAAGTTTTTTGTCAGGTTGCCCAGCGCGTCAATGAGTTTGTCGTAGATATTCAACAGCACGGCGACGGTGCCGCCGCTCACGCCGGGAATTATCATTGCCACGCCTATCGCGGCCCCGCAAGCCATATTTTTGAAAAAATCTTTTACCGTCATACCTATAATATATTAGCCTATCTCCGCGCACTTGTCAACATTCTGCGCCGCGGCCCGTTTGTCTCCGCCCTTTTACCGCTTGAATTTTTTTTGCCGTTTGTGCTTTCGGGCCTTGATTTCCGCGTTGATTTATAGTAAAATGATAAAAAGTTATAGGGAGTAAGCCTATGAAAAAACTATCTATCGTGTGTTTATTGTTTGCAATCGCGCCCTGTTTGGCCGGTTGCGCGGGGCAAAAACAATTTGAAATCTCTTTGAAAGAGGGGCTTTTCCAAGGCGTATCCGATCTCGATTCCGGGGTGACGGTCAGCGTGGAGCTGTCGGAAATGGATCGGGTTGAATACGTTAAAACAAACCAAAACAAGGTCAAAGACCTGTCCACGACCGATACAAAGTTCTATACGGCGTACCACCTCAATCTTGTCCTGAGCGAAGGGAACGAAAACTATGTAGTGGAATTTTCCGAGGCGGTCGCGCAAAATATTTATACTACTGATACATATAAGCTGAAAAACGTCGGGGACGATAAATTCAGCCGCAACTTGGATTTGTCCGACGTCACGCTGCAACTTATCGACAACGACGGCGACAAAGCGGCCGACGAATTGAAAATCGGTTATAAACGCAACGGCGCGGCGGACGGCGCAGACCTGAAATTTATTGCCGAGGGAACGGAAAGCCCCGTCCCGCATCACAAATTTCAATATCGTTGCAATCTGACGTTTGACGAAAATATCATATTCGAGGCGGAGCCCGAAAACGCGTTTTGGGCGGGGACCGAATTGAATTATTACATCTGTAAAACCGAAGGCTACAAGATTATGATGTACGTCGACGGGGAACCATATACGGAAATCGACCCGAGCGGAATCGAAGTCATGCGTTTTAAATATGTTACGGGATACAGGGACGTCGGCGTCGAATTTCACGCCGTGAAAAATTAGCGGATTACAGAAATTGCGCTTTCAATTCAATAGAATACAAAAAAGGCGGGGACCGTTTTGTCCTCGCTTTTTGCATAAAAAATAACACTATACTTTACCTAACGCTATTGATGATTACAGCAAACTGTGTGAGTAGTCAATAAGTTTTCATAATAGTTTCAACTTAATGCAAAATTTTATTCCCGACGCATAGGGTATAATTATTAAACGTAAATGAACCAACCTTTAAAATTACTTTTTCACCATTCAATTCGCATTCCATGGGACTTGCTCCCCACCAAGAACCGGTATGCTTATCGACAATTTCGTCGTTTAATAACAAAAAACCACACGACCAGCCCAAATAAAGACTAATTTCGTACTCTTTGTATTTGTATGTATGAAATTTAACGCCTGCTAATGAGCAAAAAAAGAATGTCAAACAAATAAAATCCGCAATGCCAAACAAAACAGTGAGGAACCTATACATTCCGTCGGCATTCTCTGAGCTGAGAATTATAAGCAAAACAGTAATAATAAGAAAAAGCAAAGACGCAATTGCCCATGCGATTTTTACATTGCGTTTACGCTTTAAAAATCGTTCTTTATTTGACATACTTTTCTCCTTAAAGTTCCGTTTATAAATCCATGGCAGTTGCCTTACGACATTATAGTTATAACATAAAAACTGTATAGACACAAGCGTTAAGCAACGCCTACAATAAAAAATAGCTCGAACACATAGGTTCAAGCCATTAAGAAGTGGTGCTGCTGACAGGGGTCGAACCTGCACCCTCGCGGACAGGATTCTAAGTCCTGCGCGTCTGCCAATTCCGCCACAGCAGCATAAAAACCCCGATACGTGTTGAGTTTTTTCACGTTGAACAAGTGCACGCCTTGTCACTTGCCTATATATTGTATTAAATATTTTAAAAAAAGTCAAACACAATAATGAAATTTCGGTGAAAAGCGTTACATTCGCCGCGGGAGTATGCTAATATATTGGTAACGAAAGTCGACGGGTGCATATATGAGCTATATTTCATTTGAAAATGTGTGCAAGCAATACAGGGTGGGGGACATTGTGGTTGACGCCTTAAAGGACGCCTCTTTCGGGCTGGAAAACGGCGAGTTTGCCGTCGTTTTGGGCAGCTCGGGTGCGGGCAAAACCACGCTTTTGAACCTTTTGGGCGGCATGGACCGCGCCACTTCGGGCAGAATAGTTTTGGACGGCAAGGAGATCACCTCCCTCGACAAGCGCGGCCTCACCGAGTACCGCAGAAGCGACGTGGGCTTTGTGTTTCAATTTTATAACCTGATGCCCAATCTTACCGCGCTCGAAAACGTGGAAATAGCCGTTGAAATTTGCAAAAACCACCTCGACCCGGAGGAAATTTTGCGTGCCGTGGGGCTGGGCGAACGCCTGAACAACTTTCCCGCGCAGCTATCGGGCGGCGAACAGCAGCGCGTTTCCATAGCCCGCGCCATAGCAAAAAACCCCAAACTATTGCTCTGCGACGAGCCCACGGGCGCGCTCGACTACGAGACGGGCAAAAAGATTTTAAAACTTTTGTACGACTCCGCAAAGGCGCGCAACAAGCCCGTTATAACCGTCACCCACAACCAGGCGCTCAAGGACATGGCCGACAAAGTCATTCACATAAGAAGCGGCAAGATAGAGAGCATAGAAAAAAACGAACACCCCCTGCCGATAGAAGAAATCGAGTGGTGAAAAATGAAAACTTATTTAAAAACGCTGGTACGTACCTTTAAAAAACACATAACGCGCCTCGTTTCCATAATTTTTATAGTGCTCGTCGCCGTGGGATTTTCGTCGGGCATAGGCCTTGCCGCCGACACCATAGGTTATTCCCTTTCTGACTACTATAAGTCCTCCAACGCGGGCGATTTTATAATCAAGAGCACGTCGCAGAGCGGCTTTTCGGAAGATGACATAGCCGCAATAAGGGACATATGCGCAGGTGCGCAAGTGCAGACGTTGTCAACCGTTGACGCGAAAATGGAAATAGACGGCGAAGAACGGCTGACCCGTCTCTACTTTTTGGACTTCGGCGGCTGGGAAATAAACAAAATCGGGGAGCGGGATTTGCTCTCGGGCGAAATGCCGGAAAACCAGACCTACGCCCTCTCGGAAAACGGCGACAAACGCGTGAAGGATATCCCCGCGGGCACGAAAATCACGCTGGATTTTGCACAGATTCTGGAGAGCTCCGCCCAACTCAACGGCGAGGAGGTGCCCGATCTATATAAGAGCCTGCTCGCAACCTTAAAAAAACCCGAGGTGGAGATAAGCGGCGTCGTAAATTGCCCGCTGTCCTTCGGCAGGGACGGCGAACCTGCGGCCATCAGGGAGAACGAAAACAAGGGCACGCCCGACACCACCAACGCGATAAACGACCTCGTTTCGGTGGACGGCATACTGTATCTTTCGGCCGACCTCATTCCCGAGGTGTTCGGCGTCAAAGTTTTGGGCCTCACCGACGTGTGGGCGGCGGTGGAGGACCGCGAACTTTTTTCGGACTTCGACGGCGGCTACGAAAGGCTGATAAACGAGCAAAAACTCAACATACTCTCGCATTTTACCGTTGACGGCGAGGAGACGGCCAAGGTTTTGACCCTGTACGACAACTACTCCTTTTACGCCCTGCACTCCTACGGCAACAAGGTGGAACTTATAGGCTACGTACTGATGGTCGCGTTTTTGTGCGTGACCGCGCTCGTCACCCTCTCAACGATGACCCGCCTTTTGGAGGAGGAGCGCGCCGAGATCGCCTGCCTCAAAACGCTGGGCTATTCCTCCTTTAAAATTATCTTCAAATATCTGCTGTTTGCGGCTATCGCCACGGGCATAGGCGGGGTGGGAGCATACTTCGTGGGCGTGGGGCTGTCCTCGCTCGTGTACTGGGTGTTCGGCTATTCCTTCGATATGCCGCCCATGTCCCCCAACATAGCCGTTGTATTTTTCCTCATTTCCTTTGCGATAATAGTGGTTATAACGCTGTTCGCCACGTTTGCGGCGGGGCTTAAACTCACGTCCGCAACGCCCGCAAGCCTGCTGCGCCCCAAGTCCCCCAAGCCCGGCAAAAAAGTGATAATAGAAAAAATCCCCCTCATATGGAACAGGCTTTCGTTCAAATACAAGTCCACCGTGCGCAATGTCCTCAGGTTTAAAAGCCGCTTTGTGATGACGGTCGTTGCGGTGGGGATATCGATGGGGCTGGTTATGGCGGGCCTAACCCTCCTTGACATATGCCTTTTGCGGGGGGCGTACTCCGTTTCCATACTCCTCATCGCGCTGGTCGTGATATTTTTTGCGGGGCTGCTCACCGCCGTCGTCATTTACACGCTAACGAACATAAACATAAGCGAACGCAACCGCGAGCTCGCCACGCTCAAGGTTTTGGGATATTCCGAAGCCGAGGTCGCGGGCTATATCTACCGCGAGATATACATCGACACGGCGATTGGCGTGGTGGTGGGATATCCGCTGTCCGCGCTGATAATGCACGTTCTGTTTTCCATAATGAATGCGGGCACGTATGCCACATTTATGTGGGCGGTTGCGCCCTTCGTGGTGTTCGGCTTTACGGCTATAGTCACCCTGCTGCTGAGGCGGAGGGTGGTGAAGATTGATATGAATGAAAGTTTGAAAGCAAACGAATAGGCTCCCGCCAAGCGGATTATAAGCGGCGCATAGCGGTGTCAAGCTCCGCGCCGCCTCAGTTACGTACGTCTATGTACGCTCCTGTCGTCGGTGCTCGCTTTCCTTGCTCTGCTTGCTTCTAACCGCTTGCAGACTTCGTAAAGTAAAGGTTCACAAAAAACCAGACGTTCGACGATGTCTGCTTTTTTCGTGAGTTTGGGCGGCCAGCTTCTCACACGGCGTAAGGACAACGCCGTGTGAGAAGCTGTCACCGATAGGTGACTGAGGGGATTGTCATTCAAGTTTGACGTGCGAAAAAGCAAGTCAAGTGTTATCACAATAAAGAAACCCGGATGCAACGTCACGTTGCTTTTTTATTTTGTCCCGCCCACCCCCCCCAATATTGTTAAAAATAATGGCGGCGGGATAAAACGTAAAAACAAAAAAGGCGCGGTTCCCCGCGCCTTTTATAATGCTGTTTAATTGTCATACCGCTGCCAATACCAGAATTCATAAGTTTTTAAAAGCTCTGCGTTTTGTGCTGTGTTGTTTGTAACAGTTATCTCGCGCGCATTTGACATATTGCTATTAGGTGAAACTACCCACCCCTTAGTGTTTTTAAACGTCACGCTTGTAAGGCTTGTGCACTTATAGAACGCACTGTCGCCGATAGAAGTGACGCCGTTGCCTATGGTTATGCTTTCAAGGCTTTCGCAACCACTGAACGCATAACCGCCGATAGAAGTAACACTGTCGGGTATGGTTATGCTTTCAAGGCTTTCGCAACCACTGAACGAAAAATAATCGCCTATAGAAGTGACACCGTCCGGAATAGTTATGCTTTTAAGGCTTGCGCAACCAATGAACGCCCCATTGCCTATAGAAGTAACGCTGTCTGGTATGGTTACGCTTTCAAGGCTTGCGCAATTTTGGAACGTATAATCGCCTATAGAAGTAACGCTGTCCGGTATGGTTACGCTTTCAAGGCTTGCGCAACCGTCGAACATCCAACTGCCGATAGAAGTAATGCCGTCGGGTATGGTTATGCTTTCAAGGCTTTTACAATCACGGAACGCACCGCCGGCAATAGTTTTTGTTCCTTGCCGTATATCATAGTTGCCGGAAAGAGTATCTTTTGCCTTTATCAAATGGTTATCGATATACAAAACATTATTTATCCAATTATTTGTATTATTGAAATAGGCTGTATTATCGAATGCCTCCCGGCCGACAGTAGTAACGCTGTCGGGAATGGTTATACTTTCAAGGCTGGTGCAATTCTCGAACGCACCATAGCCGATAGAAGTCACACCGTCGGGTATAGTTATGCTTTCAAGGCTTGTGCAATTCTCGAACGCACCGCTGCCTATAGAAGTAACGCCGTCGGGTATGTTTATGCTTCCAAGGCTTGTGCAACCATCGAACGCACCGCTACCGATATAAGTAACGCTGTCGGGTATTTCTATGCTTTCAACGCTTTCGCAACCCGAGAACGCATAATCTTTAATTTCGGTTACTCCTTGCAACATATCGGCTGTAATATCTGTTACAAGATTATCATGCAAATAAAGGCCATAGTCCAAAGGATTAGCGTCAGAATTATCAAACTCAATATTGCACCAAGCCTTTAAATCCGTTATATAAACGCGTCCAATCTTGCAACCATAGAACGCACTATAGCCTATAGAAGTAACGCTGTCGGGTATTTCTATGCTTTCAACGCTTTCGCAACCCGAGAACGCATAATCTTTAATTTCGGTTACTCCTTGCAACATATCGGCAGTAATCTCGGTTACAAGATTATTATTTAAATAAAGGTTATGTGCATAATACAAAGGGTTAGCGTTAATAAAGTCAAACTCAATATTGCACCAAGCCTTTAAGTCCGTTATATAAACGCTTTTAAGACTTTCGCAATTTAAAAACGCCACATTGATAGAAGTAACGCTGTTGCCTATGGTTACGCTTTTAAGACTTCTACAATTTTGGAACGTATAATCGCCGATAGAAGTAACGCCGTCGGGTATGGTTACGCTTTCAAGGCTTGTGCAATTATAGAACGCCCATTCTTCGATAGAAGTAACACTGTCGGGGATGGTTATACTTTTAAGGCTTTTACAATCACGGAACGCACCATATGCAATAGTTTTTGTTCCTTGCCGTATATCATAGTGGCCGGAAAGAGTTTCTTTTGCCTTTATAAAATGGTTGTCAATATACAAAACATTATAAAATGTCTGAAAGTTTTTGTAAATATAAGTGTTATAGAACGCATCTTCGCCAATAGAAGTAACGCTGTCGGGTATAGTTATGCTTTCAAGGCTTGTGCAATTTTGGAACGGCCCCACGCCGATAGAAGTAACACTGTCGGGTATAGTTATGCTTTCAAGGCTTGTGCAACCGCTGAATGCATAATCTTTTATTTTGGTTACTCCTTGTAACATATCGGCTGTAATATTTGTTACAATATAATAACTTAAATGATTATACTTTAAATAAAGATTGTGCGCATTATACAAAGGGTTAGCGTCAAAACCATTAAACTCAATATTGCACCAAGCCGCTATATCCGTTATATAAACTTCATTAAGGCTTGTGCAATCACTGAACGCACCGCTACCGATAGAAGTAACGCTGTCGGGTATGTTTATGCTTGTAAGGCGTGTGCAACCTTTGAATGCCTGACTGCCGATAGAAGTAACGCCGTCGGGCATGTTTATGCTTATAATGCTTCTGCAATCACTGAATGCACTGTTGCCGATAGAAGTAACGCTGTTGCCTATGGTTACGCTTGTAAGGTTTGTGCAATCACAGAACGCCCCATTGCCGATAGAAGTGACACCGTCCGGTATGGTTATGCTTTTAAGGCTTGAGCACTCAAAGAACGCGCTATTACCGATTGAAGTAACGCTGTCCGGGATGGTTATGCTTTCAATGCCCGTGCAGTTATAGAATGCTTTATTGCCGATAGCTGTTACCGGCAACCCTTTGTATGTTTCGGGTATAACCACTTCATTGCCGCCGTTATACTTTTTTAAAGTGTATGAATCACCCGTTAATTCAAATGTAAAAGGTGATTTTGAATTTCCGCCATTGCACGCAGTAAGCCCCAAGGCTAAACATACAACGCTTAAAAGCGCCAAAAGTACAACAAGTAATTTTCTTTTCATAATAAATCTCCTTTGTGCGGTAAAAAAATAAGGTGTGCTCCCGAAAGAGCACACCGCACGGTATCTCTTACGGCTACCACACCAATTGCAACTAAAAGCACGAAAATGCTGTTAATAATTACACACCGAGATACTCAATGCTGTATTCAGGTGTTATAATTATTAACACAAAAAATAGATTATACCCCTAAAAGGGCATAAAAATAGCGTGCCTGATATTTAGTTGCAATTATGTGGTACTTAAACTATATCATTATAATATTAAAAAGTCAAGGAGTTTAAAAAATAAGCGGGGCGCGAATTTTGCGCCCCGCCGCATTATGAATTTGAATAAAGTAAACGGCATCGTATTAGCAAAATAATTAACGGCGCAAGCAGGGTTCCCCTGCGCCAGCGCACACAATTTGCGCATACCTGCGCCTCAGCAGTGGGAATTTGCGCCATTATATAATATGTGCGCCCTTAAAATGGCGCAAAGGGCGGCTGGCTGCCCAAACTCACGAAAAAAGCAGACATCGTCGAACGTCTGGTTTTTTGTGAACTCTTATTGTAGCGTTCAGCGGAATGTATGGCTAACGCAGGTTGAGGCCGCAACGCTCGGGCCGCCCAAAAGAAAAATCAACATTTACGTTACTCCCACACGTCACTTCGTGACACACGCCCCCCGTCGGGGGTGACCCTATACCCCCGGGCTGCGGCGGCACGTTGCTTGATTTGCGAAAACCTTCGGCAAGCGATAACGCAATAAAGACACCCGGATGCAACGTCGCGTTGCTTGATTTGCGGAAATCTTCGGCAAGCGATAGCGCAATAAAGACCCCCGGGCAGCGGCGACACGTTGCTTGACTTGCGGAAATCTTCGGCAAGCGATAACGCAATAAAGACACCCGGATGCAACGTCACGTTGCCCAAAATTTATTTTTTCAAAGATTGGCATAAAAAAACAGGGTGCGCGCTATTGAAAAATCGGTTGATATATGTTATACTTTTATGGACAAACGAGGGGGATTAACCATGAAACAACAGAGCGTAGTTACAGAACTCAGAAAAAAGATATTCACCGAAGTTGCGCGGGTGGCGTACGAATCGGAGCACGTTGCTACCGATTTGGAGGAAATACCCTATCTCATCACCCCGGACGAGGTGCCCCGTTACCGCGAGAGCATCTACCGCGAGAGGCAGATAGCCGCCGAGCGCGTGCGCCTTGCGATGGGGCTTTCTCTGCGCCCCGCAAACAAGCCGGTAAACATAACGTCGGGCATTTCCCGCAGCACCATTGCCGACAAATACTACGAGCCGCCGCTGATGCAGGTGATACCCTCGGCGTGCGACAAGTGTCCCGACAACGAGTATTTCGTGACCGACCAGTGCCGCGGCTGCGTGGCGCGTTCCTGCGTTAAAAACTGTCCTAAGGGCGCGGTGTCGATAGTTAACGGCAAGTCCTATATAGACCAGTCCAAGTGCATAAAGTGCGGCAAGTGCAAGGCGAGCTGTCCCTACGACGCGATAGCCCACCGCACCCGCCCCTGCGCGAGCGCGTGCGGCATTAACGCCATTTCCACCGACGAGTACGGCAGGGCGCACATCAACAACGACAAGTGCGTCGCGTGCGGGCAGTGCATGTCGGCCTGTCCTTTCGGCGCGATAGCCGATAAATCGCAGATATTCCAGCTAATTCAGGCGATAAAACAGGGGGACGAGGTGGTTGCCGCCGTCGCTCCCGCGATAATAGGGCAGTTCGGGCCGAAAGTTACGCCCGGCAAGATGAAGTCGGCGTTTTTGGCTTTGGGCTTCAAGGACGTGTACGAAGTGGCCGTTGGCGCGGACGTGGGCTGCATAGCCGAGGCACACCACTACGTAAACGAAGTGAAAACGGGCAAGCTGCCCTTCCTTTTCACCAGCTGCTGCCCCGCATGGGCGGTTCTGGTAAAGACGCAGTTCCCCGACCTTGCAAGCGAGGTGTCGGAGGAGCTTACGCCCATGGTTGCGACGGCGCGCTCGATAAAGGTCAACCGCCCCAACGCGCGCGTGGTGTTCATAGGGCCGTGCGCCGCCAAGAAGTTGGAGGCCTCCCGCCGCGAAGTAAAGAGCCACGTGGACTTTGTGCTTACCTTTGAGGAGCTGGCGGGCATGTTCGCCGCAAAGAATCTCAATCTGGAGGAGCTGGAGGATCTGCCCATAAACTTAGAAGCGACGGGCGCGGGCAGGGGCTATGCCTGCTCGGGCGGCGTTTCTCAGGCGATAGAAAAGTGCATAAACGAGTACTATCCCGGGACCGAAGTGAAGATAGCGCACGCCGAGGGACTTGCCGACTGCCGCAAGGCTTTGATGCTTGCCAAGGCGGGCAAATACAACGGCTATATGATAGAGGGCATGGGCTGCCCCGGCGGCTGCGTTGCGGGCGTGGGCACGATAATTCCTCCCGAACGCGCAAAGGTGGCCGTGGACCAGATGGTAAAGAGCAGCGAAAAGGCCATTCCCTCCAAGGATCTGGAGGATTTGGCGGCCGAGCTCACAAAGATGAATTGACCGCAAGCCCCGAAAATTTTCGGGGCTTTTTTCAGCTTATATTTTAAAATAACCCTGCGGGGGCAATAATTGAATTTATGTACGACATAGCGATAATAGGCGCGGGGCCTGCGGGTGTTTCCGCGGCGATCAACGCAAAAATTTTGAACAAATCATATATCTGGCTTGCAAGCCGCCCCGTTTCCAAAAAGGTGGAGAGGGCCGAGCTGATAAAAAACTACCCGGGGCTCCCCGACGTCACGGGCGAACAGCTCGCCTTCGTGTTTAAGCACCACGCCGAAAGCATGGGCATACAGCTCACGGAGGGCGTAGTCACGGGCGTTTACGATTTGGGCGGCAGGTTCGCGCTCCTTGCGGACAACAGGGACTTTGAGGCAAGGACGGTTATTTTGTGCCTCGGAGTGGAGGCGGCAAAGCCCTTGGAGGGCGAGGAGGAGTTTTTGGGCAGGGGCATAAGCTATTGCGCCACCTGCGACGGCGCGCTGTACAGGGGCAAAAACATAGCCGTCGTCTGCACCGACAAGCGCTTCGAGCACGAGATAGAGTACCTCTGTTCGCTTGCGGCGGGCTGCACCGTGTTTCCGATGTACAGGGACTATGAAATAAAGGCGCAAAACGCAAAGATAGTCCTTAAAAATCCTATACGGTACGAGGGCGATACGCGCGTAAGGCGGGTGGTTTTAAAGGACGGCGCGCTGGATACGGACGGAGTTTTCATATTGAAGAGCGCGATATCCCCCGCGACCCTCGTGCACGGGCTGAGGGTTGAGGAGGGGCACATAGTCGTGGACAGAAGCTGCGCCACCAACATAGCGGGGATTTTTGCGGCGGGGGACTGCACGGGCAGACCCTACCAATACGTCAAGGCCGCGGGCGAGGGCAACGTCGCCGCACATTCGGCGGCGGAATACATCGCAAACTTAAAATAAAACGCTTAAATAGGGGCGGCGGAGGGCGCAGAGGCGCGCCCTCCGCCGCATATTATAAAAACCGCTTGCAAATGGCGCGCCCGCGTGGTAAAATGATTTTATGAAATTTATAGAATACACCGTTCACACTACAACCGAGGGCAGCGAGCTCGTTGCCGACATAATGTGGCGATACACCAACTACGGCGTGGCGATCTCCGACATAAAGGACGTCATAGCCCTGCAACAGAACAAGGTAATGTATTGGGACTACATAGACGAGGACGTGTTAAAGGAGCGCGGCGACGTGCTTGTCAAGGCCTTCGTGCCCGCCGACGAGTGCGACAAAATTTTGCCGCAGATCCGCGCCGACCTCGAGGAACTGCAGCAAAACAGCCGCGGTTTTTTGTGCGTGGGCACCTTTGAGACTTCCCGCCGCGAGGTGGAGGGGGACGACTGGATAGAGATCTGGAAAAAGCACTTCCGCCCCATACGTCTCGGCAATATCGTGGTCTGCCCCGAATGGATAGATTATAAAAAGCAACCGGGCGAGCAGGTGGTAAAGCTCGACTCCAACATGGCGTTCGGCACGGGCGAACACGAAACGACGGCAATGTGCGTCAAATTGTTGCAGGAATATCTCACGCCCGAAAGCGTGTGCATCGACGTGGGCTGCGGCAGCGGAATTTTGGGAATCTCCGCGGTGAAGCTCGGCGCAAAGTTCGCCTATCTCACCGATATCGACTATGTGGCGGTGGAGAGCGCAAAGCATAACGCGCAGAACAACGGGGTCGCGGACAAGGTGACCGTGGCGCACTCCAATCTTTTGGAGGACGCAAACGTAAAGGGCGACATAATGCTTGCCAATATAACCGCGGAAATTTTGGTGGGGCTGGCCCCCTCAATACCCAAAAACCTGAAGGCGGGCGGCACGCTTATTCTGAGCGGCATAATAGAGAGCCGCCTCGACATGGTTAAAGAGGCCTTTTGCGCGCAAAATTTAACTTTGGATAAAACAATAAAGGAGGGCGAGTGGTTCGCCCTGTCGTTTAAAGCATGAGTACTCCCCGCCGTTTTTTTGTGGAAAACTTAACATATCCCGACAATACGGAAGTATTTTTGGAGGGCGAGGAATTCGTCCACGCCAAAACCGTGCTCCGCGTCGAGGAGGGCAGCGAGATTGTGCTTTTGGATAACAGCGGAAAGGAATATTCCGCCATAGTCCAAAAGATAGAAAAACATCGTTTGTCGGCGCATATTACGGGGGCAACGGTTGGCGACAAGGAGCCGAACACCCCCATATATCTTCTGTGCGGCGCGCTCAAGGGTGACAAAACCGAGCTTATCGTGCAAAAGGCGGTGGAGCTCGGCGCGGGCAGGATAGGGGTGTTTTCCTCGGAGTTTTGCTCGGCCTATATGAACGAAAACAAGCTCGAACGCTTGAACAAGGTCTCGCGTGAGGCGGCAAAGCAGTGCCTGCGTTCGCGCGCGCCCTCGGTGGAGTACTTCGGCACGTTAAAGGAGGCCCTCGAATCGGTTTCCGGATATCAAAATAAATTGTTTTTTTGCGAGTTTGCGGGCGCGTCCGACGCGGAGTTCTGCGGCATAAGCGGGAGTTGCGCGTTGGTGGTCGGCAGCGAGGGCGGATTCTCCGAAAGTGAATACATGTATGCAAAATCGTTGGGCTTTGCGGGCATGTCCCTGGGCAAACGGATACTTCGCGCCGAAACCGCGGCAATCTCCGCCGTGGCCCTTGCCGCCTACTTTTTGGGGGAACTCGGATGAAAGCGGTAGTTTTTACGCTGGGATGCAAGGTAAACGAGGCGGAGTCGGCCTCGATCGCCGCCGCGCTCGAGAGGGGCGGCTGGGAGGTCTCGACCGAACTCGGATATGCCGACGTGTACGTGCTGAACACCTGCGCCGTCACGCGGGAGGCCGAAAAAAAGAGCCGCCAGCTCGTGGCACGCGCCAAAAAGTATAACGCAGACGCGAAAATTTTTATATGCGGTTGCGCAAGCCAAAAAAACAGCGCGCAATTTATAGACAAGGGCGTGTTTTTTGTGTGCGGCGCTCGGAACAAGGCCGAAGTCGCCGCGGCCGTTTTAAAGGAATACGGCGGGGCCTGCGGGGAGTTGCCCTATCCCAAACAGAGCAAAACCCGCGCCTTTATAAAGATACAGGACGGCTGCAACAACTTTTGCTCCTACTGCATAATTCCCTACCTCCGCGGGCGGGAAAAATCGCGTTCGATCGGGGATATATGCGGGGAAATCGCAAAATGCGACACTCCCGAGGTCGTTTTGAACGGCATAAATATCTCCTCCTATAACGACGGCGGAAAGGGGCTTACGGAGCTTGTAAAGGCCCTCGCGGGAGAGGACAAGCGCATAAGGCTGGGGTCCTTGGAGTGCTCGGCGATAACCGAAGAATTTTTGGCCGCGCTCGAGGGGCTGAAGGACTTCGCCCCGCAGTTCCACCTCTCGCTGCAGAGCGGCTCCACGGCCGTTTTGAGGGCGATGAACAGGCGCTATACCCGTGAAGAGTATTTGGAAAAGTGCGCGCTCATATACGATTATTTCCCCGGCGCGGCCATAACCACGGACATAATTTCGGGCTTCCCCGCGGAGACGGAGGAGGACTTTGAAGAGAGCCTCTCCATAATAGAGGAGGCGGGCTTTGCGCGGGTGCACGCCTTTTCCTTTTCCCCGCGCGAGGGCACGGCCGCATACAAGATGCGCGACTTGCCCGCAGAGGTTAAAAACGAGCGTTTGAACCGTCTGTTGGCGGCGGCAAAGGCGGCGGAATCGCGATATATATTGAGTTTTTCGGGCAAAACGCTGTCCTTTATAGCCGAGGAATACAGGGACGGTTTCACCTGCGGCTACACGGGCAACTACATCAGGGCGTACGTGAACGGACGGCTGCAGGCGGGCAAAAAATACGACGTGACTATTTTGGGAGAGCACGCGGACGGCGCGCTCGCTGAAAAAAATGAGGATTAAACAGGCGCTTAAAAATTTTGCATACCAAACGTTCAGGCCGCGCTCCAAAGAGGAGTACGCCGAACTGTTCACCCGCGGGAGGGGCGGCGCAGCGCAAAAGCAGTACCCGTGGTTGTATTTTCGCGTCTTTCTGGCGGGGCTGCTGATGTTCGCCCTGCTCTGCATATTCTACAGCGTTTCCTTTATAAATATCTTCACCCTTGCCTTTGCGGGGGGATTTTTGGGCGATTTGACCTTTTTGGTTTTGCTGTACGAGCTGTATCCGGGGCGGGATCTGTCCCTTTTGGCGGTCATATTCGCGCTTGTGTGCGGCGGGCTGATATCCACGGGCTATTCCACCCTGCTGTACGGCGCAGACGTGCGCGCGCCCTTTGCCGAACAGGCATACACGGCCTTCGTGGAGGAGACGGGCAAGGCTTTGACGACCGTCCTCATGCTGCTTATAATAAAAAAACGCAGCCCCATGTGCTGTTTTATCATAGGCGCGGCGGTCGGCGGCGGCTATTCGGCCTTTGAAAATATGTGGTACATGTATGCGGACGGGCTTGCCTACGGCGGCGCGGCCAACCTTTCGGAGGCGATAAGCACGGGGCTGTGGCGTTCGCTCGGCACTCCCTTTTCGCACGCGGCGTGGGCGGGACTGTTCGGATGGGCGATATCTGGCGGCAAACCGTACAAAAAGTGGCAACCGTATGCAGTTTTCGCCTTTGACTACATTATGCACTTCTTCGTGAACTTCCCCCTGATCCCCATGTTTGCGGGCTGGAAGGGCTATCCCATAAGCGCGGTCACGGGCGTGCTCACTATAATTTTGGCGGCGTACGTAATAGTAATTTCCCGCCGCGCGGAATGTTGCGCGGAGGAGGGGGGAATTATAAAAAACTCAACATATTCCGCCCAAAACTACGGCGGAATAAGGATAAACACCGAGGAAGCGGGCCAATCTCCGTCGGACAGATACGGCTTTACCGCAAACGTGTTTGCTATGGCGGCGGTGTTCTGCTTTGCCTTTATGCTGTTCGGCCCCACCTGCGTTTACGGGGGCGACGCCCGCTACAAAACCTATCATTTTGATACCTTTGAGGAGGCAAAGCTGCTTGCGCAGGACGGGCTGGGGCTCTATCACGACGAAACCCGCGAGATGGTGGAGTATGAGGACCTGTCGCAAAACTACGCGTACACCTACGAAAACGGCAGGGTGACGTCGGTGATACAGCAGGCGGAATTCGGCGGCTATCTATATACGTACGAATACATAAACGTCAAACATACAAATATCTATACGGACGGCGACGGCAGGTTTTTTGTGATGTCTGCGGGCAAACAGGTGTTCGTGGACGGAGTGGACGGGCAGCCGCCCGAGGAAGTGTACCTTTGGGAACTTTCCTGGGTGTGGGTGGAAATAGAGGAGAGCTCCTACTACCGACACAGTCTCGCGGCGGGCGGGCCGTATCTGGCGGTGGACGAAAACACGGGGCTTGCCACCGTCGGGGAAGTGTACTACTATTTTATAATCAACCCCGACGTCATGGGCATAAGTCAGGCGTCGGGCGGCGGCTTTGACGTGCGCGTGGCGGGAAGTTCCCCCGTGCGCATGGTTGAAAGCGTGGTGTTTACGGCGGTTTTCGGCGCGGCGGCCATAGCCTGCGGCGCGGGATATATAGTTAACCATAAAAAATCGAGGAGAATGTAATATGTTGAACTGCGATTGTCTTTTCTGCAAAATAATAGAGGGGAAAATCCCCTCGTCAAAGGTCTATGAGGACGACGATATGCTGATTTTCAAGGACATTGCGCCCAAGGCCAAAGTACACCTTCTGGCGGTGCCCAAAACGCACTTTGCGCTCCTTTCACAGGCGGATAAGGAGGGCAGGGTAATGCTCTCCCGCATCTTTGAAAAAATCCCGCAAGTGGCGGAGCAGAACGGCTGCGGCGACGGCTTCCGGCTGGTGATAAACCAGGGCGAGGCGGCGGGGCAGACCGTCCGTCACCTGCACGTCCACATTCTCGGCGGCGAAACGCTCGGCTGGTGAGGTGAACAATGGTACATACTATCAAAAATGAATTTTTATCCCTCTCCGCCGACGCTGCGGGCGGCAGTATGTGCTCGCTCGTCTATCTTCCCACGGGGGAGGAGAGGCTGTGGCAGGGCAACAGATATTGGCAGAGCTGCGACGTCGTGATTTTCCCTATCGTGGGGCACGCCGGCCCGTATGAAGCGTTGGGCAAAACGTACACCCCCAAGTCCCACGGAGTGGCAAGATATGCCAGGTTTACGCTTGCCGACAAGGGTGAGGACCACATGACCTTGTCCTTTTCCTCCGACGAAACCACCGCGGAGACCTATCCCTACGCGTTTGACTTTTCCATAACCTACAAACTGACGGGCAAGACGGTGGAAATAACCTATTTCGTGCGCGCGCAACAGGGCAAAATCCCCTTCTACGTCGGCGGCCACCCCGGCATGAAAGCCCCCGGCGGCGAGGCGACGATAGAGTTTGAAAATATCGAAAACCCCCTCATATATCCCATAGACAGCGCGTATGCCGTGCCCATAAAGGGGCTGCACAGGTTCGTCGCCAACAAGGCTTTTTTCGGCGAGTGCCAGACCTTTCAGTTGGGCTCGCTTTCGGGCGGAGCAATCTACGCCTACACCCGCGACGGCTACCGCTACGCGTACAGGTCAAACTGCCCCGTGTTTGCCTTTTGGTCCAATCCCGAGGGCGGCGAATACGTCTGCGTGGAGCCGTGGTGGGGCATAAACGATTTCCCCGCCGCCCCGCGCGAAATAACGCTTAAACCCTTTATCAACTTTGCCGATGAGGGCGGCGCAGCGTTTTGCTATAATCTTACAATCGACAAAGTTTAGCTGCCGCCAACGGGTGATAAACTTCGCTTGGCTGTGTTTGGGTTGAAAGTTTTAGGCGAGCTAAAACTTTCAACCCAAAGCGTCGGGCAAAGCCCTCGCGTGCGTTTGCGCGCTCCTCGGTTACGTACTTCTGTGTACGCGCCCGTCGTCGGTGCTCGCTTTCCTTGCTCTGCTTGCTTCTAACCGCTTCCAACTTCGTAAGGGCAATGCCCCCTTGGCTCCCCTTAGTAAGCGGGAGAGGCACCGTTTCCCCTCTCCTTGGCGCCCCTTAGCAAGGGGAGCTGTCACCGATAGGTGACTGAGGGGATTGTCATTCAAGTTTGACGTGCGGCAATCCCAATCAAGCGTTATTGCAATAAAGATACTCGGATGCAACGTAACGTTGCTTTTTCTTTTTTATTTTGTCCCACCCACCCCCCCAATATTGTAAATAAATAAAGGAAAGCGGCGTCGCCTACACCCCTTGGCTCCCCGTAGTAGGGGGAGCTGTCACCGATAGGTGACTGAGGGTATTGTCATTCAAGTTTGACGTGCGGCAATCCCAATCAAGCGTTATTGCAATAAAGATACTCGGATGCAACGTAACGTTGCTTTTTCTTTTTTATTTTGTCCCACCCACCCCCCCAATATTGTAAATAAATAAAGGAAAGCGGCGTCGCCTACACCCCTTGGCTCCCCGTAGTAGGGGGAGCTGTCACCGATAGGTGACTGAGGGTATTGTCATTCAAGTTTGACGTGCGGCAATCCCAATCAAGCGTTATTGCAATAAAGATACTCGGATGCAACGTAACGT